>NZ_JBDUUF010000001.1:393710-1090980 GCF_039939235.1 Gordonia aurantiaca | reverse complement strand
ATGCCGCGTTGATCTGTCTGGCACGCCGTCGCTGCGACGTCCTCTACGCCATGCTCAAGAACAAGACCTTCTACCGCACCCCCGCTGCTGCCCCCGCTTGACGAAACCATAGGGACACCCCCCGAGACGCACTGAACCCCAAGACACAGAGAACCCCGGGTCGCGTGGCAACCCGGGGTTCTCTCCGGTGGACGCAATGGAGCACTACGGGAACAGGCGACCACGGGTCGAGAGGCTTGTTTCCGCATGGGATCAAGGCGTCGGTAGGGATGCCGGGCCCAAGGGCGAGGTCGACGACCCGCTGATCGACGCGTCGGTGGAACCAACGAAACGACCTCGAACACGCCTCACCGACACCGAAGTAGACGCTATGCGAACAGTCCGCGCGCAGGGCGTGAGCGTGAACGCACTGGCCCGCCGGTTCGGAGTTCACCGGGGCACGGTGTGGGCGAAGACGCGGGCTACGAAAGACTGACGAAAGCCCCACACACGAAGTCACCGTTGCAGTCCTCACGTCTGCGCCGGCAGTTTCACGGTAGGCGGACGGCTCAGCAGAGCTTGGTACTTCTCTGCGGTATCCACCGCATCGGCCATCCGTTCCACAAGCTTTGGCCGATAGACGAACTGCTTGAAGGCAGGTGAGTAGAGGCAGTAGCCGTCCGATTTTGGCAACTGTTCCTTGTCGCCACTCTTGGCTGGCCCGATCTGCCATTCCTTGCGGATACGCGTGAAGTCGTTGACGCTGAACTTGAAGGCGATGCGCTCCTCTACCGCGGCGGCGGCGGCCTTGGGGAGCATCTCATCGCCGTAGATCGCCTCACGGTACTTCTCCGCGACGATGACGCTACCTTCCTGGCCGAGAAGAGCTTGAAGTTCCTCCTCGCTGAGTTCATCTTGCCGTACGAAGTTCAGAGCGAGGTCTGCTTCCGTCTTGGGTCCCTTCATGGGAAGCAACAAGAGCCGGTAGGCATAGCGCTCATCGCTTCGCACGTCATCTGGTAAGCCGCCCTGGAACTCAGTGATGAACGTGGAGACGCTAGTTGGCAGACCTCGACGGAGATTGCGTTGTTCCTCGTATCTCGTTGGGCTCAGCGACTGCACGAAGACCGGGAACTTCAGCTCTGAACCCAGAGTCTCGCTTGTGCCGAATCTCCGGATCAGTTCTGCCTCGAAGTTGATGATGCAGGCGTGCGCCTCTGCAGCTGTTGCTACCAGGACTGAGTCTTGGAAGCGGTGCTCCACGTGGTTCCGAAGCCCGACGAAGAACTCGATGTTCGCTCTGATTGGATCGTTGTCCTTGAACTCGTGCTTGAGGCACTGGCTCAGGTCCCAGGTCTTCTTGGAACCGTCCGGGTTCCTCTTGAAGTGGCGTCGGCCGCCCGACTCACGATAGAAGATTTCCGCCTTGCGGCGCATTCGGTCGGCGTGAAGTAGGTTCTGCCAGGCGAGGTGGATGTGGACGATGAAGTCGCTGAAGCTCCTCCGATCGCCGGGACGGTTGTAGAAGTCGATCGCGACGAGGGCCTGTCGCCGAGCCTCGTCGAGCGTGTGCCTCCATGCGGGCGGACGTGCCATCTCGATCAGACCTCCTCGGCCTCGGGTGAGACCGGTGTGAGGAAGTCACGGAGGAGTCTCAGTCGCTCAAGAATCTCGTCGTAGGTCACGATGGTCACGCTGCGGGAGTTCGCGCGATACAGCTCGAATGACTTTTGTCTTGCCGGATCGCTGGCAGGGGGTGTGCGTCCGGCAACCACAAAGCAGGAGATTGCGTAGGACTCCAAGTCCCACTGACGCGAGCTCTCCTTCAGTCCGGTGAGGTTCTTCGTCAGGTTGTACGCCTGATCGAGCACCTGGGAGACTGCGCCGTTGAGTTCCTTCGATGGACCGAACACACCCTGTCGGTACTCACGAGCCTCCAGCAGCTGCGTGGTTGGCTTCTTGATCTCCACCAGAGCGACGTTGTTCGTGAGCGAGTTTTTGAACATGTAGTCCGCGATTTTGTCGCCGCTTCCCGACAGGCCGCGACCGCCTACCGTTGCTCCGGAGCGCACACTGACCATCGGGGCTCCGAAGACCTGTTGCAGCGCGAAGGCGTTGTCGTCGAAAAAGGCCTGCCAGTACGGCTCGGCCCTGCCCTGTTCCAAAGCCTCTGCGTACGCCTCGATGAGGTGGTCAAGACTGACGAGATCGATGTCTCGTTTGAGTTTCTGAAACTTCTGGGGTGATTCCGCTGCTATCGCTGCCGACTCGGACGCGACCGCTTCGACCAAAGCATCACGTTCTACGCTACTGAGTTCTTCGATCCCGTTGGCGGCCTTCGCGATCACGCGCGAGTCCGGGTGTCGCCCAAGCGAGAACTCTGCGCTGGCGAGACCAAGTGTCGTAGCGAGGTTGTTGTGTACGAAGACGTCCTTGACTCGACCCGCCGCACGATTTCCTCGGTCGTTGATTCGACCGATCTCGGCCCAGATCGCAGCGAAGCGCGATAGGCCGAGGTGGAACTCTGTCCCGTCGATGGCGGCACTGTTGCCGTCGGTGAAGATGATCTCTGTGCAAGGAGTGTTGGCTTCGATCAACCGAATCAACCGGTTGCAATCCTTGAGCAACCCGAGGCCGTAGGCGAAGTCCTTGACGAATCCGGGCGGTAGCGTCTCAAAGATTGACTCCAAATCGGAGCCCTCGTAGTACTCATCCAGCAACGACGTTTCCAGGGAAAGCGTCTGCACCTGGTCGTACTTCGGGCCAAGGTAGTCGCTGTGGTTTGAGAGCGTGTTGATGGGGTGAATCTTCAGGATTCCCGCCCCGGCGTCGAACTCGACGAGCTTCACACCATCAGCCAGACGCCGGTGCGCCGGCGACTCTTCATGCGGTAGCTCGGCCGGAACGAAGAAGGCCTCAACCCGGCCATCCTCATTCGCCGTGCGGACGTCAAGGTGACCGATGTTCGTCTGGTCGTTTCCGAATCGCGCCACCGCTACCCTCAGCTCTTCTCGAAGCCGGAGCTGGGGTCGAACTTGAGGACGCGGGCGTTCTCGCCGATGGTGCGAACCTCGGCCTCGTCGAAACCCTCCGGCTTAGTGGCCTGGATGTCGATGGTGATCTCAAGCCAAGCGCCTGCCCCAGCAAGGCGGTCGATCACCTCGCGGGTCACGTTGCCGATGTCGCGGGCGTAACGGTCGGGGTCGATCTTCACCGATCCGAAGAACCGGGAAAGGACTGCCTCCAGTGCAGGCTCGGCCTCGGACGGCTCATCGCCCTCGGCGGACGAGCTGCCCGTCCACACGAAGTCAACCGGCCCGACGGGAGCGGACTCGCCGTCAGTTGTGGAGGTGTTCATCGCAGCCTCGCGTGTAGCTGCGATCCGGTCAGCCTCGGCCTGCTTCTGGGCGCGCTCGGTTTCGATGAGCAGGGTGCTGTCGGTGACCTGAATCCGTGTGTTCGGGTTCGGTGCCACGAGCAGGCCGCGATAGCGACCGGTTTCGGGGTCTTTCCCTGATGCGATGGCGAACCGTTCGTTGTCGACGAGCACCGCCGAGAGCGACTGTTCGATAGCGGTATCGAGCACTTCGCGCCGGACGAGGCGTGGTAGGTAGATGTAGCGGGTGAAGTAGCCCCACAACTCGCCGACGGTGATCTCGCCGACATCTCGCCACAGCGCGCCGAGCTCGTTGTGCAGGGTGGCCCCGAGAATGGGGGCGCCGAAGTCGGTGACGAGCTGGTCCTCACGTCCGAGCTTGGCGCTGACGCGCTCGGCCAGCGATCGACCGCCGGAGTCGGGCACCCTGTCGGCGATCAGCTCGAACGGCTTGGTCGGGTCGAACTGCTCCGGGTAGACGGCCCAGACGAAGGTATCGCCGATGCGATCCGAGACGGTCTGATCGAGCCGAGCTACCCAGTCGTCGGTCTGCTTGCGCTGCTGTGCGGAGAGGTTGAGGCTGTCGCTGGTTGCCTGCACTCGCTTCCAGCCGAGGTAGCTGCGGGTTGCGGCTTCGAGGCTCTCCAGCTCGCTCTTGTCGGCGAGCAGGAAGATCAGCGTGTTGCGGTGGATGCGCTGGCTCGCGCCCTTGCTCTCGATAGCGTCGCGAACCCAGGCGTGCGCAGCCGAGTCGGCGCCGTCCTGCTTGCGGCGTGCGTGTCGAGGGTGGGCGATCACCAGGCGCGTGTCCTCAAGGTCCGGGATGTCGGCGGACGAGGATGGCGCGATGTGGACCCGATCGAACACACCGCGCACGCGCTCTTCGCCTTGGAGGCGGCGAGTGATCTCGTTCCAGACCGTCTCGACATCCTCGCGGAGCCGCTCGGCGTAGTCGTTCGCGGTCTTGGTGACCGAGGGCTGGGTGTCGAACCAGTAGTGCCCCTGTTCTTCGTAGAAGTAGGTGGAGCGTTGAGCAAGTAGCTCGACGGCGCTGCCGAAGTTACCGAGCGTGTCACCGGGAACTGCGGTGCCGAGCCAGAGGTACTGCTTGTCGAGCCCTTTGCGGGTGCTCTTGATCCTGGGGGCGGCGCCCATGAAGATCGTGCGTGCGATGCGCTGGGTGATGAACCGCTGGCCGAGGTTAGGGCGGTCGAGGTCGATCTGCTGCGCGGTCGATCCAGGGCCGTCAATGTCGGAGTCGATGATCGGCTTCCACTGATCTTCGAGGTACTGCGTCAGGTCCGTGTTCACGGTCGTCGCATCCAGCGGCACGTTGCCCGGCAGGATCAGCGGCGAGGCATCGTTCGATGCCCACAGCTCGTGCACGATCGACGAAACGAGCTTCAACACGCCACGGGTGCGCTGGAACCGCTCCAGGGTCGACCAGTCCTCATACAAGCGGTCCAGCAGCTCGGGATGCAGCGGGTACGAGGCGCGGATGCGCTTCTCATACTCGTCGTTCGGCGACGCCGCTTCGCGCGGGAACAGCGCAGTGTTGTTGCGGTAGAGGTTCGTGAAGCTGCGTGCCACGGCCGCTATGGTCGTGAGTCCTTCGGCGTTCGGAGCCTGGAACAGTCGGCGGCGGACGATCTCGAACGACTCGTCCTTGCTCGACGGCCGCCACTGGTCCGCGACACGGCGGATCACGTTCTGGAGGCGTTCGAGAGCGAGCTGCCCGTTCGCGCCACCGATCTCGATGTCGCTGCCGCGCCCTTCGTTGCCGGTGTCGGATGCCGGGATCGAGACCACGAGCATCACGCCCGGCACGGAGCGCACGATCTCGGTCAGCGACTGAGCGAAGGTGAACTGCGTCTCGAACGACCCGGACGGCAGTTCCTTGTCGGTAACGAGCTGGCGCGCGTACGCCACCCACTCGTCGATCAGGATCAGCGACGGCGAGTAGCGCACGATCAGTGTGCGCAGCGCCTCGCCGGGGTTGGTGCCGGCGCGATCGTCCTCGGCGATCAGGTCGTAGGCTTCACGCCCGCCGAGCTGCCAGGCCAGTTCGCCCCAGAGCGTGCGAACCTCGGTGCCGTCATCCTTGATGATTGGCGAGCCGGCCTTCAGGTAGGTGCCGACGAGCGCGACCCGTCGGACATCGAGCGAGCCGAGGTCGGGGTTGCCATTCTCAGCGATGAGTTCCTGAAGCTCCTGCGGGAAGTCCTTGACCGGAGTGCCGCTGAACAGGTGATAGAGCGCCAGCATCGAGTGGGTCTTGCCGCCGCCGAAGTTGGTCTGGAGGTTCACCACTGGGCTCGCGCCTGCCTCACCGTTCAGGCGGCGCAGCGCCCGCGACAGCAGGTCACGCAAGCCTTCGGTGAGGTAGGTGCGGGTGAAGAACTCGACCGGATCGCCATACTCGGGGCTCGTCGCCTGACCGGTGTGCACCAGATGAAGGTCGGCTGCGAACTCCGAGGCGGTGAACGCGCCGCGCGCCACGTCATCGTGGGGCCTGATCACCTCACGCCACGGACGCAGCCCGGATCCAGGTTCGAGCGACACCTTCGTACGCTTCACCTGCTTGCGGGTCTGGTCCTCGAACACCGTGCGCTGGAGATCGACGCGAAGTTTCCGCACATCCTCGGCAGAATCGACCGCGCCGACCGCGTGCAGCAGACGCTCGATCGTATCGAGCGCACGCGATGCGTCATCGGAGCTGAAGGGCTCGTTGTGTGCCCACAGGTTCCGGGTCTCGCGCAGCTCGGATGCGAAGCCCTGCTGGGCACGGGAGAGCACGTCTTTGAAGTGGTAGCCCTGCTCGGTGATCGCACGGAGCTGCACCTGAACGTCGTGCTTGGTCAGTGTGCGCAGCGGCCCGCCTCGTCGCTGCGCGTCCTCCTTCGCCCATGCGGCCGGCCAGTCAGCAGTCTGGTAAGCCCGCGTCATGACGTCATCGACCACGTCGAGGAGCCCTTCAGAGAGCAGGTCGAACGCTTTGCCTACGCGATCTCGGTTGTTCATCGCCATCGTTGTCTCCTAGGACCCGCTACTGACTGCCGACGAGGCGGCATCCAGCGCCAGCCGATTCCTACTCATCACTGTCTTCTTCCGCCGCTGCGGTGAGCTGTCTCCGCGCGATCCGCTCCTGTGCCTCCCGGTAGACCGCTTGGATTCGGGCTTGGAGCTCCGCCTTCGGTGGCAGGGTCGTCCAGTCTTCGGTGACCACGATCCCGTCCTTGTGTAGTTCGAGCAGCTCGATCTGGTCACGGCTCGCCTCGGTACACAGGATGAGGCCGATGGGCGGATTCTCGTCTGCCTGGCGCTCGTGCCGGTCCAGCCACTTCAGGTAGAAGTTCATCTGCCCCTGGTAGCTCGGCTTGAACTTGCCGACTTTCAGCTCCACCGCGATCAGCCGACGCAGTGGACGGGAGTAGAACAGCAGGTCGAGGTAGTAGTCGTCTCCGTCGAAGGTCATGCGCTTCTGGCGTTCGACGAACGCCCATCCGCGACCGACCTCCAACAGGAACGCCTCCATGTCGTGGCGCAGAGCCGCTTCGAGGTCGCGCTCCAAGAAGGTGTCGGCCATCCCGAGCATGTCCAGCAGCATCGGGTCGCGGAAGGTATCCAGTGGGACTGCGGAGCCTTCGGGAATTTGCGAGTCGGCGATCTCGCGGCGTTCGAATGCTTTGCGGGAGATCGCGTGACGCAGCTCACGGACGCTGAGGTGGCGGTCGATGATCTCCTTCACGTAGAAGGCTCGTGCGTCGTCGGTTGCGAGCGGCAGCAGTTCGCGGAAGTGGGTCCAACTGACGTGTTGCGCCAGTGACGCAACAAGTTCGGGTTCGGTGAACTGCTGGGAGAACCGCACCATCCGATACAGGTTCGTTCGGTCGTAGCCTCGGCCGTACCGTGAGGTCAGTTGTTGCGCCAGTGATGCAACAAGTTCCTGGTCGTGCCCGGCGCGTCCTTCGCGCAGCACGGCCACGTCGATCAGTCGACCGATGTACCAGTTCCGCAGTGTCAAGGTGGCGTTCACCAGCGCGGTCGCGAACGCCTGCGCCTGGTCGATCAGAGCCGACACCTGCTCTACGAGTGCGCCGCCCTCGGCGCTGACCGACTCCGCGAAGTCACGGAACGGAGTCAAGTCAGCGCTAGAGCGGCGCGCTGCTGCGTCGCCGCGTTGTGCGTGATCTCGACTACCTGGCATGAGCTAGTCCTCGTCGAAGTCGAACGCCTGCTGTGACGAGCGTGGCGTCGCGGCGTACTTGCGCGCCTGCTCGTTCACGTCACCCCAGGCGCTCACCAAGCCGTTGAAGAGAATGGCGTCCTTCGTGTCCTTCTTCTTCTCGGCTTCGTGGAACAGCAGGAAGCCCAGTTCCTTTACCGCATCTAGGTTCACGCGTGTCTGTACTGCGGGCAGTAGCTCCGCCACTTTGTCGGCGCCGTCTTTTGCCATCGCCGAGGCGAGGCGTACTGTCGCCTCCCACACGCTGACGTGTTCGTCGGCTGCGGGGTCCCAGGCGCTTTCGAGCTGAGATGGGGACAGCAGGCGTGCCTTGCCGCCTTTGGCCTCGAAGATGCCGCCACGCTCGAGCGTGCTGATGGAGGTGTCTGAGGATCGGGCGAGCTGGTCGGCGATGCCGGAGCTTTCCTGCGTCCAGCCGTACTGCCGATACCACTTGACGGCGAAGCGTGTGTCGGGGTCGAAGTCGGACTCCTGTTCTCCGAGCACTTCGTCAAGTGTCGCATTGATGAGGAGGAGCGCATCTTTCACGCTCATGTCGGAGCCGTCTGCCTCACGCACCCGGGAGTAGCGGGAGAAGACGGAGATGCCAGGGCCGATCGCCGCCTGGGCGAGGTCTACTGGCGCGATCGCACCCTGCATGAGCGTCCGCAACGCCTCGGGCAGCTCGGACTTGAGCGCCGCGACGAACGAGCGGCGCGTTGTGGCGGGAGCGTCCGTGGGTCGCGGACGGCACGCCAGCACGATGGAGGACGCGAGAGCGTTAGTCCCACTCGCAATCAGTCGATTACCGGTTTCTGTGCGCATGGGCCACGTGGCGGTGATCTCCCATCCTGCTTCGATGAGGCCATCGAGAAGTGTGTGCCAGCCAGTGGATGAAGTTCCGTCAGACTTCGCTTCCTGCTGCTTGTAAGCATAATAAACGGTCATTGGTACATCAGGGACTGCTCCCGAACGCACGCGCGCAAAGACCGAGTTGAATCCCTCAATAAAGAACTTCTCGGCGCCAGCCTTTCCATCATGTCGATACGGATTGGCTACGAGCTCCTCGGCCTTTGGTGTGAGCATGGTGCCAACGGTTTTCGACTGAATTGATCCGAGCGACCTGCGGAGCCAAACGTAGAAGAAGTCCGACAGGTCAGAGTACCCAATGTTGTCGTAGTAGGGCGGGTCCGTTGAAACCACCATGCCCGAGTAGTCTCGACTTGCTGCATCCAATTGGTCTGCGGCACCAAATGTCTTGGCTGGAGTGTGCGCGATTGCCTTGCATATGTAGTCAAATTGGCTCTGCATACTTCCTGTAGAGGTCGAGAGCACATTGCTTTCCGCGAAGTCCCAAACCATGGGCAGCGCCTGTCTACCAAAGGTATTGCGGACCTTTGGGTTTGACGAGTCCCAAGAAGCAAGTGACGAAGAACGATCCGCTGTCCGGCTCACACCAAGTGCAAGGTAGGTAGCGACAGCGTCTGCGTAGGCTTCGGCGCCGGTGCCGCCGTTTTCGAGGCGGTCGCTGTGCGGGAGGCCGGCAGCCAGTGCGTCCGCGAGCGCCTTCTCGCGGGCTTCTGCGACGAGGTCGCTCAGCGTGGTGAGCGCCACCAACTGCCGATTCGTGAACAGGTCCGCCCAAGTGGTCAAACCGTAGTTCGGTGTCTTGAAGTCTCTCGGGTTCTTCGGTAAATCTCCCTCAGGGACGTCGAGAGGTTTTGTAACTGCTGCCAGCTGAACATGCTCACGTGTTGGCGACACATACACACGTCCTCTTGATGCCTCGCCAACCACAGCAATGAGGTGCACACCCATTTTCCCGGCGCGGCCCTGTTCCCGGATGTAGTTCAGGGACATCGGCGTGCCATCACTAATAGCTATGCCGCCTTGCCGTCCGACCGTGCCGTCCTCGTCGCCCGTGGGCCCATTTGCGTCGTGGCGCACCTCGTAGTGCACTTCGCCGTCCACCACTGACGCGTGTACCCAGGCTTCCTTGCCCTTCTTCTTGCTCAGCCACCACGAGCGCACGAGGGGTACCTCGATCGGGTTTGCGGGGTTGGGGCTCTTCACGGTGCGGGCCCAGATCCACGCGATGACCGGGTGTTCAGTGCCGCCTTCAGCCTTCACCTTCGGGTAGAGGTGGCCGATTCTCCGTTCGGCCTCGTCACGCATCCAGGTGCCATACCGTCGGACATCTTCGGCGAGACCTTCGGCGCGATGCCATCCGGTCATGTTCGAGCTCGCCGCCCCTGGGAAGACCGGTGGCATGCCTGCAAACTTCGGCGGTATCTCGATGAGCGCCTTATTGATGAGCACTGCCAGCGGGTTCAGGTCGCTGGCGTGGGCTTCAAGGCCCAGGCGCTGCGCTTCAAGCGGGATTGCACCGCCACCCGCGAACGGGTCAAGCACGGCCGGCAGCTCGCCGTTGTTGCTCTTGCGGATCTCCTCGCGAGCCTGCGCGAGCAGCTTCTCGTCGTTGCTGTTCTCCCACACGACGAGCTTCTCAAGTAGCGCATGCAGCCTTGCACGCTCAGCGTCTTGTGCTTCGACGGTGGGAAACTCTTCAGGCCGAGACGACGGATCATCCACGAGCTGCGCGAACAAGACAGCACGGGCAGCCGCGAGCGGCCGACGCGCCCAGTACAGGTGCAGCGTCGAAGGGTGCCCGTGCCGGATTGACTTCTCTCGTGACGCTTCTGCGTTGATCGCCTCAAGCGGCAACGAGACCTCGATGAGCTTCTTCTTGGGGGCAGTAGTCACGGTGCTTCTCTCGCTGGCGGTGGTCTGATGGTCGATGGCCCGGTCGTGACGGAGCTGGGTCATCGCGGTGGCCCTCCGCGCTCCCAATAGTCGTGCCAGACCTCGTTGTAGGAGCGGGTTGTCGCCGATGGTTCGATATGGCTGAAGGCATTGCGCACGTAACGCAGCTGGTCTCGTGCAGCGCCGTCGACCGAAACCTCGACCAGAGCGAGCCGGTGCCGGTCACCCTGGGTCTGAGCGAAGGTGACCTCGTTCGTGGTGATCGTGAAAGTATCGGAACCTTCGATGCGGCCCTTGACCTCGATGTAGTAGACGAAGCCAGCGCTATCGGTGGACTGGACGTCGTAGCCGGGGTTGTTGCGCGGCATCTCCACCGGTTCGCGGCCGAGTGCTCGCTCGGCGGCGAGCACGGCTTCGACTGCTCGACGCTCAACTTCCTCGGTCTGGTGGGCGAAGGTCTGCGCTTCAGGCTCGGCGTCGGTCGCGAGAAGCGTGCTAGGGATGACGAGCGCGGCGCCACGGATCACAGCGGGCACGGCAACAAGGTTGCTGGCCTCATCGAGCTGTTTGAGCCGGCGGCTCAGTCGCTCATCAAGCTGTCGTGCGCGGACGAGCGCAGTCTCGGCGCGCAGACGCCCGACAGTGCCTCCTCGTTCGAGTGCTTCGAGACGGTTGTGTTCTCGATCCCAATGGTTGATCTCTGCCAGCAGCCGATCCTTCACCTGTGCGCGAGTACGGGCCGTCTCGGCATCGAGACGAGCCTTGATCTCGTGCATGCGTGGCTGCAGTCCTTCACGGTACGCCCAAGCGCGCACCACCCGCTCGTGGTTCTGCCGCGCCCAGTCACTGCCAGCGATCGCAGCGATCGCTTCAGCTTCCTCAGGTTCAGGCCTGTCGTAGTCGAGGTAGGGAGGTGCCGCAGAAACCGTGACGGCGCCATGCTGCTCCAGCAGCGGGTAGTCGAAGTGGTGGGAGACCGTGTCGCCTGCCGTGTTCTCGATGCGCTGCTCGACGCTGAACATCAGCATCGGCGCATCTGTCTGCTTAGTGCGCCGATCGACCAGCACCGTGCCCTGTTTAAGTGTCGGGCCCAGGTCGTCGATCGTGGCCTCGATCACGGCATGCAGCAGCGGGTGGCCCGGTGCGATGAGGGAAGCGGCGGCGAGACCGTCGGGGCGCATGCGTGAGAGTTCGAAGGTGATGCGCTCATACTGCTCGGTGACGGGTGCCCACCTGTTGAGGCGACGCGCGGTGTCGATCACGCGGGCCGGGACGCGGGTGATCTCGTAGCGTCCCTGCTCTCGCTTGCGGATGCGCCCGCCGAGCCGCTCGAACGCTGGGATAAAGAACGCGGCAATGTAACCGGGCTGGAGACGCCGTTCGCGGGCCTTCTCCATCCGTGCCCGGACTTCGTCGAGGTTGAGCGCGGAGAACATCTCGGGGTGGAGTGCACGCTCAGCAAGCATCTCGTCCAGGCCGTGGGAGACGCCGGCGTCGATGATCCGGTCGAGCTTGGCCTTCACCTGGGGCTGGTCGCCGTAACGGATCGCCTCGATCAGCAGGTCACGCAGCGACCGCTCCTGGAAGGCGTCGGCGTCGCCGAGCACGTTGAACAGGTTGCCGTTGTAGGCGATCGACATCTGGTCGATCTTCGCTAGCAGCCGGGTGAACACGTCGCCCTCGCGGGTGTCTTTGGCAACCATGTTCCACAGGTGGCAGACCTCGCGCTGGCCGATGCGGTGGATGCGGCCGAAACGCTGCTCGATGCGGTTCGGGTTCCACGGCAGGTCGTAGTTCACCATCAGGTGCGCACGTTGAAGGTTCAACCCTTCACCTGCGGCGTCGGTGGCGAGGAGAACCACAGTGTCGGGGTTGTGGGTGAAGCGTTCGCGTGCGAGCTTGCGGTCTTCGCGGCGGGTGCCGCCGTGGATCGTGATGACCGAATCGGCGCGGCCGAACTGGGCGGTGATCTTGGATTGCAGGTAGTCAAGCGTGTCGCGGTGCTCGGTGAAGATGATGATCTTGCGCGCGTCGCCGGAGCCGTCGTGGGTCAGGAGCTGCTCGTCGAGGATGGTGCGCAGCTGCACCCACTTCTTGTCATCGTCTTGCAGCCGGACGCGCCGAGCGACCTTGATGAGGTCTTCGAGGATCGCGATCTCAGCTTGCAGCTCGGGAATCGTCTGCGCGGCCGTGGCGAGATCGACAACCTGATCTGCCTGTTCCTCAAACTGGGCGCGTTCCTCGTCAGTTGTCTCTTCGTCGAAGTCGTCGAAGTCGTCGACCGAGAACGCGGGTAGTGCGTCGCTTCCGAAATCGAGCGGGGTCTTGGCCGTGGTCCATTCGTGGATGTGTGAGGCGATGGAGGTGCTGAAGCGTGCGTCGTCGGTGATGCGCTGCATCTCGCGCAGTTTCGCGTCGAGGCGCTGCTGGCGTCGTTCCAGGGACCGCAGAATCGCTTCGGGGCTTGAAGCCAAGCGACGCTGCAGCACGGTGAGCGCAAACCCGACATTGTTGCCGCGCTTCTTGTCACCGGCCTGGGCGATCCGCTCAGCACGCCCCATCTCAGTGCGAACGTAGTCGGTGACCTGTTCGTAGAGGTCGCGTTCGGCGGGGCTCAGCTCGTACTCGACGGTGTATGCCCTGCGTTCGGGAAACAGCGGCTTGCCCTCGAAGGTAAGCAGGTCTTCCTTCACCATGCGGCGCATCAGGCCATGGGTGTCGGTGCGGTGGACGCCTTGCCGGTACTGGCCCTCGAAGCGGTCGCGATCCAGCAGCGACATGAACAGCTGGAAGTCCTCTTCCTTGCCCGCGTGCGGGGTCGCGGTCATCAGCAGGAAGTTGTGCGCGGTCTCCGACAGGAGGCGGCCGAGCTTAAAACGCTTGGTCTCATCGACCTCGCCCGCCCAGGACGAGTAGTGGGCCGACATGCGATGGGCCTCGTCAACGACCGCGACATCCCAGGTCACCTCGCCGAGCTGCTCGGTCAGGTCTTCGCTGCGGGAGAGCTGGTCCATGCGAGCGATCAGGAACGGGTGCTCGGCGAAGACGTTGCGACCCTGGGCATCATCGACCATCTGTCGGCTGAACACTTCGAAGCGCAGGTCGAACTTCTGCGACAGTTCTTCGCGCCACTGCTCGACCAGCCCGCCGGGAGCGACGATGATCGCGCGCTCGCAGTCCGAGCGCAGGATCAGTTCCTTGAGGTACAGCCCGGCCATGATCGTCTTGCCCGCGCCCGGGTCGTCGGCCAGCAGGAACCTCAGCGGGATGCGCGGCAGCAGTTCCTCGTAGACGGCGCGAATCTGGTGCGGCAGCGGGTCAACGTCCGAGCTGTTGACCGCGACCATCGGGTCATACAGTGCCGCGTACTTGATCCGCAGGGCCTCGGCCGCGAGGCGGAACTCATCCGGGTCCGCGTCAAATGCAGGCGCCGAGTCGAAGTCGCCCGCGACCTCGAAGCGTGCCGCGTCCGCGTCGGTGATCGCGCGAGCGCCGCTGCGACCGGAGTCGTCACGGTAGAAGACCTCGAACAGCTCGGCGTCGATAGGGTCGATGGCGATCAGGGTTACCGTCTGCCCAGGCACCAGGCCGCGGAGGCGCTGGCCCGCGCGCAACGTCGCGAGCGTTAACGTTGCGTCTGTCGTCGCTTCTGTCACGAGGTGCCTCCTTCCGATTTTGGGCAGTGGATCAGGATATGGGGTGCCACCGACAAAGTGTCAGCGGCGGCCCGAAGTGAGCGACGCGCTCACCCCGGCGGGGAGGGTTCGGAGTCGGCGGCCGCCCCACCTCGTCGCACCCAGTCGTCGATCTCGCTGGCTTGAAACTTCCAGAGGCGTCCGACCTTGTGGGCGGGCATGGCCTTCTCGGCGATCCAGGTGTAGACGGTGTCTTTGGTGACCCCGAGGTGGGCGGCGATGTCGTCCGCAGACAGCCAAGGCTCAGGCACTCAAGTCCTCCAGGGTGGGATCGACCGGGTATGACCGGGTTGATCCGATCCTACTCGGGGTAGCTCCGGTCTACACGGAAGAACTCGGCTGAGTGTGGCGTGGAGACGGGTGCTTGTCGGTGTTCTTCCGTAGCCTTGCCTCATGGAAGACCTCGTGCTCACCGCCAGCGACGACCACGTCGCACGTCTCGCTCACGAGGGCGACCCCGTACGCGCGATCATCGAACTGATCTGGAACGCAGTCGACGCCGAGGCGACGAACGTCGTCGTCACGATGGAGCGCAGCTCGATGGATGCCATCGATCAGGTACGCGTCGAAGACGACGGACACGGCATCAGCTCCGACGAAGTGGCCTCGACGTTCGGCCGCATCGGAGGCTCCTGGAAATCGTTGAGCGAGAAGTCCAAGAACGGCAAGAGGTACCTTCATGGCAAGCTCGGCGAGGGACGACTACGCGCCTTCGCACTTGGCTCTCGGGTGAGCTGGGTCAGCATCAGCGACAACACGATCGGGCAGCGCGAACAGATCACGATCACCGGGAACCGGAGCAGTCGCGACCGGTTCCGCTGGGAAGCCACGCCTTCAACCTCCGACTCAACGGGTACGGTCGTCACGGCGCACAACGACGAACAGCGGTCGCTGAGCGCGCTCGAAGCAGACGACGTGCTCCCGACCCTGCGATCGCACTTCGCGCCGCTTCTTCTCAACGACCAGTCGCTGACGATCACTTACGACGGTTCCGCGCTCGACCCATCGCAAGAAGTGGTCAATGACACGACATCGCCGCTTCCTTTCGGAGAGAACGGAGAGAACGAAGCCGTCCTGCGGATCATCGAGTGGCGGTCGGGCAAGCATCGAGCCGTCTCCTTCGGTCCTGATGCTGATCACTTCCCATACGAGACATCCGGGACACCTTTCGAGAACCAGTTCACCTATTCCGCCTACGTGACATGGAACAAGCTCGGCATCGATGAGCTCGCTGCACTCGGGCTCGGCGACATGGCACCCGACGCCGTCGGGGAACTATGGACAGCCGCGCGGGAGGCAATCCGCGCCCACTTCAACGCGCGCCGTCGCGAACGACGTCGGGAACAGGTTGAGCACCGGAAGGAAACGGGGGTGTACCCGTACAAGAGCGAGCCGGCGAACGAGACGGAGCGCGCAGAGCGGGCCGTGTTCGATGTGGTTTCCGGCACACTCGTTCCCCACATCTCGAAGACCAGGAAGCAAGCGCAGTTGACGCTCGAGCTCCTTCGCGACGCGATTCGTCACGATCCGGGGAAGCTGACAACGATCCTGCACGAGGTCGTCGCTCTCAACGAAGCCGACCGCGAGACCCTCACGAAATTGCTCAGCGAGACCACGCTGTCGGCAATCATCCGTTCTGCCAACGTCGTCGCGAGCCGCCACAAGTTCCTCGTCGCGCTGGAGCATCTGCTCTTCGATCCAGATGACTCCGGGAAGGTGGGCGAACGTGACCATCTTCACAAGGTGCTCGAACACGAGCTATGGGTCTTCGGCGAGTCGTACCACCTCATGAGCACCGAGCGAAGCTTGACGGAACTCCTGCGCAATCACCTCAAGCTCGGCGGCCTGCCGACGAAGGATGTCGAGACGGTTCGTCGCTGGGACGGCAAGACAGGCCGAACCGACCTCCACCTTGCCGCCAAGAACAAGGAGCACGACCGGATCAGGCACCTCGTGGTGGAGCTAAGGGGAATCGAACCCCTGACCTACTCGATGCGAACGAGTCGCGCTACCAACTGCGCCATAGCCCCTGGAGGATCGTCGAACGATCAACCGGGAGACACTTTAGCAGCCCCACCGCCCCGAATCCCAAACGCCCAAGTGATGGCTAGGCTGGGCCCGTGCCTCAGATGTCTGATCAGCAGTTGGCCGGCGTTCTCGACAACGTCGTGGGGGTGATCAACCCCGTCCTCGACGTGCTCGCCGAGCGCGACCCGCTGGGCTTGAAGGACCACACCTTCCACGACCACGACCACCCCGACTCACGCCTCCAGCAGGCACAGCACGCCGCCGCACAGTTGCTCGACGCCGCGGACTGGCCGGGCACCCAGGGTTGGAGCCGGCGGCCGATCCACAAGCGGGCGAGCTGGTGGGTCACCCGCATCGGCGCCCTCAACACCGGCGCGGTCGCCTTCCCCGGGGTCTTCGGGGTGTGGGCCAAGCGGCTCCCGATCACCCCGTATCTCGGATTCGCCAACCAGGCCATGGTTCTCGTCGCGATCGCCCGCGAGTACGGCGTCACCGACCGCGACCGTCAGGTCGCCCTGCTGGCGGCCGTCCTGTGTGGTCGCGACATCACCCCGAAGGACCTCGACGGCGAGTCCGCAGAGGCGTTGCCCGCCGAACCCGAGGAGCGGAGAAAGTCGCTCCTGGGTGGCATCTGGGAGGCCGCGAAGCTGCTGCGCGCCGTCGACGACGAGTTCCAGAAGCGCCCGCAGCCGTTCGCCCTGTTCCGGATGCTGGGCTACATCCCGCTCATCGGGGCACCGGCGACGTACGTCGGTGAGCGCCTGGCGCTCTCGCACGCGGCGAAGCTCGGCGAGAAGTGGTTGCAGGCGCGGGGACTGACGACGGCCGCGAGGTCCTGAGACCGGGTCAGCCGACCCGGCGGTACTCGATGTCCTCGCGCTCCATCCGGCGCCGCTGGAACGGTGGCAGGTGGTCGAACACCGGGTCCTCGTCGTCGATCTCGAGCACGACGACCCCGCCGGGACGACGCAGACGCTCGGGCGGCGGCGCGGCGGCGAACTCCGGCACCGCGGCGGCGCGTCGACGACGCTCCTCCTCGGCGAGCGCCGCCCGCTTGGCGCGTGCGAGTCGCTGGGCGCGGATCTGCTGTTCGACCTTCACGGCCCGGCGCAGGTAGGTCAGGTAGCCGACCAGGGCCACCGCGGCGAGGCCGGCGGCGACCCAACCGACCGTGCTGAAGACGAAGCCGGAGATCAGAGCCAGGATCAGGAGCACGAAAAGGCTCAGCGTGACCCGCTGGCGCTCACGGTATTTGAGCTCGCGTTCCTTCTCCGACGAGTAGATGCTGCGGCTCGCGCGACGTTCGGGACGTGCGGTGCGGTGGACCGGTGCGGCCTCCTCGACGACCTCGTCCTCCACCTCTGCGGCCTCGTCCGACGGACGGGCTCCACGGGCGTAGTCGTCGTCCTCGTCCTCGTCGAGCTCGTCGGTCGCCTCGTATTCGGCGTCCTCGTCGTACTCGGCGCCGTCGTACTCGGTGTCGTCGTACTCGGTGTCGTCGTACTCGGCGTCGTCGTACTCGGCGTCGTCGTCGAGGTTCGAATCGTCGTGATCGTCGACCTCGGTGTCGTCGTGGTCGGCGTCCGCGTCGTAATCGGCATCGTCTTCGGCATCGGCGTCGTGGCCGACGTCCTCCGAATCGGTCTCGGCGACCTCGGACTCGACCTCCTCGTCGGCGTCTGCCTCGAGATCGAAGTCGCCGGCCGCCTCTTCGGTCGCACCGCCCTCGAGATCGGCGTCGTCGGGTTCGATGGTCGGCTTCTCGACATCGGCATCGACGACGCGCTGTATCGTCGTGGCGACCTCGACGACCTCCACCTCGGTCTCGACGCCGTCCATCTCGACGATCTCGACCTTGGTGTTCTCGTCGGCGGTGTCCTCATCGGGCTCGAGGACCGCGGCCGCGGTGGTGCTGGACGCCTTGCGCGACGGCTTCCAGTTCGGATCGTGCGGGTGGCGTGCCGACGAGCGGCGACGCGCGCCGGCAGCGGTCTGCGCCCGCGAACCTCCACGGTGCAGCAACCGAGTCTTCTTCACCGCATCAGTCGACTTCAGGATCTGCGGACGCCCCTTGATGACCATCGGGACCAGGACGAAGAGCCAAACCGCGACGAGACAAACCCACAAAACGGAGTTGGGCATGCGACTCTCCCTTCATTCACTCTGGTCACACGAGGCCACAACACAATCTAGGGCCCGAAAGACCCAGTTCCGCGCCGACGCGCCGTAGCGCGACGATGTCGTTGCGGATTCACACCGCGCTCTCAGCGCGCCGCGCGCAACGGCGGCGTCACTCGGCGCGGAACCGCGCGTCGACGGCGACGCGGATCTCGATGTCGTCGGCGCGCAACTCGAGTGACGGCGCCGGCGCGCCGGGGACTGCGGCCGCGAACATCCGCCCGCCCGTCGAGGGCACGTGATCGGACATCTCCGGATCCGACAGCAGGACCGCGGTGACCGGACCCCTGCCGACGGCGTCGGAGTAGGCCTGCGCCTTGGCGATCGCGTCCTCGACCGCTTCTCGGCGCAACTCGCGCTCGTGGTCGCGCCGTCTCTCCTCGGTGACGTCCCAGTCGACCCCGCCGACCACGACGCCTTCCACGCTCGACCACTCGTCGAGGAACTCCGACAGCTTCTCGAAGTCGACGAACTCGGCGTCGATGCGAAGACGGGTGTTGTACACCGGATCTCGTCGCTCCCCGTGTTCGGAGTAGGGCCGGTAGGAGTAGATCCGCACCGACTCGGCGGTCCACCGGCTCACCGCGCCCGCCGACTCGAGTCGGGCGAGCGCACGCGTGATGTCCGAGTGCAGTCGCACGGCCTCGGCGTACACGCTCGCCTTGTCCGGCCCCTCCAGGTGCACGGCGAGGTCGACGACGCCGCGCTCTGGCGAATACTTGCCGCGGGCACGGCCGCGGACCACTATCTCCAGATCACTCACGTCGGCGAGCCTATGCGAGAGTCCCGACACACGAACCGGGATCGCACCTTCGCGGCGGCGGCGCGGGCTACACGAACGTCGCCCGGCCCGACCGGACGAGCGCCTCGACCGCCGACCCCACGACCTCCTCCGCGGTGAGCGCGAACAGGAGGTGATCACGCCAGCGCTTGTTGACGTCCATGTACCGGACCAGCAGTCCTTCCTGCCGGAAACCGATGTGCTTCAGCACTTTCTGCGACGCCTCGTTGGCCGGTTGCACGGTGGCGTCGAGGCGGTGCAGCCCGACCGGGCCGAAGCAGTGGTCGACGCCGAGGGCGACCGCGGCGGTGGCGATGCCCTTGCCCGAGTGCGCTTCGTCGACCCAGTAGCCGATCCACGCCGTGCGCACCGCGCCGCGCTGGATGTTCCCGACCGTCAGCTGGCCCACGTACCGACCGTCGAGCTCGATGACGAAGGGCAGGATCGTGCCGCGTTTGGCCTCCGACTTGAGCACTGCGAACAACGGCGGCCACGACGACGGCTGATGCCGTTCGGCCCAGCTGCCGACGCCGGTCGGTTCCCATGGCAGCAGTGAGTTCTGGTTGCGGATCCGCAACTCGCTCCACGTCCTGGCGTCGCGTATCTTGACCGGCCGCAACGTGACCGCTCCCGCACTGGTTCCCAGGGGTCCCAGCGTCGCCGGCCAGCCCGGGCTGCCTGTCGCGCCACTCAGCCACCTGAACACGAAGAGCAGTCTAGGGCCTGGGGGTTTGTTCCCCGTCACAGGACGTGAAAAGTGAGACGTCCGTCTCGCCTCTTCGCAGGTCAGCGCGGCGCCGCCGCCCCGTGTGCGGTAGCGACCGGATGCGTCAGCCGCGCTGTGCGAGGAATGCGACCTCGACCTCGTCGCCGGTGCCGAGCTCCTCGACGTAGGGTTCGACCATGATCAGACAGTTCGCCTCGGCGAGTTCGGCGAGCAGATGCGACGATCCGGTCGGCGACGCGCCGAGCACCTGCACCAGGTACTCCCCCGTGCGCTCGTCACGCATGAGCTGTCCGCGCAGGTACCCCTTGCGCCCGCGCACCGAGGCGATCGGGCCGATCGTGCGGGCCCTGATCACCCGCCGCATCGGCTGGCGCTTGCCCAGGGCGATGCGGATCAGCGGCCGGACCATGACCTCGAAGGTCACCAGGGCGCTGACGGGGTTCGACGGCAGCAGGAAGGTCGGCACCTCGTCGCGGCCGAGCCGCCCGAACCCCTGCACCGAGCCGGGATGCATGGCCACCCGGACGATCTCGAGTTCACCGAGGTCGGCGAGGGCGTCGGCGATCGCCTTCGACGCCGAGCCGCCGACCGCGCCGCAGATCACCACGATCTCCGAGCGGATCAGCTGGGCCTCGACCACCTCGCGCATCCTCGACGCGTCGCGTTCGGCGATGCCGACGCGGTTGACGTCGGCGCCGGCGTCACGTGCCGCGGCGGCGAGGGCGTAGCTGTTGACGTCGTAGATCTGTCCCGGTCCCGGGGTGCGGTCGATGTCGACGAGTTCGCTGCCGACCGAGATCACCGACAGCCGGGGCCGCGGGTGGACCAGCACACGCGACTGTCCCACCGCGGCCAGCAGGCCGACCTGTGCAGGTCCGATGATCGAGCCCGCCCGGACCGCGACGTCGCCGGGCTGCACGTCGTCACCGACGCGGCGCACGTAGCTGCCGCTCTCGACGCCGTGCCCGATCTTGACCCGTTGGTCTCCGCCGTCGGTCCAGCGCAGCGGGACCACCGCGTCGGCGAGGGTCGGCATCGGTGCCCCGGTCTCCACGCGGACGGCCTGGCGCGGCTGCAGCCGGGTGGGCGTCCGCGAGCCGGGCGCCACCTCCCCGACGACCGGCAGCGACACGATCATCGGCTCGCCGGCCTCGAGGTCGACGAGTTCGGCGCCACCCGGATCGAAGTCCTCGAGATCCTCGGGGGCCAGGACGCCGGCGAGGGCCACGTCCACGGCCCGCACCGCGTACCCGTCGATCGCGGCCTGGTCGAACCCCGGCATCGGATGCTCGGTGACGACCTCCTCCGCACACATCAACCCCTGCGCCTCGGAGATCGCGACGCGCACCGGACGCGGCGCCACCGCGGCCGCGGTCACGAGCGCCAGATGATCTTCGACCGACCGCATCTCACCGCTCTTCCCGTCTCATCTGCACACATCTTCCGAAACGATGCTCGGTACAACAGACAAACGGTATCGGCCCCGCGCGCCCGATCGGTCGAGGCGCGCGGGGCCGATGAGTGTGATCAGCCCTCGGCGAGCCGCTTTTCCAGCCACTCGCGCAGGTCGGGACCGTAGTCGTCGCGGTCGAGCGCGAAGTCGACGCACGCCTTGAGGTAGCCGCCGGGGTTGCCGAGATCGTGGCGGGTGCCGCGATGCACGACGACGTGGACCGGCTCGCCCTCCTCGATGAGGAGCGCGATGGCGTCGGTCAGCTGGAGCTCGCCGCCCGCACCGGGCTTGATCCGGCGCAGCGCGTCGAAGATCTTGCGGTCGAGGATGTAGCGGCCGGCCGCGGCGAGATTCGACGGCGCGTCCTCCGGCGCCGGCTTCTCGACCATGCCCTTGAGGCGCATGACGTTGGGGTTGTTCGCGTCGGGTAGCGGCTCGACGTCGAAGACGCCGTATGCGCTGATGCTGTCCTCGGGGACCTCGATCGCGCACAGCACCGACCCGCCGCGACGCTGCCGGGTGCGGGCCATCACCTCGAGGACCCCGCCGGGCAGGACCAGGTCGTCGGGCAGCAGGACGGCGACCGCGTCCTCGTCGTCGTCGAGGTACTCCTCGACGCAGCCGACGGCGTGGCCGAGCCCGAGCGGCTTCTCCTGCACGACCGACTTCACGTCGAGCAGGTTCGGCGCCTTGCGGACCTTGGCCAGCATCGCCTCCTTGCCGCGCTTGGCGAGGGTGTTCTCCAGGACCAGATCGTTGACGAAGTGTGCGACGACGCCGTCCTTGCCCGGGGAGGTGACGATCAGCAGGCGTTCGGCTCCGGCTGACTTCGCCTCCTCGGCGACCAGCTCGATGCCCGGGGTGTCGACGACGGGCAGCAACTCCTTGGGCACCGTCTTGGTGACGGGGAGGAACCGCGTCCCGAGCCCCGCCGCCGGAACCACCGCGGTACGCGGTATCGGCGGAGTGTTGGGCACGCCTTCGTACTCGCTGAAGTCATCTCTGTTCGTCACACTCATGTATCCACCCTAGGACAGGCCGGGCGCGGTGGCCGGACGGGCGACGGGCGACGGGCCGCGTCCCGAGCCCCGTCGCGACGCGCCGTTCGATATTGTTCGGGCGAACTGACCGCGCCGGTGGCGAGCCACTCACCCGGGAAGGACGGCCGTGTCGTGCCCACTCACAAGGACCAGCGTCGGCAGGAGGCCGCGAGCCGACGGGCCGCGATGCCCGCGTCCGATCGAGAACGTGCGGCCCTCGACCTCGCCGAGTGGATCCACACCTGCCCGTTCCGGCTCGAATACGACGTGACGGTCGCCGCGTACGTGCCGGTGGGGACCGAACCGGGGTCGGTGCCCGCCGGTTCCGGGGTGGCCCCGACCGCGATGCTCGACGCTCTGCTCGACCGCGGCGTCACGGTGCTGCTCCCGGTGGTGCCCGAGGGCGATCCCGCCCCGCTCGACTGGGCCCGGTACACGGGTCCGCGCTCGCTCGAGACCCGCCGCTGGGGACTGCTCGAGCCGACCGGGACGCGACTGGGCACCGCCGCGATCCGCGCGGCGTCGGTCATCTTCATCCCGGCGCTGGCCGTCGACCGGACCGGGATACGACTCGGCCGCGGTGCGGGGTACTACGACCGGAGCATCGCCGGGCTCTCTGCGGAGCTCGTCGCGGTGGTCTACGACGACGAGCTCGTCGACTCGCTGCCGTCCGACGCGCACGACGTCCCGGTGGGCTGGGTCCTCACCCCGGGCGGCGGGTTCCGCGAGCTGGCCGCTCCCCGAACCGACGACAGCACCGACTGACGACAGCACGAAGACCTGGTCCGCGCGCGGCGTCCCAGGTCTTCGTGCTGGTGAAGTCGTGCGTCCCGGCGATCAGGCCGGGGTCGCGGCCTTCGAGTCGGTCTTGCCCGAGCTCGAGGAGTCCGAGCTGCTGCTCGACGACGAGCTGCTCGAGGAGCTGTCCGACGACGAGGACGACGCGGTGTCGGCCGAGGACGAGCCCGAACGCGAGTCGGTGCGGTAGAAACCGCTCCCCTTGAACACGATGCCGACCGAGTTGAACAGCTTGCGCAGACGACCGGCGCACTGCGGGCACTCGGTCAGGGAGTCGTCGGAGAACGACTGGACGATGTCGAACTTGTTGTCGCACTCCGTGCAGGCATACGAGTAGGTGGGCACCTGAACCTCCGAAAGTCAGTAAACGCTGACAAGTGTAACCGATCTTGGCACTCAGGCATTCCGAGTGCTAAGCGGGCCCGCGGGAACGCCGGGCACGACGATCATTTCCAAAACGAATCTTTCGGACATCGGGGTGTGCATCCGCCCGTCGTCGGGCAGAGTGTTCTGCGCGTCGGGGTCCAGCCAGTGGCCCGCTCATCGTCAGAGCCACCCGCCGGGAGTGAGATGACCGATTTCCTCGCCAAACTCAACGACATCATCTGGAGCGATCCACTGGTGTACCTGTGCCTCGGCGCGGGCGTGTTCTTCTCCGTGAGGTCCCGCCTACTCCAGCTTCGCCACATCCCGGAGATGATCCGCGTGATGGTCCGCGGCCACAGTTCCCCGGACGGGGTCTCCTCGTTCCAGGCGCTGATGATCTCGATCGCCGGGCGCGTCGGCACCGGCAACATCGCCGGCGTGGCCACCGCCATCGCGTTCGGCGGCCCCGGCGCGATGTTCTGGATGTGGTTGGTGGCGTTCCTCGGCGCGTCGACCTCGTTCGTCGAGTGCACGCTCGGCCAGATCTACAAGACGCGTGACCGGCTGACCAACGAGTACCGGGGCGGCCCGGCGTACTACTTCAGCCAGGCGTTCGCGCACACCAAGGCGGCACCGTTCTTCAGGATCTACGGATTCGTGTTCGCCGCGGTGACGGTGCTGGCCTGCGGCGTCCTCCTGCCCGGCATCCAGTCGAACTCCATGACCGTCGCGATGAGCCAGGCGTGGGGCATCGCCGACTGGGCCGTGGCGATCGGCATCGTCATCATCCTGGCGTTCGTCATCATCGGCGGCGTCAAGCGCATCGCCGCCTTCGCCTCGATCGTCGTGCCGTTCATGGCTGTGCTCTACATCGTGTTCGCGCTGATCGTCGTCTTCACCAATGTCTCGCAGGTCCCCGAGGTGTTCCGCCTGATCTTCGCCAGCGCGTTCGGCGCCGACGCGGTGTTCGGCTCGATCATCGGCTCCGCGATCATGTGGGGCGTCAAGCGCGGCATCTACTCCAACGAGGCGGGCCAGGGAACCGGCCCGCACGCCGCGGCCGCCGCCGAGGTCTCCCATCCCGCCAAGCAGGGTTTCGTGCAGGCGTTCGCCGTCTACATCGACACGCTGTTCGTCTGCTCGGCCACCGGATTCCTGATCATCACGACGGGGGCGTACCGGGTCTTCGAGGGCGAGAGCGCCTCCAACCCGGTCCTCGGCGAGGGCGGTCTGCTCACCGAGGCCGACATCCCGGTCGGCCCGTCGTTCGTGCAGATCGGTTTCGACAGCATGTGGAGCGGCGCGGGCTCGACGTTCGTGGCGGTGTCGCTGGCCTTCTTCTGCCTGACGACGATCATCGCGTACTACTACATGGCCGAGACCAACCTGCGGTTCCTCATGGGCAAGGCCTCGACCATCTACGTCCGCCCGCTGCGCAGCACCCTCGGCGCGAACCTCACGCTGATCCTGCAGGCGGCGATCCTGGTCTCGGTTGCCTATGGCGCCGTGTCCACCGCCGAGGAGGCCTGGACGCTCGGCGACATCGGCGTGGGCCTGATGGCCTGGCTCAACATCCTGGGCATCCTGGTCCTGCAGCAACCGGCGTTCAAGGCGCTCCGGGACTACGAGCGCCAGAAGAAGCAGGGCAAGGACCCGGTCTTCGACCCGGTCGCGCTCGGGATCGTCGGGGCCACGTTCTGGGAGACCTACGACCCGGACGAGAGCCGACGGCCGAAGGAGGAAGTGCTCGAGAAGTGAGCGGCCGCCTCGGCGGGCAGTAGCCCAGGCGACGAGAGGCCCCGGGACACGACGGTCCCGGGGCCTCTCGTCGTGGATCTCTCAGCCGCCGATGTAGTCGCGGTTCATGTCCGGGATGTTGTCGCGGTTCATGTCGTTGTCGCGGGCCTGGCGCGCATCCCAGCGCAGCAGGACCGCGGCGAGCGTCGCGGACACGAGCGAACCGAACAGGATCGCCGCCTTGGCGGCCGCGGCGTGGTCGTCGGAGCCGCCCTCGAAGCTGAGTTCGGCGATCAGGAGCGCGACGGTGAACCCGACGCCGGTGAGCATGCCGATGGGCAGCAGGTCTCGGATGCCGATCGCGTCGGGCAGCCGGAGCGGGGTCAGCCTCGTCATGAGCCACGTAGAGCCCAGCACGCCGATCAGTTTCCCGACGACCAGGCCGAGCGCGATGCCGATGGAGACCGGCTGGACGATCGAGCCCTCTCCCCCGATGACCGTCACGCCTGCGGAGGCGAAGGCGAAGATCGGCAGCGCGACGGCCGCCGAGTACGGACGGACCGCGTCGTCGAACCACTCGGTCCGGGGTCGGCTCTCGCCCCGGATGGCGATCGCCGGCACGGTGAAGCCGAGCAGCACGCCGGCCACGGTGGCGTGCACGCCCGACGCGTGCATCAGCGCCCAGGCCACCACGCCCAGCGGGATGAGCAGGGGCCACAGCTTGCGCTGTTGACGGACGAGCACGCCGAAGACCACGATGACCGCGAGTGCGGCGCCGAGCATCGCGAAGTCGATCTCGTCGGTGTAGAAGGTCGCGATCACGATGATGCCCAGCAGGTCGTCGACGACGGCGAGGGTCAGCAGGAACGTCCGCAGAGGCACCGGGAGTCCGCGACCGAAGATCGCGAGAACCGCCAGCGCGAACGCGATGTCGGTTGCGGTGGGGATCGCCCACCCGCGGAGTCCCTCCGGATCCCCGATCGCGACCACGAGCACATAGAACAACGCCGGGGTGATCATGCCGCCGATCGCGGCGGCGATGGGCACGCCGGCGAGTTTGAGGTCGCGCAAACCACCGGCGACGAACTCGTGCTTGAGCTCGACCCCGACCACGAAGAAGAAGATCACGAGCAGTCCGTCGGCCGCCCAGTGCGCCAGCGACATGCGCAGGTGGAGCGACTCGGGTCCGATCTCGGTGTGGAGGAACGACGAGTACGTCTCCCGCCACGGCGAATTCGCCCAGACGACGGCGACGAGCGCTGCCACGAGGAGCAACGCACCACTGGTGGTGTCGAGGGCGGCGAGCTTTCTGAACCGCTCGCGCCGCGAGAGCATGGACTCGTCGTCGGTGGCCGATTCGGCGCCGGTCGTCATCGGCGGTTGTTCGGTCATCGAACTCCTCGGTTCCGGGGGACGCCTCCCGCGTCCATGTGACACCGCCCGCGTTCGAGACGGCGGCCGACCAGTCTTCCCGGCACACCCTTGCTTTCTGTTCCGTGGCAACAGTAACGGAGGTCCCGCCCGATGGCTCGCCCCGTACCTGTGGACAAGTTCATCGCTCGGGTCTCCCGCTGTGGACACGGAGGCAACGCCGAGGCCCCGGCCGGGCCTCGGCCCTACCGTGCGCGTATGCCCGATTTTCGCGCGTTCCACACCCCTGACCCGCTCGCCCCGCGAATCCGTGACCGAGTTCGCCTCGCGCTCCGCCCGGGCTGGACGCGCAGCCTCGCGCTCCGGCGCGGGCTGGCGGTGACTCTGGTCGGCGCCGCCTGCGTCGTGGCGGTCACCGGGGCCGGGGATGACGGCGAAGCCGTCGTGCTCGTCGCCGCTCACGACCTCGTTCCCGGGCATGTGGTCGGGTCCGGCGACTTCCGACCCCTGGGCGTGGCCCGTGCGACGGTCCCGTCCGGCGCGATCACCGACACCGGTCTCGCCGCCGGCCGCACGGTCACCGGTCGGGTGCGGGCCGGGGAGATCCTCACCGACACGCGTCTGCTGTCGTCGCGGCTGCCCGCCGACCTCACCGGTGACGCCGACGCCCGTCTTGTGCCGGTTCGGCTCTCGGACCAGGCGGTGACCGCGCTGCTTCGTCCCGGCGACGTCGTCGACGTCCTGACCGATTCGGCCGACGTCCTCGCCCGACGCGCGGTTGTCGCCCTCCACGCCGACGGCGGGTCGCCCGACGGCACGCTCGGCGGACGGTCGACCGTGTCTCCGGTGCTCCTGGCCATGGATGCGGCGTCAGCGCACCGGGTCGCGGCAGCGGGTCTGGACTCCGCGCTGGCGGTTGTCTTGCACTGAGACGACAACCATTCCGGCCCTGAGGAGCGCGCTCGACGCAGCCGAGAGCTGCGCCTCATCTGCCCGGTTCGCCCGAAATCGCCACCGACGACCCTGCAGAAACCAGAGTCGCAGAAACATGTTTCGTCCGCGACACCTGTGGGGATGTGAACCAAATGGATCGCCCCGTTCGCGATCGTGGATAGGGTGGTACGCGTTCGCACAACAAATGTCGGGTTTCGCACCGACCACATGGAATCGCCGAACAAGAGCGGGAACACCTAAGGAGGGGCCGCACACCGTGCTCAAGGGATTCAAGGACTTCATACTGAAGGGCAACGTCGTCGAGCTGGCGACAGCGGTCATCGTCGGCGCGGCGTTCACCGCGATCGTCACCGCCTTCACCGACGGCATCGTCCAGCCGATCATCAACGCCATCCCGGTCGGTAGCGACGCGGCAGAGGGACTCGGCTTCCAGATCACCGACAACGCCTCGACCTTCGTCAACATCGGCAGCGTCATCACCGCGTGCATCAACTTCCTGATCATCGCCGCGGTCGTCTACTTCATCATCATCCTGCCGTACAACAAGCTCGCCGAGCTGGGTGGTTTCGGCAAGAAGGCAGAGGTCACCGAGGTCGCGCTCCTCACCGAGATCCGCGACCTGCTCGATCCCGAGAGCACGTCGAAGGCCAAGGCCGAAGCCGAGAGCGACCTGCCCGACCACCTCAGCGAGCCTTCCGCTCCCGCCGTCGAGAACTACGGTTCGCCGTCGGGCGGCCAGGCGCCGTATGAGGCACCGGGCGGAGCCGGTACGACGCAGCGCATCTCGGCACCGCCGCAGGAGCAGGCCCCCCAGGGCCCGCCGTCGCAGCCGCAGGCCTCCCCGCTGTACCAGTCTCCGCACCCCGGTCCGGGACAGGGCGGCCAGCCCTATCCGACGCCGCAGCCGGCGCCCGGGAACTACCCGCCGCCCGGCAACTACCCGCAGCCGGGCAACTACCCGCCGCCCGGGTCGCAGTACCCCGGCGAGCAGTACCCGGGTGACTTCCCCGGCGAGAACCCGGACTCCCCGGGACGCCATTCCCGCTGACATACGAACGACATTCGGCCCCTGCCATCGCGGCAGGGGCCGAATTGTTGTGTGCGTGTTGGGCTCTGGACGGCTTATATCGAAGGCGCACGTGCCGTCGTAGAGGCGGTCGTACGCACGACGATCCATCGAATCTGCTGCCCAGCCGCTACTTCACCGACTCGTAGGAGCGGGCAGGCGTTCACGACATTCGCTCCGATGCCGCAATGCAACTCGTGTGAGCGGACACCGTCGTCGACGTTCCCACGGAGCCACCGCGGCCGAGACATGGCGCCAAGACGATTTGTCATTTGTCCGGCGACCCCGTCTCGCCCTGCAGGAGTCCCGCAGCCGCGCCCGTGGCTTCGTCGCCTCTGAATCGCGCTGGGTTTCGTTCCGCTTGATCAGTCAGGATGGGAACGATGGCCAGGTATACGAACGAGATGCGTGAACGAGCGGTCCGGATGGTCGCCGAGGTCCGCCCCGAGCACCGGCACGAGACCGCCGCGTTGCGGCACGTCGGGGGGCTGTTGGGGATGAACGTTGAGACGCTTCGGCTGTGGGTCCACCGCGCCCAGGTCGACGCCGGGGTCCGGCCAGGGACGACGTCACGTGGACAACGAGCCCCTGCCGCCTCGCGCGGCAGGGGCTCGTTGCATTTCACCGGATGCCGAGTCGTGCCGGGAAAGCGACGGCTCGGCTTCGCTCAAGCGATCCGCGCCACGGTGTGAAAGGGCGCGCCGGCCGGCGAGGCGTACGCACCCCAGTCGGGTCCGCTCGCGCCGTACGAGTCGCCGTCGGGTGCCGGTACGACGCAGCGCATCTCGGCTCCCCCGCAGCCGGGTCAGCCGTCCCAGCAGGGTCCCTCCCAGTCGGGACCGCAGTCGTCGCCCCTGTTCGGCTCGCCGCAGGGTCAGCCCGGCGGTCCGGGAGGCCAGCCGTACCCGACACCCCAGCCGGCCCCGGGCAACTACCCGCCCCCCGGCAACTACCCACCCCCGGTAACTACCCGCCGCCCGGTTCCCAGTACCCGGGCGAGCAGTACCCCGGTGAGCAGTACCCGGGCGAACAGTTCCCGGGTGACGGTCCGAACGCTCCGGGACGCCACTCGCGCTGAGCTCGCAGGAAGCTGACAGCGCGCACCATCCGTACCCCAAGGTTGCGCTCCTACTTTGGGATTCGTCGCACAGAGACGTTGCGACCCGCCGGAGCCGATGCCCCGGCGCGTCACTCGATGCAAGGATGGACGAATGCCGAACAAGCCCCAGAACCGCAAGCCGCAGCAGCCCAACGGCGGCCGGCCCGGCCCGCAGCAGCGCAAGCAGCCGCCGCGCCCCCAGGCCCGTCCCCAGCGGCTCCCCTGGTTCTTCGGTAGCTGACACGTGGACAACGAGCCCCTGCCGCCTCGCGCGGCAGGGGCTCGTTGCATTTCACCGGATGCCGAGTCGTGCCGGAAAGCGACGGCTCGGCTTCGCTCAAGCGATCCGCGCCACGGTGTGAAATCGTCCGTCGCGCAATTCGATCCGCCGGTCCGCGATCGCCAGGACACGCGGATCGTGGGTGATCATCACCGTCGTGCGGGAGGACGCCAGCTTCGCGAGCGGTTCCAGCACCTCGTCGACGGTCTCGGCGTCCAGCCCGGTGGTCGGCTCGTCGAGGATCAGCAGGGGCGCGTCTCGCAAGAACGCTCGGGCCAATGCCACTCGCTGCTGTTGTCCACCGGAGAGATTGTCTCCGCGTTCGACGACCGCGGCGTCGAAGCCTCCGGGGAGGCGTCGGATGAACGGTGTCGCGCCGGCCAGGTCCGCGGCGGCGACGATCTGCTCGCGGGTGACGTCGGTGCTTCCGAACGCGATGTTCTCGGCGATCGTGCCGCTCATCAGTGCCGGCCGCTGATGGAGCACGGACATGTGTGCGCGCAGGGTCGGGGTGTCCATGGTCCGGATGTCGTTGCCGTTCAGGAGTATCGCGCCCGCGTCGGGGTCGTAGAACCGCAGCAGCAGGTACGTCAACGTGCTCTTGCCGGCGCCGCTGGGTCCGGTGATGGCAACGAGATCGCCGGCGTCGATGTCCAGCTGCACGTCGTCGAGCACCGTCGAATCCGTCTGCGGGTAGGCGAACGAGACGCCGTTCAGGGTCAGGCTCACCGCCGACGCCACCGGACCCGGCGGCACGTCATCTCCGTCGAGCGTCTCGGCCACGCCGACCGGCGCATCCAGCACCTGCGCGACGCGTTCGGCGCTCGCGGTCGCCGCAGTGACGTCGACGACGAGTCCGCCCAGCGTCTGGATCTGCGGGTACAGGTAGCCGAGATAGCCGGTCAGCGCGATGAGGGTGCCCAGTTCCGCTGTGCCGGATGATATCTGCCAGGCTCCGAGGACGATCACCGCGATCATGCACAGCACCTCGACGACGGTGACGGCCTCGGAGAAGGCGGCGTCGGCACGGATCTCCGACATCCGGGCATCGCGCCATCGTCGACTCTGCCGCCCCACCCTGCGCCGGTCCCAATCGAGCTGACCGGCGGCCTGGATGGCGAACGCATTGGCGACGCCCTCGGCGACCAGGGAACTGATCCGGCCGGCCGACGATCGTTCCCGGCGCGACGCACGCTTGACGATGACGCCGAAACGGCGGGCGATCAGCCACAGCAGGGGTGCGAGGATCGCGGCAGCCAGGGCGAGCTGCCACTGGGTCACGAAAGCCGCGACGGCATAGACGATCAGGCTCACGACGGCGACGGCGGCGGTGACGACCCCGGAGGACAGCAGACTGTCGACCGCTTCCACGTCGGAGGTGTTGCGGGACACGAGATCTCCCGTGCCGAATCGATGTCGCGCATGCGGTGCGAGCCGTTGCGTGTGCACGTACAACCGGTCGCGCAGCCGGAGAAGCAGTTTCTCGGTGACCCCGCCGGTCAGCACCGCTCCCGCGTACGAGGCCGCCGCACCGATGAGGGACGCGGCGATCCACACCAGCAGCGGATCGAGCAGGGCCGACAGATCGCCGGTGATGAGGACGTCGTCGACGATGTGGGCGAACACGGCGACGGTGACGACCGTGGTCGCGACGTGGACCAGATAGCAGAGGATCGCGGCGACGAGTCGCCACCTCAAGCCGGTGAGCAGCGGGCGGAAACGACGCACGGCCGCGCACAGCGACAACGAGCCCGGTTGTTCCATCAGACGTCTCCCAGCGACGGCATCCTCACCGTCGCCGCCAAGGCTAACCCGCCGAGCTTGGGAAACCCCTTGTGCGAGGGCCGATCACAGGACCCTCACAGAACATCGTCAGCAGCCGGACAGCTGCCGGGCCCGCCACGAGACACCGCCGACGCAAACACCGCGGGGTGGGAATCCGAGTCGGATTCCCACCCCGCGGTGGAGTTGCTGTGTCAGCGAATCGATCAGCCGAGGCTGAAAGGCTTCCCGTTAAGCACGACGACGCCCTTAACGGAATCTGTGCTCACGGTTACCTGCACAACGGCCTTCGCGGATGCGTGGCCGGCGCACGAGTTCACGCCCAACTTCTCCTGGCTGTAGACCACTCCACCCTTGCTACCCTTGAAGGTGTAAGTGTTGACCTTGTAGTCGCTGTAGGCTGTGTCCGTGCCCGAAGTCGTGTTCACCAACCAGACGCGCTCAACCTGGCCGGGACCAAGGCTGACCGAGCCATTTGCACCTCCACTCGGGCTCCAACCTCCCTGACTGGGGGGCGTTTGCCACGTTCCTGTACCTCCACTGGGATCTGTGTAGGTACCACTGTTCCCGCTGCTTGGCGGACTGTATGCGTAGCCGCCCTCAGCTCCAGCCCCAGCCCCAAAGTTGACCTGACACCCGACATCGAACCCGACCTTAACCACACCGCCTTCGGCCTTACCTCCGACGGTGACGCGCACCTTGCCCGACAGCCACGCCTCGCGCGAGGTCGGAACGTTGCTGATCGCACGCTGGACGTTGACGTACTCATCGAACAACTGCACAGTCACCGGCGTGCCGTCGACGAGTGTCTTGGTGATCTTGCCACCAGGCAGCGGTCCTGCGGTCGCCCCGCCAGCGCTAAGGCTGGTTAGTCCCATCGCCGCGGCTCCGGCGATACCTGCCGCCGCAACCACGCGACGCGTGATGTTCTTCTTCATGATTCCCCTTCGTGGAATATCAATCTGCTCAGGGCAGATACGTCAGGAAGTGCTTGTTATCTGCGCCCGGTCAGTTGATGCTGAAGGGCTGGCCGTACAGGGTGGACTGGAGCAAGGTGCCCTTGCCGCTGACCGTACCTTCGTCAGTGCTGTAACCCTTGGCTGCAATAACCTTCGTCACCGAACGGACGGAAGCGAAACCACCGCACTTGTTCAGCGTGAACGAAAGCTGTGAAAGCTGAATGCTGGCGACACCCGAGTCGGACAGGTCCTTGTCGGTGATACTGACTTCCGCGACCTGGCCCGGGCTGAGGGGCAGATTCAGGGAGCCGCTCAGGCCGCCACTCTGCGCGATGAAGTCGATAGAGCCTCCAAGGCCGAGCTCGAGTCCGTCGAGGTTCACCTGACAGCCCACAAGGTAGGTAACCGCCAGGTTGCCACCCACACCCTTGCTCGCCTTCGCGGTGTAGGTGCCCGAGAGGACAAATCCGCGCGACGTCGGAACATTCGCGACAGTAGGGATCGGGTAGGCGCTCTCATTTGTCCGCCAGCTCTGCACTGTCTCGCCGTCGACGCCGGTGACCTTCTTGTAGCCGTTGGCGAGCTTCCCCGCCGCGGCGTCACCCGCACCCATACCGGCCACGCCCATGACTGCGGCCGAGGCGATCGCGACCGCGCCGGCGGCGCGACGCAGCCCACGCTTGCTGAACTTGCTCATTCGTTCCCTCTCACAGGATTCGGCTAATACCCCGCGGTGTGCGTTCACACCCACAGTCGTGACCCTCGACGTCGATGGGTTTCCAGAGAGTACCCGCTCAGCAAGCACTCACGCTCGTCTCAGCGGACGCTCAGAATCCATCGAATTCCTGGTCGCTGCTGCGTTGCCACTCGCGACAGTTCGCAGGACTCCACTCGACTCCCCGTCACTGGGGCGCCGCGCGTTGTCGAGGCGAACGTTATCGGAGTGATCTCAGGACGGGCAACAGCTGGACTCAGCCGTGTCACAATGCGAAAACGCGGGATGACAAATCAGCAATTCGCTATCTATCGCCGCCGGAAAGTTAACGGCAGATAAACACCCTGATGTTCATGGGTGCGGGCGGCACTGCTCACTCGTAATGAGGGGGTCGCTGGGCCTCCAACCAATCCTGAGAAACCCCTTTGTGATCTTGCCCACACTCATCTCGGGTGACTTCGGGAAGGTCGTCCCCGAAGATCGCATCGAGCCTCCGACGCCGGGCGGCCCGGCGCGCAGCGGCGTCGTCTCCGCTGTTCATCGCGGTTTCGGTGTTGTCGTCAGAATCGGCGGACATGCCTGCCCTCCCCGCCCTTCTGTCGGACGATCGTCCCATTTTGGCGGTCCAATCCGGTCCGGGAAATCGGACCGGGCCGTGACGCCCACTCCACCATCAGAATTCGCTGATCGACTCGATCACATACCGTGCGAGCGGTGCGACGGTGGCCATTCCGTCTCGCACGGCCGCACGCGAATCCGCGAGATTCACCACCAGGGTCTGCCCGGATATTCCCGCCAGGCCGCGTGAAAGGCCGCCGTCGGTCGCGCCTGCGGCCAGTCCCGAGCTCCGCACGGCCTCCTCGATGCCGCGGAGCCTGCGGTCCAGGAGCGGTTCGGTGGCCTCCGGGGTCACGTCGCGGGCACCGACTCCCACGCCGCCGACGGAGATCACCAGGTCCACTCCCCCGATCACCGCGGTGTTGAGCGCGTTGCGGATCTCCACCTCGTCGCTGGAGACGACGACCGCCGCGTCGACGTGGAATCCGGCCTCGGCGAGCAACTCGCCCACGAGCGGGCCCAGATGACGCTGGTCGTCACCGTGAGCCGCCTCGTCGTCGACCAACACGACCAGGGCCCGTCCGATCTCCTCGCCCTCCGGACTCCGAGACGCCTTCTCGTGGCGGGCCACGAACTCCCGTGCGGCGGCGTCGGCGGCGACCACGTCGGCCGGGTCCACCTGGCCCGGATCGCCTGCCAGTCGCACGTCCAGGGACGCTTCGGTCTCCGCTTCATCGCCGGGGAGGCCGGTGTTTCCGGTGACCGGGGATCCGGTGTCAGACATGACAGGACCTTTCTGTGTCGGTGTGCCGCCCGATCGACGGGCGATCATGTCGCGTGTTCAGTTGTTCTGCGAAGACGGGCGGCCTGTCGGTCGTGCGTCACCTCACCTCGAGGGTGCCCAGCTTCACCTGCACGGTCTTGGTCTGTCCGCCGTCGACGTAGGTGACCGACACGGTGTCGCCCGGCGCATGCGAGCGGACCGCCGCCACGAGTGCGTCGCCGGACTGGATCGGCCGGTCGTCGACCTTGGTGATGACCGCGTTCTTGGGAATGCCGGCCGTGGCCGCGGGTCCGCCCTGCGTCACGTCGGTCACGAGAGCGCCCGGGGTCGCGGCATCGCTGCTGGGCCGCACCGAGACCCCGATGTTGGCGTGGCTGGCCTTTCCGGTGGTCTCGAGCTGCTTGGCGACGCGGATCGCCTGGTCGATCGGGATGGCGAAGCCCAGCCCGATGCTGCCGCCGGACTGGTCCTGGCCGCCGCCGAGGGTGGCGATGGCGGTGTTGATGCCGATCAGGGCGCCCTTGGCGTTCACCAGTGCGCCGCCCGAGTTGCCGGGGTTGATCGCCGCGTCGGTCTGGATCGCGTCGATCACCGAGGTGGTGTTGGTGCCGGGATCGCGCGAGGTGAGGACCGGCCGGTTGAGCGCCGAGATGATGCCGGTCGTGACGGTGCCGGCGAGACCCAGCGGCGAACCGACGGCGATGACGTCCTGGCCCACGGCGAGGTTGTTGGAGTTGCCGACGGTGATCGGCGTCAGGTCGTCGCGCTCGACCTTGAGGACCGCGATGTCGGAGATGGGGTCGGCGCCGAGCACGCGGGCCTGCGCGAACGAGCCATCGGAGAAGCTCACCAAGACCTTCGACGCCGGGGCGTTGCCGCCGGCGCTGACCACGTGGTTGTTGGTCATGATGACGCCGTCCTTGGTGAGCACGACGCCCGAGCCGGAACCGAGCGCACCACCCGAGGCCACCTCGATCGACACGACGGACGGCAGCACCTTCGCCGCGACCTCCTGCACCGAGCCGGCCGGCGCCTGGACGGGTTCGGAGTCGCCGTTGGCCTTCGGGTCGCCGCCGAGAGGACCGGCGGTGATGCTGCTCGACGATCCTCCCGAACCGTCGGCGAGGTTGTAGCCAACCGCGCCTCCGACACCGCCGGCCACGAGGGCGAGGACGAGCGCTCCCACACCGACGGCGGCGAGCTTGCCGCCGTTACCGCTCTTCTTCGGCGGCTGGGACGTCAGGTCGTCGCCGGGGCCGCCGAATCCCTGCTGACCACCGAGCTGCGAACCGAACGCCGCCGGACCGGGTTGACCATAGGTGCCACCGGGCTGCCCATAGGGTGCCTGGGGGAACTGACTGGTGCCGTGCGCGCCGTAGGCCGCGGTCGGGGCACCACTGCCGGAGAACCCGGGCCCACCGCTCTGCGTGGGAAACGATCCGGAGGCCGGTCCGGGCTGATGCGTCGGTCCATGGTGTTGGGCTGCGGGCTGATCGGCACCGTGCTGGTTACCCCCGTACTGGTTGCCCTCGTACTGATTGCCCCCGTACGGACCGCCACCCTGCGAACCGCCAGTCGTCATCTGAGTCTCTTCCTCGTTCGTCCTCGCCGGCCACCGCCGGCGCTCGTCACACTGCCCGGCCGCGGCCGGGCAGTCGGCTTACCCGATCAGCGCCTCTGATCAACCCTATGTGATCGCCCACCAGGTCACACCGGTTGATCACACAGCCCCCCCGGGGCCGCCGCCCGCCGACGGTGACCTGCCGGTGCAGGCGCCTCACCATTACTGACGAATCACCTGTGGAGATGGTTCCGCGGGAGTTGCCCGGCCCGGCAGTGTCATTCGGATGAGCGCGCCTCCGGTCGGCGACTCGTCGGCCTCGACGTGGCCATCGTGGCGCTCCACCACCTGACGCACGATCGCGAGCCCGAGCCCGGACCCCGGCATCGACCTCGACTGGGTGGACCGGTAGAAGCGCTCGAACACCAGACCGCGGTCCTCCTCGGGGATTCCGGGACCCGAGTCGGCGACGGTGAATTCCGCGGTCGACATGCCGACCTGCGTCAGCGCGACCTTCACCGTCTTGCCCGGCGGACTCCACTTGGCGGCGTTGTCCAGGATGTTGAGCACCGCCCGCGACAGGCCGTGCTGCTCGCCGAAGACGTACCAGGGCGTCAGGTCGACCTCGAACTCCACGTCGTTGCGCCGGCGCCGAACCCGCTCCAGCGCCTGCTCGATGATCTCGGTGAGCTCGACCTCCTCGTACACCACCTCGGGCGCGTCCTCGCGGGCGAGGTCGACGAGATCCCCCACCAGCGTGGACAATTCCTCGATCTGCGCCATGACGTCGGCGCGCAGGTCGGCCATGTCCTCCTCGGGTACCGCAGGCGCACCGGGACGACTCACCGCGATGAGCAGCTCGAGGTTGGTCCGCAGGGAGGTCAACGGGGTTCTCAGTTCGTGCCCGGCGTCGGCGACGAGGCGGGCCTGGCGGTCGCGGGACTCGGCCAGCGCGCGCAGCATCGCGTTGAAACTCGCGGTGAGGTTGGCCAACTCGTCGTTCCCGGTCACCGGGATCGGCGTGAGGTCGTTGGTGCGCGCGACCCGTTCCACCGCCCGGTTGAGTCTGGCCACCGGGCGCAGACCCGCACGTGCGACCGTGGTCCCGGCCAACGCCGCCAAGGCGACTCCGCCACAACCGACGACGAGCAGCACCCAGGCCAGGCGTTTGAGCACCCGGTCGGTCTGGACGAGACTCTGCGCGAGCACCAGTGTGTTGCCGTCGTCGAGTTTGCGCGTGAGAACCCGCTGGTTGTGCGTCGTGCGCAGGCTCTGCAGATTCGCCCCGGGGACCGAGGGCGCCCGCACGATGTTGCGTTCGGGATCCTCGAACGGCACCTGGCCGATGAGGTAGGTCTGCCCGCTCGGCGTCACCAGCGCGACCGAGATGTTGGTGGAGAACACCGTTCCGGCCACCAACTGTTCGGGCTGGTCACGCAGTACGCCGGCGCGGGCGAGTGCGGCCATGCCGTCGGCGCGGCTCTCCAACTGCTGGTCGACCTCGTTGTACATCGCGCGGTAGACGACGAAGTACGCCGCGGCCGCCATCAGGCTGACCGACACCAGCACGACCGTGGCCGAGAGCAGGGTGACGCGGGCACGCAGCGACACCGCCCGGGTGAGCGGCATCGGCGCACGCATCTCCTTCTCCCCCGACGCGCTGTCGCGGGCGGCGAGAGCCCGCGCGACGCGGTCGCGCCACCGCGCGAACGCCGAGCCCGAGGGGGACGGTGAGGGGGACACGTTCGTGCCGACCACTAGGGCGGTGTCTCCCGCAGGACGTATCCGACGCCGCGCACGGTGTGGATGAGACGCGGTTCGCCCGCGGCCTCGGTCTTGCGGCGCAGGTAGCCGACGTACACCTCGAGCGCGTTGCCCGAGGTCGGGAAATCATAGCCCCACACCTCTTCGAGGATGCGGCTGCGCGAGAGCACTCGGCGCGGGTTGGACATCAGCATCTCGAGCAGGGCGAATTCGGTGCGGGTGAGGCTGATCGCGCGGTCGCCGCGGCTGACGTCGCGGGTCACCGGGTCCAGCGACAGGTCGGCGAAGGTGAGGGCCTCCGACTCCGCCTCGTCGTCGGGCGCGGCGCGGCGCAGCAACGCACGCAGCCGTGCGAGCAGTTCCTCGAGCGCGAAGGGCTTGGGCAGGTAGTCGTCGGCGCCGGCGTCTAGGCCGCTGACCCGCTCGGACACCGAGTCGCGTGCGGTCAGCACCAGGATCGGCAGGTCGTCGCCGGCCGAACGCAGCCGTCGACACACCTCCAGTCCGTCCAGACGCGGCATCATCACGTCGAGGATGACGACGTCGGGTCGGTCGGCGAGGATCTTCTCCAGTGCCTCGATGCCGTCGTTCGCGGTCTCGACCGTGTAGCCGTTGAACGTCAGCGACCGTCGCAACGACTCCCGGACCGCCCGGTCGTCATCAACCACGAGGATGCGCATGGCATACAGTCTTATCCACCTCGGCTGAGATCCACCTGAGCAACACCGCATATCGGGCTCATCAGGTCCCGGAATCGGCTGCGAGCTGGGATTTTCCCGCCTTCACAGTCGCGATCTCCCTCTGTGAGATCAAGTTGACGGCTGCGTAACCCCCACCTACGGGTGGGGAAACATCCGCCTTCGACGCTGGAGATCGTGACAGTCTCTCCCCCGATGCGCCCTGCCATGTCCCGACCGGTCTCCCGGTCGGTCATGTCCCTGTGTGCCTACTGCGGTGTGGGTTGCGGCATGGAGCTGAAGGTCGACGACTCCGGCATCACCAAGACCGTCGGCCGGGCCGACCACCCGACCAACTTCGGCAGGCTGTGCACCAAGGGCTCGACGACGGCCGACATGCTCGCCGCCGGTGGTCGCCTCGACGCTCCGCTGGTCCGCGACGATCGCGGCGGCGAACCACGCCGCGGCGATCTCGACACCGTCATCACCGGCACCGCCCGCCGGTTGCGGTCGATCATCGACGAGCACGGACCCGACGCGGTCGCCCTGTACGTGTCCGGGCAGATGTCGCTCGAGGCGCAGTACCTGTCGAACAAGCTGGCCAAGGGGTTCATCGGCACCAACCAGATCGAGTCGAACTCGCGGTTGTGCATGGCCAGTGCGGGCACCGGATACAAGCTGTCGCTGGGTTCCGACGGGCCGCCCGGTTCCTATCAGGACTTCGACCACGCCGACGTCTTCCTGGTCATCGGCTCGAACATGGCCGACTGCCACCCGATCCTCTTCTTGCGGATGATGGACCGGGTCAAGGCCGGCGCCAAGCTGATCGTCGTCGATCCGCGACGCACCGCCACGGCCGAGAAGGCCGACCTGTTCCTGCAGATCAGGCCCGGCACCGACCTCGCCCTCCTGAACGGGCTGTTGAACCTGCTGATCGCCGGCGGTCACACCGACGACGAGTTCATCGCGTCCTACACCGATGGTTTCGAGCAGATGCCGGAGTTCGCGGCGCAGTATCCACCCGCGGTCGTCGAGAACATCACCGGCATACCCGCCGAGGACCTGCGGGCCGCTGCACGGATGATCGGTGAGGCCGACAACTGGATGAGCTGCTGGACGATGGGACTCAACCAGTCGACACACGGAACGTGGAACACCAACGCGCTCATCAATCTTCATCTCGCGACCGGCGCGATCTGCCGGCTGGGCAGTGGCCCGTTCTCGCTGACCGGCCAGCCGAACGCGATGGGCGGCCGCGAAATGGGCTACATGGGACCCGGGCTGCCGGGACAGCGGTCGGTGCTGTCGGAGGCGGATCGCGCGTTCGTCGAGAAGGTGTGGGACCTGCCGGCCGGGACGCTGCGCACCGAGGTCGGCGGCGGCACCGTCGACATGTTCCGTCGGATGGCCGACGGCGAGATCAAGGCCGCGTGGATCATATGCACCAATCCCGTTGCATCGGTGGCGAATCGGAAGACCGTCATCCAGGGACTCGAACGCGCCGAACTGGTCATCACCCAGGACGCGTTCGCCGACACCGAGACCAACCAGTACGCCGACGTGGTGCTGCCCGCGGCGTTGTGGTCGGAGTCCTCCGGCATCATGGTGAACTCCGAACGCACCCTGACGCTGTTCGAACCCGCACTCGACGCGCCGGGACAGGCGATCCCGGACTGGCAGATCATCGCACGAATCGCGTCGGAGATGGGTTACGCCGATGCGTTCGATTACTCCAGCGCGGAGGAGATCTTCACCGAGATCAAGCAGTTCGCCAATCCCGCAACGGGTTACGACCTGCGCGGCATCACCTACGAGCGGCTGCGCAGGACGCCGATGCAGTGGCCGTGCCCACCGCTCGACGACGACGCAACCGACCTCGGGGAGTCCGGTGCGCGCAACCCGATCCGCTATCTCAACGACGGCAGGAGCCAGACGCTGCACCGCCTCGAGGACGGTTCGGTTCCCCGGCTGGCGTTCGCGACGGCCAACCGCCGTGCACAGTTCTTCGCCCGGCCACACATCGATCCCGCGGAGATGCCCGACGCCGACTACCCCTTCCTGCTGAACACCGGCCGCCTCCCCCACCAATGGCACACGATGACGAAGACCGGCCGGGTCGCCAAGCTGAACAAGCTCAACCCGGAGCCGTTCGTCGAGATCCACCCCCTCGACGCGCAGGTTCTCGGCATCTCGTCGAAGGACAAGGTGGAGGTGGCGTCGCGACGGGGCCGGGCGGTGCTGCCGGCGAAGGTGTCGGACCGGGTGCGTCCCGGCAACTGTTTCGTGCCGTTCCACTGGAACGACGTCTTCGGGGAGCACCTCGCGATCAACGCGGCCACCTCCGACGCGATCGACCCGCTGTCCCGGCAACCGGAGTTCAAGGTGTGCGCCGTGACCCTCACCAAGGTGGCGAGCAGCGAGCGCGCCGCGCCGAGGATGCCCGTCTCCGCGGAGACGGGATTGGCCGCGGCGCTCGGTGTTTCTGATGTCGCCACGCCGGAGCTCACCTCGTCCGAGCGCCTGTACCTGGCGGGACTCGCGACGGGGGCGTCCGCGGCGCCGGAGACGGCCGGTGTGCCGTCGGTCCCGGACGATGCGCCGCTTCGACCCGACGTCCGGCTGTGGGTGTCGGGGTTGCTGGCCGGGATGTTCTCCCGGTCGGAGACCGCTGTGGCAACCCGGTCGGAGACCGCTGTGGCAACCCGGTCGGAGACCGCTGCGGCGCCTGAGACCCGCTCGAGTGACGCACCCGCCGATCCAGGGGACGCCGAGGCGTCCGCCGACACGATCACCGTGTTGTGGGCGTCGCAGATGGGCAACGCCGAGGAGCTGGCCACGGAAACCGCCGAGCAAATGAAGGCCATCGGCCTCCGGGTCGCCGCGAAGGCCATGGACGAGGTCGACGTGAGCACGCTGCGGGGCACCACGCTGTTCGTGACATCGACCACCGGTGACGGCGACCCTCCGGACAACGGCTCCGCGTTCTGGGACGCGCTCAACTCGGCCGACGCCCCGGACCTGTCCGGCGTCGACTTCGCGGTGCTCGCCCTGGGCGATTCGAACTACGACGATTTCTGCGGTCACGGCCGCAAGCTCGACGAACGGATCGGCGAGCTCGGAGGTCGACGGCTCCTGGACCGGGTCGAGTGCGAGCCCGACTTCGAGGAGAGGGCCGGCGGTTGGCTCGCCGAGGTCATCCGCAAGATCAGCATGAGAAACGCCGCGCCCGCGACCGGGGTGACCGGGGACCGTGTGACCGTCGTGAGCGAACCCGCGGATTCGGCGGCCGCTCCGTCCGTGCGCACCGCATCGGCCTACTCGCGGAAGAACCCACTGGTCACCAGGCTGGTTCGGAATGTGAAGCTGAACTCACCGGGGTCACAGAAGGACGTGCGCAACCTGGGCTTCCGACTCCCGGCCGACGCCCTGACCTACAAGGCCGGTGATGCGCTGGGCGTGTGGCCGCTGAACAACCCGGCGCTGATCGAGGAGTTCCTCGACCGCACCGGGCTCGACGGCAGCCGGACCGTCACCGTCGGCGGGGACTCGATACCGCTGTACCGGGCGCTGCGGGAGCGGCTCGAATTCGCGCGTATCACAACGGATCTGGTGCGGTTCATCGGTGAGCGATCGCGATCGGACGAGCTCGAGCGGCTTGTCGCGCCCGGCAACAAGGGGGTCTTCAACGAGTGGTCCTGGGGACGACAGTCCGTGGACGTGCTCGTCGATCATCCGATCCGCGCCGACCTCGAGGAGTGGATGACCGTCCTCAAGCCGCTTGCCCCGCGGTCGTATTCGATCTCGTCGAGCCCCCTGGAAAGCCCGGACGAGGTGCAGTTGACGGTCGCGGCGGTGCGCTACAACCGCAACGGGATCCAGCGCGGCGGCGTGTGCTCGACCTTCCTCGCCGACCATGCCGAGGACACCGAGGTCGGGGTGTTCGTCACCTCCGCCACGCACTTCCGTCCGCCTGCCGATCCCGACACCCCGATGATCATGATCGGCCCCGGTACCGGCATCGCCCCGTTCCGCGCTTTCCTGCGCGAACGGGAGGCCCTGGGCCACACCGGGAAGAACTGGCTGTTCTTCGGTGAGCAGCACTCGGCCACGGACTTCTACTACCGGGACGAACTGACCACCATGCTCGGCGACGGCGTGCTGACCCGCCTCGACGTCGCGTTCTCCCGCGACCAGGACCGCAAGATCTATGTGCAGGACCGCATGCGCCAACACGGCGAGGAGCTGTACGAGTGGCTCCACGAGGGCGCCCACGTCTATGTCTGCGGAGACGCGACACGGATGGCAAAGGACGTCGACGCGACGCTGAAGGGCATCGTCGCGCAATACGGCCGGCGATCACCGTCGAGCGCCGAGGCGTACGTGAAGGCCCTCGCCGCGGACAAGCGGTACGTGCGCGACGTGTACTGAACTCGCACTCCCCCCGAAATCGCAGGTTCGCGGCAGAATCGCGAGCCGGAACTCGCGATTCTGTGGTCCAGCCTGTGATCTTGGCGCACGTTTCAGCTGCGTTGCGCCCGTTCCCGCGCGTAGAAGAAGAACGGGATCGCGGTGCCGATGCCGACGCCGAAGGTGAGCACGAGCGTCGCCCACCACCAGCCGATGATCCGCAGCCGCCGCGCCTCGCCGTACGCCCAGAGATGAAAGCCGATCACCACGAACAACAGATCGACCATCGCGAAGCGGCCGGGAGTCGTCTTCATGATGTCGCCGACGAAGAAGTCCTTCGCCGACGACGGCCCGTTGCGCTGCACGTACGGGATCGCGATCGCGTTCTGCGAGATCAGCGCGGTCACGAACACGGCGAACAGCGAACGCTCGCGCCACTTCTGGTGCGGTGCTGCCATCGATCCTCCTGGTGTCGAATGCGTCACCGATCGTGACACGAGAACCGAACGGTGATCAGAGTTTTCGCCATCCCGCCGCGCCGACCATCTCGGCGACCCGGGTGAACTTCACACGCGGACGGCCCTGCTCGCGCCCACGCCGGCGCTCGGCGCGGTCGATGGCGCGCACGCCGCGGTACCCGATGACGGTCCGCACGCGCTTGCGCACCAGCGCCGGGAACTCCGATGACTCGCGTCGGGTGCGCCGCAGCCGGCCTGCCGCGGCGTCGGCGATGAAATCCTCGACGGTCGCGATGGCGCACTGCCGGTTGGTGCCGATGCCGCCGCTCGGGCCGCGCTTGGCCCAGCCCAGTACGTAGCCGCCCGGTACGATCTCGCCGTTCTCGTCGAGCAACCGGCCGTCGTCGTTGCGGAATACCCCGCGCTCGTCGTCGAAGGCGAGACCCGGGATCGGCGTGGATCGGTAGCCGATGGACCGAACGACGAGGTCGGTGGCGATGCGATGGCGTCCCTCGCCGGTGCGGACGGTGATCGCCTCGACCTGCGGGTCACCGTGGATCTCCTCGGGCGTGCTGTGGAAGAGGAACACGATGCGTCGACGGTTCGGATCGGCGGGTTCGCCGAAGGCCGGGAGCTCGGCGTCAAGCCCGTCGTGCACCTCGACGTCGACGCCCGGGATCTCCGACAGCGCACGGTATTCCGCGGCGGTGTAGGCAGCAGACGCCTGGTCGCGGCGTCCGAGCACCACGACCTCGTGCACATTCTGCTCACGCAGGATGTTCAGCGCGCGGTCGGCGATGTCGGTGGTGGCCAACAACTCCGGCGGCGAGACGAGGATTCGGGCGACGTCGAGGGCGACGTTTCCGGTTCCGACCACGACCGCGCGACCGGTCGCCGGGTCGTCGGGTGTCCCCCGCCGCAACGGCGGTCCCTCGTCGACGCCGGGAACGCCGTTGTACCAGGCCACGAGATCGGTGGCCGACGTCGATCCGGGGATGTCCTCCCCCGGGATGCCCAGGCGCCGTGACTCACTCGCGCCGATGGCGTAGAACACCGCGTCGAAGTGCTCGGCCAGCTCTCCCGGGGTGACGTCGCGGGGGCCGTCGCCGACGGTGACATTGGTCAGCATCGTCACGCGAGGGTCGCGGTAGAGCAGGTCGAAGCCGCGCAACACCCCCTTGGTCCCCGGGTGGTCGGGCGCGACACCCGCGCGGACGAGGCCGCCGGGTGTCGGGAGCTTGTCGATGACGGTGATGCGGGCCTCGGTGCGATCCAGCAGGGTGCGCAGGGCGTAACCCCCCGACGGCCCGGTGCCCACGAGCGCAACCCGAAGGTCCGCAGGCAGTTTCGGGATCTCCGGATACGTGACCGGTGACCAGCCGGACTTGATGTCCGGGTTGTTCTTGTAGTAGTCGGCGTTGATCTCGATGAACACCTTGTCGCGCTCACCGAGCTTGTCGGCCGGGTAGATCGCATCGACCGGGCAGGCGTCCGCACAGGCGCCGCAGTCGATGCAGGCCTCCGGATCGATGTGGAGGATGTCCGAACTGCCGAAGCCTCGTTCCTCGGGCGTCGGATGGATGCAGTTGACCGGGCAGACCGACACGCAACCCGCGTCGCTGCAACAGGATTGGGTGATGACGAACATCAGAGCATATGGGCTTTCCGGTAGTAGCGCATCGCGGGCTTGGTGAGCAGGCCGACCTCGTCGAGGAACTCCATGAGATGGGTGCAGCTGCTGCGGATCATCGAGTGGAAGTGCGAGTTGTGCCGCATCTCGCGCACGGCACGCTCGACGTCGAGGCCCGCGTCGGCAAAGGCCTTCGGCTGCACCAGGCTCGTGACGATGAAGTAGGCGCCGATCGCCACGGACAGCGCGCTGAACTGACGTCGCGCCCAGCCGACCCCCTTGAGCGACTCACGCACTTCCTCGCGCGCGAACTTCATGTGGCGCGATTCCTCGAGGACGTGGATCTCGTTGACCGTGCGGATGAAGTCGAGCACCCGGTCGTCGCGCATGCAGCCGCGTTGGAACACGTCCAGAACCTCTTCGGCGACAAGGATTCCCGCATATGCGACCTCGTTCTTTGCGGTCTGCATGAAGATCTTGCCGAGGCGCGCGACCTTCTTCGACGGACGGTACGACGTGCCGACCATCTTCTCCGATGCCTTCGCGAACATCAGTGAATGCCGGCACTCGTCGGCGATCTCGGTGAGCGCGAACTGGAACTCGGAGCCGTGGTAGTTGCCGAGGTACTGGTCTCGGATGACCATCTCCTGCAGGATCATCTCGAACCAGATGCCGATGTTCATGATCGAGGCGAACTCGTGGCGCGTCACCGAGATGCGCTGCTCCTCGGTGAGTTCCTCCCAGTAGTCGGTGCCGTACAGCGACGACCACTCGGGGCTGCACCCGTACTTGGTCGGGTCCATCGGCTCGGACCAGTCGATCTCGGTCATCGCGTTGCGCGAGAGTCGCGCCGCCGACGCCAGCAACCTCGCCGACACCTCTTCGGTGCCCTCGTCGCGCATGCTGATCACGTTGTCGGTTCGTTCCATCGCAGCAGTCATGCGAGCTCGCCTCCCGGTCGCCGTCGACCATGACAATGATCGATGTAATGACAATGTCTGTTGTCAAGATAGCACCGGGGTGTGACCCAGTAAACGAAACGACCAATATACTGACGAGTAAGTTTGGCGCGCGGCAATGTCGTCGCAGGTCAGAGCCACATCACCGTCACACGATCTCACCTGGGGGTTCGCATGTCTTCCATCTTCATCACCGGCGGTGCAGCCGGGATCGGCCTCGCCACCGCCGAGCGGTTCGGACGCGAAGGGTGGACGGTCGGTGTCTACGACGTCGACACCGAGGCCCTCGCGAAGGTCTCCGCCGACCATCCCGACTGGATCACCGGCACCCTCGACGTCCGCGACCCCGGGCAGTGGGACGCCGCACTCGCGGAGTTCACCTCGCACACCGGCGGCACCCTCGACGTGTTGGACAACAACGCCGGAATCCTGCACGAGGGCCGCATCGACGAGATCACCCCGGACCAGATCCGCCGCCAGATCGACATCGATGCACTCGGCGTCGCGCTCGGCGCCCGCGCCGCACACCCGTACCTGAAGAAGACGCCCGGCGCGCACCTGGTGAACATCGCGTCGGCGTCGGCGATCTACGGCCAGCCCGGTATCGCCGTCTACTCGGCCACCAAGTTCTTCGTCGCCGGCCTCACCGAGGCCCTCGAACTCGAGTGGGAGCACGACGACATCCGCGTCGTCAGCATCTGGCCGCTGTGGGCCAAGACCGCACTGGCCACCGGCGGTGCGAAGTCGACCAAGACCCTCGGCATCCGCATCACCCCCGAGCAGGTCGCCGACAAGGTCTGGGAATCGGTGCACCCGACGCTCCAGGACAAGCTGCTGCACCGCACCAGCTACTCCGTCGGCACCCAGACCCTGGTGCTGGGCAACGCCGCGAAGTTCATCCCGAACTTCCTCAACCGCACCGTCAACAAGTTCATCGCACAGTAGTCGCTCGGCAAACCCATCCTTCTCGGACAGGATCTCACCCGCAACCGGTGGTGGATCTGCCCAGAACGGGTGGGTTTGTCATCGGTCGACCCCAGCGGATCGAAGTGCGCGCTTCAGCATCAGGTAGAAGGCGGCCTTGTCCCGCAGGTCATCCCACGTCCAGCGCACCACGGTATAGCCGAGCGCACGCAGCCTGTCCTCGCGGAGCTTCTCGTCGACCACGACCCGCCATGCCGGGGCGTCCCCGACGGCGCCGTTGTACTTGATCATGCCGTCGAACTCGCCGACGACCCGGTCGGCCAGCAGGAAGTCCACGCGCGCCACGATCACGCCTGCGTCATTCCTGATCTCCACCTGTTGGCGCGGCACCGGCAGGTCCGGGAACTCGAGCATGACCGCGCGACTCAGGGATTCACCGACCGACTCGGAGGAGGCGCTGGCGTGGGGCAGCATTCGCCGCAGCATCTCGACCCCCTTGAACCGCCTGCACGACTCGAGGATCTCGTTCATGCGTTGGATGTCGGCGTCTCGCCGCAACGCGGCGTCGAGCACCACGAGGGCCTGACGACTGTTGCCGAGCCTGGCCACATCGCACGCGGTGCGCTCCAGGGTGGTGACCTTCACGCCGTCGACGACCACGATGTCCTTCTCGTCGACGACGGCCTGGTGACGCCGAACCCGCGCTGTCTGTTTGCCGACCTTCGGGGACGTGACGTGTACTTTGCCGAGATCAGGGCGGAGCATCGAAAGCCGGTGCACGGCTGCCGCCGAGACATGACTGAAGAGTCGGCCCGGTCGGCCGGCCCCGGCTGCCGCGATGACGGTGAGCCGATGCTTCTCGACCGCGTCGAGGTCGGAGACCTTCGCGTAGTCGGCCATGGCCCCTGGCCACAGGCGGTACAGGTCTTTTCTGGTGACGCCCCGCTGGAGCGTCTTCTCGGTCGTGTGCGTTCCGACTGTGTCGGCGCGCCGGATCAGGCCGTGCTCATCGGCAGGAATCTCCATGAGATTCAGACGCACGAGATGCGGCTTCGGACCCACCTTTCCGCAAATCCACCACTTATGGACAGATCCACCACCAGCGCAGGGTGAGATTGTGTCCGAAGGGGGTGGGTTTGCGGGAGGTCTCAGCGACGCGCGGTCGGCAACCGCCACTTGAACTTGAGGCCGAGCAGTCGCAGACCCGTCGCGAGGATCGACCCGACGACGAGCCAGACCCACTGCGGCAGCGAGGTGTGGTGCAGCCCCAGCGCGACGACGGTGGCGCCGAGAAGGGCGGGAACGGCGTAGAGGTCGGCGGGTTGCAGCAGCAGCGGGACCTCGTTGGAGATCACGTCGCGCAGGACGCCGCCACCGATCGCGGTGAGGAGTCCGACGGTCGCGGCGGCGAAGGAACTGACGCCCACCTCGACGGCCAGACTCGCGCTCGACGCCGCGAACAAGCCCATGCCGAAGGCGTCGAGAACGAGGATCGAACGGCGCAGTTTGGTGAACGCCGGATGGAACTGGAAGACGAGCAGGCTCGCGATCGCCGCGGTCAGGGCGTTGCCGTAGCCCTGCACCGAGGTGGGCGGCGTGATCCCGAGCAGGACGTCGCGCAGCACACCGCCGCCGACGCCGGTCAGCACGCCGACGGTGATGATGCCCCACATGTCGAAGTCCTTGCGGACACCCACGATCGCGCCGGACGCGGCGAACACCGCGATGCCCGCGAAGTTCAGGACGTCGAGCAGCACGTCACAGCCTCCTCACGACGACCCGACCACAGCAATACGACAGACAAGCACATGCAGGGCACACGAACGGCCGCCCCCGGGTCATCCGAGGGCGGCCGTCGTAGAACGATCGCTGTGCCGTTTCCGGCAGCGAGAGAAGACTAGCGGCGATCCAGGTCGATGATGCCTGCGCGAGCAGCCTTCACGAGACGACGCGGGATCCGCACGGGGACGCCGTTGATCTTCTCTTCCTGCAGTGCGGGGTTGTCCGCCTTCCACTGCGAACGACGGCTACGGGTGTTCGCCCGCGACATCCGGCGCTTCGGTACAGCCATGGTTGAGCCCTTCTCCTACTGTGGTCTGCGTGGTCGTCGGCACGTTCGCGCGTCACCGGGTCGACCCGAGTCAGTGCGCCTGACAGCCACGCGGGCGCGGCACACAACCCGATCAGACTACCTGTTGGCGGCGCCCAACTCCAAAATGGAGGCCTGCGGGCCGCCCCGGGGTGGCCGTCGAGAGCCTACGAACTGGAGAAATCGACGTCCACGGCGCCGGTGCCGATCATCACCAGCCAGAACAGCGCCCAGACGACGACGATCGCGCCGATGATGATCGCGGCCAGCGCGAGCCCGCCGCCGGTCTCCCGACCGTTCGAGGCGTCGATCTGCCGGCGCGCGAAGATGCCCATGATCAGACCGGCCAGGCCGCCGACACCGCAGAAGAGCCCCAGCAACGACGCCACCAGCGCGAAGATGGCGAGCGAGTTGGTCTTCGGCGCCGACGCCCCGGCGTAGGGGTCGCCGAAGCCCGCCGGGTCGACGGGCGGCGCGGGCTGCACCCCCGCAGGGTAGGGCTGTCCGTACCCATGCTGGGCAGACCCGGGTCCGCCCTGACCGAACTGTCCTGGTCCTTGCGGAGAGCCCGCCTGGCCCGAGGCGTCCGGACCGGGCGCCCCCGCGTGGCCGTGGCCGGCGGCGCCGTACCCCTGCGGGCCGGCGCCCGGCGCGCCGTATCCCTGAGGTGCCCCGTACCCGGGTGCCCCCTGCGGCGGCTGCCCCTGAGACTGCGGCGCCCCACCCGGCCCCGCGGGCGGCGTGGAGATCACTCGCGTCGAGTCGTACCCGGAGGGGGCAGGCCCACCCGGGGCAGGAGGCTCTCCGGCGGCACCGAACGGCTCGGGCGAAGCCTCGCCCGACCCACCGACGGTGGGACCGGTCTTGATGATCCGGGTGGTCGCGTCGGCCGGACTGTGGGATTCGGCGACCTCGGTGCCCTCGGGCCCGGCGCCGGGCGTCGACGTCATCGGGGCCGGACGGGCCGCGTCACCGGCTTCGGCGGGAGACGACTGGCCGGAGGCGGATTCCGGCGGTGACTGAGGTGCGGAGGTCGGCTCGTGCGACTCCCCATCTCCGGGCGGGTTCGACATCTTCGGTGCCTTTCACGTGCTGGCGTCGTCGCGGCGCGACGACTGTGGGCGCGGCGTCATCGGCGGCGCTCGTCACAGACTAATGAGAACTGCCCCCGACCGGGCGGAGAATCTCCCGGTCAGGGGCAGGATCGGCGTGAAATCGTTCAGAAGGTGGAAGTGCTGCTGTCGTCGAGGATCGCCGCGCCGATACCCACCGCGTAGAGGACGATGAACACCAGCGACCAGACGATCGCGATCGTTCCCGTGATGATCCCGCCGAGCGCGAGGCCGTCCCCGGTCTCCCGACCGGACGAATCCCTCACCTCACGACGGGCCATCACACCGAGGACCACGGCGACGATCCCGGTGATCAACCCACAGCACACCAGGCCGGCGATCCCGCAGACCAACGACGCGATCGCCTTTCCGTTCGTGGAGGGCGGCGCGGCATAACCGGGGTAGGCGCCTGCCTGGTAGGGATTCGCGCCGCCGTACGCCGCCGATCCGTAGGCGGGTCCCGGCTGGTAGGGATCGCCGTAGGCCGAGCCCGGCGCCGCCCCGTACGGGCTCTGACCGTACGGATTCTGCGCGTAGGGATCCGGCGACGGCTGCCCATACGGATTCTGCTCGTAGGCGTTCTGTCCGTATGGACTCTGGCCGTACGGGTCCTGGCCCTGCGGATCGGCGGGCGGCTGGTACGCCTGGCCGAACTGGGTCGGGGCGTACTCCGGGGACGTGGGGTCCGGCGGGGTCTGGCCGCCCTTGCTCAGATTCACACCGTGATCGCCGCTCGAAGACCCCGAGCTCGGAACCGTGCCCCAATCGTCCTGGTCGTTGCCCGATCCCTGCTCCGGTGGTTGTGACACCCGTTACCCCTTCTTAGGTCCGACAATTCCGTGGTTCACCCTGATGAATAGACTCGAGCGGTGTCTGGCGTCATCTCCGGCTTCACGGTGATCTTCATAGTAGTCGGGGTGGGTTACCTCCTCGGCCGGACACGGGTCATCGGAGACCGCGCCCACGAGGTCCTCTCGCGTCTGGTGTTCTTCGTCTTCACCCCGGCGCTGTTGTTCCACTCCCTGGTGACGTCCGATCTCTCGGTCGTCTTCTCCTCGACGCTGGTCATCGCCGGCGGCGGCGCCCTGATCATCGCGACCGCCTATCTCGTCATCGCGAAACTGACGCTCCGACGCGGGATTCCCGAGCTGGTCATCGGCGCGTTGTCGTCGTCGTATGTCAACAGCGTCAACCTGGGGCTGCCGATCGCCATCTTCGTGCTCGACGACGCGTCGTTCGTGGCGCCGCTGCTGCTGTTCCAGATCCTGATCCTGTCGCCGATGGCGCTGCTGGCGCTCGACCTCACCGCCCTCGAACGGGAGTCCGGCCGCTCGGTCGTCAAGGACTCGCTGATTGCGCCGCTCACCAATCCGATCGTCGTCGGGGGCATCGCCGGACTCGTCGTGTCGCTGCTCGGCCTGATGCCGCCGGCTGCCGTGATGTCACCGCTGAAGATGCTCGGCGACGCATCGGTGCCGACCGCGCTGCTCGCGTTCGGCATGTCGCTGACCGGTGTGCAGATCTTCAAGAAGGGCGAGAGCCCGCGCCGCGACATCCTCCTCGCCTCGGTGCTGAAGATGGTCGCGATGCCGCTGGCCGTGTACGCGATCGCGCGCTGGGGATTCGGCCAGACCGGCCACGATCTGTTCGCACAGGTGGTGATCGCGGCCCTGCCGACCGCCCAGAACGTGTTCGTCTACGCCACCCGCTACCGGCGGGGTCAGATCCTGGCCCGCGACACCGGGCTGATCACCACGATCGCGTCCATCCCGGTGATCGCGGCCATCGCCCTGTTGCTGGCCTGAGGCCGCCGGCTCTCGGCCCCGTCCGGCGCTCGTGGCGGCGAGGTCTCGGCCGTCGCAACCCTCAGTCGTGGTCGTCGAGGGCCTTGCGCTTGGGGATCTTCAGCTCGACGCCGCCCATGAGCGCGAGGCCCGTCACCCGGATCACCGGCGCCCCCGGCCGGGTGGAGCGCTGCGACCTGCCGCCGAAACCGCCCATGATCCCGAGGCCCCCGATCTCCGCGGTCACGTCCTCGGGCGCGAGGATCTCGACGCCGCCCATGATCGCGACGGCGCGGATGGTGAGCACCGGGCTGGCGAACTCGACCTCGCGCAGGTCGAGCTTCACCCCGCCCATGATCGCGGTCGCGGTCAACTCGTCGGCGACCACCGCCGTCCCCGTCAGCTCGCTCTCGGACATGATCGCCAGCCGGTGGCGCACGGCGTCCGCCCCGACGGCACCGGTGACGCGTGGCCCGGGCGCAAGCGACGGCGCCGGGATGGCGACACCCAGTTGCGCGATGGGCAGGTCGTCGGTGAGGGCGTCGAGATCGGCGAACGTCTTTGCCACGACGGCCTTTCCGGCCCGCTCTTCGTACTCGGCCGGCGTCAGGCTGCCGTGGGCCATGGCTGCGGAGAGGATTTCGTGTACCAGTTCCCGATCCACGTCGGCCGCACGCAACCGTGCTCGACGATCGTCGGGGGCGGGGAGATCGCCGGAGGTGTCCACGTACACCGACCCTAGTGGCGTATGCGCGACGGGACCACCCTGATTTCGGCTGCCGAATCGCCGCGCCGACCCTGAGGAATCCCCCGGTCGCACCCCGAGATGCCCGCCGCGGAGGCATAATCCGACCTGTCGGAGAACGACGACCACGCACAGAGAACCGGAGGCGATCGTGGGCCAACCGTTTGATCCCGGACAGCCGTACCAGCCCGGACCCCCGTCCCCCGGCCAGTACCCGCAGGGCGCCTACCCGCAAGGCGCTTACCCCCAGGGCGGATATCCCCAGGGCGGGTATCCCCAAGGCGGCTACCCACCGGGCGGCCACCCGCCTCCCCCGCCCCAGCCGAAGGACCGCTCCGGGATGCGACGCTGGGGCAAGGGCCTCACCTTCGTCGGCCTCGCGATCCTGGTGGTCTCGATCGTCGTCGGCGGCATCCTGGCCGCGACCGGGGCCGGGAACATCGTGAACGACTCGTTCGTCGTCGAACCGACCGCCCGGCATGCCTACGACGCCGGCGACACTTTCACGCTCTTCACCGAAGACGGCCGCGCCCCGTCGTGCAACATCGACGGCCCGGCCGAGCCCGTCCGAAACGGCAGCCTGACCGCCGAATTCGACCATGACGGCAACCACGTGGAGTCGTTCGCGTCCTTCGAGGTGGTCCAGGGCGGCACGTACACGTTCGAATGCACCGACCGCGTCGTCGTCGCCTCGGTCGACGTCGGCGGGATCCTGAGTCTCGGCGGCGGAATCGCGCTCGCCTTCCTCGGCGGCGGCCTCGGTGGACTGCTCTTCCTGATCGGCGTCGTGCTGTGGATCATCGCCGGCCGCAAGCCGCGCACCGCCTGAGGGTCGGCGCGGCGCCCGGCGCCGGTCACCCGCGTCAGCGCCGACCCCGCGATCGCAGGTAGTCCCCGACCACCGCGGCGCCGAGGCCGTCGAGGTCGGGCGCGACCACCCGACCGCCGATCCGCCGCGCGATCTGGTCCATGAAGTGGGCCAGCCCCGGGGCGTCGCCGAGCCGGAAGAACGTGACCTGCGCGCCGATCCGCGAGATGTGGTCGAGTTCGCGCACGGTCAGGGCGATGGTCTGCGGGTGCGGCGGATAGAAGAAGAACGGCTCGCCGCTCGGGTCCAGATGTGCGGTCGGCTCGCCGTCGGTGACGATGAGCACGACCGGTTGCGCATTCGGGAACCGGCGAAGATGCCGCTGCGCCAGCAGGAGTGCGTGGTGCAGGTTGGTGCCCTGCTCCATGCGCGGCTGCAGCCCGGTCAGCTCGGCGATGTCGATGGACCGCGCGTACCGGCCGAATGCGATGAGGTGCAACTCGTCGGTGCGGAACCGCGTCGAGATCAGGTGGTTCAGCGCGATCGCGGTGCGCTTCATCGGCGTCCAGCGACCCTCCATCTCCATCGAGAACGAGGTGTCGACGAGCAGCACGACGGCTGCCTGGGTCCGGCTCTCGGTCTCCACGACCTCGACATCGCGCACGTCGATGCGCACCCCTGACCGCGTCATCTCCGAGGTGGCGAGGGCGGGCTCCCGGGTCTCGGACACGGTGCGCAACACGGCATTCGACACCGTGCGCGTGACATCCCACGGGTCGGTGTCGCCGAATTCCCACTCACGACTGGCGCCGGTGGGTTCGCCGAGCAGACCGGTCTGCCGTGTCTGCCGATCCCCGCGACGCCCCGACAACTGTTCGGCGATGTCACGGAAGATCGACTGACCCAGCTGGCGCATCGCCTTGGGACTCAACCGCAGTTGGCCGTCGGGCGTGCGGTCGAAGAATCCCTGCTCGGACAGCGCCTTCTCGAGTTCGGCGAGCATCCGTGCGTCGACGGCCGCCTCCTCGCCGAGCTGCCGGGCGAGCGCGTCGAGGTCGATGTCCTCCATCTGCGCACCGGCGTACTGCTGCGACAACTGCTCGCTCAGCGCCTCGAGTTCGGAGATGTCCCGCAGCGCCGCGGCACCCTCTCCGAGTCCCATCGGTTGGTCCCCGGAGAACGACTGGGCGTTGTCCCAGTCCAGGCCGGGGCGGGCCATCCGGAGTTGCGAATCCATCTGTGCCAGTTGGTTCATCAGCTCCGGGGAACCGAACGCCTGCTGGGCGAGCTGATCGAGTTCGGCCTGCTGCTCGGGGGTCAGCGAGTTGTAGAACTGCTGCGCGGCGGCGGCGCGACGGGCCAGCGAGTCGATGAGCTCCTCGGTGTCGCGCGGGTTCTCCGGGAAGAACTCCCCGTGCTTGTCCATGAACTCGGAGAACTGCTCCGAGGTGTCCTCACCACGGTTGTGGGCCTCGAGCAACTCGTTGAGATCGGCGAGCATGTCCGAAACCCGTTGCCGATCGGCCTCGGTCGCACCTTCGAGAGCCTGCTTCATCCCGGCGAACCGCTGGTCGAGCAGCTCTCGGCCGAGCAGGTCCTTGATCTTCTCGTAGTCGGCCCGCGCCTGAGGGCTGCGCCAGTCGTAGTTCGCCAGTTCCTCGACGGCCTGCGCGGTCGACGGGGGAAGGCTGCCGATCTGCATCTCGGCGAACCGCGCGTCGTCGTCGAGGTCACGGGCGAGCTGCTTGCGCTCCTCGAGGATCGCGCGGTCGAGCAGCTCGCGGATCTCGGCGAACGTGCCGTCGAGGTTGCGCTTCTTCAACAACTCCTGGCGACGCCGGTTGACCTGCTCGCGCAGCTTGTCGAGCCCCCGCATGTTCGGGGTGCCACGGCGCAACAACTCGCGGAGGGCGCGCTGCGGCGACGCGCCGGCCATGACGTCGTCGCCGATGCGTTCCAGCGCCTCACGCAGGTCGACCGGCGGCGCCAGCGGGTCGGGTCCGCCGGTGTATCGCTGATAGCGCGAACGATGGAAGGTCTTGCGCGCCATTTGTTCTCCCTCAGGTGGTCGCTCGGCCCGGGCCCGCTCAGCCGTAGATCGTCTGGCCGGCCTCGTCGGCCTCCTTGCCGATACGGCGAGCGAGGTAGAGGCCCTCCAGCGCGAGCTCGACGGCGCTGGCCCGCTCCCCGTCGGCCTCGGCCTCGAGGCGCCCGGCGATCTCGTCGAGCACCCCCGACGTGGTCTCCGGCGACGGGATCGACGCCAGGAACTCGGCCGCGGTGATGCGGTCGCCGGTGACGACGGGTTCGCCGTTCTCCAGCGCATGGACGAGCGGCGCCATGTCGATGCCACCCAGGTGGGCGCGCACCGTGTCGGCGACCGACTTGCGCATGAGATGTTCGAGTATCTCCAGTTCGCGGCCCTCTTCGCCGGACTCGAACTCGACCTTGCCGCGCAGCACCTCGACCACCGATTCGAGGTCGACGACGCGCGCGACCGGCTGCTCCTCGCCGGTCACCGCGGCACGATGCAGTGCCGCGGCTGCGACGGTCTCGGCGGCCGCGATCGAGAAGCGCGCGGACACACCGGAGCGCTGGTCGATCGACGGGTGGTCGCGCGTGTAGCGGGTGAAGCGCGCGAGGATCTCGGTGATGAAGGTCGGGACGGTCGCGGTGAGGTCGGCCTCCTGCTCGATGACGGCCACCTCGTCGTCGAGTTCGAGCGGGTAGTGCGTGCGGATCTCGGCGCCGAAGCGGTCCTTCAGCGGGGTGATGATGCGCCCGCGGTTGGTGTAATCCTCCGGGTTGGCCGACGCCATCACCAGCACGTCGAGCGGGAGCCGCAGGGTGTACCCGCGGACCTGGATGTCGCGCTCCTCCATCACGTTGAGCATCGCGACCTGGATGCGCTCGGCGAGGTCGGGCAGCTCGTTGATCGCGACGATGCCGCGGTGCGCGCGCGGGATGAGACCGAAGTGGATGGTCTCCGGGTCGCCGAGGCTGCGGCCCTCGGCCACCTTCATCGGGTCGATGTCGCCGACGAGGTCGGCGACCGAGGTGTCGGGGGTGGCGAGCTTCTCGCTGTAGCGCTGCGAACGGTGACGCCATTCGATGGGCAGGTCGTCGAGCAGGTTGGCGGCCTTGCGGATCGACGCCGGGGTGATCGGCTCGTAGGGGTGTTCGCCGAGTTCGGAACCCGCGATGACCGGTGTCCATTCGTCGAGGAGTCCGACGAGGGTCCGCAGGATGCGGGTCTTGCCCTGACCGCGCTCGCCGAGCATCACGACGTCGTGGCCGGCGATGAGCGCGCGTTCGAGCTGCGGGATGACGGTGGACTCGAAGCCGACGATTCCCGGCCAGGGATCGCGGCCCTCGCGGAGCGCCGTCAGCAGGTTGTGGCGGATCTCGTCACGCACGCTGCGGAACACGTGGCCGCTGGCGCGCAGTTCGCCCAGGGTGCGGGGCGAGGGATGGCGGGTTTCGGTCGTCTGTGAACCATGGGTGGTGAGATTGTCCTCTGGCACGTGATCCACGCTACTCCGAGCATGGGGTGACGCGTCGCGATCTCGCGCTGGGCGGTCCGGTCCACCTCCGTCTCGGCGTGAACGGGTCGGCGGGTGACCTGCGTCGCGATTCGTGATCCGCGCGCGTGGCGTACCCGCTCGACCTGCGGTCAGGCGGGCGGGGTCCAGCCCGGGTCGCGGCCGATGAAACCCATCAGCCGGGCCACGGCCCCGGCGTCCGCGGACACCTCGACCGCGGGTCCGTACTGACCGGATCCCCGCAGCACGTCCTCGATCGGTGTCATGCCGTCAAGCAACAGCTGCGCATATTCGGCATCGAGGTCGGGAATGATGCCCTGCGACCGCGCGAGGTCCCAGGTGTGCATGTAGACGTCCGCGGTGTAGAAGCGGTCGATCGCGTCGGCGAGACGGTGGTCGCCGACCATCGGGTGGGTGAACGCCTCGTCGGCCGTCGGGCCGTCGAGCAGTTCCCGGACCGCCGCGGTGTGCGCCGTCCAGGCGGCCACCGGGTCGTCGGCGACCGAGGGTCCCACGGGAAGGGTGATGCCGCCGCCCCGAGGAATCCCGTGGACCAGTCGACGAGATGGGCGACGACGTCGCGCGCGACCCACCCGTCGACGGGCGTCGGTGCACCCCAATCGGAGACCCGCGCGACGATTCCGGCGAATCCGGCATCGACCTCGCGATACCGTTGCGGCGGCATCGAGTTCCGACAACGACATGGCCCTACAGCTCTCCCGACTCGAGGAGCTTGTCGAGTGCGGCGTAGCCTTCGTTGACGCCGACCTCCATGCCCGACGCCAGCCACGCGTCGCGGTCGGCGAAGTTGTCGCACAGCGACTGCGCGTGGAGCCGGGTGGTGCCGTCGCCGAGGTCCTCGAACCACAGCGTCTCCAACGAGACCTGGTCGGGCATGCCCATCCACGTGAAGGTCTGCACGATCTTGTCCTCGCCGACGGTGTGGAAGCAGCCGCGGAACTCGTGGTCCTGCCCCTCGTGGGTCGAGATGTAACGCCAACTGCCGCCGTCGCGGACGTCCCATTCGACGATCCGGCTGGAGACCGTCTCGGGCCCGTTCCAGCGGACGAACAGTTCCGGGTCGGTGTGCGCCTTCATCAGCTGGGCCGGCGTGGCGCGGAAGTCGCGGGTGATCCGGATGATCGGGACCTCCTTGTCGGCCTCGATCGCGGCTTCGGGGTAGCGGGTTGTGGTGGTGCTCATGACGCCTTTCCTCCCTGGGGTGTGTCGATGTCGTCTCCGGGCTCGGATGCCGCGGGTCCGTCGTTCATCTCGGCGAGCAGTGCGTCGAGGCGCTGGTAGCGCTCCTCCGCCCGCTTGCGGTACCGCTCGATCCACTTGGTCATGAGGTCGAACACCTCTGCTTCCAGATGGACCGGACGTTTCTGGGCCTCCCGGGTTCGGCTCACCAGGCCGGCGTCCTCGAGCACCTTCAGGTGCTTGGACACCGCCTGGATGCTGACGTCGTAGGGCGCGGCGAGCTCGCTCACCGTCGCATCGGAGACCGCCAGTCGGGCGACGATGTCGCGCCGGGTGGGGTCCGCCAGTGCGGCGAATGCCTTCGAGAGCTCGTCTGCCATCCGATGTCCTCCTCAACCGTTCGGTTGAATACGAGACTGGGCCCGTCCGGATCCTTTGTCAACCCCTTGGTTGAATATCGGAGGCGAAAAAATCCGTATGGCGTTGCGCCCGGTTGCCGGTCACAACGCGATACGGATCAGTGCGGTCGCCCTACGCCGGTCCGACGGGCACGTCGCCCCGGAGCGTGATGCGGTGCATCACCCGGCGGTTGTCGCCGTAGTCGCGGTTCGCGTAATGCAGGGTGTTGCGGTTGTCCCAGAGCACCAGGTCACCCGGACGCCAGCGGTGTCGGACGACGTGCTCGGGCTTGGTGATGTGCGCGTAGAGCATGTCGAGGATGGCCCGGCTCTCGAACTCGGAGACGCCCTCGATGTGCGACGTGAAGCCCGGGTTGACGAACAGCGCCTTGCGACCGGTCTCCGGATGGACGCGGACGACGGGGTGGCTCACCGGCACGAGTTCCGTCACTTCCCTTCCATCCCAGCTGTTTCCACGCCCCTTACGCTTGTGGCGCAGGTAGTACCCGAACTCGCGGTTACCGTCGTGGACAGCGGTCAGGCCGTCCACGAGCCGCTGCACCGGTTCGGACAACGACGCGTACGCGAGTTCGGCGTCGGCCCAATTGGTGTCACCGCCGTTGCGGGGCAACACCACCGGCCGCAAGATGGAACCCATCGGCGGGCGCCGCATGAAGGTGACGTCCGTGTGCCACACGTCGGCGAATCCGTTGTCGGCGCTGTCGAGTTCGTACACCTCGTCCGGGACGTCCCCGCTGTCCCAGACCGGATGACCGGTGGTCAGCTCCCCCAGCCGGTTTCCGAACTCGATGTGCGAGGCATCGTCGAGGTCCTGACCGCGCAGGACGACGACCTTGTACTCGATGAGAGCCTGACGAATGGCGCGCACCTGGTCGTCGGTGGCTTGCGCGACGTCGATGCCGCGGATCTCGGCACCGAAGTTCGGACCGAACTCGTCGATGTCGAGCTCGACGCCGGAGGCGACGATGCCCGACGATAGGGTGGCAGACGCAGCGGTGCGGACGTCAGAGGTGGGACGTGCGGTGGTCATGATGAGTCCTTCTCGATGAACGGCGGACGGGGCGGACAAGAGCCGCCGCCGGCGGGGACCCGTGATGGGAACCGTCGGAGAAGTTCATCGAGTGGATCGTCGTCAGGATTCTCGAGGCTGTTCCGGCCGCCGGCCCGGTACACGACGGCACGCTCGGCGAGCAGTCGGGATACCGGACGGGAGATGCGAGAACAGACACCCGTTCTGTGTAGTCCCCCGCCCGGCACCACGAACAGGGTTGGATTCAGCCTGAGAAAAACACCGCAGGTGTCGGTCAGGCCAGAGCGGCCTCCTTGACCGCGGCGCCCACCTCTGCCCGCAGAGCGGCATACTCGGGGGATGCGCGCAGCTCCTCGGGTGTCACCCCGGTCCGCGGCAGCGGTGAGGCGATGTCGAGGGCAACGCGCCCCGGCCGCCGGGTGAGCACAACGATCCGACTCCCGAGAAACGCAGCCTCGTCCGCACTGTGGGTGACGAACACATTGGTACGTCCCAGATCCGCACTCACCGCGCGCAGATCCTCCTGCAGCCGTTCCCTGGTCAGTGCGTCCAGGGCCGCGAACGGTTCGTCGAGCAACAGCAACGACGTCTCCGCGGCCAGCGCGCGTGCGATGGCGACTCGCTGCTGCTGGCCGCCCGAGATCTCCCAGATCCGACGGCCGGCCGTGTCGTCGAGTCCCACGCGGTGCAGGAGCTCCTCCCGGCGTGCTGCGCGTTCGGGTTCGGGTACGCGCGCGTACTTGAGCGCGAGGTCGACGTTGCCGCCGACGGTCCGCCACGGGAACAGCCGCGGCTGCTGGAAGACCACACCCGCGGTGACGCCCGGGACCGGCGATTGTCCGGAGACCTCGACCTGCCCGGAGGTCGCGGGTTCGAAACCCCCCACCAGCCGGAGCAGCGTCGACTTCCCGCATCCCGACGCGCCCACCAGCACGAGGAACTCACCCGGCGGAACCTCGAGATCGACCGGACCGACCGCGGTGACCGCGTCGGCCCCGGAACCGTATGTCTTGGTCACGTGGCGCAGGCTGATCGAACCGGCCGCGCCACCGGCCGGCTCGACGCCGTGATCGGTCTCGACGACCGTGCTACTGCTGTTCGACGACACCCGGCAATCCCTCGGTGTAGATCGCATCCTGGAAGGTCTTCAGCGGCGGCGCCGACGGGATCTGCTGCTGTTCGGCGAGGAACTCGGCGGCGCTGTGCAGGTTCTCCGCAAGGTTGCCCGGGTTGCCCTCGGTGCCGAGCCAGGTCGGCGAGGTCAGCTCCGCGACGGTGAGGAACGTGCCCTGCTTCAACTGGTTGGCGGCATCTTCCGGAGTGGTGTTCAGCTGCGCGGCAACGGCTTCCGCGGTAGCCTGCGGATCGTCCTTGATCAGGGTCAGTGCGCGTGCCTGGACCTTGCGCCAGGTGTCGACCACCTCGGGATGGGCGTCGGCGAACTTCGTCGACACCACGCCGAGGTCGAGCGTCGGCTTGCCCGCGGTGGCGAGCTGACGGCTGGCGATGATCGTCGTGCCGTCCTTGCGCAGCTCGTCCAGCGTAGGCAGCCAGGTGTAGACCGCGTCGACATCGCCACGCTGCCAGGCGGCCAGCGAGGCCTGCGGCTGCAGGTCGATCAGGTCGACCTCCTTCGGGTCGACCCCGGCCTGGTTCAGGGCGGCGAGCAGGCTGTAGTGTGCCGTCGACGCGAAGGCGGTGGCCACGCGCTTGCCCTTCAGGTCGGCGACGGTGGCGATGCCGGTGCCGTTGCGGGCGACGAGTGCCTCGTTGTCGCCGGCTACGTCCAGGACGAAGACGACCTGGTAGGGGATGTTCAACGGCTCGGAGAGCCCGCGCGCCACCGGGCTGGAACCGATGGCGCCGAAGTCGATCTCGTCGGCGACGAAGGCGGTGTTGATGTCGGCGCCCGAGTCGAACTTGGTCCACTTGATGTTGTAGTCCGGCAGGGCCTCTTCGAGCCAGCGGTTGTTCTTGACGATCAGATCGCCACTCGGGAACGACTGGTAGGCCAGCCGGATCGTCGGCTTGCTGCTGTCGCCGGAGTCGCCCACCGAGCAGCCGGCGAGCACCAGCACCACTGCTGCCAGCGCGCCGAGCAGGGTGCTCACCGAACGCACTCCCCTACGTGTGATTCTCATTGCGTGTCAGACCTTTCCGCGCCACGGCACCACTCGGTGCTCGACTGTTCGAAGAAGCCCGTCGATGATCAGTCCGGACAGACCGATGGCGATGATGCCGACCAGGACGACGGGAGTGTTGTTGTAGTTGCTGGCGTCCTTGACCACGCCACCGATTCCGGGGATGCCGTTGAAGAGTTCGGCCGCCACCACCGACGAGTAGGCGATACCGACCGAAAGCCTGATGCCGGTGAAGGTCTCCGGCAACGCCGACGGCACGACGACGTCGCGGATGACCTCCGACCGCCGTGCACCCAGCGCTCGTGCCACCTCGATCAGCGCCACCGGCGCGGCGCTCACCGCAGCGGTCGTCGCCACCGCGGCCGGCGGCAGAGCCGCGAGCGCGAGGAGGGTGATCTTGGGCGCCTCGTCGATGCCGAGCCAGATGACCAGCAGGAAGAAGTACGCCAGCGGCGGCAGCGCGCGCAGGAACGTCAGCCAGGGTTCGAGGAGACGACGCAACCAGCCCACGGTGCCCATCGCCAGGCCCAGCGCGACCCCGAGGACCACGCCGATCACCACACCGGCGAACACGCGGCGCAGCGTCATGTACAGGTGTTCCCACCAGTAGTAGTCGGCGTATCCGCGAATCCCGTTGTGCGTGGTCGACATGTCGACGAAGGCATCCCACACCGTCCCCAGACGTGGGACGAAGGTCTCACTCCAGATCCCGCTCACCGCAACGAGTTGCCAGACGGCGGCGAACACCACCACTGACAGCAGCGGCAGCCCGACACGGGTGAGGGCCGATCGCAGACGCGGCGATCGGCCAGACGATTTCCGTTCCGCACGGCACCCCGGCGCGTCCTCGGGAACGATGTCCACGAACAAGGTCACCGTGCATGTCTAGAGGCCCGGGATGTCCAGAACCAGAGTTATCGCCGCAGTGACGGAAAAGCGTCGCAGCGCGGGATCTGCGGCGGCGGTGTGCTTTCATACCGCGCAACGCGCGACCGACGACCGGCGGCTACGGCCGCGGTCTGCTCAGCCCACCCGGTCGAAGTCCAGTCTGGTGGTCACCTCGGCGACACCGCGGAGTTCGTGTTGCACCCGATCGAACAGCTCACGTCCCCGCTCCAGCCAGGGCATCGGGTCCTCGAGCTGGTTGCCGGGCCCGCCGGCTGCCCAGTCGTCGTTCCACTCCTCGAGGTCTCTTGCCAGCGACGCGGAGAGTCCGAGCTTCTCCGGCTCGGCGGGATAGTTCTCGGTGAAGCTCTCCCACAGCGGTCCCGCCCCACCCCACTCGGGAAACATCCGGATCAACCGCAGGCCGTCGGGAAGCACTACGGGCTCATGACGCCGGGATCGCGACATCAAATACCGCAGTTGCATGTCGGCCCGTCGACGCCGCTCCGCGGTGTTCGCAGGCGCCTCCCGGTAGTCGTACCCCGACAGCCAGGTCAGGTTCGTTTCGCCCGAAGCCTGCTCGGCCACCAGCGCGAGCGACCACAGCTTTCCGGTGTCGGTGAAGTAGTGGTCGGCGTCGTCGACCACGCTCGTCACCTCCCGATCGGTGTAATCGACCACCTCCACCGAGTATCCGGAGCCGTCGTAGTCGAAACCGAACACCTGCAGGTGCGGATAGGTCGCGGCGGCGACGTTGTCGAGCATGGTGTCGACGATACGTCGCTCAGTTCACCGCCAGCCACACCGCCAGGCCGAGGCCGCACAGTCCCACGACGACCCGCAACGGGCCCGCGGGCAGCCGTTTGACCACCGGCGGACCGCACCAGCCACCGAGCAGACAGCCGATGGCCATGGCGAGCGCGGCCCACCAGTGCACGGGACCGAAGATCATGAACCCGACGGCGGCGATGGCGTTGGCGATGCCGAGGAACAGCGACTTGCTCAGCGCCGCACGCCACAGCGGCTCGCTGGTGACCACGAGCATCAGCGCGAGGATCATGATGCCCGCACCGGCGCCGAAGTATCCGCCGTAGATGCAGATCAGGAACAGCCCGAGGAGGAACACCGCCGGATGCTCGACGCGGCCGGTGGCCCACCGCCGTAGAACCGGTTGTACGAGCAGCGCGATCGCGGCGATGCCGACGAGGAACGGGACGATAGCCTCGAACGCCTCCGCGGGCGTGACGAGAAGTAGTGCGGCGCCGACGGTTCCGCCGACGAGCGCCGCGATCACCCCGACGATCAGCCGTCGCCGGTCACCGTCGAGGAGGACTCTCCCGGACTGCGCGGTGCTTCCGACCCCGACCGCGACGAGCGCAACCGTGTTGGTCACGTTCGCCGCGATCGGCGGAAGTCCCACCGCGAGGAGCGCGGGATAGCTCACCACCGACGCCAGTCCGGTGATGTACCCGATCAGCCCCGCACCGAACCCCGCAAGGAGTAGTAGGGCGAGATCAGTGAGCGAAATGGCGTGCCCCGGTGAGGTAGAGCGTCACGCCCGCCTCCTCGGCAGCCTCGATGACCTCTTTGTCACGGATCGACCCGCCCGGCTGCACGACGGCCTTCACACCGGCGTTCAGCAGGACCTGCAGGCCGTCCGGGAACGGGAAGAACGCGTCCGACGCACCGACGCTTCCGGCGGCCCGGTCACCGGCGCGCTGCACGGCCAGGTGCGCGGAGTCGACGCGGTTGACCTGCCCCATGCCGACACCGACCGACGCGCCGTCCGAGGCCAGCAGGATGGCGTTCGATTTGACAGAACGGCAAGCGCGCCAGGCGAACTCGAGGTCGGCGAGAGTCTGGTTGTCGGCCGGCGGCCCGGCGACGAGGGTCCAGTTCTCCGGGTTGTCGCCCTCGGCGTCGAGGACGTCGCGCTCCTGCATCAGCAGACCACCGGAGACCGGCTTGGTCTCGACGCCCGCCGACGGCGGGGTCGCCACCAGCACGCGGATGTTCTTCTTGCGGGTCAGCACCGAGAGCGCTCCGTCGGCGAAGCCCGGCGCGATGATGACCTCGGTGAAGATCTCGGCGACCTGCTCGGCCATCTCGACGGTGATCTCGCGGTTCGCGGCGATCACGCCGCCGTATGCGGACACCGGGTCGCAGGCGTGCGCCTTGCGGTGCGCTTCGGCGATGTCGGCGCCGACCGCGATGCCGCACGGGTTCGCGTGCTTGATGATCGCGACCGCAGGGGCGTCGAAGTCGTACGCGGCGCGCCAGGCGGCGTCGGCGTCGGTGTAGTTGTTGTAGCTCATCTCCTTGCCGTGCAGCTGCTCGGCGGTGGAGACACCGCCGACGCTCGCATTCCCGACGTAGAGAGCCGCGGCCTGGTGTGGGTTCTCGCCGTAGCGCAGCACCGCCGACCGGGTCCAGGTGGCGCCGGTCCAGCTCGGGAACTGCGAATCGTCCTCGGGCGCCACCACGCTCGACATCCACGATGCGACGGCCACGTCGTAGTCGGCGGTGTGGCGGAACGCTTTGGCGGCCAGCTTCTTCCGATCGGCGAGCGTGAAGCCGCCGGCCTGCAGCGCCTCGGTCACCAGGCCGTAGTCGGCCGGGCTCGTCACGACGGCCACCGACGGGTGGTTCTTGGCGGCGCCGCGCACCATCGACGGACCACCGATGTCGATCTGCCCGATGCACTCGTCGGGGGTGGCTCCGGACGCGACGGTCGCGGTGAACGGGTAGAGGTTCACGACGACGAGATCGAAGGCAGCGACGCCGAGTTCGGCGAGCTGCGCGACATGGTCGTCCTTGCGGGTGTCGGCGAGGATGCCCGCGTGGACCTTCGGGTGGAGGGTCTTGACCCGGCCGTCGAGGCACTCGGGGAATCCGGTCAGCGTCGAGACCTCGACCACCGGCACACCGGCGTCGGCGATGGTCTTGGCGGTCGACCCCGTCGAGACGATCTCCACACCGGCGGCCTGGAGTGCGGTCGCGAGATCGGCCAGGCCGCTCTTGTCGTAGACACTCACCAGTGCGCGCCGGATGGGTCGGCGGGCGCTGTCAGCGGGCTGTGCGTTCACGGGATGCGGGCCTTTCGTCCATCGATGACTACTCCTCGGGTGACCAGGGCGGTCACCACGTCGGCGAGCAACACTCGCTCGACAGTCTTGATCCGTTCGTGCAGGGTGTCGGCGGTGTCGTCGTCCTGAACCGACACCACCTGCTGCGCGAGGATGGGGCCGGTGTCGACGCCCTCGTCCACGAGGTGAACGGTCGCGCCGGTGACCTTGACGCCGTAGTCGAGGGCGTCGGTCACGCCGTGCGCCCCCGGGAAGGCGGGCAGCAGCGCCGGGTGCGAGTTGACGATGCGCCCGCCGAAGCGGCCGAGGAACGCCGGGCCGAGGATCTTCATGAACCCGGCGGTGACGACCCACCCGGGGTCGACGGCGGCGACCGCGTCGGTGAGGGCCCGATCCCAGGCGGCACGATCCGGGTGGTCGGCCAGGCGGCAGGTGATGAGGGGGATGTCGTTGCGCTGCGCGATATCCTGCGCGCGGCAGGTCCGGTCGACGACGATCGCGGCGATCTCGAACGGCGCGTCGTCGGACTCGGCGCGGGCGATCAGCGATTCGAGCAGGGAACCGGTACCCGACGCCATCACCACGAGTGGCGTGCGTTCCGACGCGGTCCCTCTTGTCACGACTGCGAGCCTAATAGCAGCACGTCGAGCGGCACGCGCCGGGTCTGCGCCCGGGTCCGGTCCCGGTGTCCATGCGGGTCTCAGCGTCGCCGGCCCGCACCCGGTGTTCCCGGGTAGAGGTCGTAGTCGACATCGTCGGTGAGATCGGCGGGATCGGCGGGATCGATGACGACCTGATTCCGGGGAACGTGGGTGTCGGCGTCGGCCGCGACGTCGACAACGGGTTCGAAGTCGGCCGCCTCGTCGGCCTCGTCGCCGACGTAGGCGGTCTCGTACCCGGATCCGCCGAGGTCCTCGTCGTACCCCGCGTCATCGTGGCCCGGCTCGTCGCGGCCGGGGTGGTCGTGGCCCGCTGCGGTTCCGTCCTCGTGTTCATCCTCGACGGCATACTCATCCTCGACGGCATCGTCACCGAGGAACTCGAGGTATTCCTCCTCGTCGTCGAGGTCGGCGATGATGACGTACTCGTCCTCGAAGCCGAGATCGGCATCGGAGTCGAAGTACTCGTCGCCGACGGCGGCGCGGGCCGCCCGGGTCGACGGCAGGAAGGCGTAGACGAATGCGACGACGATGCCGGTCACCGCAATCCAGCCGAGTGTGTACACGCCGGCGGCCGACACGGTGATCGCCGCGTCGCCGAACTCGCCGAGCTCGCCGCCCGCGGTCCCGGTCGCGATCACCATCGCCGATGCGGCGACCGCCGCGGCCACGCCGATCGATCGCACGTGGGCGATGGGATTGAGGTCACGGCACCGCCACCCGACGAACACCGCCACGGCCGCGGGGGCGGCCAATCCGAGCAGTCCCCACTGTCCTGCCCCGGTACCGTCCGGGAGCACGGCCAGCGCCGGCACCGGTGGCACCGCTCCCCCGCGCACGGTGACCAGGTCGACGGCCATCGCGCCCAGCTGGACGTCGGAGCCGACGAGGATCGCGGTGGCGGCGACCATCAGGTTCGGCAGGTACATCAGCGACAGCATGGTCAGGCCGAGGTAGCCGTCGAAGTCGTATCCGGTCTCGATCAGCTCACCGATGCGGGTGTGCGCCATCAGCATGCGCAGGCACACGAGCACACCGCCGGCGACCATCAGGCCCAGCACGGCCACGACGCCGTATTTGAAGCCGCGCCGGTCGGCGTACGACATCCCCCATCGGGCGGCGAAATCCTGCCGTCGCGTCCACACGACACCGGCCAGCGCCGCACCCGCGTGGATGCCGATCGTGTAGGCGAAGGCGATCAGCGCGTTCGGCGTCTGCACCGGTAGCACCGAGCCACCGTCCATCACGATCGCCAGCGACATCGCGGTGATGAGTACCGGACCGATCACGGCCGAGAACACCACCGCGCCGATGTCGAAGACGTCGTGCGGCGAGCGCGCGGCCGGGGCGGTGGTCCCGCCGACCGCGCGGGCCGTCAGGCGAGCGGTGCCGACCGCGACGACGACGGTCGGCAGCAACGGCAGCACGCCGATGGTCACGCCGGCGATCGTGACCGGAACCTGGTGGATGGCCAGCCAACTCGACGCGATGGCGCTCGGCAGACCGGTCAGGCCGCTGCCGGCCATCAGCAGGACGGTGAGCATGACGACGATCAGGGTGACCAGCGCGAGCGCCGGCACTGTGAATGCCACGACGGCGAGTTGCCGCGCCGATCCCTCCGCGGCGGTGCGCTGCGCACGACGGGACCGCCGCAGTGCGCGCAGCTGCGACGCCAGGTTCTCCGCGGTCGAATCCGGCCTGAAAGTGGGCATCGTCATGAGCCTGACACGAGCGGCCGTCGCGTCGTCGTAGACGCGCCGGGCACAGCCGCGGAAAGCGTCTCAGGTCACGCCACCGGGTTCGGTCCCGACACCCGGACACAGACATCAAGACACAGGCATCCGGGCCCAGACACTCGGACACAGACACGGCGATGCCCCGCCGACGGATGTCGACGGGGCATCGTGAAGAGCCTGCTGTCACCGAATCGAATCGATTCCCGGCTGCCGCCGGACGGTATCGACTACCGGCGGCCGCCGGACGGTGTCGATGGCCGGCGGCCGCCGGACGGTGTCGATGGCCGGCCGCCGCCGGACGGTGTCGATGGCCGGCCGCCGCCGGAGGGCGTCGATTCTCAGCTGCCGCTGGACCGGGGCGGCTCGGGCTTCTGGAACACCGTGGTGGCGTTGTCCGCCTCCGACGCGGAGGCACCGGACGACGAGGCACCGGACTCGGACGCCGAGGCACCGCTCGCGGAGGTACCCGATGCCTGTCCGCCGGATGCCGAGGCGCCCTCGGACGGGGTCGCCGCACCGGCCGAGTACTGGCCCGGGGTGTAGCCGCCGTAGCCGTACGCCGAGGCCTGGCCGGACTGCGCCTGTGAATACGTGGACGGGTCGTAGCTCGCCGAGGACTGCTGCTGACCGTACTGCTGGGCCTGGCCCTGTGCGGTGCCGTAGGCGCCCGCCTGCGCGGTGCCGGTCGACTGCTGCGCGGCCGGGGCATCGGCGGTGGCCGACGTCGACACGGCGGCGGTCGCGGCGCCCGCGGCCGGGGCGACCTTGAGGATGCCCGCGTCGACGAGCAGCCACGCGATACCGAGCAGCGCCGACAGCAGCGCGAAGATCAGCAGGACGATCGCGCCGGAACCGGTGTCGTATTCGACCTCGATCAGCAGGAACAGCGCGATGAAGAAGGCCGGCACGCTCAGCGCCGCGACGATCGCGGACGGGGACTTGACGTTAGGGACGAGCGAGAACAGCGCCAGGAAGCCGGCGACCGCGACGAGTGCGTACGGCGCCACGTATTCGGTCTGGAAGATCTTCACCGACTCGTCGCCGAGCGTCGCCGCGGGCAGGTAGCCGCAGAACAGCATCACGAGACCAAGGGCACCTACGACGCCCGCGAGGACCTTCGGGGTGATGGCCGGCAGCCCCTGGCTCGGCGGCTTGACCGGCTGGCCGTATCCGTACTGTCCGTAGTTCTGGCCGTAGTTCTGGCCGTAGTTCTGCTGGCCGTAATTCTGCTGGCCGTAGGACTGCTGGGGATTCTGGCCGTAGCCCTGCTGGTACTGCTGGCCGTAGCCCTGCTGGCCGTGCTGGCCGTAGGACTGGCCGGACTCGGGCTGCTGCCCGTAGCCCCCCGATGGGTACGTCATGGCGATCTCCTGGTCAGGCTCGTCGTGTTCAGGTCATCTGGCTCGGGTCGGGGCGTCGGTCACGCCACGGCAACCGGCATGCGGCTGCCCGCACCTCCCCGATGCGTGACTCCCGGCCCACGGTAGTACATCTGACCGTCGGGTCGTATGCACGATTCGTCATCGCTGTATGCACAGCGATGACCACCGTACATATGTCCCACGCGTTGTCACCGACGTTGTGCACAGTTCGTCGACGACGAACGGAGTTGTGTTGACGGCGAACGCCACCAGGAGCTTCGGGGCGACGGGTGGCGGCTACCAGCGATGCGCCCGACCCAGCTCGGCATACCAGTCGATCAGCGAGTGGTCGTCGACCGACCTGGGATCGATGTTGACCTCCTTGCGGCCGGCCAGGATCGCGGTGACCGGGACCTCCAGCTTCTTGCCGGTCCGGGTGTGCGGGATCCCGGGCGCCTCGATGACCTCGTCGGGCACATGGCGTTTCGACAACCGGTCGCGGATCGCCACGGCGATGCGATCGGTAAGGTCGTCGTCGAGCACGGCGCCCGGCACCAGTGTCACGAACAGTGGCATCCAGTACTTGCCGTCCGGCCCGTCGACGCCGAGCACGAAGGCCTCGGCGATCTCGTCGAGGGATTCGACCACCTCATAGATGTCGGCCGAACCCATGCGGATTCCATGGCGGTTGAGCGTCGCGTCGCTGCGGCCGTGGATGACGAGCGATCCGCGTTCGGTGACGGTGACCCAGTCGCCGTGCCGCCACACCGGACCATCGGGATGGGAGGTCGGTCCCTCCCACCGATGTTCGAAGTACGCCGCCCGATAGCGCGCGCCGTCCGGGTCGTCCCAGAAGAACACCGGCATCGACGGCATGGGTTCGGTGACGACGAGTTCACCGACCTCCCCCACCTGCGGCCGTCCGTCGGGGGACCAGCTCTCGAGCGAGACACCGAGATAGCGCACCGACAGTTCACCCGGGACGACCGGGACGCCGGTCGATCCGCCCGCGAACGCCGACACGATGTCGGTGCCGCCGCTTATCGACGAGATGGGCAGGCCCTGCTTCACGTGGTCGTCGACCCAGACGAACAGGTCCGGGGCGAGCGCGGACCCGGTGCTGCCGAGCGTGCGCAGCGCCGAGAGATCATGCTGGGCACCGGGTTCCAGGCCCGCCTTGCGCGAAGCCTGCAGCTGTCCCGGGGACGTGCCGAAGTAGGTGACCTTCTCGGCCTCGACGATCTGCCACAGCCGGTCGGCGTCCGGGTACAGCGGCGACCCGCTGTAGCAGACGATCCGCGACCCGCACAGCAGCCCGGCCACCTGGTAGTTCCACATCATCCAGCTGAGTGCCGTCTGCCAGAAGAACACGTCGCCGGAGGACAGATCACCGTGCAACGCAGTGGCTTTCAGATGTTCGACGACCACGCCGCCGTGCCCGTGGACGATACCCTTCGGCCGTCCGGTGGTGCCGGAGCTGAACAGGACCCAGAGCGGATGGTCGAATTCGACGGGCACCGGGGCGAAGTCACCGACCTCCGTGGCGAGCGCATCGGCGTAGGAGATGACCTCGGGCCCCTCCCCCTTCGACGCCGCGACCGCGCCGTCGACGATGATGTGCGCGACGAGGTCCGGCAACAGCCCGGCGAGTTCGGCGGAGTCGGCCCGCTTGTCGACGTCCTTGCCGCCGTATCGATATCCCGCGGCGCTGAACAGCACCTTCGGGTGGAGCTGTCCGAGCCGCCCCGCCGCCCCCTGCGGGGCGTAGTCCTGGCCGCAGCCCGACCAGATCGCGCCGAGGCTCGCGGTGGCGAGGAACGCGACGACCGCCTCGGGGATGTCCGGGAGATAGGCGGCGACCACGTCACCGGGACCGACGCCCTGCCGCCGCAGGGTGGCGGCCATCGCGGCGATCTGTCCGGGCAGTTCCGACCACGCGATCTCCGAGCGCGCACCGGTCTCGTCGAGTCCGACGATCGCCGCACCGGGAAGATCGTTGTGCCGCAGGATCTGTGCCACGTAGTTGAGTCTGACGCCGGGGAACCAGCGCGCCCCGGGCATCCGGGCCTCGGCGAGGACGGCGTCGTCCCCGGCGGCGAGCGGTTCGACCGCGAGCGCGTCGAGATCGAAGAACTCCCAGACCGCACGCCAGAACTTCGCCGGCTCACGTACCGACCACGACCACAGCGCGTCGTAATCGGTCGCGGTGACGCCGAATCGGCCCTCGACGTGACGCCGGAACCGTTCGATCGCGGCATCGGAGGAGGTGAGCACCCCCGCGCCGGGCGAGACCGAACCCGTCATCGCAGGTCCTCCAGCAGGTGAATCGCCTCTTCGCGCATCGCGACCTTGCGCACCTTCCCGGTGACGGTCATCGGGAATTCCTTGACCACGTGGACGTATCGCGGGATCTTGTGGCGCGCGATCTTGCCCTCGGCGAAGGCCCTGACGTCCTCGGCGGTGAGATCGTCGGCGTGGTCGCGCAACCGGACCCAGGCCATGAGCTCCTCGCCGTACTTCTCGTCGGGCACGCCGATGACCTGCGCGTCGAGGATGTCGGGATGGGTGTAGAGGAACTCCTCGATCTCGCGCGGATAGATGTTCTCGCCGCCCCGGATGACCATGTCCTTGATACGACCGGTGATCCGGACGTAGCCGGCGTCGTCCATCTCGGCGAGGTCGCCGGTGTGCATCCACCCATCGGGGTCGATCGCCTCGGCGGTCTTCTCCGGATCGTTCCAGTAGCCCTTCATCACCGAGTAGCCGCGAGTGCAGAGCTCACCGGTCTCGTTGCGTCCCAGCGTCTCTCCGGTGACCGGGTCGACGACCTTGATCTCGAGATGCGGGCCCACACGCCCGACGGTGCCGACGCGCAGTTCGAGCGGGTCGTCGACCCGGGTCTGGGTGGACACCGGCGACGTCTCGGTCATTCCGTAGCAGATCGACACCTCGCTCATGTGCATACGGTCGACGACCTGGCGCATGGTGTGTTCCGGACACGGCGAGCCGGCCATGATCCCGGTCCGCAACGACGACAGGTCGGGACGTCGGTCCTCCGGAATCGAGTCGAGCAGCGCGAGTTCGGCGATGAACATCGTCGGCACACCGTAGAGGCTGGTGCAGCGGAACTTCTCGACGGCGTCGAGCGCGGCCTGCGGATCGAAGGCGGGTCCCGGGATCACCATGGCCGCACCGTGGCTCGTGGCGGCGAGGTTGCCCATCACCATGCCGAAGCAGTGGTAGAAGGGCACCGGGATACAGATCCGGTCGTCGGCGGTGTAGCCGAGCAGTTCGCCCACCAGGTAGCCGTTGTTGCCGATGTTGCGGTGCGACAGGGTCGCTCCCTTGGGGAAACCCGTTGTACCCGAGGTGTACTGGATGTTGACCGCGTCGTCGGGCGAGAGCGAGGCGGCGATCTCGGCGACGCGGGCGAGCTCGGTCTCCGACGCCGGCGCGGTCAGTTCCGCCCACTCCGGCGACTCGAACAGCACGACGCTGCGCACGTCGGGACACTTCGGCCGCGCCTCCGCGAGCATCGTCGCGTACCCGGAGTCCTTGAACCGTTCTGCGGCGAGCACGACGCTGGTGCCGGACTGGGTGAGCGCGTATTCGAGCTCGTTCTGACGGTAGGCGGGATTGATGTTGACCAGGATGGCGCCGATCTCGGCGGTCGCGTACTGGGCCAGCACCCACTCGAAGCGGTTCGGCGCCCACAGCCCGACCCGATCACCCGGGGTGACACCGAGACGCAGCAGTCCGGCGGCAAGCGCACGGACGTCGCGATGGAATTCGGCGTAGGTCCATTGCCGTCCCGCGACGGCGTCGATGAGGGCGACCCGCTCACCGTACTGCTCGACGGTGCGCGCGAGGGTCTGTCCGATCGTCTCCTCGAGAAGGGGCGGGAGGTCGGGCCCCCGGGTGTGTGCGAGGTTCAGGGCGGGAGCGTCTTTGCTCATCTCGTGCTCCGGTCTGTCGGGGAATTCGGAATACGTCGGGAAACGGCGGTTCAGGATTCTGCAGTTCAGGACTCCTGCAGTTCAGGACTTCTGCAGCTCAGGACTCTGCAGTTCAGGACTCTGCAGTTCAGGATCCTTCGGCGCCCGCTGTGGGCACCCGGGAGAGGACGACCTCGGCCTGGCGCAACACCGGGCCGTCGATCATCTGTCCGTCGAGGCTGAAGACCCCGCCGTTGTGCTCGGCGGCGCCGGCCAGGACGCGCCGGGCCCATTCGACGGACTCGTCGGACGGCCGGTAGCCGGCGCGGATGTGCTCGACCTGCGACGGGTGGATGCACGCGGTCGCGGTGTAGCCGAGGGCCACCGCGTCGCGCACCTCTGCGATGAGCCCGTCGACGTCCTCGATGTCGAGATGTACGGAGTCGATGGCGAATTTGCCGTGGGCGGCCGCGGCGATGCGCACCATCGAGCGGACCCAGGACGCCACGTCGCGGTACTCCCCCGCACGCGGCTCGTCGGGGCCGAAGCGGCTCGACGTGCCGCCGAGTCCGGCGACCAGATCCTCGGCACCCCACATGAGGCCGATGCAGTTCGACGTCGCGGCGATGTCGTTGGCCCGGGTCGCGCCGAGCGGGGTCTCGATGAGCGCGATCGTCTGCAGCGCGGTGTCCAGGATCGACGACACGTCCTCGGCCTTGGCCTGCATGACGACGCGGTAGTTCGTCTCCGCGACTGCCGCGAGGTCGCGGCGGTAGTCACCGGTCCCGGCCGGATTGATGCGCACGATGGTGCGGTCGGGGTCGATCGGGTTGGCGACCAACGCCTCCCGTGCGGCGGGCCGGTTGTCCGGCGACACCGCGTCCTCGAGGTCGAGGATCACCACGTCCGCGCGGTCGAGCGCCTTCTGGTAGCGCTCGGGCCGGTCGGCGGGGCAGAACAGCAGCGCGGGACCGGGCGGGAGCCAGGCGTTCGACAGTTGAGGGTCACCCAGATTGGTGCCGCCGACCAGCGAATTGTCCGCGCTCGCATCGAAGACCATCGTCGTCACTCCGTAGGTTGTTTGCGCACCAGCGTGGCCCGCGCGGCTCGCGCGACGACCTCGCCGTGCTGATTGCGGCCGATGTGGGTCAAGTTCACCACGCCCTCCCCTGGCCGTGACCTGGATTCGCGCTTACCGGTGCACACGGTCTCTGCGTAGAGCGTGTCGCCGGCGAACAGCGGCGCGGGAAAGGCCACCTCGGAGAACCCCAGGTTCGCCACCAGTGTGCCCTGCGTCAGCTGGCTCACCGACAGACCGACGATCGTCGAGAGCGTGAACATCGAGTTGATCAGGCGATGACCGCCGAAGCCCGGCTGCTGCGCCGACCACGCGGCGTCGAGATGGAGCGCCTGGGTGTTCATCGTCAGCGTCGTGAACAGCACGTTGTCGGCCTCGGTCACGGTGCGGCCGGGACGGTGTTCGTAGATCGTGCCCTCTTCGAACTCCTCGAACCAGAGTCCGCGCTGGATCACCCGGCGCGCCTCACCGGAACCGGTGACGTCGGTGTTCTCCTGTGCGCTCAATTGAATCCCAACTCCCGTGCGATGAGCATCAGCTGGACCTCGGTGGTTCCCTCACCGATCTCGAGGATCTTCGAGTCACGGTAGTGGCGGGCGACCGGGTACTCGTTCATGAAGCCGTAACCGCCATGGATCTGGGTCGCCATCCGCGCGTTGTCCATCGCGGCCTCGCTCGCGATCATCTTCGCGATCGACGCCTCCTTCTTGAACGGCTTGCCCGCCAGCATCTTCGCGGCCGCGTCGTAATAGGCCAGGCGCGCCGTGTGTGCACGCGCCTCCATGCGCGCGATGGCGAAGGACACCGACTGGTACTCGCCGATCGGCTTGCCGAACGACTGCCGCTCCTTGGCGTACTTGACGCTTTCGTCGACGCAGCCCTGTGCGGCGCCGGTGGCCAGCGCCGCGATCGCGATTCGTCCCTCGTCGAGGATCGACAGGAAGTTCGCGTAGCCGCGGCCGCGTTCGCCGAGGAGGTTCTCCTTGGGAACCCGGACGTCGCTGAAGGTCAGCGGGTGGGTATCGGAGGCGTTCCAGCCGACCTTGTTGTAGGCCGGTTCGGCGGTGAATCCCGGTGTCCCCGAGGGCACGATGATCGTCGAGATCTCCTTCTTACCGTTCTCCTTCACACCGGTGACCGCGGTGACGGTGACCAGCGAGGTGATGTCGGTGCCGGAGTTGGTGATGAACTGCTTGTTGCCGTTGATGATCCACGAGTCGCCGTCATCGCGGGCGGTGGTCGCGGTGGCGCCCGCGTCCGAACCGGCGCCCGGCTCGGTGAGACCGAAACCGGCCAGCGCCCGGCCGGAGACGAGATCGGGCAGGTACTCGCGCTTCTGCTCCTCGGTGCCGAACTTGTGGATCGGCATTGCGCCGAGGCTCACACCGGCCTCGAGGGTGATGGCCACCGACTGATCGACCTTGCCGAGTTCCTCCAACGCGAGCGCGAGGGCGAAGTAGTCGCCGCCCATGCCGCCGTACTCCTCGGGGAACGGCAGGCCGAACAGACCCATCTTGCCCATCTGGTCGACGACCTCGTACGGGAAGCTGTGCTCGGCATCATGTTTGGCGGCCACCGGGGCCACCACACTCTGCGCGAAGTCGCGCACCGACTCCCTGAGGTCGAGGTATTCCTGGGTGAGTTCCATGAAAGTCCTTCTCGTTCTAGTCGATCGGCGTGATGACGGCCAGGACCTGCCCGGCGTCGACCTTGTCCCCTACCTCGACCGTCACCTCGGCGGTGCCGCTGATCGGGGCGGAGAGCGTGTGTTCCATCTTCATGGCCTCGACGACGACCACCGGGGCGCCGGAGGAGACGTCGTCGCCGGAGTTCGCGCTCACCGCGACGACGGTGCCGGGCATCGGACTGGTGATCTCGCCGGCGCGCTCGTCGGCGGCCTCGTCGAGGATCGGGCGGGCGAGGTCGAGCATCCATGTGCCGGAAGGACCTGAGATCCACCATGATTCACCGATGAGCGTCGACGACCACGACTGGCTGACACCGTCGACGATCAGCCGGTCGGCGCCGCGGCCGTCCACCGAGGGGAGATAGACGACGTCGGCCGTCCACGGCTCGGCATCCTCGACCTCCTCGGCGACAACCGTCGCCTTTCCGGAGATCGACCGCGCGTCGGCGTGTTCGACGTGGATAGACACCGTCGAATGGTGACCGCCGCCCACCAGGCGGGTGATCACCGGGGCGGGTTCGCCCATGCGCCAGCCGACCGACGACGACCACACGTCGCCGGGGTCGCGGGTGCCGATGCGGGCGAGCCCGACCAGGACCTGCGCCTCGGGTGAGGGATCCGGCACGACGTAGTCGGCGACGAGCCGGTCGAGTAGTTCGGTGTCGAGGTCGGCGGCGGCGACGGCCGGCTGCCGCAGCACGAATCGGCAGAAGTCGATGTTGGTGACCACGCCGAGCACCCGCGTGTGCGCGAGTGCCTGGTCGAGGCGTTCGAGGGCCTCCTCACGGTCGCTGCCGTACGCGATCACCTTCGCGAGCATCGGATCGTAGTCGCTGCCGACCTCCAACCCCTCGAGCATCGCCGAGTCGACGCGGACGCCGCTGCCCGGCGAGGTGTCGGGCTCCACGAGGTGCTCGATGGTGCCGCCGGTCGGCAGGAAGCCGCGGGCGGGATCCTCGGCGTAGACACGGGCCTCGATCGCATGGCCGGTCAGGGCGATGTCGTCCTGGGCGAACCCGAGCTTCTCGCCGCGGGCGACGCGAATCTGCTGCTCCACCAGGTCGATGCCGGTGACGAGCTCGGTGACCGGGTGCTCGACCTGCAGGCGGGTGTTCATCTCCATGAAGAAGAACTCGTCCGGCTTGTGCGCCGAGACGATGAACTCGACGGTACCCGCACCGGTGTAACCGACCGAGCGGGCGGCGTCGCAGGCCGCCCGGCCGATGCGGGCCCGGGTGTCGGCGTCGAGCAACGCCGAGGGCGCCTCCTCGATGACCTTCTGATGCCGACGCTGCAGGGAGCATTCACGCTCGCCGAGATGGACGACGTTGCCGTGCTCGTCGGCGAGGATCTGCACCTCGATGTGTCGTGGGGTGTCGACGAAGTGCTCGATGAACAGTGCATCGTCGCCGAACGCTGCGCCGGCCTCGCGACGGGCCCGCTGCAGGGCCGCGGGCAGCTCGGCCGGGTCGGCGACGCGGTGCATGCCCTTGCCGCCACCGCCCGCGCTGGGCTTGATGAGCACCGGGAACCCGATGTCGGGTGCGGCGGCGATGAGGTCGTCGTCGGACAACCCCGGCCGTGACAGGCCGGGGACCACCGGCACATCGCGGTCGGTCACGGCGGCACGCGCGGTGATCTTGTCGCCCATCGTCGCGATGGCCTCGGCGGGCGGGCCGATGAACACGATGCCCGCCTCCGCCAGCGCCGCAGCGAATTTCTGGTTCTCCGAGAGGAATCCGTATCCGGGGTGGACGGCGTCGGCGCCGGTCTTGCGTGCGGCGTCCACGACCGCCTCGATATCCAGGTAGCTCCGGGCCGCCGCGGCGGGCCCGATGCGCACCGCGACGTCGGCCTCGCGGACGTGGCGCGCCTGCGCGTCGGCGTCGGAATAGACGGCGATGCTGCGGATTCCCATGCGGCGCAGCGTGTCGATCACCCGGCAGGCGATCTCACCGCGGTTCGCCACCAGGACGCTGCGGATGGGTCTGGTGCTCACAGTCGGGGTCCTTCGTGAGTCGGGGTTGTGTCTGCAGAGCTCGTGATCGCGTGATTCGGTGATCTGCGCCTGTACCTCCACCATCGCGCTCACATCCGGAAAACGCCATAGCGCGGGTCGGTGAGCGGCGCGTAGCGCGCCGCCTCGAGGGCGAGACCGAGCAGGGTGCGGGTCTGGGCCGGGTCGACGATGCCGTCGTCCCAGAGGCGCGCGGTCGAGTAGTAGGCGTCGGACTGACGCTCGAACTGCTCGCGGATCGGCGCCTTGAACGCTTCCTCGTCCGCGGCCGGCCAGGTCTCGCCGGACCGCTCGATCTGGTTGCGGCGCACCGTCGCCAGGGTGTCGGCGGCCTGCGGACCGCCCATGACCGAGATGCGGGCATTGGGCCACATCCACAGGAACCGTGGCGAGTAGGCGCGGCCGCACATCGAGTAGTTGCCTGCACCGAAGGAACCGCCGATCATCACGGTGAACTTCGGGACACGCGCACATGCGACCGCGTTGACCATCTTGGCGCCGTGCTTGGCGATACCGCCCTGTTCGTAGGCCTTGCCGACCATGAACCCGGTGATGTTCTGCAGGAAGACCAGCGGAATCCTCCGCTGGTCGCACAGCTCGATGAAATGCGCCCCCTTGAGGGCGGATTCGCTGAACAGCACGCCGTTGTTGGCGACGATGCCCACCGGGTGACCATGGATGTGCGCGAATACGGTGACGAGGCTGGTGCCGTAGTTCGCCTTGAACTCGGTGTACTCGCCCGCGTCGCACATGATCTCGATGACCTCGCGCACGTCGTAAGGGGTGCGCGGATCCGTCGGGACCACGTCGTAGATGTCGGTCTGGGGCCGGAGCGGGTCGCGCGACGGGATGGTCTCCCACTGTGGCGCCTCCCGCGGGCCGAGTGTCGCGACGATCTCGCGAACCTTGGCGAGGGCCTGCTGGTCGTTGTCGACGAGATGGTCGGTGACGCCGGAGACCGACGAGTGCATGGCCCCGCCACCGAGGTCCTCGGCCGAGACGTCCTCGCCGGTCGCGGCCTTCACCAGCGGCGGGCCGGCGAGGAAGATGGTGCCCTGGTTACGCACGATGACGGTCTCGTCGCTCATCGCGGGGACGTACGCGCCGCCGGCCGTGGACGACCCGAGCACGGCCGCGATCTGCGGGATGCCCGCGGCGCTCATGTTCGCCTGGTTGTAGAAGATGCGGCCGAAGTGGTCGCGATCGGGGAACACCTCGTCCTGTTGCAGCAGCATCGCGCCACCGGAATCGACCAGGTAGATGCAGGGCAATCGGTTGGCGGCCGCGATCTCCTGGGCGCGCAGGTGCTTCTTGACGGTGATCGGGTAGTACGTGCCGCCCGACACCGTGGCGTCGTTGGCGACGATCATGCACTCCCGGCCGGACACCCGGCCGACCCCGGCGATGACACCCGCCGCGGGCGCCTTGTCGTCGTACATCCCGAAGGCCGCCAGCGGCGCGACCTCGATGAACGGCGACCCGACGTCGAGCAGGCCGTTCACCCGGTCGCGCGGGAGGAGCTTGCCGCGGGCGACGTGGCGCTCGCGCGCCTTTGCCCCGCCGCCCTCGGCGACCTTCGCGAGGCGTTGGCGGAGCAGATCCAGATTCTGCTGATGCACGGCCCGGAAGCCGTCGAGCGTGCTGGTCACCATCGACCCTTCAGTTAGTAGGGATTAACCGAGTGAGATCGTACGTGATCGAGTGGTCCGTGTCACGCCGGGTGACGGATTTGGCCCAGACCTCACACGGACCGGTGATCCGCGTGACGCCCGTCACCATCGTCTCGTACTGTGGTCTCAGGCCCACCACCCCCCGGGCCGCGACAACCGATGCGTCGACCCCCGGCACGACCGAGTCGACCACCGCACATAGAAGGCCAGGTGACCCCATGACCCTCGCAGACGACCGCGCCCGCCCCCGGCAGGTGTCCGTTCCCGATACCCGCAGGCCAGAGCCGATTTCAGACGGGTTCTCGCTCGATGACCGATACGTCCGCGAGTCGGGCACGATCTACCTCACCGGCATCCAGGCACTGGTGCGCATGGTCCGCGACCGCGCTCGCGTCGACCGCCTCCAGAACCTCGCCACCGCGTCGTACATCTCCGGTTACGAGGGGTCTCCCCTGGCCGGCTACGACCTCGAACTCGCTCGTCGCCGCGAGCTGCTCGCCCCATACGACATCCTCCACCGCCCCGGCCTGAACGAGGAGATCGCCGCGACCTCCGTGATGGGGTCGCAGATCGCCGCGCAGGTCGCCGAGCTCTCGCCGACCGCCGACGGCACGGCCCGCGACGGCGTGGTCGGGTACTGGTACGGAAAGGCCCCCGGCCTCGACCGCGCGACCGATGCGCTGCGGCACGCCAACCTGGTCGGCACCCACCCGAACGGGGGCGCGGTCGCCGTCGTCGGCGACGACCCGGGCGCCAAGTCCTCGACCGTGCCCTGCTCCTCCGAGATGGCGCTGGCCGACCTCTACATCCCGGTCCTCTATCCCGCCGACTCGCAGGACATCCTCGACCTCGGCGTGCATGCGGCGATCATGAGCCGGGTCAGCGGCCTGTGGACCTCGCTGAAGATCTCGGCGCACGTGGCCGACGGCGCGTCGACCGCGCAGGTCGACCCGAACCGCAACGTCCCGACCTACGGCGATCTCGGCCGCAGTCCGCACGTCCCCAGCGGCCGGCTGCTGGGAGCGAGTCTGATGGAGCTGGAACAGAACCAGCTCACCACCCGCATCCCCCGCGCCCTGGAGTACGCGCGGCTCAACGGGATCAATCGCATCGTGGTGTCGAGCCCCGACGACCGGATCGGCATCGTCGCCGCAGGCAAGACCTATCTCGACCTCCGGGAAGCGTTGCGCCTCATGGGGATCGGCGAGACCGACCTGCGCCGCCTCGGGATTCGCATCCTCAAGCTGGGCATGGTGTACCCGATCGAGCGGGACATCCTGAACCGCTTCATGTTCGACACCGCACGCGGCGATCTCGACGAGGTCATCGTGATCGAGGAGAAGCGCGACTTCATCGAGACGATGATGCGTGACATCCTGTTCCGCCATCCGCGGGCGCCGCGCATCGTCGGCAAGGTCAACGAGGACGGCTCGACCCTGTTCTCCCGGTTCGGCGAACTCGACGTGGACGCGGTGACCCGTGGCCTCGCGAACCGCCTCACCCGCCATCACGTCGACGCCGCGCAGGCCTGGCTCGACCGGAAGGCGCAGCGCCGCACGCGCATCGAGCTCCCACTGGCCGTGCGCACGCCGTACTTCTGTTCCGGCTGCCCGCACAACAGCTCCACCAAGGTCGCCGAGAACACCCTCGTCGGTGCCGGGATCGGGTGCCACGCCATGGTGCTGCTGATGGACCCGCGGCAGGTCGGCGACATCACCGGCTGCACCCAGATGGGCGGCGAGGGCGCGCAGTGGCTCGGCATGGCCCCGTTCGTGACCGCCGACCACTTCGTGCAGAACATCGGCGACGGCACATTCGCGCATTCCGGGTCGCTCGCCCTGCGGGCCGCGGTGGCCTCCGGCGAGAACATCACCTACAAGCTGCTCTACAACGGCACCGTCGCCATGACCGGCGGCCAGGACCCGGTCGGCGCGATGGATCTCCCGCGCCTGACCTCCCTGCTCATCGATGAGGGCGTCGCCCGGGTCGTCGTCACCTCCGACGACCCGAAGCGCACGAAGGCGCTGGGCCTGCCCAAGCAGGTCGAGGTCCGTCACCGGGACGAACTGCTCGACGTGCAGGCCGAACTCGCCGCGGTCCCGGGGGTGACCGTGCTCGTGCACGACCAGCACTGCGCCGCCGAGAAGCGGCGCAAGCGCAAGCGCGGCATCATGCCCACCCCGACCACGCGGGTGATGATCAACGAACGGATCTGTGAGGGTTGCGGCGACTGCGGCGAGAAGTCGAACTGCCTGTCGGTGCATCCGGTGGAGACCGAGTTCGGCCGCAAGACGCAGATCGACCAGAGCTCGTGCAACCTCGACTACTCGTGCCTGAAGGGCGACTGCCCGTCGTTCGTCGACGTCACGCCGGGGATCGCGCGCACACGCAGGCGCGCGGCCGACATCCCCGACTCGGAGCTGCCGGCGCCGTCGGTGCCCGCCGTTCGCGACACCTTCTCCCTGCGCGTCACCGGTATCGGTGGGACCGGTGTGGTCACGGTGTCCCAGGTGCTCGCCACCGCCGCCGTGCTCGACGGGCATGCCGCGCGCACCGTCGACATGACCGGTCTGGCCCAGAAGGGGGGCGCGGTGGTCAGCGACATCAAGATCGCCCCGCACGCGGTCGAGCAGGCGGCGAAGGTCGCGACCGACGACTGCGACCTGTATCTGGTGTGCGATCCGCTGGTCGGCACCGATCCGGTCCACCTGAAGGTCGCGGCGCCGGAGAAGACCGTCGCGGTGGTGTCGACGACGAAGATCCCGACCGGCCTGATGGTCATCGACACCTCGGTTGGCTTCCCGGCCGAGACCGCGATCCATTCGGCCATCGATGCCCGGGTGGCGCGCGCGGTCTACCTCGACCCCGGTGCGCTGTCGACGTCGCTGTTCGGCGACGAGCAATTCGCCAACATGCTGATGGTGGGTGCCGCCCATCAGGCCGGCGCACTCGCGGTGACGGCCCGGTCGATCGAGCGGGCCATCGAGCTCAACGGGGTCGCCGTCGACGCGAACATCCAGGCGTTCCGGCGCGGACGGCAGGCGGTGGCCGACCCGGACGCCGTGTCGGCCACCATCGCCGAGCTGCACGGGGCCGCAACCACCGAGATCGAGCCGAGTGGGCACGCGCTGAGCTTGGCCGGCGGCCTCGGGCTCGCCGAGGACCTGACCCGGACCGTGGCCATCCGCTACGACGAGCTGATCGCCTACGCCGACGAGCGTTATGCCCGTGACTATCTCGGCGTCGTCGAGCGGGTGCACCGCAGCGTCGGAAACGATGCGTTCACCGACGCGGTGGCGCGCAACCTCTACAAGCTGATGGCCTACAAGGACGAGTACGAGGTGGCACGGCTGACCCAGGACGCATCGTTCGCGGCGCGGGTGGCCGATCAGTTCGGCGATGACGCCGAGGTCGCCATCCGGCTGCATCCGCCGACGCTGCGCCGGATGGGCATGCGGGAGAAGATGTCCCTCGGCCCCTGGGCGAACCGGCCGCTTAGCACACTCGCGAAGATGAAGAAGCTGCGCGGGACCCGGCTCGATCCGTTCGGCCGCAACGAGATCCGCCGCACCGAGCGCGCGCTCATCGTCGAGTACCGCGAGCTCGTCGACGCGCTGCTCGCCGGAATCGCGGACGGCCGCCTCGGCGACTCCGAGATGCCCGCCGTGGTGGAACTCGCCGGGCTGCCCGAGATGGTGCGCGGCTACGAGAACGTGAAGATGCGCAACGTCGAGCGGTACCGCGCGGAGGTCGCGCGGCGGCGGGGCACACTCGGGATCTGACCCGGGCGCCGTCACCCGGTGTACCGGGAATCGGGTTCCCGGTGCACCGGGCCGAGGCCTCAGGCCTGGCGGACCGACAACACCGAACGCGCCTCCTCACGGATGACGCGCTCCTCGTCGGGCAGGGTGAACAGCGTGAGCTGCTCGCCCTCGGCAGTGCTCATCCGCAGGCAGTTCTGCTCCCACGGGGTCTTGGTGACCTCCCCGTCGCGCGAGACACCGACCCCGGCGAGGATCTCTGCGAGAGACTCGATCTCGTCCACGTCCCGGACCTCGACGCGCAGCGTGTGATCGCCGGAGACCTGCCGTCCGAGCTCGGCGTCGTCGACGAGTTCCCATTGGGCCTCGTCGAACAACTCGACCGCGGCGGGAACGACTCCGAAGAGGACACCACGCTGCCCCGCCGGGTGCGTCCACTCGTCGACGATCTCCATACCCAGGCCTTCGCGGTACACCCGCACGGCCTCGTCGATGTCCTTGACCTTCAGGCAGATCCGGAGCTCGTCAAAGCGTCGCTTCGTCTCGATCGGCTTCTTCTGCTCAGTGAGCGCGGGCCGGCTGATCAGGACGTACACATGCCCGTCGGGCGCCCGGAAGTGCGACCATGCGGTGCCCCACGAGTCCTCGACCCCGTCGTGGACCTCGCCGATGAACTCGACGCCCTTGGCCTCCAGCTCGGCGCGCGCCTCGCGCACGTCGTCGACGATGAGGCCCGCGACCGGGTGCTCGAAGAAGGAGTGGTCGCTGTCGGTCGGTTTGAACACCTCGAGCGCCGAACCGTCGGGCAGCCCGAACACCACCGCGTTCTGCTGCTCGCGGTCGACCTTCAACCCGAGTGTGTCGGCTGCGAAGTCGCGCATCGCCTGGTAGTTCGACGTCCGCGATCCGACCCAGCTGATCCCGTGGATCTTCATTCTCTTCCTCTCTTGGTGCTTACAGATTTCACAGTGCCCCGCATGTCACAGGGACCGAGCGGTGAAGAACGCCGTGTGGATGGCGTCGAACACGCGCCCCGGTTGACGCGCCGACCCGATGACCCGGACCTCGATACCCGCCGCCTCGATTTCGTCGGCGAGCGTGGAGTCCGGGAGGCGCCGGCCGAGCGCGAGGATGACGGCGTCGGCCGGGACGGTCTCCGTTCCGACGCCCGTCTCGACGTGCACACCCTCGTCGTCGACGCCGACCACGGTGTGCCCGCACCTGACCGAGACACCGGCGGCGCGCAGGAACAGCGGAAGCCGCTCGTTGTCGGTGAAGACCTCGTCACCCGCGAGCAGGCCCGGCCCGGCCTCGAGGATCGTCAGGTCCACGGCGTCACCCGACGCGGTGACCGCCTCCGATATCCGCAACGCCACCTCGCAGCCCTGGAGTCCGCCACCCACGATGACCACCCGGCCGCGCGGGGCGTCGGCTGATCTCATCTGCGCGGCGGTGATGACCGGGATGGTCCCTTCGATCGGGAACCCGGGCTCGGCGGGCGGGGCACCCGTGGCCACCACGGCGGCGTCGAATTCGCCCGACGCGATCGTCTGTGCGTCGGCCGCGTCGGGGACGACCCGGACGTCGCGCCTGGACACCTCGTGGACCAGGTGCCGGGCGAGCGCGGCGAGATCCTGCTTCACCGTCGACCCCTGGGCGTGGTTCAACAGACCGCCGAGCTCACCGGGCTCGAAGAGCGTCACGTCGTGCCCGCGATCGTGCAGGACGGCGGCGGCGTGGAGTCCCGCCGGGCCGCCGCCGATCACGGCGATCTTCTTGCTCGTCTCGGCCCGCGTCACCGGGAACCGACCTTCCTCGGCAACGCTCGGGTTCACGCTGCACCCGACGCTCCGCCCCTTGTTCAGACCACGGTGCAGGCAACCGTCATTGCACCGGATGCACGGCGTGATCTCCAGGACCCGACCGGCTTTCGCCTTGCGCGCCCAGTCCGGATCGGCGAGCAGCGGCCGCCCGAGGGACACGAAGTCCGCCGACCCGGACGCGAGGATCTCCTCGGCGGTGTCCGGGGAGACGATCGACCCGGACGCGATCACCGGGATGGACACCGCGGCCTTGATCTTCTCCCACCCCCAACGGTGCGGGGTCCGCACCTGATACCAGGGGCTGACCTCCCACTCCATGCCGGCGTGGTGCCCGCCCGAGCAATGCAGCACGTCGACACCGTGTTCTTCGAGGCGACGGCACAGCTCGACGGTCTCCTCGATGGGGATGCCGTCCGGCTCGTAGTCGGTGACCGACAACCGGATGCTGAGCGGGAAGTCGCGAGGAACCTTGGCCCGGATGTCGTCGACGATCCGCAGTAGCAGCCGTGCCCGGTTGTCGAAGCTTCCGCCGTACTCGTCGTCGCGCCAATTGGTGTGCGGCGACAGGAAATTGGTGATCAGGTAACCGTGACCGGCATGCACCTCGACGATGTCGAAGCGGGCGGCGTACGCACGCGCCGCGGCGTCGCCGAATGCGGAGACCACCGCATCGATCTCCTCGACGGTCATCGGGGTCGGCACCACGCCGTACTGCCCCTCCACATCCGACCACGACGAGTCGGTCGCCGACTTGATGGGCGCGGTGCCGAGGAACTTCTGCCGGCCGCCGTGGGCGATCTGCAATCCGATCCGGGCTCCGGTCGCATGGACCTCGTCGACCACCCAACCCAGACCCGGCGTGTGCTCACGATGGGCGTTTCCCAGCTGGTTGTGGATCGCCTTGCTCGCGTCGGAGTCGATGAAGCTGTATTCCATCATCACCAGGCCGACGCCGCCCTCGCCGAGTCGCTTGTAGTGCTCGACGGTGCGCGCGGTGACGGTGCCGTCCGGATTCGAGGTCGCCGTGCTCTGCGGCGACTTGAGTATCCGGTTCCCGATCTGCAGCGTTCCGATCCGCCCAGGGGTGAACAGGTGCGGATGGAGGGCAACTGTGGTGGCCATTGTCCTCTCCTGGGGCATGTCGGGCGCGAACGCGCCCGGCGGTTCCGTCGGGAGCCGCAATGAATACAGTTTTGTGTGCAATCATCCTGCACGACCGCCCGGTGGCCCGCAACAGATCCACCACGATCCGGCCGAGCGGGCAACGGCGAGCGATCAGGCGTGGGCGTGCCGCGGCGAACCGACCCGGTGGCGCAGCCTCGCGACGACGGTCTGCCCGTCCCCACCTGGTATCGGGTCGGCGTGCAGGTCTCCGGGCACGCGCCCCCGCGCGGTGAGCGCCTCGAACTGGGCGCCGTTCATCTCGACGAGCAGGACGCCGGATGCCGACAGCCACTCCCGTGCGTCACCGATGAGGTCCGCGACCTGGTCGAGTCCGTCGGCGCCACCGGTGAGGGCCCGCCGCGGCTCGTGATCGCGGGCCTCGGGCGCGAGGAGGCCGAACGCGTCGTCGGGGACGTACGGCGGCACCGCGGCGATCACGTCGACGCGTCCACGGAGGTCTGCGCACACCGCATCGAGTCCGGCCCCGCGGTGGACGTGCGCGTGGACCGGTAGGTTACGACGCGCGTGCTCCAGCGCGGTCTCGTCGACGTCGGCGGCATGCAGACGCACGCGGGGAAACGCGGCGGCGATCGTCGACGCGATCGGCGCGACGCCGCAGAACGCCTCGAGGACAACGGGATCGGCGAACCCCGCCACTACGCCTACCGCCTGCTCGGCCAGCAGCAGGGACCGTTTCCTGGGCACGAACACGCCGGGTCCGACGCTGAGTCGCAGGTCACCGAACTGCACCCAGCCCACGATGTGTTCGAGGGGCTCACCGGACACCCGCCGCGCACCCAGCGCATCGAGTTCGATTGCGTTCGAGGCATGTTCACGAAGCAGCGCGGCCTCGTCCTCGGCGAAGACACATCCCGCACGACGGAGCGCGCCCACCAGCGGATCGTCGTCGCGAACCGCCGGCGATACCTCATCGGGGAGGGGCGTCATCCTGTCTGAGACCGTACAAGAACGACGCCACCACCAACAGGGCAACCTGCAGAAACCCGAGGATCAGGCCCACGATGGCACCGGCGCCGAGATCGAGGAAGGGCGGCATGACGAGGGCGCTCGCGAACAGCGCGAGCCAGCCCGCGGTCGCGACGACCGCCAGGAACGGCAACGCCTTCCGGTATCGCGGAAACAGCACGAAGGTGGTCGCGACCGCGACCACACCGAGCAGGATGAAGAACTTCCCGGGATTCAGCACGACCTCATAGGAGAAGAACGCCGGGATACCGCCCCGCCCCTCCTCGAACTCCCGTCCCCAGCGGTCCAGTTCCTCCTCCGACGCGGCCGAGACCGTCACCCAGCTCACGAAACCCATGAAGTAGGTGACGATCCCGGCGACCACAGCGCCGAGTGCCGCGAGCACCGCGGGCTCCGGACGGGGCCTCGGCGGCGCCGTCCCCGGGGCCGGCCCCCACCCTCCCGTCGGGAACCGGTCGGACGGTGCGGGGGCCGGCGGACCCCACTGCGGTCCGGGTTCGCCGGTGGGTGGCCCGCCCACGAACTGCGTGTTCTCAGCGTGGCCGGCCGTGAATCCGCCGCTCTCCGGTGGCCCGGGTGGGGCCGGCGACCACTGTCCGCCCTGCCGGCTGGGATCGGCTGGATTCACGGCGAGCTCCTCGGATGTCGTGACGTGCGGATCAGCGTAGGCCGACGCCCGGGACGGCGCACCCGTCGCGAGGAGATTCATTCATGCAGTGGGGTCACCGCCGCAGCTCCCCCTTCGCGATCGTCCGCAGGTGTACTTCGTCCGGGCCGTCGAAGATGCGCATCGCGCGGTGCCAGCCGTACATCATCGCCAGCGGCACGTCGTCGCTGACGCCGGCGCCGCCGTGGACCTGGATCGCACGGTCGATGACGTCGAGTGCCACCCGCGGCACCGACACCTTGGCGGCCGAGACGTACGGCGCCGCAGCCTTGTTGCCGAGCTCGTCGATCGTCTTCGCGGCCAGTCGGCAGAGCAGGCGGGCCTGGTCGATGGCGATCCGCGACTCGGCGATCTGCTGCTGCACGACACCCTGCTCGGCGAGCGGCTTGCCGAAGGCGACGCGCACCTTCGCCCGCTCCACCATGTGATGTAGTGCGCGTTCGGCCGCGCCCAGCGCGCGCATGCAGTGATGGATACGACCCGGACCGAGGCGTGCCTGTGCCATCGCGAATCCGGCACCCTCCTCGCCGAGGAGGTTCGCGACCGGGACCCGCACGTCGTCGTAGACGACCTCGACGTGGCCGTGCTGGTCGTGCCGGCCGAACACCGGGACGTCGCGCACGACGGTGACTCCCGGTGTGTCGATCGGCACCAGCACCATCGACTGCTGACGGTGCGTGTCGGCCGTCGGGTCGGTCTTGCCCATGACAATGAGGATCCTGCAGCGCGGGTCGGCTGCTCCGCTGGTCCACCACTTGCGACCGTTGATGACGTACTCGTCTCCGTCGCGCACGATGCTGGTCTCGATGTTGGTGGCGTCGGAGCTGGCGACGTCCTTCTCGGTCATCGAGAACGCGGACCGGATGGTGCCGTCGAGCAACGGCTGCAGCCAGGTCTGCTTCTGCTCGTCGGTGCCGAACAGGTGCAGCAGCTCCATGTTGCCGGTGTCGGGGGCCTGCCCGTTGATGGCCTCGGGCGCGAGATGCAGGCTCCAGCCGGAGATCTCGGCGAGCCCGGCGTAGTCGAGCTGGCCGATGCCGGACTCCGACGGCAGAAAGAGATTCCACAGGCCGCGTTCACGCGCCTTGGTCTTGAGTTCCTCCACGACGGGCGGGACGTCGTGGTCGTCGGGGCCGCCGAGGCCTCGCTCGTGTTCGTAGCGCGCCTCGGCCGGGAAGACCTCCTCGTGCATGAACGCGATGAGTTTCTCCTGCAGTTCGATGGCCCTCGCCGACGGGCGGAGGTCGAGGGTCTCGGCGGGTGCCCGGAGGGTGAGATCCGGGTGGATCACGGCGCCGGCCGCGATGGTTGAGCTCATGATCGTTCCTCCTACACAGAACGTCGTCCTCCCCACCGCCACTATCGTGACGATGGGGAGGACGACGAATCACTTTCCGGCCGTGCGCAGTTCGCGCCGCAGCAGCTTTCCGGTCGCGGTCTTGGGGATGTCGTCCATCACCACGACCTCACGCGGGTACTTGTAGGCCGCCATGCGTTCCTTGCAGTGCTCGATGAGTTCCTGCGGCTCGGCGGTGGTGCCGGGGCGCAAGCTCACGAACGCCTTCACGGTCTCGCCGCGGTACGAGTCGGGCACGCCGATGACGGCCGCCTCCCGCACCGCGGGATGCTCATAGAGCACGTCCTCGACCTCGCGTGGCCAGACCTTGAACCCGCTGGTGTTGATCTGGTCCTTCTTGCGGTCGACGATGTAGAACCATCCGTCGGCGTCCATGTATCCGACGTCGCCGGTGTGCAGGACACCGTTGGGGATGCCCTTCTCGGTGGCCTCCGGCTTGTTCCAGTACCCGGCGACCACCTGCGGGCCCGCGGTGACCAGCTCGCCGACCTCGCCCGCGGGCAGGTCGTTGCCCTTCTCGTCGACGATCCGGACGACGGTGTCGTAGACGGGCACGCCGACCGACGTCGCGCCGGTCTCCTCGTCGGCCGGGGCGGTGACCCCGAACGGCACCGCATGCGACGGAGAGGTCGTCTCGGTCAGGCCGTACACGTTGTGGATGTAGTGCCCGAACCGATTCTGGAACTCGGCGATCGTGCTCGGCGGGATGGGGGCGCCCCCCGAGTAGATCTTCGTCAGGCTGGCCAGTGCACCCGGGTCGACGTCCGGCACGTTCATCAGGGCGATGAACACCGTGATCGAGCCGACCGTGAAGGTCGCCTTCTCGCGCTCGATGGTGGCGATGGTGTCCTTGGGATCCATGCGGTACATCAGCACCAGCGGAGCGCCGGTGAGCTCGGCCAGCGCGATATGTGCGATGAGACCCGTGATGTGGAAGAGCGGTGCCACACCGAGGATCACGTCACTCGAGGTGATGCCGACCCAGTCGCGGTAGGTCTGCGCGTTGAAGACCACGTTGCGGTGAGTGGTCATCGCGCCCTTGGGCGGGCCGGTGGTGCCCGACGTGTAGGTGAGGAACGCGACGCTGTCACCGGACAGTTCGGCCTTCGGCGGCCGCTGCCCGCGGTACTTCGCGAGCAGGGTCGCCATGTCGACCGTGTCGGGGCATTCGATGACCTCGGCGCCGGCCAGGGTGCCGCTGTTCGCGCTCTGGTACTCCAGCTCCGACGTCGTGATCACGGTCTTCACCGAGGTGTCGTTGTCGCGCAGGGCCTCCTGCGCGACATCGCGGTAAAGCTGCTGCATCGCGACCAGCACGGTGGCACCGGAATCGACCAGGATCTCGGCGAGTTCGCGGCTGCGGTACATCGGGTTGGCCGAGACGGCGATGCCGCCGGCCTTCCAAATGCCCAGCTGGGCGATGACGAACTGCGGGATGTTCTGTGCGTAGACCACGGCCCGGTCACCCGGGGTGAAACCGAGATCCAGGATGCCGACGGCGAACGCGTCGGTCAGCTCGTCGAGTTCGCCGGCGGTGATCGCCCCGTCGAAGTACCGGATGATGTCGGCGTCGGGATCTCGCGCGACGGTGGCCGCGAACATGTCCACGGCCGTGTCGAATTCGATGGTGCGCGGTGCGAGGTCCTGCTCGCGGTAGTGCCTGAGCCACACCTTGTCGTCGTAGACGCTCATGTTGTCCTCGTCAGGCCTTTCTCAGCGGATGACGACGGGGTTCACCGGCGCGCCGGTGCCGCTGACGACCTTCAGCGGGGCCGCGACGTACAGGAAGCTCCACCGGTTGTCGGCCGCGCAGGCCTCGGCCAGCGCCTCGAGCCAGACGATCTCGGTGAAGACGACGCCGAGGTTGCGCATGAGGGCGTTGTGCAGCGGAAGCGCCACGCCCGACACCGGATCGGTGGTCACCTCGTTGGCGATCGTGTCGGTGACCAGGTTCGGGATCTCCTTGTCCTGGAACCACTCCACGAGTTCGCGCGAGTAGGTCAGCCCGGGCTCGCAGAACCCGTCGTAGAACTTCTCCGGGTCGTTCAGGTCGTACCAGTACTTCAGCCAGCCGGTGCGGATGATGAGGATGTCGTGTGGCTCGATCGTGACACCCTGTGCGGCAGCGGCCTCCTCGAGGTCGGTGTGATCGAAGGTCTCACCCTTCTCCAGGTACTCCTTGCCGCGGTGGCGCGCCATGTCGATGAGCACACCGCGTCCCACGACACCCTTCTCGGCGATCGGCAGCACCGACGCCTTCTCCAGTGCGTCGACGGTGCTGCGCGCGTCGTAGCCGTTCCAGAGCTTGCCGTCGTACCAGACGTGACCCAGCGCGTCGTACTGCGTGGAGCCCTGCAGGAAGATCTTGGCGGTGTCGTCGGCGTAGTGCAGGCCGCCCGGGAACTGCGGTGCCCCGTCGCCGTCCCACGACGCCTCGTCGAGGATGTTGGTGCGCGAGATGCCCTCGCGGCCCGGCCACAGGGGATCGCCGGGGCTCTCCTTGCGGCCCATCTCGATCTGCAAGGTGAAGGTCTCGCCCGACTTGATGTGCTGCACGCCGCGCAGCACCTCGCCCGCGTCGAGGTAGTTCAGGGCACCGACCTCGTCATCGGGACCCCACTTGCCCCAGTTCGACGGGGCGTCGGCGCCGAGCAGCTCGGCCATGGACGGTGCAGCGACCTCGGTCATCTCATCTCCTTTGATTCGTCCCGGCGGAGCCAGCCGACGGCTGGGGGGATCCGGGGACTCGACCATGCGGACTGAACTTGCACTGAACTTTCCGAGCGCTCGCTCAGCGAGTTCATTGTGACGAGCATCGCACCCGTCTGCGAGCCCGTCAAGTGCGAATTCTGCGATGTCTCAATGTTTGTCGGAGCAAAGTGCGTACACGCAGGTCATCGAGATGGTTCAGGAATACTGAACAAGACTGAACACGACCCGGCGACCGGCGCCGGCACGCGGAAGGACGCTAGCGACCCGCCGGACAACCCACCATGGCGAGGGCGAGGCCGGCGTACTCGCGCGCGAGCCGGCGTCCCTCGGCCGCGTCGGCGTCCTCGATCCACGTGGGCACGGCCAGGCACATCGTCACGATGGCGCGCGCGGCCGCCGGAAGATCACCATCACAGAAAACGCCCTGCTCCGCGGCTTTTCGCGCAGTGTCGAGCAGCCGCTGCTCGATCTGCGCCATCGATGCCCGGAGGCGGGAGCGGTTGGGTTCCTCGAGACGCCCCAGCTCGGTCGCCAGCACGAGCGCGAGCGAGTGGCGTTCGACGCGGAAGAGCGTCAGCGCCTCGACCATGTTCGCGAAGGCGGTCACCGGATCTGCGCCCGAACCCGCGGCGTCGAGGCGTCCGAGGAGGTCCGAGTGCGCGAGATCGACCAGCGCGACGAGCAGATGTTGTTTGCTCGGGTAGTGGTGGTAGATCCCGGCGACGCTGATGTCGGCCCCCGCCGCGATCAGCCGCATCGTGGCGCCGTGATACCCGAGTTCGGTGAACACCTCGATGGCCGACTGCAGCACCGGATCGAGCTCGAGCGGCGGAAACGCCCGCCAATCGGACGGATCGGGGTCGGCCGGCGGTGTCTGCTCCGGGCGCGGTTCCAGCAGTCGCGAGACCGGCACGTCGAGACATCGCGCGATGTCGCGCAGCCGGTCGACGGTCAGTCCGACCTTGCCGTTCTCGATAGCGCTCATGGTCCCGACGCTCACCCCGATGCCGCCGGCGAGTCCGCGCAGCGTGACGCCTGCCTGCTTGCGCAGGTCGCGCACGAGCGCACCGGAGTGGGTCGTCGGTTGTTCGGCCACGCTGAACACCATAGGGCCATCGCGAGGCTTTTCGTACACTCTTCGATGTGGACAACCAACGGTCGCAGCTCCTGCGTCACGGCGAACGCATCCCCGCATGAACGCCTACGACGCCCGACCGTGGCTGACCCACTACCCCGCCGGCCTGCCCGATCACCTCGACCCGGAGTTCGCCTCACCCCTGGCGATGTTCGCCGCCGCCGTGGCCGATGCACCCGACGACCCCGCGATCCGCTACTTCGACGCGACCCTCTCCTGGGCCGACCTCGACGCCGCTTCCGACGCGCTCGCCCACCTGCTGCAACAGCACGGGCTCGATCCCGCCGATCGGGTCGGGATCGCCGTCCAGAACGAGCCCGCCATCGTCGTCGGGATGCTCGCGGCCTGGAAGGCCGGCTGCGTGGCCGCGCTCATCAGCCCGATCAACCGTCGTCCCGAATTCCGCAGGGCGCTCGATGATTTCACCCCGCGCGCCCTCCTCGTGCTCGAAGAGGTCCATGCGGAGGCCGCCGACGAGATCGCGGTGACGCCGTCGGTCGAGCTGGTCGTGACCTGTTCCCCGCTCGACTTCGCCGGCAACGAAGAGGTACAGCGGGTCTTCGGGGTGCGCCGGACACGTCCGGCGGGCACGCTCGACCTGCTCGAGGTCATCGGTTCGGGCGAACGCGACGTGGACCGGCACGATCCGCGACCCGGCGACGTCGCGGTTCTGGCCCCGACCGCCGGGACGACCGGTCCGCCCAAGGGCGCCATGCTCACGCACCGCAACCTGGCGTTCAGCGCCCAGGTGTACCGCGACTGGACCGGGCTGCAGCCCGGCGAGCCGATCCTGTGCATGTCGCCGATCTTCCACGTCACCGGGCTGGTCGGCTCGGTGATGCTGTCGTTCTCGGCACGGTCGCCGCTCGTCCTGACACACCGCTTCGACGCCGCACTGGTGCTCGACGCCATCCGCACGTGGCGTCCGGCGTTCTCGGTCGCCGCCATCACCGCCTACATCGCACTGGCCGACCATCCCGACGTGTCACCGGAGGACCTGACGTCGCTGCGACTGCGGTATTCGGGTGGCGCACCGGTCCTCCCGGAGGTCGCCGATCGTCTCGAGGCGCGACTCGGGGGCATGATCCACAACGTCTACGGGCAGACCGAGTCCACGTCGCCGACCCACATGGTGCCGCCCGGGGTCCGCGCCCCGGTCGACCCCGAGACCGGCGCGCTCTCGGTCGGCCTGCCGGTCCCCGACACCATGACCCGGGTTGTCGACGACGCCGGGAATCCGGTTCCACCAGGCGTTTTCGGAGAGCTGGTCACGACCGGCCCGCAGATCGCGGCCGGCTACTGGGGGCGGGAGGACGATCCCGACTCGGCGCTGCGCGACGGCGAGATGCGCACCGGCGACGTGGGATTCATGGACGCCGACGGGTGGTTCTACGTCATCGACCGAAGCAACGACCTCATCAACGCGTCGGGCTACAAGATCTGGCCGTTCGAGATCGAGCAGGTGCTGCAGACACATCCGGAGGTCGTCGAGGCCGCGGTGATCGGGATTCCCGACGACTATCGCGGTGAGTCGACACGCGCCTACGTGGCCCTGCGCCCGGGCTCGGCGGTCACGCCTACCGATCTCATCGACTACTGCCGCGAGCGGATGGCCGCGTACAAGTACCCGCGTGAGGTCGAACTCGTCAACGCGCTCCCCCGCACCGCGACCGGCAAGCTACTGCGCCGAAAGCTGCGCTGAGCCGGGACGACGCCGGTCACGTCTGACACCGCAGCGCGGCCAGCGCCATCGCGCTGAGCAGGCGCCGGAGTTCGGCCTCGTCGTACTCCGGAAGCCGCGGGGACGAGTTGAGCAGGCCGAACATCGCGTGCACCCGCACGCGTGCCTCGGCGCGGTCGAGGGCGCGTCCCTCCTGCTCGTACACACCGATGAGAACATCGACCCAGCGTTCGACGTAGCGGCGCTGCAACGACCGCACCCGGTGGTTGGCCTCCGGCGTCGTCGAAGACAGGTCGCGGTCCTGCACCACGATCAGGTCGGGTTTGGTGACGAGCATGTCGATGTGGAAACCGATGAGCGACAACAGCGTTTCGTCGGGCGGAGCGCCCCGTTCGACGACCTCGACACCGCCGTCGTGCAGGCGCCGGCTGATGTCGACGAGCATCTCGTCGAGCAGTTCCGACTTCGACGCGAAGTGCCGGTACATGGCCGGGCCGCTGACCCCGACCGCGCGCCCGATGTCCTCCAGACGCACCCCGGCGAAGCCGCGTTCGGCCATCTGCCGGGCGGCGGCGGTCAACAATTCGGCACGGCGCGCCGCCTTCGCCTGCGTGCGGCGCGTCGGCGGGCGCGGGGCGTCGGCCGCCTCGACCTCGGGGGTGTCACTCGTCGCGGACATCGTGATCCGCACTCTACCGACCGGCGATCACCGATGGCGGCTCACCAACGATCGATGTGCAGCACGTCGTCGAGCGGCTTGCGCGGCGCGGGCTTGAAGTCGGTGCCCTTGGTGTACGCCACGGGCAGGAGGACACCCTGGTGGATGCCCTTGTCCCGGGGGATGCCGAGCAGCTCGGCGATCTCCTTCTCGTAGGCCAGGTGCAGCGTTGTCCACGCGGAGCCGAGTCCGCGGGCACGCAGGGCGAGCTGGAAGCTCCACGCGGCGGGCAACAGCGATCCCCACACACCCGCCTGGTTGCCCTCCGGCAGATCGCCGCCGGTGTAGATGGCACCGATGACCAGCACCGGGACCCGGCCCATGGTGTCGGCGAGATACTGGGCGCTCGATGCGACGCGCTTGCCGGTCTCGTCGCGGAACTTCTGCCCGGAGTAGTACGTGGCGAAGGACTGCGCGTAGTAGTCGGCGATCTTCTGCTTCAGCTCCGGATCGGTGACGACGATCCAGTGCCAGGTCTGGCTGTTGCTGCCGGTGGGCGCCTGCAGCGCGATCTCGAGCGCCTCCTTGACGACGTCGAGCGGAACCGGACGGTCGTGATCGAGGCGCTTGCGCACCGATCGTGTCGTCGTGAGCAGTTGGTCGGGGTCGAGCGGCAGCAGATCGGTCATGTCCCCAATCTTCCACGTCACGGGCGGGGCGCACCACAGTCGGGGGACCCCGTGCCCGTCACCCGACGACTCCGTGTGCGCGCAGGTACTCCACCAGGCCGCGGGTCACCGGGAGGTCCGCCATCTCCTCGACGCCGAACCATCCGGCGTCGGCGGCGTCGTCACCGGCGCGCAAGGTGCCCGACCGCACCCGCGCGGCGAAGTCGTGCACCTCGAACACCGCGTCGTCGACGCCGGTGGGGATGTCGACGGTCCACAGCAGTTCGCCGACCTCGACGTGGAGTCCGGTCTCCTCGAGCATCTCCCGCTCGACCGCCGCCTGCAGGGACTCGCCGGGCTCGACCTTGCCCCCGGGTACCGTCCACTTCCCCGCCCCGGGCGGATTGCGCCGCTGGATCAACAGGATTCGGCCCTGCTCGTCGGTGAGCACGGCGCCGACGGCGACGATACGGCGGCTCATCGGACCTCTGCCACGGGCACCCGGGTGCGCGCCGGGATGTCCGGCACGGGCGACGTCGACAGGTGCCGCGCGACCGCCGCGCGGACACCGGTCAGCGCCTCGGCATCGGAGTCGGCGTCCACGACGACGTCGACCATCCGCTGCTCGGCGAGCCGTCCGGCGAGAATTCCCTGGCGCGCGGCCATTTCGGCGGCGTGATCGAGATCGCGGTAGACGATGAGGCTCGCACCCTCCGGCGGCAACGGCGACAGCCAGGCGTCGGCGCGGGCCACCCGCAGGTCGGCCGGGAACAGCGCCAGGGCCGCGCCACCCGCCCCCTGGCCGAGCAGGATCGACACCGTCGGGACCGGCGCCTTGATCAGTTCGACCGTGCAGCGCGCGATCTGGGCGGCGAGACCGCCCTCCTCGGCCACCACGGACAGTTCGGCACCCGGTGTGTCGATGACCGTGACGACGGGCAACCCGAGCTCGCCGGCCGCCATGATGGCCCGGCGTGCTTCGCGCAGATGCCGCGGGCCGGGTAGTTCCCCGCGTTCCTGCGAGACCCGGTCGTATCCGACGACCAGCGCGACGTGGCCGCCGAAGCTGCTCAGCGAGAACCGGAGTGGTCCCGCATCCGACAGCGGCGCGGAGTCCTCCAGTGCGAGGAACTCGGCCAACCCGGCGCGTTGCGGCGCGCGCGTGGCCAGCACGCTCGCCCAGGCGTCGGCGGACTCCGCGACCGGGGCCGGCCCGGTGGGCGACACCGGGTCCGTGGTCGCGAGCTGGTCGTGCATGGCAAGCAGCCGCAGCACCGCCGCCAGTCGCGCGCCGAGGTCCACGGGTTCCACCACGTCGTCGACAACCGTTGTGCGCACGAGGTTCTCGGCCGTCTGTACGCCCTCCGGGAAGGGTTCGCCGTAGAGGCCCTCGTACACACGCGGACCGAGGAATCCGATCAGCGCCCCGGGCTGTGCCCACGTGACATGACCGAGCGAGCCCCACGATGCGAACACCCCGCCGGTCGTCGGATGGCGGAGGTAGACCAGATACGGTAGTCCGGCGGCCTTGTGCGCGGTGACCGCGCCGGTGATCGCGACCATCTGCAGGAACGCCGCGGTCCCCTCCTGCATCCGGGTCCCGCCCGACGCGGGCGAGGCGATCAGCGGCAGGCCCTCCCTGGTCGCGCGCACGATTGCGTCGACGATCCGTCGGCCCGCGTCCCGGCCGATCGACCCGCCGAGGAATCCGAACTCGCTCAGCACGATCGCCGCGCGCCGGCCGCCGATCAGTCCGGCGCCGGTGATCACGGCCTCGTCGGTCCCGGCGAGCTCACGGGCGCGGGCGAGGTCATCAGCATACGCCCGGTCCTCGCCGTCGGAGGTCGCCGCCGGACGCGCGATCACGGTGTCCCACGACTCCCACGTACCGTCGTCGACGATCAGGTCCCGCAACTGCACCGCCGACAGACGCGTCCTGTGACCCATTCCCCCACCGTAGCGCCCCAACGACCGGCACCATCGGCACGAACCGATGAGACCCTGTTCAGCCGTGTCGCGGGCGTCTTCGGGCTCTTCGAAAGTGGCTCGGCAAGGACGTCGAGAAGGGGCTCGCCAGGCTGAGCAGGTCAGCGGGAGTAGATGACGCGGGTCCGCAGCAGGATGTCGGCGACCGACCGGCGCCGGCGGTCGACCACGACCCACAGCAGGCCGACCGCGAAGACGGTGCACAGGAGCGCCCGCAGGACCGCAACCGACGGACGCAGGCGCCCACCCTTGGAGTCGACCACGCGCAGCCCCATGACCACCGAACCCGGTGTGCGACCGGAGACCTCCCAGCAGGTGGCCAGGTAGATCACCGAGGTGACCACGAAACCCGTTGTCGTGAAGATTGTGTCGACGTGAGGAAAGTGGAATTCACTGACCGAGACCGCGAATTTCATCAGCGACAGGCCGGCATAGCAGGCGGCCAGGATCGTCCACACGATGAGCAGGTCGAGGAATGCCCCGATCCCCCGGCTGACGATGCCGGCGGTCTTGTCCCGGTCCTGCACCGCATGTGCCCGGTGCACGGCCGTCACTCGCCAGCTCCGTCCCGGTCCGACCCCTCGATCGCTGCGGTCGCCTCGGACTCGGCGCTGCGTCGGCGCAGGAATCGGTTGACCGCGTTGGCGACCGCGTCGTCGGCACGTTCGCTGGTGCTGCGGACGTCGGTCATCACGTCGGCGGTGACCGACGTGCTCGCCTCGCGGATGATGTCGGGCAGGTCGACGCCGTCGATGATCTCCTCGGCGAGACCGACGAGGTCCACGCGGTCGAGGATGGCGTCGATGTCGATGCGGGCCGCGATGGCGTCGATGTCGATGAGGTCGGCGACCGCATCGAGATCGACCTTCCGGATGACCTCGTCGAGGTCGACCAGATCGATGGCCTTCATCAGATCCACCTGTGCGACAGCTCGATCGAGATCGACGGTCTCGATGACGGCATCGAGGTCGATGACCTCGAGCACCGCGGCGACGAGCCGATCCAGGTCGACCTCGTGCAGGACGAGGTCGGTGAGATCGACGGTCTCGGTGAGGACGACGACGACCTCTCGGATGACCGCGCCGAGCACGGCACGGACCGCGGTGGCGACGCGGACGCGGGTGGCCTCGACGAGATCGACGGTGCGGGTCCGCATCCATGTGATCGCCGGTCCGGCGAGCGGCGCGGTTTCGGCGACGTCGAAGATCGCCCCCGCGAAACGGAGCGATGCACCCGCCAGACGGGACATCGCACCCGGCCGCGTCTCTGAGTCCACCGCGGGATCATCTCACGCCGTGTCCGATTTCACGTGGGCCGACAGGAGCCGTGACCGTTCCGCGACGCGGTATCCGGCGAGTCGGCGGGCGAGCCCCTCGAGGCCGGCGGGCGGGTTCGCGCCCTCCTTCCGGTTCCCGAACTGCGACGTCGCGTACGCGGCGCCGAACAGCATCACCGGGATGACCATGTAGCCGAACCGGCCGGTCGGGGCCAGGAGGAACAAGGCGACGAACCCGAGCCCGGCGTAGACGTAGGCCCGGGCGAGGGTCTCGGGCGGCCTGCGGATCACGAGGACCGCGATGGCCGCGGCCGCGATCGCGAGGAGCACGAGGGCGCCCAGCCGTCCTCCCCCGCCCGTCGACGCGAGCAGCACACCCGGCATCGGGCTGCGGGCCGGGGTCGCCACGACACCCACGCCGGCGGGGAACTTCACGACCTGCGCGACCATGTCGACGACGGATCCCAGCGCCGGGGTGAGCAGGGCGCCGAAGGTCACCGTGCAGGCGACGAGGAATGCGACGACGCGACGTCGGCCCTCCCGGGCGAGGATCAGCAGCGCGGCCACCGGCACCGCGATCACCGCCACCCACTTGAGCGCGAGCGCTGCGCCCACGGCAACGCCTGCCGTCTTCGGCCTCGCGGCCCCGGCGAGGGCCAAGCCGAGCACCAGCAGACCGGCCAGGGGGATGTCGACTCCGCTGGTGGACATCTCGAGCGCCACCGTCGGCGACAACAGCGACAGGCACATCGCCGCACGGGCCCGCAGCGACCTCACCCCGTGCAGCCTCAGTGCGGTGGCGATGCTGACGACGGCCACCAGCAGGCACCAGATCCGCGGGTCCGTCAGCGCGCTCCAGGCGTGTCCCACGCCTTCCCCGACCATGCCCCCGACCGCGGCGGGTACACCGAACAGCGCCATTCCGGGCAGATACGGGTTGATCTGGTCGAGACTCGACGCGTCGTGAACATATGGTGTCCCGGTGGACAACAACACATCGGCGGACTGCTCGATGATGGTCACCTCGTTCTGCACGCCGTACCGCCCGGTGAGCAGCAACGCCAGCGGCACCACCAGAGCACCGCACATCGCCATGACGAATGCCGCCCGGGCACGCCACGGCTCGGCGCGCCTCGGCACCGGGACGACGCTCGTCGCCAGGGACACCCCGTACCCGATGGCCGCACAGGCCGCCCACAGCAGATGGGTGGACAGCTCGGTCACGGCGAACATGATCGACGCCGTGACGAAGAAGACGGCATACGCCACCGTGTGCCCCCAGCGCCCCCGCAACAGTGTCAGCACCCGCGGATACCACCCCGCGCAGTCCCGACAGAGGGCCGACAATCTGCCCCTGAGCATGTATGTAAGGTACATACATGACTAAGGTTGCCTCGCGGGGGCCCGTCGAGGGCGAGCGCACCGTCACCGCCCGACCCGCCCTGGACACCGACGATCTCGCGCCGCTCGGCGCCACCGCCCACGAGACGCCATCCGATTCCCGCGGCACCCGCATGCCGTCGGCGCCGGCCGTCCTCCGCCTGCTCCTGGAGATCGCGGTCGTCCTCGGCGTCTACAACGCCTACTCGGCCGTGCGCAATGCCGGCGGCAAGGACGCCGGGCCGGCCTTCGAACACGGCTCGCAGATCATGCGCCTCGAGTCGTGGCTGCACATCGACATCGAGCAGAAGGTCAACGAGTGGGTCGCGGGTAACGACGTCCTGTCCGCACTCTCGGCGCTGGAGTACCACACCCTGCACTGGTGGGTGACGATCGGCGTCGTGGTCTGGCTGTACATCCGGCACCAGGACGAGTACCGGAAGGCGACCCTGGTACTCGCCGCGACCACCCTGCTCGCACTGGTCGGCTTCTACACCTATCCGACGGCTCCGCCGCGCATGTACTCCGGTTTCATCGACGTCATGGCCGTCACGTCCTCGTGGGGATGGTGGGCCGAATCCGGCTCTCCCGGACCCGAGTCGATGACCAACGAGTTCGCCGCCATGCCGTCACTGCACTGCGGCTGGGCGATCTGGTCGGGCCTGATGATCTTCCTCATCGCCGAGAGACCGATCGTCCGCGCGCTGGGCGTCATCTACCCGCTCGTGACGTCCTTCGTCGTCGTGGGCACCGCAAACCACTACATTCTCGACATCGTCGCGGTGCTCGCGATCATCGCGGTGGCCACGGTCGTCATCTACGGGACGCCCCGACTTCGGGAGATGCTGCGCAGGAACCCGGTCCCGAAAGCACCGGAACCGCGTCGTGTAACAACACCCACGCCGGGGCGATAAAGGGCCGAGACTCGTCCAGACAAGCGCGCGTCATGATGCTGAGTGTTTCTTCGAGAGGTTCGATCGACCATGACGAGTACTGCTGTTCCACGCCGTGACCGCGCGGCCAGATGGATGCTGGCGGCCGGCCCACTCGCAGCCCTGACGATCGCCGCCAGCGGATGCACCGACCTCGTGCAGACGGCCGCGACACCGCCGGTGGAGACCACGTCCACCGCCCAGCACACGTTCACCCACGCCACGACCGACACCCCGGTGACGGCCACGACCCAGGCGGTGTCCGAGACCGCCGAACGCGCCCTCGCGACCCTGAACGCACTGCCCGTGAAGGGCCGTGCCCCCAAGACCGGTTACGACCGGGACCTCTTCGGCCAGCGCTGGTCCGACGACGTGGACGTCGAGGGCGGCCACAACGGCTGCGACACCCGCAACGACATCCTGCGCCGCGATCTCACCGACATCACGGTCAAGCCCGGGACCCGGGGGTGTGTCGTGCTGTCGGGGACGCTGCAGGACCCGTACACCGGCAAGACGATCCGGTTCGTCCGCGGGCAGGACACGTCGTCCGCGGTGCAGATCGACCACGTCGTGGCGCTGTCCGACGCGTGGCAGAAGGGCGCCCAGCAGCTCTCGCCGCAGCGGCGCGCCGACCTCGCCAACGACCCGCGCAACCTGCAGGCCGTCGACGGCCCGACCAACCAGAAGAAGGGCGACGGCGACGCCGCCACCTGGTTGCCGCCGAACAAGGGTTACCGCTGCACCTATGTGTCCCGTCAGGTCGAGGTGAAGGCTTCATACGGGCTGTGGGTGACGCAGGCCGAGAAGGACGCGATCGCCCGGGTCCTGACCTCATGCGGGGCCACCCCGGCGTCGTCGGCGACCTCCACGACCGACCGTGCCGACACCCGCACCCGAACCGCCACACCCGCTCCGGAGCCGACCGGGACGCCGACGTACACGCCACCGCGTCTCTACGCACCCACCACCGAGGCACCGGCACCCGCCGCGCCGGACGCCGGATCGGTGTACTACCCGAACTGCTCGGCCGCCAAAGACGCCGGAGCCGCGCCGCTGTATGCGGGCCAGCCCGGCTACCGCGCGAAGCTCGACCGTGACGGCGACGGGGTGGCCTGCGAGTCATAGGGCTCCGGCCTCTGCCATCCCTCCGGGACACGGTGGCCCCAGAACACGAGAAAGCCCGAGCGGGTTCACCCGCTCGGGCTTTCTCGTGTCGAAAGACCTGTGTCGGAACGACTTACAGGGCCTCGAAGAGCTGACGCGCCAGCGCGGCGGTCTCCGACGGCGTCTTGCCGACCTTGACGCCCGCGGCCTCGAGAGCCTCCTTCTTGGCCTGCGCGGTGCCCGACGAACCGGACACGATCGCACCTGCGTGACCCATGGTCTTGCCCTCCGGCGCGGTGAAGCCGGCCACGTAGCCGACGACCGGCTTGGTCACGTTGGCCTTGATGTACTCGGCCGCGCGCTCCTCGGCGTCGCCACCGATCTCGCCGATCATGACGATCAGCTTGGTCTCGGGGTCCTTCTCGAACGCCTCGATGGCGTCGATGTGGGTGGTGCCGATGACCGGGTCGCCGCCGATGCCGATGGCGGTCGAGAAGCCGAGGTCACGCAGCTCGTACATCATCTGGTAGGTCAGGGTGCCCGACTTCGACACCAGACCGATCGGGCCCTTGCCGGTGATGTTGTTCGGCGTGATGCCGACCAGCGACTCGCCCGGGGTGATGATGCCGGGGCAGTTCGGGCCGATGATGCGGGTCTTGCCGCCCTTCTTCAGGTTGTAGGCCCACGCGTAGGCGGTGTCCTGCACCGGGATGCCCTCGGTGATGACGACCAGCAGCGGGATCTCCGCGTCGATCGCCTCGATGATGGCGTCCTTGGAGAACTTCGGTGGGACGAAGGCGATCGAGGTGTCGGCCCCGGTCTCCTTCATGGCCTCCTCGACCGAGGCGAACACCGGCAACTCGACGGTGTTGCCGTCGGCGTCGACGTGCGACACGGTGGTGCCGGCCTTGCGGGCGTTGACGCCACCGACGATGTTGGTGCCGGCCTTCAGCATCAGGGCGGTGTGCTTGGTGCCCTCACCACCGGTGATGCCCTGGACGATGACCTTGTTGTCCTTGTTCAGAAAGATCGACATTGGCGTGGCTCCCTTACTTGCTCGCCAGCTCGGCGGCCTTGTCGGCGCCCGAGTCCATGGTTTCGGCGAGCGTGACCAGCGGGTGGTTCGCATCGGCCAGGATCTTGCGACCTTCGTCGACCTTGTTGCCGTCGAGGCGGACGACGAGCGGCTTGTTGGCCTCCGAGCCCAGCTTCTCGAGGGCACCGACGATGCCGTTGGCGACCGCGTCACACGCGGTGATGCCACCGAAGACGTTCACGAAGACGCTCTTGACCTGCTCGTCGCCGAGGATGACGTCGAGACCGGCGGCCATGACCTCGGCCGAGGCGCCACCACCGATGTCGAGGAAGTTGGCGGGCTTCACGCCGCCGTGCTTCTCACCGGCGTACGCGACGACGTCGAGGGTCGACATGACCAGACCCGCGCCGTTGCCGATGACACCGACCTCGCCGTCGAGCTTGACGTAGTTGAGGTCGTGCTCCTTGGCCTTGAGCTCCAGCGGATCGGTGGCATCACGGTCCTCGAACTCGGCGTGGCCGGGCTGACGGAAGTCGGCGTTGCCGTCCAGGGTGACCTTGCCGTCGAGGGCCAGGATCTGGTTGTCGGGGGTGCGGACGAGCGGGTTGACCTCGACCAGGAGGGCGTCCTCTGCGACGAAGACCTCCCACAGCTTCTGGATGGTCACGGCCGCGGCGTCGAGGACCTCCTCCGGGAGGTGACCCTTCTGGGCGATCTCACGCGCGAAGGCGAGGTCGACACCGTCGACGGCGTCGACCGGGACCTTGGCCAGGCGGTCCGGCTTGGTCGCGGCGACCTCTTCGATCTCCATGCCGCCCTCGACCGAGCACATGGCCAGGTAGGTGCGGTTGGCGCGATCGAGGAGGAAGGAGATGTAGTACTCCTCCGCGATGTCACTGGCCTCGGCGACCAGCAGCTTCTTGACGATGTGGCCCTTGATGTCCAGACCAAGGATGTTGGAGGCATGGGACTGCGCGTCGTCCGGGGTGGCGGCGTACTTCACGCCACCGGCCTTGCCACGTCCACCGGTCTTGACCTGCGCCTTGATCATGACGGGCTTGCCGATTTCCTCGGCGATCGCCCGCGCATCGGCGGCATCATCGGTCACCCGACCGGGTGTGGTGGGAACCCCGTGCTTGGCGAACAGTTCCTTCGCCTGGTATTCGAAGAGATCCATTCAGCTCACCATCTCGTAGATTTGCCCGCCCAAGGGTGTAACGCGGGCCATATCGGACTTTAAACCTGTGCCCGAAGTCCGCCTCGCGCGCACCCTGTCCTTGTGCGACAGATCACTCGCTCGGTCCGAACTTACTCGCGGGTACCTCGCACTACGCCTCACCTGCGGCGTTCATCGCACATCCACCCCGGTGCCCGACGCCGCGTCGGAGGGGTGGAGAATCGATCGCGGCGACGAGCCGGACCGTCGGCCGATCAAGGCTGACGCATCCGAGATTCGACACCGTGGCGAACGCAGCAGACCGTGTGACCCGAGTCACAATTTGGCGGTTCATGTCGGTCCATCGTTGGACTTGCCGCAATCATTTCGTTACCGTCGGCTCTCAGCGGTTGGTCACAAAAGGATTACGGACGATAACTTCGAATCCGCGGCAGCGAAGAGATGAGGTGGACGATTTGGCGGGACCGGGTGTCTCACGCGGATCGGGCCGCGTCCGATCGGGCGGGTTGGTCGATGACGTCACGGCCGAGGAGATGACCACCATCATCCCGGCTGTCGACACCGACTCCGATTACGACCTCAGCGACTACGAGTTCGCCTTCGAGGCCGCCGACACCCGAGCCGACGAGGACACTGCCTGGACTCCGTCGACGTGGCAGGGCTACTACCGCCCCACCCATTCGGAGATCACCCAGGACATCCTGATCCCCGAGCACGAGTTCGACCGGTACGAGCACGACGAGCCGTTCGACGTCGAGGGCGCCGAACTCGACATGCTCGATGACGACGAGGCCGATCTCTCCGCGGCCCGCGAGTCCGAGTCGCTCCCGTTCCGCACGAATCCCGCCGGCCGTCGTCCCCGCAAGGGCGGCAAGCATCGCGTCGCGGCCCCGCCGAACGCCCTCAAGGGCGGTCGCGCCGCACTCCTCGCGATGGCCGCCGGCGCCGCCGTGGCCGCCGTCTCCCAGGTCGGCAGCAGCGGCACCGACGAGGCCACCGACACCGCCCCGGTGAACGCCGCCGCCGTCAACGACGCCACCGCACCCGTCGACCTCGGTCCCGGTGTCGCGGCGGCCGCCCCGGCCACCGACCAGATGGACGTCTTCGGGCAGCAGTTGAGCGTCGGCGCGAAGATGGCCGCCGACGAGGCCCGCCGCGAGGCGCTGGCCCGCCGTCCGCTCTTCACCTCGCCGATCCCGCTCGGCCAGTATTCGTTCACCTCTGCCTTCGAGATGCGCTGGGGCACCATGCACGGCGGCATCGACATGGCCGCCCCGCTGGGCACCCCCATCCACGCCGTCACCGACGGCGTCGTCATCAAGGCCGAGCCGGCCTCCGGCTACGGCCACTGGGTCCAGATCCGCGCCGACGACGGCACCGTCACCATGTACGGCCACATGTCCGGCTCGGGCGTGCTCGTCCGTGAGGGGCAGCACGTCACCGCGGGCGACGTCATCGCCCTGGTCGGCAACGAGGGCTTCTCGTTCGGCCCGCACCTCCACTTCGAGGTGTGGAAGAACGGCACCACCAAGATCGATCCGGTGCCGTGGCTGGCGTCCAAGGGCGTCAGGATGACCGGTTACACCGGCTAGATCCACTCCGCACTCCCGAGCCGTGGAAGGGGTCGGCGACCCGACCCGGTTCCCTGGCCCACCTTCGGATCGATGTCGCGGGGCGACATCGACTCCCGGCGCACGGCGATGATCAGAAAAACGAGGCTTACAGCTTCTCCCCCGGGATGCCGCCGGCCGTCAGCAGCGTGACCCTTCCGGCGCTGCCGCCGTAGTCGATGACAACGCGTTCGGTGGCACCGCTCCCCTCCTTCGCGACGACCTTGCCGAGACCGTACTTCGGATGATTGTGGCGGTCGCCGATCTCCAGGTTCACCTTCTTGTTCCGGCCACGGGCCGGGTCCGACGAGTACGACGCCCGGCCCTTGCCGAACGCCGAACCGAACGACGACCCCGAATCCGAGAAGGCTCCATCGCGACCGAAGACACCACCGGTCGAGCCGCCGAATCCGCGCGCGCCGCGACGCGGCTCCAGGCGGCGCCAGTCGATGAGGTGCTGCGGGATCTCCTGCAGAAAGCGCGATTCCGGATTCGACACCGGCTGCCCCCACGACGCGCGGGTGACCGCACGGGTGAGGTACAGGCGTTGCTTGGCACGGGTGATGCCGACGTAGGCCAGGCGGCGTTCCTCGCTGAGCTCGTTGGGGTCGCCGAGTGCCCGCATGTGCGGGAAATGCCCGTCCTCCCAACCGGTCACGAACACCACCGGGAACTCCAGGCCCTTTGCGGTGTGCAGCGTCATCATCGTGACGACGCCCTCGCCCTCGTCGGGCACCTGGTCGGCGTCGGCGACGAGCGAGACCCGCTCGAGGAACGCGGCGAGCGATCCCGGTTCGGGTTCGCCCTCGCGGTCGACCTCGACGTCATCGTCATCGGCCTCGAGCTCGGCCTGCGCGGCGTCGGCGCTGAATTCCCGTGCGACGGCGACGAGTTCGTTGATGTTGTCCAGGCGCGCACCGTCCTGCGGATCATTCGACGCCTCGAGTTCGGCACGATACCCGGTGCGCTCGACGATGGCGTCGACGAGCTCACCGATGTCGGCGGCCTCCTCGGTGGCGTCGAGGACGACGGTGTCGGCATCGGCGGTGTCGGACTCGCCGAAATGCGTGAGGAAGTCGTTGCGCAGTCCCTCGATGAGTTCGACGAACCCGGCGATCTGTTTGACCGCTCGCGTGTTGAGCAGCGCGACCTTGCCCTCGGCGGCGTCGATCAGTGACTCGTAGAAGGTGCGCCCGGTGTTTTCCGAGTGCACCGCGACACATGCCTCGGCACGATCGCCGATGCCGCGTCGCGGGGTGTTGAGAATGCGGCGCAGGCTCACCGAGTCGTCGGGATTCGCGACCACTCGCAGGTACGCGACGATGTCGCGGACCTCCTTGCGCTCGTAGAACTTGGTGCCGCCGACCACCTTGTACGGGATGCCGTGCCGGACGAACACCTCTTCGAGCGCACGCGAACCGGTGTTGGTGCGGTAGAAGACCGCGATGTCGGAGTACTTGTAGCTCGACGACCCGCCGATCGAGTAGTCGGTGAGTTCCTCGATCTCCTTGGCGATGAACGTCGACTCGTCACGGTCGGAGTCGGCGACGTAGCCGATGATAGGGTCGCCGTCACCGGAGTCGGTCCACAGCTTCTTCTCGCGCCGGTTGGGGTTGCGGGCGATGACCGCGTTGGCCGCCGACAGGATGGTCTGCGTCGAGCGGTAATTCTGCTCGAGCAGAACGGTTTCGGCGTTCGGGAAGTCGCGCTCGAATTCCTCGATGTTGCGGATCGTCGCACCGCGGAACGCGTAGATCGACTGGTCGGCGTCACCGACCACGCACAGCTCGGACGGCTCGAGCCCGCTCGCCGTGGTCTGTTCGCCCACCAGCTCGCGGATGAGGACGTACTGGGCGTGGTTGGTGTCCTGGTACTCGTCGACGAGCACGTGGCGGAACCGGCGCCGGTAGTACTCGGCCACCTGCGGGTGATTGTGCAGCAGGGCGACGGTCTCGCCGATCAGGTCGTCGAAGTCGAAGGCGTTCGCCCCGCGCAGCCGCCGCTGGTACTCGGCGAAGATGCGGGCGATGGTCTTGGCGGCGAGGTCGTCCTCGCCGGCGGCCTCCGCGGCACCCTCGGGCGTGACCAGCTCGTTCTTGAAGTTCGAGATCGCCACCGCGACGCCACGCGGACTGAACTTCTTGGGGTCCAGGTCGAGGTCGCGGATGATCATGCCCAACAGCCGCTTCGAGTCGTCGGCGTCGTAGATGGAGAAGTTGGAGTTCATCCCCTCGAGCAGCCCCGACTGCGCGCGCAGGATGCGGACGCAGGTGGAATGGAACGTCGACACCCACATGTACGCCGCGCGCGGGCCGACCAGGTCGATGACGCGTTCACGCATCTCCGCGGCGGCCTTGTTGGTGAAGGTGATCGCCAGGATCTGGCCGGGCGTGACGTCGCGCGCCGCGAGCAGGTAGGCGATGCGCCGGGTCAGGACCGACGTCTTTCCGGAGCCGGCGCCGGCCACGATCAGCAGCGGGGCACCGGCATGCAGCACCGCCGCGCGCTGCTGCGGGTTGAGACCGTCGAGCAGGCGCTCGACCCGGTCGTCGGCAGAGGATTCCCCCGATGAGGAGGACGAGGTGCGACCGGTGAGCAGAGGGGCGGGTGAAGAGCTGTTCATCGGTAGTTCAGGCTACCCGCACCGGCCGACACCGCCCCGCACGCCGTGCTCGACGGCACCCGCGGAGCCGGTCGTGCGATCGGGGGACCGCCCGGAGCGTCGACACCCGTGGCGTCGGCGCTCATGGCTACGATGACCCGGTATCACTGGCTCTCGGGGGGCGCCCGTGCGTTGCGGAAGCGTGCCTCGACGACCGAAAGAGGCCACGCAATGAAACGACCGTCCATCGTCCCCGCAGCGATCGCGCTCGGGGCGGGCGCCCTGGCCCTCGTCGTCTCACTCATCGTGTCCTTCATCCCCTTCGGCTCGGCGGGCACCGCCGAGCCGACCGCGGCATTCCGCGCGCAGAAGAGCCTCGACGAGGTCCTGTTCAAGATGGCGACGAGTCCGGCCGCGAAGTACACCGGCAAGCTCGGCTACAAGTACGAGAACTCCCGCGGCGAGGGCACGGTCGAATTCGAGGACCTCATCGTCACCTCGTCGAACACCGCCGAGGGCACCATCACCCTCGGCCCCAACAAGGGCGAGTACCGGCAGGTCGGCAACAATCCGTTCCTCAGTGCTCCCCTGGCCCTGTGGAACGAGCTGCTCACCGCCGACGAGAAGCTGAACCTCGACATGAACCCGCTCGACAACAAGTGGGCGTCGACGCGATACACGAGCCTCCCCGGTCTCGGCACCGCCCTGGGCCCGGACAACCTCGCGGCCCGCATCGCAAACGTCGAGGCCGACTCCGAGCAGAAGCTCGGGGCCGAACTGCCCTCACCCAGCAAGGGCACCCCCGACGCGCGCCGCTGGCCGACCAGCGACCCGCCGATCGAGTTCATCGGCGACAACAAGGTGAAGATCGGCAAGTGGGAGGTCACCTACGACCCGGGCTCCAAGAACGTCACCCACGTCAAGGGCCAACTGACGCGCGGCGCGGTCACCTACGACTACGACACATCGGTCAACCTGCAGTCGGCCGATCAGGCCCAGAAGGTGTTCGCCAACCAGCGCGGCCTGGTCGGGGACCTGCTCTCGGTGCCCTCGCCGGGACTGGCGCCCAAGCCGCCGGTGATCAGCTCGAAGCTGGTCGGGCAGTGCACCACCGTCGCATGCGCCTACGACTTCACGGTGTACGGCAACACCTACGTCAACGATGTGACCGGTCACTTCAACTACGGGTTCACACTGAACTTCGAGGTCGGCAACCGGCCCGCCGGCGCGGTCGGCGGCGAGTGCAAACCCGTGGTGCGGGTGGATTTCAACCGCACCGCCCTCACCAGGTGCACGGCGACCAACCTGCCGCCCGACACGTCGATCCGCCCCAAGTCGGACGTCACCTACCTGGGCTTCCTCGACTACACCGAGTCCCAGTTGAACCGCTACATCGACGACAACGAGAAGAAGACCAACTCCGAGGTCATCTACGTGCGGACGGGCAACAAGGGCCCGGAGCAGGCGGCGTACGGCACGTCCATCACCGGCCTGCCCAGCTACTACGCGGTCAAGCGCGGGGACTACCTCTTCGACGGGATCGGTGTCGACGGCAGCCTCAACGTGACGTTCGGTCCGGGTTACAAGGAGCACATCGTCGGCGGCCGCTTCGATCCGAGCTGGGACGGCACCGAGGTCCTCAGGAAGCAGATGGAGGAGCAGGTCAAGGCAGCCGGCGACGCCGACGTCGTCTACCTGGTCAAGGAACCGGAGACCGCGCTGGCCCTGCGCCTGTTGCTGGTGTCCGCGGGACAGTACGACAAGATCGAGGTGGTCCAGCTCGACTGACCGGCCGCCCCGGACCCGTCATCCGGCGAAGCGCGCCTCGACGGCCTCGCCGACCCGGCCCGCGCCGGTGTGCAGCCGCAATCCGGCGGTCAGCGGCCGCACGGTGACGGCGTCGCCCGCGCCGTCGATCCGGACGTACATCGCACCCAACCCCGCACGCACCGGGACCCGCACCGACTCGCCGTCGTCGAGTGTCATCTCGATCTCGCCGTCGCGGGTGGCGCAGTAACCGAGCGCGATGGTCCACGGCCAGCGGAACAGCGGGCCGTCGAGTGCCAGGCGGGTCGGGCCGTCGACCTCTGGTCGCGCGCAACTCCCCCGCCCCTCGGCGATGTGGCGGCGCTGCGTGACGCCGCCGGGAACCAGGTTGCCCGCCGTGTCCAGGACGAGCAGACGGTCGGTGCCGGCAGCGAACCGGGGTCGCGGTTCGACGCGGCCGAAGATGCGACTGATCTGGTTGTCGGGGTACACGACCGGTTGCAGGATCTCCAGCGGCACCGACTGGTCGAGCAATGCCGTGTCGGCATGGTCGTGCAGGGCCGCGACGGCCGTGGCGAGGTAGGCGCCGGTCGGGTTGTCCCGCCACGACGCCGAGAACGACGCGACCGACACGACCGCCGACACGAGAACCAGCGCGCCGGCGACGGGCGCGAGCAGTGTTTCCGCTGCCTGCCGCGCCGGCGACGCGGATGCAGGCGAGGCGATCCTCGACGGGGCACCCGCCAGCAACGCGATCACGATGGTCAGCACCAGCGCGGTGTCGGGGAGATAGCGCATGTGCTGCGCGAGGACGAGGGCGGTCTCCGGGCTCGACCGGTTCCACATGATCGGGACCTGGGCGGCCACCGCGTAGATCAACCCGAACGCGACGATCGCCGGTCCGCCGCGGCGCCGGAGGACGGCCCAGATGGTGACGGCCCCCAGCACCGTCCAGCCCGCGACGATCATCCACGTCGCCGGGAAGCCGACCGGCGGGCTCGGCGTCCAGCGGTCCCACTCCCACGGACCGCCGACCAGCGAGGGCACGATCGCCCGGTTCACCGAACCCCACACCAGTCTGGCGGTCTGCGCGATCGAGTGCTCGCCGTCACCGGGGTCCGCGGTGGCGAAGTAGATCGCGGTCCACACGACGAACAGCACGGACGTCGCCGTCCAGAGTTCTCGTCCGCCACGCACGACACGTCCGACCGCCCGACGATCCGCCCCTGCGGCCAGGACCGCGGCGATGAAGGCGACCGGCAGGATCAACAAGGACTTCTCGAAGAACGCCAGCCCGACGAGAAAGACGACGGTCGAACGAATCCACACGACGCGACGTCGGGGTCCGTCGACGTCATCGCGCGCGAGGAGCACGGCGTCGGCGACGACCCACGCCATCGCCACCTGCATCGGCAGTGTGTTGAGTCCCGCCGACCACCACGCGAACGCCGGCACCGTCATCGGGCTGAAGAGGTAGAACGCCAGGGCCACGATCGCGGCGGCCCGTGCCCGGGGCGCGATGACGCGGATCATCCGCCACACGCAGAAGGAGGCGACGACCTGTAACAACAGCAGGGTGATCGCCGGCAGCACCCAGTTCAGCGGGCTGAGCCAGGTCGAGATCCCGGCCACCAGGAACGCGGCGGGCATGAAGTGGCCGTCGTGGCTGTGCCCCAGGTGATCCCAGGACAGGATCGGGTTCGACGACGCCTGCGCGATCAGCACCAGGTCGTCCCAGTAGAAGTCGCCCGTGGCGACCACCCACCCCCTGATCAGCAACTGCCCGGCGATCAGTGACACCGCGATCATCGTCATCGTCCGTGCGTTGAGCATGGGCTCCAGTGTCCACGGAACGGACGACAGACCGCATCAGCAGGGTTGTCGCCCGACCTCAGAGGTGGATAGCCCGTCGATCGAGACACATGCTCGAACAACCGCCGTGTACAAGACATCGGCTGCGGTACGTTCTGGTCAGCGTCCCGCCGTCATCCCGCGGACACTCACTCTCCGCCAGCGAGGCAGACGCAACAGTTCACCGTCTACGAGCGGACACGCTCGAGGTCTCGAAAGTTGGTGTCATGCGTCGCCGCGCCGGTCAGCCGCACTCGCTTCAGGTCGCCGTACTGGTCCTGTTGACAGGGCTCTGCATCCTCACCGCCGGATGTTCGGAAGGGCCGCTCGACGTCCCGAGCGTGGTCCACCTCGGACTCGATGAGGCCAAGAACACGCTGACCCGCGCGGGCGCACAGAAGATCAAGGTGGTCGATGCCGTCGAGGAACGGGCGGTTTGGCAGGAATCGAACTGGGTGGTCGTCGCACAGGAACCTGTCGACGTGACGGTGCCACCGACAACCGAGATCACGCTCCGCGTCGCGAAGCCTTCCGATGACCGATTCCTCGAGCTCGTACCCGCAGACTCCGCTGTGGCCCAGCAGGAACGAGAACGCCGTGCTGAAGAGCAACAGGAACACGCGGAGGCGAGGGCCGTAGAGGAACGCAAGCGCGCCGAGAGCGCAGAGAAGAACCTCGGGGTCACCAAGGAGTACGTCGATGCGATCGATCCGGCGGCGAGAATCGGGAAAGCCGCGATCGACGAACTCCCCCGATTTGCTGCTGCCGCAGAAGTCAGCACGGAACCCGACAGTGCTGTGATCGAGTACACGACCGGTTTCAACAACACCATGGACACCTACAAACGGCTCCTCGACGACGTCGGCAACCCAGACCATCTGGAGGACCCGACCGACCGTCTCAAAGAAGCAGTCGTCGGATTCAAGAAGGCGTCCCAGACCCTCATCGCACTCATCGGGTCCGACGACGCGGCGACGATGCGACGGTTCCGGCAGCTGTACGACGACAATCGCACCAAGTACAACGCCGCCCTCGGGGTGATCTACGCGGGAACCGGTGTCGAGGCACCGTTCATCGCCGCCTGAACAGGAGTCCACACGAAAAGCTGCTCCGTCGGAACCGGGCACGTGCGCAGGCACATGACGCCGTGCATCCGCGACGTGGCAAAATCGGCCCGTGACCGATCGCAGCCCCAGTTCCGAATCCGACGAATCCCAGCAGCCTGAGGGGACGTCGTTCGAGAACACGATCGACCTCGAGAAGTACGACCTCACCACCGATGTCGGCGACCTCCCCGACGACATCGAGCAGTTGCGTCTCGAGATCGACCGTCTCGACGCCGTCATCCTCGCCGCGGTGAAACGTCGTAGCGCGGTGTCGAAGAAGATCGGTGCGGCCCGGATGGCGTCGGGCGGCCCGCGCCTGGTGCACAGCCGTGAGGTGAAGGTCCTCGAACGGTTCGCCGACCTCGGCCAGGAAGGCCACACCCTCGCGATGCTGCTGCTGCGCCTCGGCCGTGGCCCGCTGGGTCGCTGACCGACCGCGCCGGATTTGTGAAGTTGCGCCCAGGGGTGTGACGAGCGTCGCGACGGGGACTCCGACCGCATAGGGTTGATTGTCATGAGCACGCAGGCACCCGGAAGCGACTTCACCGGCACTGATCACGGCGACATCACCGCGACGCAGTCCTGGCAAGCTCTCGCGGCCCATCAGCCGCATGTCTACGCGATGCATCTGCGTGAGGTGTTCGCGATCGACCCGGAGCGCGGTCACGACCTGACCGTCGATGTCGGTGATCTGCACATCGACTACTCCAAGCACCGCGTGTTGCGGGAGACCCTCGAACTCCTGATGAGCCTCGCCCGCGAGGTCGGGCTCGAGGAGAAGCGCGACGACATGTTCGCCGGCGCCCATATCAACACCTCCGAGGACCGTGCGGTCCTGCACACCGCGCTGCGGCTGCCCAAGGACGCGACGCTCGTCGTCGACGGCCAGGACGTGGTCGGCGACGTCCACGAGGTCCTCGACCGGATGGGCGAGTTCACCGACCGCCTCCGCAGCGGAGAATGGAAGGGCCACACCGGAAAACGCATCACCGATGTCGTGAACATCGGCATCGGCGGTTCCGACCTGGGGCCGGTGATGGTGTATCAAGCGCTTCGCCACTACGTCGACGGCGGCATCAAGTGCCACTTCGTCTCCAACGTCGACCCGGCCGACCTGGTCTCCACCCTCGACGGGCTCGACCCCGAGACCACACTGTTCATCATCGCCTCGAAGACCTTCACCACCCTCGAGACACTGACCAATGCCGCCGCCGCCCGCACTTGGCTCCTCGACGCCCTCGGCGGCGAAACCGAAGCGGTGGCAAAGCATTTCGTTGCAGTCAGCACCAATGCCGACGAGGTGGCGAAGTTCGGGATCGACACCGCCCACATGTTCGGGTTCTGGGACTGGGTCGGTGGCCGCTACTCGGTCGACTCGGCGATCGGCCTGTCGGTGATGGCCGCGATCGGCAAGGAGCGGTTCGCCGAGTTCCTCGAGGGCTTCCGGATCGTCGACGAACACTTCCGCACCCAACCGCTGGAGCGCAACGCGCCGGTGATCCTGGGCCTGATCGGCCTCTGGTACAACAACTTCTGGGACATCGGCACCCGTGCGGTGCTCCCCTACAGCAACGACCTGGCCCGGTTCGCCGCCTACCTCCAGCAGCTGACGATGGAGTCCAACGGCAAGTCGGTCACCGCCGCCGGACACCATGTCACGACCGACACCGGCGAGATCTTCTGGGGCGAACCTGGGACCAACGGCCAGCACGCCTTCTACCAGCTACTCCACCAGGGCACGCGGATCGTGCCCGCCGACTTCATCGGCTTCGCCGAACCCACCGACGACCTGCCGTCCTCGCCCGACGGTTCGGGGTCGATGCACGACCTGCTGATGAGCAATTTCTTCGCGCAGACCAAGGTCCTCGCGTTCGGCAAGACCGCCGACGAGATCGCCGCCGAAGGCGTTCCGCCGCACGTGGTCCCACACAAGGTGATGCCGGGCAACCGGCCCACCACGTCGATCCTCGCACCCAAGCTGACCCCGTCGGTGGTGGGCCAGCTGATCGCGCTCTACGAGCACCAGGTGTTCGTAGAGGGCTCGATCTGGGGCATCAACCCCTTCGACCAGTGGGGCGTGGAACTCGGCAAGACGCAGGCGAAGGCGCTGCTGGGCACCATCACCCAGCCCGACGCGCCGACCGCCGACGACGACGCGTCGACCAACGAGCTGGTCGCCTGGTACCGCAGGCACCGCGGACGCACTGTCTGACCAACGGCATCGAGACCGCCCACACGAACCGGCCGCGGCGAGTACGACACTCGCCGCGGCCGATGCGTCACGACCGTGTTCCGGCCGGTTCAGTTGCCACCCGCCTCCGTGCTCGGCGGGGCCTGATCGGCATCGTCGGGGTCGTCGCCCGAGTCGCCGTCGGAGTCGTCGTCGGACGCCGCGCCCCCGCCGTGGTTCGGATTGGTGCAGACGGTGCCCTCACACGGGACGTACCGATTCGCGCCGTCGGGGCTCTTGATCGCGTTGGGTCCCACATAGGTTCCGTGCGGACAGGCCGGATCCTCGTTCTGCGCACAGTATTCGTGGGTCAGGTTGTTGCCCGTCGAGCCGTCCGCACCGGTCGGGCCGCCGTTCACCGGCTTGCCGTTGGCGTCCCAGGCGCCGGTGCCCTCACCGCCACCGTGATTGGGATTGGTGCAGACGGTGCCCTCACACTTGACGAACGAGTGGCTGCCGTCGGGATTGCGGATCGCGTTCGGACCGACGTAGCTGCCCTTGGGGCACGCGGGATCCTGGTTGCGAGCGCAGTACTCCTGGGTCAGGTTGTTACCCGTGGAGCCGTCCGCGCCCGTGGGACCGCCGTTCACCGGCTTTCCGTTCGCATCCCAGAAACCGCTCTTCTCGTGCGCGGCGACGTGCGCACCCAGGTAGCTTCCCCTGGGGCACTTGGAATCGACGTTGTGGGCGCAGTAATCCTTGGTCAGGTTGTTGCCGGTGGAGCCGTCGGCGCCCGCAGGACCCCCGTTGACCGGCTTGCCCTCCTTGTCCCATGTTCCGGTCTTCGCGACGTTGCTGACCGACGAACTCGACGACGACGCGGAGTCGGTCGAGCCACCCGAACCCGAACACCCGGCGACGACGAGACAGAGAGTGAACACGGCGGCCAGAGCCGCCCAGATCCGTTTCACCCCGACACCTCCGAAACACTCGAAACGGTAGATCGCAGGTATCAAAACACGGACAAGGCGGACGCAAGGGCATTTCGACGCAAAATTGGTCCGACCGGTGCCAGGAATTGCTCCTTGCTGTGCGGTTTCCCGACTACCGCAGCTTCATCGGTGATGCTTCGTCCGGTGCTGCCACATCCGGCGCTGCTACGCCCGGCGTGGTCTCGGTGCGCTGCTGCCTACTGCCAGTAGCTCTCGTCGAAAACTTCATCGGGGATCTCGTCGCCGGGCTCGACCCCCAATTCCTCCAGGCGCCCCATGATGGCGGCGGAAGTGGCCACGTAGGTCACGAGATCCTCCGGCTCGACGACCCTTTCGGAGGAATCGCCGCCGAGGAACTCGACGAGCGCGGGCGGGACGCAGGAGCCCATGTCGAGGGAGCGGGTGCCGGTCGCGGTGCGCCAGGCGTCGAAGCTGGCGACGTCGACAGCATCGGCGACCTCGCCGGTCCGGACCGCCTCGAGCACCTCGTCGACGGTGGCGAGCTCACCGGAGCTGCCGCTGGACGGATCGAATCCGACCACGGTCTCGGGATCGATGGTCTCGTCCTCGGCCAGCGTGAAGTAGACGACGCCGCGCCAGTCGGCGGCCAGCGCCTCGACGTCGTCACGCCCGAAGACCTCGCCGAGCAACTCGCTCACCTGGTCGCTGCGCTTGCTGCCGAACACCTGGAACGCGCCCGACGCCACCATCTGCCCCTGCTTCTTCGCCACGGACAGTCACCTTACGCAGGTCAGTCGTGGATACCGAGCACGACGACGCGGCCTGTCGTCGGTGACAGAAAGACGGTCGCCGTCCACTGTGCCGACGAGAACGCGGCGTCGAGATTCGCACTCCCCAGGAGGCCTCCGGCGGGAACGAAAGGGGCGAGTTCGGTGGCGACCGTGCCGGGATCGGGCACCGCGCCTGCGCCGTACGCCTCTGCCCAGGCCGCGACCTGTGCGGTGCCGACGTCGACGATCGCGTCGAACCAGTGGGTCGTCGGGCCGGGGACACGGTCCGGTGCGCCCGGAGCGCCACCGACGGTGCCGGCGGCCCAACCGTCGACGGAACCATCGGCGAGCATCGGGAATCGGCGTGCGACGGGCCCGATGTCGCGGGCTGGGCCGGCGGTCACGACCTTGGCGACGGTCGGCGACGTCGGCGTCGACGTGGTCTGGCTCCGCGTGACTCCCGCGGGATCGGTTGCACAACCGACCACGCCCAGCAGGGACAGGCCGGCACACACCAGTGCCGCGGACAAGCGGTGCGCCGGTGCCCGATTCGAGAACATCCCGTCACGCTAGCCGTTGTCGGCGTGCTGCGACCGAAACGTCCTTCGGGCGGATGAAACCCCTCGTGCCGGGCTTCGGATCAGACCAGGCGGCGGCTCAGCGACAGCGGAAGGTACCTCAACGCCGCGGCGATGGGGGTCCACGGCCACGGCGGGACCGGCGCCCAGTTCTTCTCCGCCTCGATCGCCTTCACCAGGGCATCGACGCCCTTGTCGGTGTCGACCTTGAGCTTGGTCTCGACGCCGCGGTTGATGTCGGTGTCGATGTAGCCGGGTGCGATCACCGACACCTTGATGGGCGAGCCGGCGAATTCCGCCTGCAGCCCCTGCCCGAGCGCGGTGAGTCCGGCCTTCGACGCCGAGTACGCGGCCTGCGCCTTCGGCAGCCCGCGGACGCCGGAGATCGAACTGATCAGCACGAGGTGCCCGGCGTTCTGTTCGCGGAAGATCTCGAGGGCGGCCTCGGCCTGTGCGAGGGCGCCGACGAGGTTGGTCTGGACGGTCTCGATGTTGGCTGCGGCCTTGCCGGTGCCCAGCGGGGCGCCCTTGCCGAGGCCTGCGTTGACGATGACGCGGTCCAGCCCGCCGAGCTCGTCGGCGAGCTTGTGGAACGCGAGCGGCACCGCGTCGAGGTCGGTGACGTCGAGCGGGGTCACCGCCACGTGCGCGGCCGACGGCCGGAGCTCGCCGGCGAGCGCCTCGAGCCTCTCGAGACGGCGCGCCGCCAGGCCAAGGGCACGCCCCTGTGCCGCGAATCGACGTGCCATGCCCTCGCCGAGTCCCGAACTCGCACCGGTGATGAGGATCTTCTGCCGTGGGGTCACGCCGCCCAGGCTACCGGGCGGTAAGTTGCGCCGGAAGCCGCTACTTGAGGAGCCGCGACATGCGGCGGTCGGCGAGCACCTTTCCGCCCGTCTGGCAGGTCGGGCAGTACTGGAACGACCGGTCGGCGAACGAGACCTCCCGGATGGTGTCACCGCACACCGGGCACGGTAGGCCGGTGCGCGCGTGGACGCGCAGCCCGGTCCGCTTCTCGGACTTCAGCCGCGCCACCTCCTGGCCCTCGAGGCGACCGGTGGCGTCGGTGAGCACGGTCCGCATCGCGTCATAGAGGGCGCTCACCTGTTCGGGCTTCAGGGTTTTCGACGACGCGAACGGCGACAGCCGTGCGGTGTGCAGGATCTCGTCGGAGTAGGCATTGCCGATGCCGGCGATCACGCGCTGGTCGGTGAGCACGTTCTTGATGCGGCCGGTCGTCGAGGCCAGGATCTCGGCGAGGCGCTCCTCGGTCAACTCGAGGGCGTCGGGGCCGAGTCCCGCGATCCGATCGACCTCGGAGGGGTCGCGGACCAGCCACACCGCCAGACGCTTCTGGGTGCCGGCCTCGGTGACGTCGAAACCCTCGCCGGGCAGTCCGCAGTGCACCCGCAACGCGATCGGCGACCTGCCGCCGGGCCGCAGCGGTTTGGGTGAGAGGTCCTCGCTCCAGCGCAGCCAGCCGGCACGCGAGAGGTGGACGACCATCGCGATCATCGGTTCGGACGCGGCGGCATCCGAACCCGGGATGGTGCTGATGACCAGGTACTTCCCGATCCGGCTGACGGATTCGACGATCCGGTCGGCCAGGGCGGTGTACGGCGGGTCGGCGGTCTTCAGGACCGAGAGGGATGCGACATCGACGCGCCGGATCGGGAGTCCGGCCGCTCGACCGTCGACATAGTCGGCGATGGCGGCGACCTCGGGGAGCTCGGGCATGCCTCCAGTGTGCTCTAGTAAGAGGATGAGTTCCCGTCTTTCCGACGCCGAACTGGCCGCGCGGATCGCTCAGGGAGCCGGGGAGATCCTGCTCGGGATCCGGTCCGGCGACCTGCTCGGCGGCGGTCTGCTCGGCGACGTCGGCGATGCGCTCGCGCAGGCGTGGATCTCCACCGTGCTGCGCGCACACCGACCCCGCGACGCCGTGTTGTCCGAGGAGGCCGCCGATGTCGGCGACCGCGCCAGCGCCCAGCGCGTGTGGATCATCGACCCGCTGGACGGCACAAGGGAATTCGCGAACGGCACCGACGACTGGGCAGTGCACGTCGCGCTGACCGAGAACGGCGCCGTCATCGAGGCGGCGGTGTCGCTGCCCGCCACCGGCGAGTTGTTCCGCGCCGACACCGTCGCCAAGACCGACGGTCCGCTGACCCGGCGCCTGGTGACCTCTCGCTGGGGCGGCTCGTACGAGACGAGTTTCGTGGCCAACCGCCTCGGTCTGCAGATGGTGCCGGTGGGTTCGGCCGGAGCGAAGGCGATGGCCGTCGTCCGGGGCGACGCCGATGCGTACGTGCACGCCGGCGGCCAGTACGAATGGGACAACGCCGCGCCGGTGGGAGTGGCGCTGGCCGCGGGCCTGCATTGCAGTCGCCTCGACGGTTCGGAGATCGTCTACAACAACCGCCACCCTTACATGCCCGACTTCGTGATCTGCCGCAGCGAGATCCGCGACGACATGCTCGCGGCCCTGCAGCAGATCTGGTGAACTGGCCCGTGTGAACGGAGTCGGCGACGCCGTCGTCAACATCGGTCCGGCCCTCGCGGTCGCGATCGTGTTGCTCGCCGTCGTCGCCGTACTGGTCAACCGGCGTAGCGGCCTCGCGACCGACACCCTGGTGGCGTCGGTGCGCGCCGTCGTCCAACTGGCCGCGTTGGCCGGCGTCTTGGCGGTGGTCATCGAGTATCTGTGGGCGTCGGCACTGTTCGTGCTCGTGATGGCGACGGCGGCCGCGTTCACGTCGGCCAGGCGTATACGGCAGGTGTTTCCCGACGTGCGGGCGATCGGCTGGTGTGCGGGACCGGTCGCGGTACCGACGCTGATCCTGGTCGTGGTACTGGTGCTCGTGGGCGTGCTCCCCGACCGCGGGATCGCCGTGATCCCGACGGCCGGCATCCTGCTCGGCAACGCCATGGTCACCACCTCGCTGACGGGGCGCCGGGCGCACGATGAACTGACCACCCGCGCAGGCGAGGTCGAGGCCGCGCTGTCGTTGGGGCTGCTCCCCCGCGACGCGCGACTGGAGATCTGCGCGACCGCCGCGGCGACGTCACTCATCCCCGGTCTCGATCAGACCCGCGCGGTCGGGCTGGTGACGATCCCCGGCGCCTTCGTCGGCATGGTCCTCGGCGGCGCGTCCGTGTGGGCCGCGGCAGCCATGCAGCTGTTCGTGCTGATCGGCCTGCTTGCGGTGAGCTCGATCGCAGCACTGGTGACGGTGGAGTTGGTGGCACGGGACCTGATGTGAGAACCACGGACCGGCGTCGCATGCGAGTTCTGTTGGGGCCCACGCTTGTTCGACCAGCAGATCGAGGGCCCTCCCATCACCCCTTGCGGAGCAGGTAGATGTCCATGATCCACCCGATCCGCTCGCGCGCCTCGGCACGCGCCCTCACGATCTGATCGGTCACGTCACCGACGCGGCCGCTGATCAGGATCTCGTCGTCGGTGCCGACGTAGGCACCCCACCAGATGTGGTCGTCGGGATCGGCGGTGCGCCGGAAGCTCAGATCGGCGTCGAGCATGACGATCTGGTTGAGGTCCGCACCGGGCGGGGTGTCGGCGAGGCGCCGGCCGGTGGTGATGTGGATCGGTTCACCGACTCGGTTGGCGACGATGCCGTGTGCGGCGGTCAGCGCGCTGGCGCTGGTCACGCCCGGGATCACCTCGACATCGAGGTCGAGGTCGGTGCGCGCGGCGAGGTCGTCGACGATGCGCAGCGTGCTGTCGTAGAGCGCCGGGTCGCCCCACACGAGGAACGCGGCCACCCCGCCGTCACCGACCTCGTCACGCAATGCGCGGGCGATCAGATCCGCGCGTGCCGCGTGCCAGCGCCGGACCTCGGCGTCGTAGTCGACGGGATCGCGGTCACGGGGCGGGTCGGGAATCTCGACGAGCGAATATCCCTGCCGCGCATGGGCGTCGAGGATCTCACGACGGGCCTGCAGCAGACCGCTCTTGGCCGCCCCCTTCTCCAGCACGAGGAAGGCGTCGACGTCGGCCATCGCGTCGACGGCCTGAAGGGTGATCTGGCGCGGGCCTCCGGGGCCGATCCCGATGACCCGCAACGTGATCCGCACGGTCAGATCTTCACCTTCGGCAGGCCGTGCTTGCGCGCGGTCATGTCCAGGACGAGCTGACGCGGCGCGAGGCGACGCAGCAGGAAGACCAGCGGGGCGTTGTTGCCCCGGGCATAGAAGGGTTTCGGGTGGTCGGCGAGCGCGGCGTCGACGATCTGTCGGGCCATCGACTCGGCACTGATGCCGGCGTCCTCGTTGCGACGCGTCGCCGCGGCCAGGGTCTCGTACTCGGCACGGTAGGGCGAGTTCTCGCCGATGTGGATGCTGCGCCGGTCGCCGATACCGGTCGCGATGGTCCCCGGCTCGACCGCGATCATGCGGATCCCGTACGGCGCCACCTCACGCCGGGTCGCGAGGGCGAAGGCCTTCAGCGCCGACTTGGTGGCCGCGTAGTTGGAACGGAACGCGACCGGGAAGCTCGACAGCATCGACCCGACCATGACGACGGTTCCGCGACGCCGCTCCCGCATCCCGGGCAGCACCGCCTTCGTGAGGGCGATCGGCCCGAAGACGTTGACGCGGAACAGATCCTCGATCGCCTGCATCGACGTGTCCTCGAGGGCGCCGGCCTGCGACTCGCCGGCGTTGTTGACGAGGATGTCGACGGCCCCGACGGTCTCGGCACACGCGATGGCCGAGTCGTAGTCGGCGTTGTCGAGGCGGACATAGGTGACGCCCGGGATCGGGTCGCGCACGGTGTCGGGGTTGCGGGTGGTGCCGAAGACGCGGTGCCCGCGGGCGACGAACTGACGGGCGACCTCGGCGCCGATGCCGCTGGTCGCGCCGGTGACGAGAACGGTCTGTGAGCTCACGCCCGCTACCGTAGCGCAGCCCTCGGCGGGCACACCGGACCTGCGTCAGACGAGTCGGTCGTAGCGACGGGTGAGGATGCTCAATTCCGCTGCGACACGGTCGGTGTCGGGACCGTAGGGCAGCCGGGGATCGCGCGTCCACCAGTCGACGAGGCGCTGGAGAGGCGTGCGGCGGCCCGGCGGGGTCCGACGGGTCAGGACGACGAGTCCGATCACGGCTACGAGGACGGCGGCGGCGAGGACGAGGGCTGCGATGATCATGGCAGTAATTTTCCGCCCGCAGGAATTTTGCCAACAGTGGCATGAACGTCAATGTGCGCAAATCTTCTGCCATACTGGCTGAATGCTGAAATCCGTCGGCGTCCTTCTCCACGACAGCGTTGCGCTCTTCGAGTTCGGCGTGGTCTACGAGGTGTTCGGGGTGGACCGTTCCGACGACGGTGTCCCGGAGTTCGACTTCCGCGTCGCGGCGCCTGATCCGTCGCAACCGTTGCCCGTCGGCCGCGGCATCTCGGTCCAGGTGTCCCACACCCTCGCCGAGTGCCGCGACGTCGATCTCGTCGCCATCCCGGGCGGCAAGACCGACGGCGACCACCCCGAGGAGATCCTCGAGACCGTGTGCGCCGTCGTCGACAACGGCGGTCGCGTACTGACCGTGTGCTCCGGAGCGTTCGTCGCGGGCGCCGCCGGACTCCTCGACGGACGTCGCTGCACCACCCACTGGCGGTACGGCGACGAGCTCGCCCGCCGGTTCCCCGCGGCGAAGGTCGACACCGACGTCCTCTTCGTCGACGACGGCCCGGTCACCACCAGTGCCGGCACCGCAGCCGGCATCGACGCGTCGTTGCACCTGGTCCGCGAGGCCTGGGGCCCCGGCGTCGCCAACAAGATCGCGCGCCGGATGGTGGTGCCGCCGCACCGCGACGGCGGCCAGCGCCAGTTCGTCGACATGCCGATGCCGACCTGTTCCGACGAGGGTTTCGGGGCCCTCCTGGCCTGGCTCCTCGAACATCTGGACCGCGACATCACCGTCGACGACATGGCCGTCCGCATGCACATGTCGACCCGGACGTTCGCGCGGAGGTTCGTCGACGAGGTCGGGGTCTCGCCGCGACGCTGGCTGACCGAACAGCGGGTGCTGGCCGCGAAGAACCTCCTCGAATCGACCGACGTGCCGGTGGAGGAGGTGGCACGGCTGGTCGGATTCGCGTCGGCGACGCTCCTGCGGCACCACTTCGCTGCATCGGTGGGGGTGTCGCCGCTGGTGTATCGACACCGGTTCGCCAAGGCGCCATCGAACTCGTGACCGCCGGTCGCGCCTGCTGCGACCCCGATGAAATCGCAGGTCAGCGCATATTGGTGCCCTCGGTAGGATTCGAACCTACGACCTACCCTTTAGGAGAGGGTTGCTCTATCCCCTGAGCTACGAAGGCATCGCGCCCCTGTGGGGGCACCGGAGAGTCTACGGCAGGATCACAGGCCTCAGGCGCACCCACCCGCCACTCCCGCACATCACGGACGTGAAATGAGTCTCGTCACCTCCACAGCGGGCGCCCGGTCGACCAAGCCCCGCTGCGCTCCCGACCCGGGCGCCGGAGAACAGCACCCGGATGACATGTGACCAGCGCAGACCTGCCTCACGCGGCCGGGTCGCCGATCTTCGGCTACAGTCGGCACCAGCACGTAACCGGGCAATTCCGACGGTGTCCGTGGCCCCTGTGCGACCCCCGGCGATGAGGCCGATGCCAGGATCGGTCCGTACACTTCGTATCGGTAACATTTTGATCAACCGGGGAGGGGTTCTTTCTTGGTGCACGCAGCAGGCTCGGCGCGCACCGCCGACGACGATTCCGACGCCTCGTCGGAGGTGACGACCACCTCGTCGGAGGCCGCCCCGTCGTCGAAGACCCAAACCGAGAAGACCCGGACCGAGAAGACCCCACCCCCGAAGACGCGTTCCCGCGCCTACACCGCCGACTTCGTCCGCGTGGTGCTGTTCACCTTCGTGGTCGTGGCCCACAGCGTCAACGCCATCAACGGCGGCCCCGACGACGTGCGCGGCGCGAACCTGGTCGGCACCTTCTGCCACCTGACCCGCTACGGCTTCGTCGCGGTGACCCTCTACGTCCTGGTGCTGAGCACCCAAGGACGCCACATGTCGCCGCTGCAGTTCTGGCGCAGGCGTTTCGGCCTGGTGATCTGGCCGTATCTGGCGTGGACGCTGATCTACTCCATCACGGACTACTTCGTCATCCGCGACCGGAGCTTCCCGTCGGCGGGTGAATGGTTGTCCGACATCGCCCACGATCTGTTGGTCGGCGAGGGCAAGTATCAGTTGTACTTCCTGCTGATCTCGATGCAGATCTACCTGTTCTTCCCGTTGATCTCATGGATCTTCGAACGCGGCCGCAACCGTCCATGGACGCTGCTGTCGATCGGCGCGCTGATCCAGATCACGATGTTCGCGATCTACCAGTATCTGCCGCGCCCGCAGGGCCGCTTCTGGGACGTCACCTACGAGCACCTGTGGAAGACGCTCCCGATGTACGCGCTCTTCATCGCGATGGGTGTGCTCGCCGCGCAGCATCAGCAGGTCGTGGACAGGTGGTTGCGCGAGCACATGGCGACCGTTTTCCTCGTCGCCGCCGGCTGCGCCGCGTTCACGGCGGCCGCCTACCTGCTGGCGACCTCGCCGGGCAACGTGCCGTGGAAGGCCAACACCGCCTGGAACCCGGCCAGCCTGCCCTGGTACATCGGCGGTTTCGTACTGCTGTGGCTCATCGGCCTCATCTGGGACGACCGGCGCGCGTCGGGGCGTCCGGCCGCGGCGGAACTCGTGTCGAAGGCGACGCTGCGCGCGTTCGGTGTGTTCGCCGTACACCCGCTCGTCCTCGACGTCCTCGGCCGCGTCGGATTCCTCAGCGGCCTGTTCGAGTGGTTCCCGCATTCGGCCGTGGTCCGGTCCATCGTGCTCATCGTCGTCGTGCTCGCGGGGTCGCTGCTGTTCGTCGACATCCTGCTGCGGCTGCCGTTCAGCAAGTACCTCGTCGCCCGGCCCCGCATCCCCCTGCGACCCAAGAAGAAGGCACAGGGCGCGAAGTCGGAGAGCATGAATTCCGAGAGCACCAAGCTCGAGGACACGACGGATCAGGACCGGGCCGGCGCGGACGAGAAGTCGACCGAGAACGCGTAACCGCTTGTCTCACCTGTATTTCGGGTTGTTCATCACCGGGATCTCGATGTTGATCGGCATCCGCAGCTCGGACATGTACCAGAGCACGAACTGTCGCAGGAACTCGTCGATCGCCCAGTACGCCTCGCGCGGCATACCGAGGTCGAGCAGCCCTTCACGCACCAGTACGTACGGCGTCCACGCGGTCTCCAGGAGCGGACTCCACACGGGTTCGCGCGGGATCTGGAGCCAGTCGGCCGCCTGATCCCCGAGCACGAACCGGGTCAGCGCACCGAGCACACCGCGCGACAACAGGCTCAGATCGAGGTTCATGCCGAGGTCGAGCAGCATGTCGGCGAGCTTCCGCCCCTCCGGGGTGGGCTGCAGGATCGGGTCGAGCACCTGCTTGGCCTGCGACTCCGCGGTCGTCCAGGAGTTCGGGATGTACTCGTCGCGCACACCGAGCATGTGGGCGGTGACCTGCCACGAGTGCAGGAATCCCTCCGACTCGTCGGGCGCGACCGGCACCTTCCAGGTCCGGAAGTTCCGCATGACGGTGGTCGGCAGACTGTGCCAGGTGACCATGATGTCGGCCTGACTGATCGGCACCGGTTCGTCGGCGGCGTGCTTCCAGTACGGCAACTGCGGCAGCAGGTACCGCACACCCGCATGCGCCATCCGGGTCTTCAGACAGGTCACGATCATCTCGCCGCCGGGTTGATAGGCGTTCAGCGAACCGATGTCGTAGCCGAGCTTTGCGGTCTTGGTGATGCGGTCCTTGAGATCCCAGCCGCCCTTCGAGTAGTAGACCGACCGCGCCTCCCGCGGGATGAGCGTGCTCATCATGCCGCTGGCGAAGCCGTAGATGACGCCCAGGTAGGTACCGCGCTTCTGATTAAATTTCACCGCGGCGTCCAGCTTCGACCAGTCGGTCCACGACGGCAGTCGCCGTGCGTGTTCCATGAAATCCCGCAACTCCTTCGGCAGGCCCGCGGGCAGCTGCTGCGAGTTCTTGTGCCAGGTGCGCAGCAGCCGGTTCACCTTCGGCGCCTGCCCGCTCTCGATGACCTTCGCGATCACCGGATCGGCCTCGTCGTCCCAGACCTGCCTCGGATCGGCGCCCGTGCCGCGACCCGGCAGCGAGTTCGCCGGCGACCACGTCCACGGCGTCGACGGGGCGACCGCGGCCACCGCACCGGCGGCGCCGACCACCCCGCCCGCCTTCAGCAGCTTCCGTCTGTTGAGTGCTTCCATGGTCCCCGTCCCATCTCTTGATGTATCAATGTGACAAACTTCGTAACGTTGTATCCTCTGTACCATCGTGTGACTCAAAGCACACGGAATTTCCCGGATTTGGGTCGCGGAATCCGGGGGAGATCGCAGAAGAGGGGAAAACGCCGAATGCCGTCGCAAGCAGCCGACCTCCCCGATCCGTCGCGCATGCCGCTCGGGTCGTCGTCGAGTTCGGTGATCCACCGGGCGTTCCTGGGGTCGGTCAACCCCTCCACCACGGAGAACGACCCGACCGCCGAACGTCTCCTCGACGCCGCCTACGACCTCTTCTGCCGACTGGGCATCCAGCGGACCCCGATGGAGAAGGTCGCCAAGCAGGCCGGCGTCACCCGGGTGACGCTGTACCGGAAGTTCGCGACCAAGGACGCACTCGTCGACGAGGTGGTGCTCCGCGAGTTCCGCCGCTACTTCGACCGGTTCCGCGCGGACATCCCCAAGGCGAAGACGGTGGCCGACCGGGTGGTCGTCGGGTTCGTCGGGTCGCTGCGGGCCATCGCGGGCAACCCGCTCATCAGCGGGATGGCACACACCGAGTCGAGCATGCTGATCGAGTCGATGATCGGTGACGACGGCCTGCTGCTGTCGGTGGTGCAGCAGTTCGTCGCGGCCCAGCTCCGCAGGGAACAGTCGGCCGGCAACATCGCCTCGGACCTCGACGTCGAGCTGGTGGCGGAGATGATGGTGCGCATCTCGGCATCATTCCTGACCGTCCCCAGCCGGGTCGTCGACATCACCGACGACGCCCAGCTCGCCGACATCGCACGACGCTTCCTCGTTCCGATGCTCGAACCGCCGCGCTGACGCGTCCCGAGTCGAGGGACTCGGCGCGGTGTCCTGTGAGTCCTCGCCGGTCGGGTGTCGAACCTCGCCCGGCGCGGCTGCTCAGTCGTTCTGCGCGACCTTCGTGGCGATGGTCGCCTCGGTGTGTTTGATGGCCTGGGCGGCAAATGGTTCGACGAGTCCGCCCAGGAGCTTGCCCGCGATACCGCCCGGCAGCGTGTAGTCGAACTCCACCTGCAGATCGGTCCCACCGTCGCCGGTGTCGCCGAACCGCCACGTGGTGTTCGCGCGGAAACCCTTTACGGCCTTGAGTTCGATGAGTTCGTTCTCGATGTACTGCGTGCACTCGACGACACTCTTCAGCGTCTTCGGGCCGACGTCGATCGCCACCTCGAAGACCGACCCGAGGCCCTTTGTGCGATCGGTGGTCGGGCTGAACCGCTTCACCCCGAAGAGGTATTCGGGCACGTTCTGATAGCCGTCGACGTACTCGAAGACGCGCTCCCGCGGCGCATCGACCTTCACCTGGTGGCGTACCACTCCCACGCTGCTCCCCGTCCTGCAGTGCCATGACCCGTCTCCTACGGGTCGGTGTCCGAGGATTACGAGACTATGTCCTCGCCACGGCATCGTCGGTGCCCGACACGACCGCGATTTGCCACCCGGGCGACAGGTCGGATATTCCTTCAGACGATGTCGACGTCAACGGGCGGATGGTCCGAACTACTCGCCCGAGAGCACCGGGCAGCGGTTTCCGTGTTCGCCGGCGGCATCCTCGTCTTCGCGATCAACACCTTCCTGACCTCCGCGTCGTTGCCGAGCACGGTTGCCGACATCGGCGGTGAGGAGTTCTACGCGTGGGTCGTCACCGTCTTCCTCATCGCGTCGGTCGTCGCGTCGATGCTGGTCACGCGCTCACTGGCCCAGTTCGGCGCCCGCGGCGCGTACCTGATCGGCTTCAGCGCGTTCACCGCCGGATCGGTGATCTGCGCGCTCTCCCCGACGATGCCGGTCCTCCTGGTCGGCCGCCTGGTGCAGGGCCTCGGCGGTGGCCTGCTCACCGGACTGGCGTTCGCGGTCGTGCAGATCGCGCTGCCGCAACGGATCTGGGGGCGCGCGATCGCGGTGATCTCGGCGATGTGGGGTGTCGGCAACCTGGTGGGCCCGCCGCTCGGCGGCCTGTTCGCCGAACTGGGCCTGTGGCGCGGGTCGTTCTGGTTCCTCAGTGCGCTCACCGCGGCGATCGCCGTCCTGGCGGCCCGGGCACTGCCCCGGGGTCGCGGGTCCGGCGACCGGCATCCGCTGCCGTGGGCGTCGCTCACGGCGGTGACCGTGGTCGCGGCAGCGGTGTCGGTGGCGTCGGTGTCGGGTTCGACAACGGCCATCGTCTCGCTGGGCGTGGTGGCGATCCTCGCGCTGGCGGGTTTCGTCGCCGTCGACCGCCGCGGCGGCACGGGGCTCCTCCCCCGCCTCACCTACACCGCGGGGAATCCGCTCAAGTGGATCTACCTGTCCATCGCGGTGTTGGCGATCGGGTCCACCACCGAGGCGTTCCTCCCGCTGTTCGGCCAGCAGGTCGGCGGACTCACGCCATTCACCGCGGGACTCCTGCCCGCGGCGCTCTCGTCCGGGTGGACCATCGCGCAGATCGCCAGCAGCACCTGGGCGCACGGTCGTGCGGCGGCTGCGGCACGCATCGCCGGACCGGCGTTCCTGGCGGCCGGACTCGCCGGATACGGCCTGGTGCAGCCGCTCGACGGCCCGGTCGCGGTCTTCGGCTGGTACGCCTTGCTGCTCCTCGCCGGCATGGGCATCGGCATGGCCTTCCCGCACGTCGCGACGTCCGCGATGGGCATCACCAATGACCAGGACGAGGCCGCGCGCGCATCGGCCGGGGTCAACTCGGTGCAGATGGTCGCCAACACCGTCGGCTCGGCGGCCGCCGGCCTGCTCGTCAGTCTCGGCTCCGATCCGGTGTCGTCGACCCGGTTGCTGTGTTTCGGGTTTGCCGGACTCGCCGTGATCGGCGTGGGGATCGCGATGCGGTCGGTACGGCCCGCCGGACCGTCCGCGGACTGAGACATCGGTGAATCCGCGCGTCCTACCGCAACGAGGAGGCCTTGTTGCGGTAGGACGCGGACTCATTCGCGGATGGTCATGCCCGTCACCAGATCGCCCTCGATGGCGAAGGTGAATGTGGAGGGACCGTTGAAGCCGTCGCCGCCCACGGTCGCGGTCAGGGTGACCGATTCGGAATCACCGACCGCGCCGAGCGGCGCAAGCGTCGCGCGCTTACCGATCAGCTCCGCATCGCTCCAGCGCCGGATCTCGTCACGACCACGGAACACTCGGCCCCAGTCGTCAACACGACCGTTGACGGCGAACGCATCCAGAAAGGCATCCGTGTCACCGCTGTTGACGGCATCGAGCAGTCGCTGCACAGGTGTAGGAACATCGACCATCTTCATCTCCTTGCGTCGCAATGGAATCAGCGTGTGGTGTAGCCGCCGTTGGCGAACAGGGTCTGACCTGTGATCCACCAACCCTCGGTGCACAGGAACGTGACGATCGGTGCGATGTCCTCGATCTTGGTCAACTGTCCGCCCATGGCCTGCGACTTGTGGAACTCGACACGCTCGGGGGTTTCCTGTGGATAGAAGAACGGCGTGTCCATCGGACCGGGGCCGATCGCATTGACCGATATTCCGCGGTCGGCGAATTCCTTCGACGCCGCGCGGTTGAAGTGTTCGACCGGACTCTTGCCACCCGCGTAGGTGGAGTAACCGTCCGTGTACGCGGCGAGCAGGCTCGTCACGATGGTGATCACCTTGCCACCCCGCTCGAGATGCGCGCCTGCCTCCTTGATGAAGAAGTACGCGGCCTTCGCATTGACGTCGAACATCAGGTCGTAGTCCGCCTCGGTCGTCTCGAGGATCGGCTTGCGGAGGACCTTGCCCACGGTGTTGACCGCGATGTCGAGACGACCGAACGCAGCGGTTGCGGCGTCGAAGAGATCGGTGACCGCAGATGCAGTCGTGAGATCTGCCTGGTGGGCGGCGGCCTGCCCACCCATGGCCCGGATCTCGGCGACGGTGTCGTCGGCAGCAGCCTTCGTCGCGTCACTGTTGTAATGGATCAGCACATCGGCTCCCCGGCGCGCGAGATCGAGCGCAACCAGCCTCCCCAGGTTCTTCGCGCCGCCGGCCACGAGCGCACCCTTCCCGTCGAACCGGGTGATCCCTGCTGATTTCTCCTGTGTGGTCATGCACCCAGTCTTTGCGGGCAAAACACAAAGATCAATCGATGTTTTATGGTGCTATCACAAACACAACTTGTATGAGGACATGCATGCCCCTTCCTGAGACCGAACTCCTCGACACCCGCCGTCTCCATCAGTTCGTGGTGGCGGTCGAATCGGACACCTTGTCCGCGGCCGCGGCTCGACTGTTCCTCACACAACAGGCCTTGTCCGCGTCGATACGCCAGCTCGAGCGCGACGTCGGCGTTCCGCTCTTCGACCGGCGCCGCCGCAAACTCCACCTGACCGATGCCGGCAACGCGCTCTTTTCCGGCGCCAAGTCACTACTCGCGGGCAATCACGCGCTGCTCACCCGGGTGCGTGAGACGGCGAAAGGCGAAAGCACGCCCTTCGTCGTGGGGCACTCGCCCGCCATCTCCGGCGACGAGGTCTACCGTCTCATCACGCCCGCGATCGATCTGATGCCGCATCAGCCGATCACAGTGCGGCAGGTCTTCCCTGGTCAGCTCCGTGACCTGTTGTTCGCCAACGAGATCGACGTCGCGCTCCGTCGCGGCGTCGAGTCGTCGGCGAATCTCGTCTCGGCCGTGTTCGCCTACCACGAGTTGAGAATCGCGGTCGTCGCCGACCATCCCCTAGCGCACCGCAATTCCATCTCGGTCCTCGACCTCATCGATACGCCCATTGTCGTGTGGGCACCCGAGCGACGGTCCTTCTACACAGACTTTCTCGTATCCTTCTGCCGCCGTGGAGGTTTCGAACCAACTCTGATCGTGAATCCGGTCCAGGGCACACCGCCTGCCACGGCAGTTGCGCGATTCCCCGAAGCCTGCGCGTTCGTCACCGACCCTCCGGGTGACCTGCACGGTGGGTCGGTTCGCGTCGTCTCGTTCGACGATCCGCCACTGGCCCCGGTGCAAGCGCTGTGGTTGCCATACACCCACTCACCGGTTCGAGACGCGATCGTGCGCGGCCGACCGGACTCGGGCTCGGCCAGGGGCTCCGGGACGCGGCCGGGAGCCGGCCCCGCATAGCGCGCGAGACCGTAGTTTTCCTCCACGTCACACAGGGGCAATGGGGCGCATACACCCAGCTCATAGCGTCGAGACGCTCGCAACCGCGGCATCCAGCGTCGTCGTCGCGCCAGCCTGCACCGGAGGTCGACGAGAATCACCAGGAGTAACCATGAGTGGCAGCATGTCCCGCCGTCAGGCCATCGAGGCCGTGACGTCTTATGAGGTGTCGGCCCCCGGCTTCACCGAGCCTCTGGCAGATACGTTCGGCCGCAATGTCTTCGGTCTGTCCGAGATGAGGAAGCGGCTCCCCGGGCATGTCTTCAAGGCGGTCTCGGCGACCATCGACACCGGCTGCCCGCTCGACCCGACGCTCGCCGACTACGTCGCTGTCGCGATGAAGGACTGGGCGATCGAGAAGGGCGCCACCCACTACGCGCACGTCTTCTATCCGCTCACCGGGCTCACCGCCGAGAAGCACGACTCGTTCCTCGAACCCGACTCGACCGGTACGTCGATGGCCGAGTTCGCGGGCAAGACCCTCTTGCAGGGCGAGCCCGATGCGTCGAGCTTCCCCAACGGCGGCCTGCGCGGCACCTTCGAGGCCCGCGGTTACACCGGCTGGGACGTCACGAGTCCCGCCTACATCCTGGAGAACCCCAACGGCAACACGCTGTGCATCCCCACCATCTTCATCTCCTGGACCGGCGAGGCCCTCGACAAGAAGACGCCGCTGCTGCGCAGCCAGCAGGCGATGAGCAAGCAGGCCATGCGCCTGCTCAAGCTGTTCGGTCACGAGAACGTCGACACCGTCGTGTCGTACGCCGGCGCCGAGCAGGAGTACTTCCTGATCGACGAGCACTTCTTCTACGCCCGCCCGGATCTGATGACCGCGAACCGCACACTGTTCGGCGCCCCGCCGTCGAAGGGCCAGGAGTTCGACGACCACTATTTCGGCGCCATCCCGGATCGCGTGCTGTCGTTCATGATCGAACTCGACCGCGAGCTGTTCAAGCAGGGCATCCCGGCCAAGACCCGCCACAACGAGGTCGCTCCCGGCCAGTTCGAGATCGCCCCGGTCTTCGAGCGTTCGGTGCTCGCGCACGATCACCAGCAACTGATGATGACGACGATGAAGAACGTCGCCGAACGGTACGGCATGAAGTGCCTGCTGCACGAGAAGCCGTTCTCGGGTGTGAACGGGTCGGGCAAGCACGTGAACTTCTCGCTCGGCAACTCCAACCAGGGCAATCTGCTGAATCCCGGTGACACGCCGCACGAGAACATGCAGTTCCTGACCTTCTGCGGCGCCATCATCCGTGCCGTCCACGACTACGGCGGCCTGCTGCGCGCCGCGGTTGCGTCGGCGTCGAACGATCACCGTCTGGGTGCCAACGAGGCCCCGCCCGCGATCATCTCGATCTTCCTCGGCGATCAGCTGATGGACGTGTTCGAGCAGATCGCCAAGGGCGGCGCGACCGGATCGAAGACCGCCGGCGTCCTCGAGCTCGGCGTCGACACCCTACCGCCGTTGAAGGCCGACCCGGGTGACCGCAACCGCACCAGCCCGTTCGCGTTCACCGGCAACCGATTCGAGTACCGTGCACCCGGCTCCAACCAGTCGATCTCCGATCCGATGGTCGCGATCAACACCATCCTGGCCGACTCGCTCGACTTCATCTCCACCGAACTCGAATCGCTGCTCGACCAGGGAATCGGCCTGAACGACGCCGTACAGAAGGTGTTGCAGGAGATCGTCGTCGATCACGGCGCGGTGATCTTCAACGGCAACGGCTACTCCGACGAATGGCAGGAGGAGGCCGCCGCCCGTGGCCTGAAGAACCTGCGCACCACCGTCGACGCCGTCGTCGAGTACACCGCGCCGGAGGTCGTGGAGATCTTCGAGAAGTACGGCGTGCTGTCGAAGCGGGAACTCGAGGCGCGCGAGGACGTCATCCTCGAGTACTACGCGCTGACGCTGCTCGTCGAGGCGAAGGAGACCTCGGAGATCGCCAGGACGCTCATCATGCCCGCCGCGATCCGGTACCAGGGTGAACTCGCCGGCACCGCGGCGTCACTCAAGATGGCCGGGATCGAGGCCCCGACGCCGCTGCTCGAGGAACTCACCGCGCTCATCGCCGAGTTCCAGACCGCGATCGCCACCCTGGACGAGGGCATCGCCGAGATGCCCGGCGAGAGCACGTACGAGGAGTCGAAGTACGCGCGCGACGTGCTCATCCCGGCGATGGCCACCGTACGCGAGGTCGCCGACACGCTCGAGGGCATCGTCGCCGACGACCTGTGGCCGTTGCCGACGTACAACGAGATGCTGACGATTCTGTAGATCTGCGTCTCCCACTGCCGCGTCTGAAGGCCGCCCCTGGAATCGGGGGCGGTCTTCAGCGCGGGCTACCGCACCCGCAAAGACAACGCCACGACGAGCCGGGTCGCCGGATCGTCGAGGTCCATGCCGGTGAGGGTTTCGATGCGACGGATACGGTAACGCAGCGTGTTCGGGTGCACGTGAAGGTCTTTCGCAGCGGCACGCACGTCACCGAACCGGTCGAGGTAGGCGCGGAGCGAGACGGTGAACTCGCTACCGGTGCGCGCATCGAGGTCGGCGAGCTCGTTCACCCGTGGATCGACCAGGTCTGGGTTGTCGGACAGCAGTGCGACGATCTCACCCAGCAGCACACCGGTGCGGGAGTCGCCGATCGTGGTGACGTCGTCGATGAGTTCGCCTTCGAGGGTGGCCGCATCGAGGACGCGATCGATCTGTGCGCGCAGCTGCGGCACCGAGGCGAGCGCTCCCGGCCCGGCGACCACCGCCCGGATGCGCACACCGAACTGCCGGTCCGTCGCGTCGACCGACACCCGCGCCCAGTCGACCGCTGCGTCGCCGGCGACGCCGGGCAGCACGGCATAGGCGCGGTCGCCGATCGTCGACGTCACCGACAGCGGACTGAATGCGCTGGCGTGCAATGTGAGTGCGGAGATGCGGCTGCGGTTGACGGCCAGCGGCGCCGACGGATTCTCGGAGTCGCCGCGCGTCGCGAATCCGACGACCGCCACCTGTTCGGCCGGTGTCAGATGTAGTTGCGTCGCAAGGTCTTCGACGTCGATGCCCTCACCTCGTGCCCCCAGCAGACGGCGGACGAGTTCGTCATGGCCGGTCCCCGCGGTGCGGCGTCGGGCGATCACGCGGGCGGCGACCGCCGCGGCGCCGACGAGCACCTCGTCGGTGTCGGGGGCGAGCGGGCGGGTCCCCTGCTGCAGCCACACGACGCCGAGGAACTCCCCACTTCCCGGGGCCCGGATGGCGATCGCGCGACGGGGACGCAGACCGAGGTCAGCCCGCTCGGAGACCGGCACCACCTTCGTCGAGGTACGCAGCGCATCCATCACGCCCCATCGGCGCAGCCACGCGAGCATGTCGGGCGGGCCCTCGCGACCGAGGATCGAGAGTCGTCGGAGTTCGTCGGCCTCGTCGCCGGTGGAGCTGTAGGCGAGCACGTGGGAGCGTTCGTCCTCGATGCTGACGAGGCCGTTGGTGCGGTGGGCGACCTCGGCCGCGAGCTCGAACAGATCGCCGGTGGTGCCGGTCTCCATGGACTCGCCGCTGCCGACGTCCGCACGCGTGGCCTCGAGAACATGGTCGACGAGGTTGTAGATGCGTTCCCAGCGGGCATGCGGGTCGATCGCGACGACGGCGACACCGAGCCGTTCGGCGACGTCCGCGAGCAGCGTCGACGTCGTCTTGCCGAGGACTGCGACCGGCCGGTGGACGCCGAGTCCGTTGAGCAGCTCGATGCCCATCTCGTCGGACAGGCCCACCAGCAGGTAGACGTCGGCCGAGCGGGCGGCGTGGCCGAGGCCGTAGCGGACATCGTCGACGTCGATCATGGCGAGCGAGCGCACCGGGACGTCGAGGCCCCGCGGCGCGGTGACCAGCGTCGCGATGGTCCGGTCGAGCGCCAGGACGAGCCGTCCGAGCGCCACACCCGACGATTTGTCCATACAGACAAGAATACGGCGGTTTGCTTTGCCAATCGTCCATACCGAGGCGCCGATGCCCGGATCAACCTTGCGGTATGGACGCCATCACCTCTCCCCCGCGCCCGGCCAACGAGCCGGTCCACAGCTACGCACCCGGTTCTCCGGAACGCATACGCCTCGTCAACGAACTCACCGCCCAGTCCGAGAGGGGCAGGCGCGAACTGCCACACATCATCGGCGGGCACCTGCGTCTCGGGCACGGCGAGCACATCGACGTCGTGCAACCGCATGCCCACCGTGAGGTGCTCGGCTTCATCACCAACGCCACGCACGACGACGCCCGGGCAGCCGTCGACGCCGCGATGGCCGCCAGGGACGACTGGGCACACACCAGCTTCGACGACCGTGCCGCCGTGATCCTGCGTGCCGCCGAACTCCTCTGTGGCCCGTGGCGCGAGCGGATCGCCGCAGCGACCATGCTCGGTCAGTCGAAGTCGGTGCAGCAGGCCGAGATCGACGCTCCGTGCGAGCTCGCCGACTTCTGGCGGTTCAACGTCCACTTCGCCCGGGAGATCCTCGCCGAGCAACCGGTGTCCTCGCCCGGCGTCTGGAACCGCCTGGAGTACCGGCCGCTGGACGGCTTCGTCTACGCGGTCACACCGTTCAACTTCACCGCCATCGCCGCGAACCTGCCGACCGCGCCGATGCTCATGGGAAACACGGTGGTGTGGAAGCCCGCTCCGACACAAGCATATTCGGCTCAGTACACGATGGCGTTACTCGAGGCCGCCGGCCTTCCTCCCGGGGTGATCAACCTGGTCCACGGCGACGGCAAGGACGTCTCGGATGTGGTTCTGGCCGATGAAAACCTGGCCGGCATCCACTTCACCGGGTCCACCGCGACATTCAAGTTCCTGTGGCAGCAGGTCGGCGCGAACATCGAGCGCTACCGCAACTATCCGCGGCTCGTCGGCGAGACCGGCGGCAAGGACTTCATCGTCGCCCACCCGTCCGCCGACCCCCTCGCCCTGCGGACGGCCCTGATCCGCGGCGCCTTCGAGTATCAAGGCCAGAAGTGTTCGGCCGCATCGCGCGCCTACATCGCACGGTCGATGTGGGAGAAGATGGGCGACGACTTCCTCGGCGAGACGGCCGAGATCACCTACGGCGACGTTCGCGACCTGTCGAACTTCGGCGGGGCGCTCATCGACCGGAAGGCCTTCGACAAGCAGATCGCCGCGCTGCGTCGGGCGAAGTCGTCGCCACGGATCACCGTCGCGGTCGGCGGACAGGTCGACGACTCGGTCGGCTACTTCGTGCAGCCCACCGTGCTGCTGGCCGACGATCCCACCGACGAGGCGTTCTCCACCGAGTACTTCGGGCCGATCCTGTCGGTGTACGTCTACGACGACAAGGACTTCGACACCGTTCTGGGACTTGTCGATTCGACCGCGAAGTATGCGCTCACCGGGGCGATCTTCGCGACCGACGTCGCGGCGATCGCCGTCGCCTCCGACCGGTTGCGCAACGCGGCGGGCAACTTCTACATCAATGACAAGCCGACCGGGGCCGTCGTCGGTCAGCAACCGTTCGGGGGCGCGCGGGCGTCGGGCACGAACGACAAGGCAGGGTCCATGCAGAATCTGCTGCGCTGGACGTCGACCCGCACGATCAAGGAGACGTTCACCCCGCCGACCAACTGGCGGTATCCGCACATGAGCACCGACTTCACGGGGATCTGAGGTGGGTGCCTTCGACACGCTGCTGCGGCCGGGCATCCTGGCGGCCGCACGCAGCAACCGGATGAAAGAGGCGTCGCAACGTTGGGCGGTCACCGAGAAGGTGGTCCGGCGGTTCGTGCCCGGCGAGACGCTCGACGACGTACTGGCCGCGGTGCGCCGGGAACTCGACGACGGACTCGCGGTCTCGGTCGACCATCTCGGAGAGGACACCACCGACGAGTCGCAGGCCGACGCCGCCGTCGCCGCGTATGTGTCCCTGCTGGACGCGATGCCGTCGCTGGGTGAACGGCCGCCGGGTTCATTGGAGGTGTCGCTGAAGCTCACCGCGCTCGGACAGCGACTCCCCGAGCACGGGGCGAAGATCGCCGAGGAGAACGCGCGGACGATCGCCGTCGCAGCGCGTCGGGTAGGCGCGCTCGTGACCATCGACGCCGAGGACCACACCACCGTCGACGAGCGGCTCGCCATCGTGCGGTCGTTGCGACGCGACTTCCCCGAGGTCGGGACGGTATTGCAGGCATACCTGCGACGCACCGAAGACGACTGCACCGAGTTCGCGGCGTCCGGTGCGCGAATCCGCTTGTGCAAGGGCGCCTACGCCGAACCGGCATCTGTCGCCCATCAGGACCGCCGGCAGGTCGATGAGGCGTATCTCCGCTGCCTGCGGATCCTGATGAAGGGAAACGGCCATCCGATGGTCGCCACCCACGATCCGACGATGATCGAGGCGGCGGCGATCCTGGCCGCGGAGTTCGATCGCACCCCTGACAGTTGGGAACACCAGATGCTCTACGGCATCCGGACCGACGAGCAGCGTCGGCTGGTGGATTCCGGCGTACGGGTCCGGGTGTACATCCCATATGGCACCGAGTGGTACGGCTACTTCGTCCGACGCCTGGCGGAGCGTCCGGCGAACCTGGGCTTCTTCCTGCGGGCGCTCGCGGGCTGACGTCAGAAGGGCGCGGGACCGTACCCGATTTCGCGGTGTCGGCGTGCCCGTATGTTCCGGGCACGCTCGGTTCGCCGGCGGGCGTGCTCGTCTTCCGGCCGGTTCCGTGGGCGCGGTACGTGGCCGTCGGTGATGGTGCGTGGTCGGGGTGGGGCCCGGGGTGCTCGTCGCCGGCCGGTGTGGCCGATCCCTCCGACACGTTCCCCCCTCAACGGAAATGAGCGTCGCGCCAGAACAGCACGCTACCGGCGGGAAGAACGGTGGCGGTGGTGCCCGTGTGCCGGTCGGCGTGGGTTCCGATGACGGCCTCCACCACCGACCGGGCCAGCTGCGGCGGTGCCCAGACCAAGCCCGCCTCGGGTCGGTTGACGCCTGTCGAGTTGGAGAAAGACGCGCTGCGGGAGATCGCCAAGTGAAGATTCTGAGCCCAACCGCCAAACGCGCCGCGGTCGACATGCTCAAAGACGTAAAGGGTTTGTCAGAACGTATGGCGTGCAGGGTAGTTGGGCTCTCACGATCTGCCTGCCGGCGTGTGCCGGTGAACATACACCGGCCGACCCGGTCGCCGGCCTGCGGACACGGCTACGCACCTCCGCCCGTAAACATCCTCGACACGGGTTCCGGCGGGCGTGGGCGCACCCGCGGTTCGACGACGGCGTCCTGATCGACCGACCACAGCAGGTCTCGACCCACGGTGCACGAAACCGTGTACGGGACGATCACGTTGCGGTTGTGTCCGGAAACCGGGACGAACAGCAACCAGATCACGGCGAGCCACAGGGACGAGTGCCGAGTCCCTACCTCGGTTGCGCCCGGTGTATCTGGTCCGCGGCCCGGGCCGGGTCGAGCTCGACGTCGGTGACGAAAACCGCAGGCCCGATGCTCAGCGTGCCGGAGGTGAGCGGCTGTGCCCGCAGACCGCCGCGCCCGATGAGCGCCTTGCGCACGCCTTCCCCGGCGACGGTGTCCATCCACGCGCATGGGTGGGCGGGGCGTCCACCGCGAAAACGGATCGGGCCGGCGCCGGTGTCGAGTTCGAACTCCCTACCGCGCAACGGATCGAGTTCGACGCCGCACACGACGACATTGCGCCGGGCCGGCACAGGGTCGGCGTCGCCTGCTGCGGCAGCCCAGGCCTCGAGCGCCAGGAAGGTCACGGCGGCCTCCGTGTGGGCCTTGACCCCGAAGAAGCGGTCGCCGCGGATCCCCTTGTCAGCCACGATCTCCACCGTGTCGGGGGTCGACGTCTCCACGTCGTCGGCGGGCCCGTCCTTGGGGCGGCCGAAGTAGGCGTGCTTCGGGGAGACGACGAGGGTCATGACCTCGCAGCGGGTTTCGTAGGTCATGGCGCCCTCAGTACCCGGTGAAGGTGTCTGCGTGAATCCGCCACGGCCGCAACCTCGTCGCAGGGTCGAGCGCACGGATCGTCGCCGAGGTCCGTTCGACGAACGCCGGCGGCCCCGACACGTGGTAATGCGCGCCCTCGCCGTCGGGGGCGATCAGCTCGGCGAGGCGGACGGGATCGTCGATGCCGTCGGCAAGGCCTGGTTCGACAACGGTCACCACCCGCGCCGACCGCGCTCGCGCCGCCTCGAGTTCGTCGTCGTAGACGGTTCGCTCCGTGGCACGCAAGACATGGACCAGCGTCAACCCGGAGAGGTCGGCGCGTCGAGTGACCGCACCATCGACACGAACGGCGTGATCCCGATGCCCGACGCGAGCAGCACCACCCTGCCCTTGCCCGGGAACCCGCGCGGCAACACGAAATCGCCACCGATCTCGTCGACCCAGGCCCGCCGCACGCGACCCTCGATGAGCGCGGCCTTGAATGCCGACGGCACACCGGACACGGTGAACCCGAACTCGACGGGAGACTCCTTCGGCGCGGACACGAAGGAGAACACCCGCCGCGAACCGACCCACACCGGGGCCGACCACCGAGGCACGCTCACGCTCGACCACTGCCCCGCCCGGAACACCGGTGCGCCCCCGGCGGGTTCACCGCGCAGCGCGTGGGTTCGCTCGGCGAGCGGTTCGCTGGTCACATCCAAACGCACGCGTCGCGCGGTGCGGGTGGCCAGGCGCACCACGAATGCGTAGAGGCAACCGACCAACAACGCGACCTCCGGAACGAAGGCCAGCGTGTACGACTCGGTCACCTCCACCGTGTACTGGCAGTGCATGAGCACCCCGACGAGTGCCGCGTAGATCAGGCGGTGCGACCGGGTCGCGGGCGACGTGAGCGGTTCGGGCAGCATGACCGCGGCGACGAACAGCAACGGGCTCGACACGAACCATGTCGCGAGATCCTGTCCGCCGCGTGCGAGTTCGACGACTCCGATGGTCACCAGGGACGCGGCGATGAAGGCGATGACCAGCTGCCAGTCCCGGATCAGGGTCACCACGAGCACCCCGACGACGACCATCGGGATCAGCATCGGTTCGGCCGCGACCCACCAGAACGGGAAGCTGATTCCGTCGACCCCGGCGTACGCGAGCGCATAGCACCCGACCGCGCCGGCGACCGCCGGGTTCACGATCAGCCGACGACGCCATGCGAGAACGTACTTCGACGCCGACGCGATGGCCGCACCGATCGCGACCGTCGCGATCGCGGTGTCCTCCGAACCTCCGGGCAGCACGAAGAACAGGATCAGCGCGGTGATGAGCCATGAATCGGAGTTCGGCGGCACCCGCAACAGTGCGGCGATCACGTAGGTGGAGACGAACCCGGCGACCACCGCGACCGCCAGCCATACCGCGAGATCGTCAGGCCCGTAACCGAAGTCGCCGTCGGTTGCGGACACGATGAACGCGCTCCCCGCCAGCAGGACGAGTCCGCACAACACCGCCCGATACGGCGTCAGCTGCCGCCGTGCCGCATCGATCGGCGCGAGAACCCGCACGAGACCGGTCTTCACAGGAACAGCTCCAATCCCGGGACCGCCGTGTGCTCGACACTCCCGTTGCGTCGGATGGTGACGTGGTGGAATCCGTCGGCGTGATGGTCGAAGTGGCCACGGAGGTGTGCCGCGGGGGCGAAGAACAGCGCGGTGGCCAGCCCGTCGGCCTCCATCGCGGTCGGCGCGATCACCCAGGTGGCCAGCACCTCCCACGCCGGTGACGCGGTGCGCGGGTCGACGATGTGGTGCCAGTCGGCCCATGTCCGCCGGTTCGACGCCGACGCACAGATCGCGCCGCCGTCGAGCGCGACCACCCCGATCGCCCTGACGGGGTCCAGCGGATGCTCCAACGCGACACGCACCGGTGTCTCCCGCGGGGAGACGACCATGTCGCCGCCCGCATCGACGATGTAGTCGTCGACGAAGCCGGCGACGATCTCCGCGACCCGGTCGACGGCGAACCCCTTTCCGGCCGCGCCGACGTCGACGAGCACGGGTTCACGCAGGTCGAGTGCTTCGTGGTGTCCGACGATCACGTCGTCCCAGGCCGGCGCCGCGGGGATCGACGACGCGGGTCGCAACGTGTAGTCGGCGTCGTATCCGGCGGCTGCGAGGGTTCCGCCGACGAGTGGTGTGACGGCGCCGCCGGTCAGCTCGTACAGCCGTCGGTACCAGTCGAGCAGCGGCCGATCGCACGGCTCGATCGGATACCGGCCGGCGGTACGCGCCATCGCGGCGACCATCGAGTCGTCGCGAAACCTGGACCATGCCAGGTCGATTCGTTCGATCTCCGCGCCGACCGACGCGACGGCGGTGTCGGGCAGTGGTGCCGGAGTCGTGATCGTCCACCGGGTGCCGATCGCCTCGAATACCCAGTCGTGAAACGTGCCAGGGGTTTTCACCACGGGAGAGTCGAGCCCGCGCTCAGCCGGCCGCTTCCTTCTTGATCTTCTCGATCGCCTCGTTGAACCCACCGGAGGTCAGCGACGAGCCGGACACCTTGTGCACGTCGATCTCGTCGATGTTCTTGCCCACCACGACATCGGCGATGCCGCCGGCGAACTTGCCCTGGTATTCCAGCGACGGACCCTTGGTCAGACTGGTGTCGACCGACACCGCCTTGATGATGTTGTTGGACAGGGTGACGGTGACCCCGACCTTCTGCGGCCCGCCGGGCGAGATGTATCCGCCCTCCGCGGTGTACACACCGTCCTTGTAGTGGACGTCGTGGGACGGGTCGTGTCCGGCCGGATGTGAGGCCGCCGCCGTGTCCGTGGTGGCGGTCGTCGAACCGGGGTCGGAATCGTCCGACGAACACGCTCCGGCGACCAGACCGACGGCCGCCATCGCCGCGACCACACCGCCGGTGCGGGTCAGCAGGGCCGAGCGTCCGGACCGGGCCGCCCCCGATTGTTCAGATACGGACGGTTCAGACACCGACGATTCAGATGCCGACAGATCGGGATCGATGCTCTTTTCACGGATCATCGGCCCATTGTCCCCGACGACCTGCGCAAGCGTGAGCCGGGCGCGGCCCGCGCGTCAGCGTCCCGCGGCCGCCACGCGTGCCTGGATGGCGTCGACGAAGACGTTGCGAATGTCGGCAGGCGTCTTCGCGACGTAGGTGGTGCCGCCGGTCGCATCGGCGATCTGCTTGAGCGCGTCGGTGTCCGCGTCGTCGGAGATGCCGATGGTGAGGACCAGGACCGGACGGGCCGGGTCCTCGAGTCGCTTCAACTCGGCCAGCAACTCCTGCAGGCTGATGCTGTCCGGGTCCTCGTTCTGACCGTCGGTCATCACGATGACGCTGTTGGAGTAGTTCGGATCGTAGGTCTCCTGGACCTGCTTGAACGCCGCCAGCGTCGTGTCGTACAGGCCGGTGCCGCCGCCGAGATCGGACAGGCCCGTCTCGACGGCCTTGACCAACGCGTCACGGTGCGTCCCGCGACCCGACGGGGCGTCGAGTCGCTTGATGGGCTCCATCTCCACCCAGTCCTGGCCGTTGCCGCCCTTGTCGACGGAGAACGCCCAGCCGCCGACCATCGTGTTGTTCGGGAACAACTTGAGACCGGTCTTCGACGCCTCGATGAGCAGTTCCGCTCGGGTCGAGCCACCCGCGGCGGCCTCCATCGATCCGGAGGTGTCCTGCACGACGAGGGTGCGGATCGGCACGCCGAGAACCTGCCACTGACGCAGCGCCTTGTCCACCGAGGCGGGGTCGCGCAACTCGAGCCGCTTCACCGGCTCACCGACGCCGTTACCCTCCGGATCGCGGTAGCCCGCGTCGGCCAACGCCTTCCGTCCCGCGTCGCTGTCGAGGGCGGCGGCCAGCGCCGCACCTGCCTCGGCGGCGGCCTCCTGCTTCGCCGCGGACGCGGTGTTCACGAGCGGGTAGTCGAGCGTCACGGTGCCCGACGCCGGGACGGCCGACTTCAGCTGCGAGCCGGGGTGAGTGCGAACGAACAGCTCGTACTGCTGCTCGGTGGTGACCACCGGCACGCCCTCCTGATTGGCGAGGTTGAGCCGGGCGCCCTCGCTGTCGTTGGCGAGACGCGCGTTGTTCTGCTGGATCGCCAGAACCGTCATCGCCTCGGTGAACTCCTCCTCGGAGAGTTCACCGGCGTCGACGGCGGCGAGCGCGCCGATGATCGGGGCGTCGCCGGTGCTGGTGTCGACGGGGCTGCCGGTTCGCAGGTTGGGCAGCTTCATGACGTCGACCCAGGTCTGCAACTCGGGGACGTCGGTGCCGGCGACGACCGCCGGGGTCGACGCGATCGACGGCGAGACCAGGTCGAGTTCACGGCGAACCTGCGTGGTGACGCGCCGAGCCTGAACCTGGGAGTCGGCGACCCACAGGTCCGGGGCGGCCGCACCCTGCGTCATCAGCCCCGGCATGTCGGCGCCTGCCGCGGTCTGGACGTCGAAGTCGTAGCAGGAGTCCGCCGACGCCTGTCGGGCGACCTCGCGTAGCGGGTTGGTCATCGCGGCGTCGGACGCGACGGCCACCTTCACGCGGTCACCGCAACCCGACGAACTCGTCTGCCAGATCACGAGGCCCGCGACGAGCGCGGCGACCAGGACCAGCGCCGCGATCCCCCACAGCCACGCGCCGCTGCGGCCGCTGGGCGGCTCGCGGTGATCGAAGCCGAAGTCGTCGTCGCCGGCGTTCGGGGCGGCACGGAAGCCGCCCGAGTCGCCCGCGGCACGGAAACCGCCCGAGTCGCCCGCGGCACGGAAGCCGCCCGAGTCGCTTCCGGCGGGGCGGTTCGACGAGGTGCCGGACGGTCCGGGGTCACCCTCAACCGGACGGCGGACGGCGTCACCCGCACGAGGCCGGGGACCGGTGTCGCCGGCCGTGGGCTGCCGACCGCTGTCTTCCGACGGCGCACGGAACCCGCCACTGTCACCCGGAGCCCTAAAGCCTCCGGTGTCGCCTCGTGCGGCTCGGCGGCCGGGCCCGCCAGGTGCAGCACCGAATCCGCCGGTGTCGCGGGCCGGGTTCTTCTCCGACCGGTTCCACTCGTTGCCGGCGCGATCGCCGTCTGAGCTGTGACGCCCCATAGATACTCTCGTTCCCCTCGTGCGGCGGTGTGCTCACACCGCCGTGCCACGCGTCATCCGGGAGGCCCCGCCGACGCAGGCGTCAGCCGCAGACCTCGATGACGCGCAGCGTCATGCAAAGACCTCTCGAAACCGCTCCAGCGATTTACGCAGATCCCCCGAAACGGCCAGCACCGCGGTCTTGCCCACCGGCCCGATGAGTGGCAGTCCACCCAGATCAACAGTGAAGGTTACTTCCGATCCCCGCGACGTGGGAGAGATGCCCAGGTCGAGCTTCGCCTTCACCCCGCCCTTTCCGTTGCCCTTGAGACGGACGTGCGACACGGGTTCGAACTTCTCGATGACCCAGTCGAACCGCACGCGGGTGCCTTTGACCTTGACGATCGATGAGATCTCGACGCCCTTGCGCAGATCCTCGGGCGCCGGGATCGGGCTGCGCCACACCTCGTGGATCACCAGCCATTCCGAATACCGGGACAGGTCGCTCGCCGCGGCCCAGGTATCTTCCGGTGACAGATCAACCTCGATGGAGTCACTCGTCTTCGCCATGGACCAAGAGCCTAGTGTCCCCGTGACCGGCGCCACGGAACCGGTGACGCGTTCCACTGCGGTCACGGACCAGGCCCGCGATCTGCTCGGCGCCCACCTGACGGGTCACGGGGTGACCATCATGCTCACCGAGGTCGAGGCCTACGCCGGTCCAGACGACCCGGCGTCGCACGCCTACACGCGGACCGCGCGGTCGGAGATCATGTACGGACCGCCGGGACGGCTGTACGTCTACCGGATTCACGGCCATCACTGCGCCAACGTCGTCGTGCAGGGTATCGGCCCCGCAGCGGCGATCCTGCTGCGGGCCGGGGAGATCGTCGATGGTGTGGAACTCGCGCGGGAGCGTCGCGGAGCGGCGCGGTCGACACCGGTGCCGGATGCCCGTCTGGCCAGTGGGCCCGGAAACCTGTGCCGCGCGCTGGGGATCACGATGGCCGATCTCGACACCGACCTGACCGATCCCGCCGCCCCGGTCCGGCTCGACGCCACGCGCCGCGGACCGGACGCCCTGAGGGTGGTCGCCGGACCGCGCGTGGGGGTCCGACTCGCCGCCGACCGGCAGTGGCGCTTCTTCGTCGACGGCCACCCGACGGTGTCGTCCTACCGGCGCCATCCGCGCGCCGGTAGGTGACAACCGGCTATTGGTCCTTCTTCTCTTCCGGCTGCTCGGCTTGGGCCTTGTGGTCTTCGGCCTTCTTGTCTTCGGCACCGACGGCCTTGCGAACGGCGTCCTGCGCCTTGTCGACATGCTGGGCGTACTTGTTGCCGGTGGCCTTGTCGATGGCGTCGCCGCCCTTCTCGATCAGATCCGGGTTGCTGCGCAGCGTGTCGCGCGCCTTGTTGACGAGTCCCTTGAGATCCATGACGTCTCCTGAGTCGACGGGCCGGACTTCTTCCGGCCACCCGCGGAGAGTCTAGCCGTGTGAGATGCGGTTTCAGGCAGCCGTCGGCGCGGTGGCCGACTCGGCATCGGCCGGGTGCACATGGTGCGGATCGTGCGCGGCGATCCAGCGCGGGGCGAGTCTCGAGACCACCTCCACCAGCACGATGCCGATCGCCGCCGAGACCAGCGCCACCGAGTTCATGGCCCAGTTGGACGAGTCGAGTTCGAACAGGTCCTGGGTGAACGGCCACGCGAAGATCAGCACGTAGGCGCCGGCGGAGACGGCCAGGAGCAGCACCTTCCACCAGGTGTAGGGGCGGGCGACGACGGCGAGCACGTAGACCGCGACCGCGATCAGCGTCATCAACGACGCGGTGGCCGCCTGGGTCTGCTCCGGCGACAGGTTGACGCTGTCACCGCCGACCTCCACGCCGGGGCCGCCCGGGTTGACGATGACGTAGGTGACGAAGGTGCACAGGCCGACGATGATGCCGTTGGGCACGGCGGTCAGCAGCACGCGCCGCACGAAGCCGCGGCGGGCGCGTTCGTTGTTGGGCGCCAGCGACAGGATGAACGCCGGGATGCCGATGGTGAACCACGCCGAGATCGTCACGTGGATCGGCTGGAACGGGTAGCTCAGCGGCTCGGTGCCGAGCAGCTTGCCCAGCACACCGCCGACACCGACGAACAGCGCCAGCAGCACCGCGTACACGGTCTTGGTGAGGAACAGGTTGGAGACGCGTTCGATGTTGCCGATGACGCGGCGCCCCTCCCCGACCACATACGGGAGGGTGGCGAACTTGTTGTCCAGCAACACGATCTGCGCCACCGAGCGAGCCGCCGAGCTCCCCGAGCCCATGGCCACCCCGATGTCGGAATCCTTGAGCGCGAGAACGTCGTTCACGCCGTCGCCGGTCATCGCCACCGTGTGCTCGCGCGACTGCAACGCCTTGACCATGGCGCGCTTCTGGTCCGGACGCACCCGGCCGAAGGTGACGCCGTGTTCCACGACCTCGGCGAGTTCGTCGGTGTCGCTGGGCAGTTCGCGGGCGTCGACGGACGTGTCGACGGATCCGAGTCCCAGGGATTCGGCGACCGCGCCGACCGAGCGGGCGTTGTCGCCGGAGATCACCTTGACCGCGACGTTCTGGTGCTCGAAGAACTCGAGGGTGTCGCGGGCGTCGGGACGCACCCGCTGTTCGAGGACGACCAGGGCGACCGGGGCGACCGCGCCCGGTGCCACCGCCCCGGGGTCGGGTTCGGTGTCGACGGGGACGTCGGTGCGGGCGAGCAGCAGCACGCGCAGGCCGGTGGCACCGATGTCGGAGGCGAGCTGCGCGGTGTCGCCGGCGGGGTCGAGCAGCACGTCTGGGGCGCCGACGATCCAGTTGCCCGCATCGCTGCCGGCGTCGTCGGTGAACGACATGCCGCTCCACTTGGTGGCCGAGGTGAACGGCTTGATCGCCGACACCGACCACGACGGCGGCGACGGGTATGCCTCGGCGATCGCGAGCATGCTGGCGTTCGGGCGCGGATCGTGCGCGGCCAGCGCGGCGAGCACCTGCGCGGCGGTCTCCTCCGGCACGTCGCCGACGAGGCGGAGTTCGGACAGGCGCATGCCGTTCTCGGTGAGCGTGCCGGTCTTGTCGGCGCACACGACGTCGACCCGGGCGAGGCCCTCGATCGCCGGGAGCTCGTTGACCAGGCACTGCCGCGCGCCGAGGCGGACCACACCGACTGCGAAGGCGATCGAGGTCATCAGCACCAGGCCCTCGGGGACCATCGGGACGAGTGCGGCGACCATGCCGAGCAGGGCCTGCTTGAGGCCGTTCTCGCTGATGAACAGCTGGTTGACGATGGTCAGGATGCCGGCCGGGATGAGCAGCCACGTGATGACCTTGAGGATCTGGTCGATGCCCGAGCGCAGTTCGGAGGAGACCAGGGTGAACTTCGACGCCTCGGCGGCCAGCTGGGCGGCGTAGGCGTCGGCGCCGACCTTGGTGGCGCGGTAGGCGCCGCCACCGGCGACGACGAAGCTGCCGGACAACACCGGGTCGCCGGGATCCTTGTCGATGGGGTCGGCCTCACCGGTGAGCAGCGACTCGTCGACGTCGAGGGCGGTGGCCTCGATGATCTCGCCGTCGACGACGATCTGGTCGCCGGCGCCGATCTCGATGATGTCGTCGAGCACGACCTCGTCGGGCGCGATCTCGGTGACCTTGCCCTCGCGGCGCACCCGCGGGCGGGTCTGGCCGACGATGGCGAGCTTGTCGAGGGTGCGCTTGGCGCGCACCTCCTGGATGATGCCGATGCCCGAGTTCGCGATGATGAGCAGGCCGAACAGGCCGTTGATGAACGACCCGGTGAACGCGACGATCGCGAACAGGATGCCCAGGATCGCGTTGATGCGCGTGAAGACGTTGGCGCGGACGATGTCGGCGACGGTGCGGCCCGACTTCGCGGGCAGGGTGTTGACCTTGCCCTCGGCGACCCGTTGGGCGACCTCCTGCGCGGACAGCCCGGGATCGACCGTCTCCGCCGTGGTGCTCACGCCGAAACCTCCCACCAACTCGGATGCGCCACACCGGTTCCGGTGCGGTGTTCGAGGTCGATCGAACCACCGGGCTGCGGAACCAGCACAGTCGGGTCCCCGTGGCGCCTGGAGGCCAGCAGCCGCGCGACGGGCTCACCCCACGGGTGGCGGGCGAGGTTGAACGTCCCCCAGTGGATCGGGATCATCACCGAGTCGGCCCCGGCGCCGGGCGACACCATCCGGTGCACCGACAGCGCCTCCTCCGGGTTGATGTGGATGTCGGGCCACATCTCGTCGTAGGCGCCGACGGCGACGAGGGTCAGGTCGAACGGGCCGAGCTTCGCGCCGAGGTCCTCGAAACGTTCGGTGTGGCCGGTGTCGCCGGAGAAGAAGACCTTGTGGGTACGCCCTTCGACGGCCCAGCTGCCCCACTGGGTGAGGTTGCGCGCCAGCCATCGCCCGGAGAAGTGCCGGGCCGGTCCGCAGGTGAGGCGGAGATCGCCGACGGGCGTGCTGACGACGAGGTCCTCCCACCAGTCGGCCTGGCGGATGCGGTCTTCGGGGATGCCCCACGCGATGAGGTGTGCGCCGACGCCGATCGTCGTCACGAACACCGCGTCGGGCTGGGTGGCCGCCAGGGTGATGACGGTGTCCATGTCGAGGTGGTCGTAGTGGTCATGGCTGATGAGTACCACGTCGATGGGCGGCAACCGGCGCGCGGCGATCGGCGCCGGATGCATGCGCGCCGGGCCGACGAGTTGGCTCGGGGAGCACCGGCGGCTCAGGACCGGGTCGGTGATGATGCGGGCGCCGTCGATGTCGATGACCGCGGTGGCGTGACCGAGCCAGGTGACCGACAGCGGCGCCGGGGCGCCGAACTGCGGCGTCGTGACCATTACAGGGCGTCGCGGGCGGCCGGGGCGTCGGGCCATGTCGGAGAGAACCGCGAGGTCCGGGTCCACGGAACTCTGCGGTTCGGGATTGTCGAAGACCCCGTCGCGCTGATACGGCGAGCGCCGGATGTGTGGGGCGATCTCTTCTCTGCTCGCGCCGACCGCACGCGCGGGGGTCACGCCGCCCGCGGCGAGACGCTCGACGACCAGGTCGGCCATCATCGCGCCCGCCGACGTCACCCTCCCGAGTACCCGCGAGGTCGCGTCCGTGGTGGTTCGTCCGGCGTTCGAGGTCACGATCACACACTAGTGGGTTCGTTCGGCAAAGGTCGGCAAGCGCGGCGTCGATCGGCGCCGTCCCCTCACATCCTCGGACGCCCGTTGTGAGATCGACCCGCAGGCCCGATGACGAGCCGGGTGAACGGTGCCCGGCTTTTCGGGCGTGAACCGGGCAGATGCCCCTGATGTCGCTGATAAGCTGCGGCGAAACCGTCCATCGCACATGCGCCGGCGCATGTCGTCCGAAAAGGTAGACCCCCGTGCCTCGGATGTCCGTCGAACAGCGTCGTAGTGCGCTCATCGAGTCGGCGTACCGCGTGATCGCCGATCACGGTGTTGAGGGTGCCACCACCCGCCGCATCTGCGCTCACGCCGGGATGCCGCTCGCGAGTTTCCACTACGCGTTCGAAAGCCGTACTGCCCTGTTGTGCGCCGTGATGGAACAGGCGGTTCCCGTCGACATCGAACGCATGCTCCACGCGGTGCTCCCCGCCGCCGACTACGGCACCACCCCCACGCTCGACCTGATCAAGAAGAACATGGAGCGACAGTTCCACGCGTTCTACGACCTGCTCAAGGCCGATCCGGGCCGGATGCAGGCCGCGATCGCGCTCGGGATCTACGCGCACAACCACCCGGAGCTGCAGGACGTGGGCCGATCCATGTACGAGCACCTGTACCGGATCGCCGCGACCGGACTGAAAGCTGTGTCCGACAGCGCCCCCGTCTCCTGGACCCGGCCGGTGGAGGAGCTCGGACCGTTCGTCATCGCCGCCACCAACTCCATCACGCTGGTCCATCTCAGCACCGGGGACGAGTCGGTGATCAACTCGCTGATCGAGGCCGTCGCCGATCAGCTGGCCACCTATGTCACGTTCGACTGACCGTCGAACCCACGCCCCGTCCGCCGATCCACGCGGCGATGGCCTGTGGGTACGCGACCCCGAGGGGTACTGGGCGACGATCGATCAGGCGGTACGCGAGGCCGGGCTCGACGCCCCGGTGCTCGCGCTCGACCGCGCGGCGCTCGAACACAATGCCGCCGACCTGCTGCGCCGGGCCTCCGGGGTCCCGATCCGGATCGCGAGCAAGTCGCTGCGCGTGCGGTCGGTCATCGCCGATCTCGCGACTCGCCCGGGCTTCCACGGTGTGCTGGCCTACGACCTGGCCGAAGCGCACTGGTTGGCGACCACCACCGACATCCCCGACATCCTGATCGGATATCCGACGGTGCGGCGGGACGCGTTGCGCGCGTTCGTGTCCGACGAGGTCGCCACGTCGCGGGTGACGCTCCTGGTGGATTCCTCGGATCAACTCGATATCGTCGATGTCGTCGCCCCACCCGCATCCCGGCGCCCCGTCCGCGTCGCGATCGACCTCGATGCGTCCTATCGACTACTCGGCGGTCGTGTCCACATCGGGGTACGCCGGTCGCCGGTGCACTCGCGGCGCGACGTCCTCGAGCTCGCCCGGACGGTCGTCGCGCGTGACGGTTTCGAACTGGTCGGCGTCATGTCGTACGAGGCACAGGTGGCCGGGGTCGCAAACGGCGTGCCGGGCAAGGCGGCGATGAACGCCGTCGTCTCGCTGATGCAGCGGCGGTCGATGGCCGAGTTGCGTCGCCGGCGCGGGAAGATCATCGATGAGCTGCGGCAACTCGCCGACCTCGAGTTCGTCGACGGCGGCGGCACCGGGTCGCTGGAGGAGACCGCCCGCGACCGGTCGGTGACCGACATCGCGGCGGGCAGCGGCCTCTTCGGCGGCCACCTGTTCGACGGTTACGCGCACTTTCGGCCCGCGCCGGCGCTGGCATTCGGGCTCGACGTGGTGCGACGCCCCGCGCGCGACATCGTCACCTGCGCCGGCGGCGGATGGATCGCCTCGGGTCCGCCGGCCGAGGACCGGCTGCCGAAGCCGGTGTGGCCCAGCGGTCTGGGCTACATCGGCACCGAGGCCGCCGGCGAGGTGCAGACCCCGCTGCGCGGCGCCGCCGCGTCCGGCATCGCGGTCGGCGATCGAGTATGGTTCCGGCACACCAAGTCCGGTGAGGTCTGCGAGCGGGCGCGGCAGGTCGCCGTGATCGATCGCGACGACACCGGGCGCGCGGTCGTGACCGAGGTCGTTCCGACATACCGGGGTGAGGAGAAGTGCTTCCTGTGAGCGGGCCTGTGAGCGCGACGACGGCGGATCCGGCGGACCGGTGGCGGAACTGGGGCGGTACCGCGAGCTCCACGCCGAGCCGGACGCTGTCCCCGTCGAGTGCCGACGAGGTCGCGCACATCGTCCGTGAGACCGTCGAGCGTGGCGGCACGGTCAAGACCGTCGGCGCCGGACACAGCTTCTCCCCCATCGCCGTCGCCGACGACGTGCAGCTCGAGCTGTCGAATCTGCGTGGACTCGTCGGCGTAGACGGCAAGCGCGTCACGCTGCGGGCCGGCACGCATCTGTACGAGATCCCGGGCCTGCTGAAGCCGCACGGGCTGGCGATGGCCAACCTCGGTGACGTCGACCGGCAGACCATCGCGGGCGCGACGTCCACCGGAACCCACGGCACCGGTCTGGCCTTCGGCGGCATCGCCACCCAGATCGCCGGGGTGAGGCTGGTGAACGGCGCGGGCGAGGTCGTCAACGTCGAACCCGGTGATCCCGACTTCCCCGCCGCGGCACTGGGTCTCGGCGCGCTCGGCGTCGTCGTCGAGATCACCGTCGAATGCGTCGACGACTTCAAGCTGCACGCCGTCGAGGGCCCTGCGTCGGCGTCGGAGGCGATCGCCGGATTCCTCGAGCAGGTCGCCGAGGCCGATCACCACGAGTTCTACCTGTTCCCGCACACCGATTGCGCGCTGACGAAGACCAACACCCGGCTGCCCGCGGACGCGGAGGTCACCGGTCCGTCGAGGATCCGCCGCTACGTCGACGACGAACTACTGAGCAACAAGGTGTTCCGGCTGCTGTGCGAGATCGGCAGACGCGCACCCGGTCTGGTTCCGACGATCAATTCCGTCGCCGGCCGCTGCCTCTCGCCGCGGGAGATGACCGACGAGTCGACGAAGGTGTTCGTCTCGAACCGGGATGTGCGGTTCCGCGAGATGGAGTACGCGATCCCGCTCGAGGACATCCCCGACACCCTGCGCGAGATCCGGGCCATGCTGGACCGGCGCCGGTACCACGTCAGCTTCCCGATCGAGGTGCGCGCCGCGGCCGCCGACGATCTCATGCTGTCCACGGCGTCGGGCCGCACCAGCGGGTACATCGCCGTCCACCGCTATCACCGCGACGACCCGGCCGACTCAGATGCCTACTTCGCCGACGTCGAGGCGATCATGACCGCGGTCGGCGGACGCCCGCACTGGGGAAAGATGCACACCCGCGACGCCGACTACCTGCGCAGCGTGTACCCGCGCTTCGACGAGTTCCGCGCGGTACGTGACCGTTTCGATCCTGCGCGAGTGTTCGCGAACGAGTACCTGCGGCGAGTACTGGGCGACTGAGGCGCGCGGAATCACAGCTCGATGTCGCGCTGAGCGCGACGTGCAGCTCGATGTCGCGCTGAGCGCGACGTGCAGCTATGGATTCCGTCGCTGATGGATCGGACCATCGGTCGCGTGCAGCGGCATCGCGCTCGCGCGATGGCGCTCCGCGACGATCTGCGCCGCGATCGACACCGCGACCTCCGCCGGCGAATGCGCGCCCAGGTCGAGACCGAGCGGCGACCGCAGCCGAGCGAGTTGCCGCTCGTCGACGCCCTCCTCGCGTAGACGGCGGTTGCGGTCGGCGACCGTCCGCCGCGAACCCAGTGCGCCGATGAACCCGAAAGTGCCGGACCGCAAGGCGGTTCGCAGGGTCGGGACGTCGAACTTGGCGTCGTGGGTCAACACGCAGAGCGCCGTCGTCGGGCCGATGCGCCCGTCCCGGATCTGTTCGGCCAGATAGCGATCCGGCCAGTCGACGATCACCTCGTCGGCGTCGGGGAACCGCTCGCGGGTCGCGAACACCGGCCGGGCGTCGACGACGGTGACCCGCAGGCCGAGGGTGGCACCGAGGGAGCTCAGGGAGCGTACGAAGTCGTTGGCGCCCACCAGGACCAGACGTGCGGCGGGTGCGAAGGTCTGCACGAAGGTGCGGGGACGGTCCTCGGCGGTGGCCGCCGGATCGGTTGTCTCGCAGTCGTCGACGCCGATGATGCCGCTTCGTCCGACGGCGAGCAGGTCGGCGACGTCGCGGTCGAGGCGACGCCATGGCGGATGCGCGACCGAGGTGGCGAGGTACCAGTCGGGCCGCTCCGTGAGGGTCGTCGCGAGCGCGACCGGCTCGTCGGCGCGGAGGGCGTCTCCGAGACGACGCAGCTGCGCGAGACGTTCCTCGACGGGTTCGACCCGTTCGACGAGGACAGCGATCCGACCACCACACGTCAGGCCCGGCACCGGATCGCCCGGATCGTCGATCCCGAACGTCTCGACGACCGCGACACCGTCGTCGAGGACCTGCCGCGCGGTGTGTACGAGCGCGCCCTCGACGCAGCCGCCCGACACCGAGCCCATCACCGCGCCGTCGGAGGTCACGAGCATCGCCGCCCCGACCCCGCGCGGCGCGGAGCCGGAGGTCGCGACGACCCGGCACAACACCACCGGGCGCGCGCCGGCCCCGCCCAGGAGTCCGACGAGGTCCGGCAAGATGTCGCGCATGCACTCCAGTGTGCACGCGGGAGGCCGGACCCGCTGCTCAGCGACCCCGGGACCCAGTGCTTTCGGGACCCGGCCTTCCCGGACCCCAGCCCTTCCCGCAACTCAGCGTTTCCGGGACCCGACGTCTGTCCGGAACTCGGCGTTTTTCCGGAACTCGGCGTTTTCCGAAACTCAGTGCCCGAGGAACCGGGGCGCACGCTTCTCCTGGCGCGCTGCCCGGCCCTCGGCCATGTCGTCGCTCTCCCAGGCGCGGCGCATGGCGGCGACACGGTCCGCGGGGGCGGGGTCGCGGGCACCGTCGCCGTTGAGGACGAGCTTGTAATGCTGCAACGTGAGCGGCGCGAGTTCGGAGATGGTCGCGGCCCAGTGCTGGGCGTCGGCGAGATCGCCGATGCGGTTGGCGAAGCCCAGGGCGTGGGCGCGGTCTGCATTCAGCGGTTCGCAACCGATGAGCATGCCGCGGGCCTGCCCCGCGCCGACCAGCGACACCAGTCGGCGGATGGTCCATTCGTCCACGGCCACACCGATTTTCGCGGCGGGGATGGCGGCGATCGCGTCCGGCGCCATCACGCGCAGGTCGGCGGCCATGGCGAGCTGGACCCCGCCGCCGATGGCCGCGCCGTTCAGTGCGGCGATGACCGGCACCGGCGTGCGCTCGATCCGCTCCAGCGTCCCGACGAGCTTCTCGAGGAAGCCGGGGTCGTAGACCGGACCGGACAGGTCGGCGCCGGCGCTGAACACCGTGCCGCGTCCGGTTACCACGATGGCGCGTGCCCCGTCGGCGACCGCCGTCTCGAAGGCGTCGGCCAGGCCCGTCAGCATCTCCTCGTCGAGGGCGTTGCGCTTCTCGACCCGGTCCAGCTCGATGGTGACGACGGCGCCGTCGGTGGTGGAGTGAATCATGGTGGCAAAGCCTACCGATCCACCGATCCCCGGCAGACATGACAGGGTGGTGACGTGCAGAACACCGCTTCTCCGGCACCCGGCGCCACCCCGTCCCCACCCGCGGTCGAAGACCACTCGGACGTCCTGGTCATCGGTGGCGGACAGGCCGCGCTGTCGGCGGCGTATTTCCTGCACCGCTTCGATCTCGGTGAGCGCTACCAGGTCCTCGACCATGCGCCCGGGCCCGGCGGGGCGTGGCAGTTCCGGTGGCCGACGCTGACCCTGGCCACCGCGAACCGGGTGCACGACCTGCCGGGATGGGGAATCATCGACGCGCTCGGGCTCAACTGCGACCACCTCCCCGCCGCGACCGCCGTCCCCGAGTACTTCGGGCGTTACGAGGAGAAGTTCGGACTCAACGTGCACCGACCGGTGCATGTGCGCGCGGTCCGCCGCGACGGCGACGGGTTCCGCGCCGAGCTCGCCGACGGCCGCAGCGTCACCGCGAATGTCATCATCAATGCCACCGGCACCTGGGACCGCCCGTTCATCCCGCACATCCCCGGGGCCGCAGACTTCCGCGGCCGGCAACTGCACACCCACGACTACAAGACGCCCGCCGAGTTCGCCGGGAAGCGTGTCCTCGTCGTCGGCGCCGGTATCTCGGCCATTCAGCTGCTCATCGAGATCGCACGGCAGGCGCCGGGCGTCGAGACGTTCTGGTGTTCGCGGCGCGAGCCGGTCTTCAACCCGGAGCCGTTCACGCCGGAGCAGGGGCGCGAGGCCGTCGCCCGCGTCGAACGCCGTGTGCGCGCCGGCCTGCCCCCGACATCGGTGGTGTCGGTGACCGGGCTCGCGCTCACGCCCACGATCGCGGCCGCCCAGCGGGACGGCATCCTGAAGTGGCGTCCGATGTTCACCCGCATCACCGAGACCGGCGTGTGCTGGGACTGCACCGTCGACGGCGAGGGCCCCGAACGCCTCGACGTGGACGTGATCTTCTGGAACACCGGGTTCCGTTCCGCGCTCGACCACCTCGCTCCCCTGCGACTGCGCGGCCCCGGCGGCGGGATCGTCATGACCGGACGCCTTGCGACCGTCGTCGACGCGGACCCGCGGGTCCAGCTGCTGGGGTACGGCCCCTCTGCGTCGACGATCGGCGCCAACCGTGCCGGACGCGAGGCCGCCCGGGTGGCGGCGGAGCTGCTCGGGGTTCGGTAGCGACCGAAGCGCAGGCGCCCGACATCATCGATCCGTGTGACCGAGATCAGCCGAGGTCACAGCGCCGGATTGGTGTCGCGGGCGACATCTCGTGACACCAGGCCCGTAGCCGTGTTTTGACAAAGTGTTGTGTTTTCCCAACACTGGGTGAGGTGAGTCCAATACGGCGTGGGGAAAAGCTCCCCATCTACAACCGCATCGGCGTCCTGCGCGCCGAACGGGGGATGTCACGGGCCGACCTCGCGAAACTCGTCGGCATCAACGTGCAGACCGTCGGCGCCCTCGAGCGGGGCGACAACTACCCCAGCCTCGACCTCGCGTTCCGGATCTGCGACGTCTTCGACCTGCCGGTCGAGGCCGTGTTCAGCCGGACGCCGTTCGGCGCGATGTCGGCGGAGTTGTATCGGCGCGACCGACGGGTATCCGGTGACGACGCATCAATCACCGGCGCAGACACCAGTGACGACGGAGGTGAACGATGAACGACCCGAACTCGGCGTTCCCGGAGGAAGCGAAACCACAGATCTGGCGTCGCTACGAGGATTGGCGGGGTCGTCGGCACCAGGCATTCAACGCCAGGCACGCCCATCGGCTGACGTCGTGGCGCAACCAGCGCTCCTTCCGGCGCCTGGTGATCGCGCTGCTGTGCTCGCTCGCGGTCGTGATCGCCGGCTCGACTCTCGCCTTCGTCGGATCGAACTGGTTCATCCTGCCGTTCGGCCTGGGTCTCGTCGCCGTCCTGCTCACCCTCGGGGCGTTACGCATCGTCACCGGGTCGGTCGCCGATGCACCGGTCACCGCGCTCGACGAGATCCAGTTGGCACAACGGAATTCGGCGCGGTCGTTCGGGTTCTTCGTCCTCTACGTCACGATGTTCGTCCCCTATGCGGTCCTCATCGCCATGAGCACGCAGGACGAGGTCCCGGGAGACTGGGTCTACGGATCGGCGATCCTGCTCATCTCACTCGTCCTCACCGCGGCCTGCGTTCCGACGATGCTCGTCGCCTGGTGGATGTCCGCCCCCGACCCCGAGGACTACGAGTTCGACGATTCACCGACCACCGCCGACGCCGTCCGAGAGGAGCGCGAACCATGAACGCACCATTGATCGTCGACGGTCTCCACAAGCGCTATGGGGACCTGGTCGCATTGCGGGACATGACCTTTCACGTCAATCCCGGGGAGATCTTCGGTTTCGTCGGCAGCAACGGCGCCGGCAAATCGACGACGATGCGCATCATCCTCGGCGTGCTCGCCGCCGACGCGGGCGAAGTCCGGTTGGGCGACCGCCACATCGACCTCGACCTCCGACGCCGGATCGGGTACATGCCCGAGGAACGCGGCCTCTATCCGAAGATGAGAGTGGGAGAACAACTCACGTTCCTCGCGCGTCTCCACGGCATGGCCACCGCGAGCGCCGAGGAATCGGCACGGCGCTGGACCGATCGACTCGGCGTGGGTTCCCGCTTCGACGACGACGTCGCCGACCTCAGCCTCGGCAACCAGCAGCGTGTCCAGCTCGCCGCCGCACTCGTGCACGATCCGGAGGTCCTCGTACTCGACGAGCCGTTCTCCGGCCTCGACCCGGTCGCCGTCGACGTGATGAGCGACGTGCTGAAAGAGAAGGCGGCCGAGGGCGTCCCGGTGATCTTCTCGTCCCATCAGCTCGACCTCGTCCAGCGGATCTGTGATCGGGTGGGGATCATCGCCCGGGGCGAGATGCGTGCGCTCGGCACCGTCGACGACCTGCGCACCCGCAGCGGCGTCACCCTCGAGATCGCCGGACCGCGCACCGACATCGCCTGGGCGGACAACCTGCCCGGTGTGCGCGGCGTCGAATACGGCGAGAGCACACGTCTTCTCATCGACCCGGAGGCTGCCGACGACCAGCAGATCCTCGCGGCCGCCCTCGAACACGGCCCCGTCCACCGGTTCGCCACATCTGCCCCATCCCTGACCGAACTGTTCCGAGAGGTGGTGTCGGCATGACCGCCCTGCACACACCGACCGTCCCCGCCGCGAGCGCATCACAGGCAATCCGGCTCGTCGCCGAACGCGAGATCACCACCCGCGTGAAGACGAGGTCGTTCCTGATCAGCACCGGGCTGCTGATGGTCGTGCTGATCGCCGGCGCGATCATCATCAAGATCGTCACCGGCGGCGACTCCGCCGAAAGGGTCGCCGTCCTGGCGCAACCGCAGTCGGTGGCGGAATCCATCGTCTCCGTGGCCGATTCGGCCGGGACCCGTATCGACATCGAATCCGTGGACACTGTTGCCGAAGCGCGCCAGCGCGTCGCCGACGGCGATGTCGCGGCAGCACTGGTGCCCGGCGAGGCGACCGACTCCTACGTGATCATCGGCAAGGACGGTGTCGACCCCGCCGTCGAGGGGCCGATCCGCACGGCGGTGGCCCAGGACGGGTTGTCCCGCGCGCTCGCCGAGCGCGGGATCGACGTCGCGTCCCTGCCCCCGGTCGACGTCACGGTGACCCAGCTCGACGCCGCTCGCCCGGACGAGGGCCAGCGAGTCGTGATCGCGATGGTCGGGTTCGTCCTGCTGATGCTCGCGATCACCATGGGCGGCACCATGGTCGCCGTGGGTGTCGTCGAGGAGAAGACCTCCCGCGTCGTCGAGTTGCTGCTCGCGACGATCAAGCCCCTCCACCTGATGTGGGGCAAGATCCTCGGCATCGGCGCCGTCGTGCTGGGGCAGGTGGTGCTGCTCGGCGCGACCGCGATGATCGCGGGGATGGCGACCGGAATCCTCACCGTGCCCGGCGCGGCCGTCGGCATGTTCGCGGCGTCGCTGGCGTGGTTCGTGCTCGGCTTCCTGTTCTTCGCGTCGCTCTACGCGGCGACGGGCGCGATCGTCTCGCGGCAGGAGGAGCTCAGTTCGTCGTCGGCGCCGCTGACCGTGCTGTCTCTCGCGGTCCTCTACGCGGGCATCTTCGGTGTGCAGGCGCTGAATTCGACGCTGATCGAGACGCTCAGCTGGGTTCCGCCGTTCAGCGCCGCGCTCATGCCGATCCGCATCGCGACCGGCGACACGAACATCGTGCAGATCGTGATCACTTTCGTGCTGATGGGCCTCGCGACCGCCGCGGCGACGTGGGTGACCGCGCGGATCTACCAGCGGTCGATCCTGCGGACCGGGTCGCGGATCGGCTGGGGCGAGGTCGTGAAGCTGGCCAGGTGACAACGGATTCGTAGAGGAGGTGGGCGCATGGCGCGCGCTTCCTCTACGAATCGCGGATCTGACCGAATCTCCGCAACGCCTCTTCTCGCTCGGCCTTGTGGTCGACGATCGGGGCCGGGTAGTCGTCGGCCTCGACATCGCCGACCCAGCGGCGGACGTATTCACCCTTCGGGTCGAACTTCTCGGCCTGCGCCTCCGGATTGAACACCCGGAAGTACGGCGCCGCATCGGTTCCCGTGCCCGCGGCCCACTGCCAGCCGTGATTGTTCGAGGCCATGTCACCGTCGACGAGTTGCTCCAGGAAGTACTCCGCACCCCACCACCACGGCAGGTGCAGGTCCTTCACCAGGAACGACGCGGTGACCATCCGCACCCGGTTGTGCATCCAGCCGGTTTCGTCGAGTTGCCGCATCCCGGCGTCCACCAGCGGGAAACCGGTCCGGCCGGCCTTCCATGCCTCGAAGCGTGTGCGCGCCGCGTCGTCGGTGTCGAGTTCGATGTCGTCGAACTGCCGATTCCAGTTGTGCCACAAGCTGTGCGGCCAGTGGTAGAGGACATCCGCATAGAAGTCGCGGAAGGCGAGTTCACGCAGGTACGCCTGAGCTCCCCTGCCCCTGCCGAGATCCGCGGCGAGCGTGCGGGGGTGGATGTTGCCGTACTTCAGGTACGCCGACATCCGGCTGGTCGCGTCGGCGGCGGGATCGTTGCGCGTCTCGTCGTAATCGGCGAGACCGTTGTCGACGAACTCCGCCCACCGTGCGAGCGCGGCGTCCTCCCCCGCGGGGAACGACAACCCGACCGGCGCCTTCGGAACCCTGATGCGGCCCGTTCTCCCCAGGTCGGACGGATCGACGACCGCCGATTCCGAGAGCGTGGAATCGGCGGGTCTGCGCCAGCCGTGGTCGCGCCAGCGGCGGTGGTACGGCGTGAACACCTTGTACGGTTCGCCGTTGTCCTTGGTGACGCGGCCGGGCGACACCAGATAAGGCGATCCGGTCGCCACCAGTGGGATGTCGCCCAGCGCGTCGGCGACCGCCTCGTCGCGGCGTCGGCCGAACGGGGTGAAGTCCTCCGAGATGTGCACGGCCTCGGCGTCGACGATCCGCGCCAGCCGCGGCACCTCCTCCTCGGGGCGGCCCCGCACGACGAGCAGCCGACCGTCGAGCTTCTGCTCGACCTCGGCCAGCGACTCGAACAGGAACGCCAGCCGCCGCTCCCCGGCCGACCGCTCCAGGCGCGGGTCCACCACAAAGCAGAGAAGGACCGACGAATCGTCGGTCCCTCTGGCCGCTTGCAGCGCCGGTAGGTCGCTCAGGCGCAGGTCGCGCCTGAGCCACACCAGGCAGGTGGCCGTCAGCCCACTCCGAGCAGGTCGATCACGAACACGAGGGTCCGTCCCGAGAGGCGATGGCCGGCGCCTGCGGGGCCGTAGGCCAGCTCCGGCGGGACCGTGAGCTGACGGCGGCCGCCGACCTTCATGCCAGGGATGCCCTCCTGCCAGCCCGGGATGAGCCGGTCCAGCGGGAAGTTGGCCGACTGGCCGCGATCCCACGACGAGTCGAACTCCTCGCCGGTCTCGTAGTCGACACCCACGTAATGGACGTCGACGATGCCGCCGCGCACGGCTTCGGCACCCTCACCCACGACCAGGTCGGTGACGGTCAGCTCGGTAGGCGGCGGACCCGCCTGGAACTCGACCTCTGGCTTTTCAGTGCTGGTCACTAAGACTCTCCTTTGAGTCGGCGGTCAGTCGATGTTCCGGGCGGGTCGAGCCGAGAACACAGGCGAACGGTCAGGCTCGCTCGCTCATCGGCACGTAGTCGCGCTCGGTGTAACCGGTGTAGAGCTGACGCGGACGGCCGATCTTGGTGGTCGGGTCCTCGTGCATCTCACGCCAGTGCGCGATCCAGCCCGGAAGGCGGCCCAACGCGAACAGCACGGTGAACATGCGCGTCGGGAAGCCCATCGCACGGTAGATGACACCGGTGTAGAAGTCCACGTTCGGGTACAGCTTGCGCTCGATGAAGTAGTCGTCGTTGAGGGCGACCTCTTCGAGGCCCTTGGCGATGTCGAGCAGGTCGTCCTGGACACCGAGGGTCTCGAGGACCTGGTCCGCGGTCTTCTTCACGATCGCGGCGCGCGGATCGTAGTTCTTGTAGACGCGGTGGCCGAAGCCCATGAGCTTGACGCCGTCTTCCTTGTTCTTGACGCGCTCCATGAACTTCTTGGTGTCGCCGCCGTCGGCCTTGATGGCGTCGAGCATCTCGAGAACCGCCTGGTTGGCGCCGCCGTGCAGCGGGCCCCACAAGGCGTTGATGCCGCCCGAGATCGAGGTGAACAGGTTCGCCTGCGACGAGCCGACCAGGCGGACGGTCGAGGTCGAGCAGTTCTGCTCGTGATCGGCATGCAGGATGAACAGCATGTCGAGGGCCTTGGCGACGTCCGGGTTGACCTCGTAGGGCTCGGCCGGGAAGCCGAAGGTCATGCGCAGGAAGTTCTCGACCAGGCTCAGCGAGTTGTCCGGGTACAGGAACGGCTGGCCGGCCGACTTCTTGTAGGCGTAGGCGGCGATGGTCGGCAGCTTCGCCAGCAGGCGGATGGTCGACAGCTCGACCTGCTCGTCGTCCTTGGGATCGAGCGAGTCCTGGTAGTAGGCCGACAGGGCGTTGACCGCGCTCGACAGCACCGGCATCGGGTGCGCGTTGCGGGGAAAGCCGTCGAAGAAGCGCTTGAGATCCTCGTGCAGCAGCGTGTGCCGCTGGATCTTGGTGGTGAAGTCCTCGAGCTGAGCCGGGGTCGGGAGCTCACCGTAGATGAGCAGGTAGCTCACCTCGATGAAGGTCGACTTCTCCGCCAGCTGCTCGATGGGGATGCCCCGGTAACGGAGGATGCCCTTCTCACCATCGATGTAGGTGATGGCCGACTTGGTCGACGCGGTGTTCATGAACCCACCGTCGAAGGTGGTGAGGTTGGTCTCGGCAAGGAACTTGCCGAGAGCGACCGAGTCTGTCCCCTCGGTGGCCTTCAGGATCGGGAGCTCCAGCTTTCCACCGGGGTAGGTGAAGGTCGCTGAGGCCGTGTCGGACGCCTGGTCGGCTGGGACTGTTTCAGCAGACACACGAACCCCTTATTCAGATCAGAGTTTTTTCAGTGTCCGGTAGGACACACAGGTACAAACTAGTCGTTTCTCAGCTCGCCCGCCCAAGGAGGGTCGGCACCGGGGCGCGAGACCGTGATCGCAGCCACCTGAGCTGCGAATTCGGCAACCTCACGCCATTGGTTAATCCTCAGTGAGCGAACCGAACTCGGTGACAGCGCTCCCAGCCGATCGAGCTGGTGCACGAGGCCGCCCAGGACGCTGTCGCCGGCACCGATCGTATCGGCGACCTCGACACCGCGCGCCGGTACCGTGACCTCCTCGTCGGCGGTGGTCACCGTGATCCCGGCCGAACCGGCGGTCGTGATCACCGCGGCGACCCCGTCGGCCAGCCAGTCCCCGACCGTGCTGCCACCGGGCCCTCGACCCAGCCAGGCGGCGTCCTCGTCGGAGAGCTTGAGTACATCCACGAACGGCATCCACCTGCGGAAACGCTCCCGGTAGGCGTCGGCGTCGGCGATCACGGCCGAGCGGATGTTCGGGTCCAGCACGACGAGGCGCTCCTCGTCGTGGCAGCGCCTCATCAGGTCCTCGTAGACGCTCGCACCGGGTTCGAGCACGAGCGAGAGGGTCCCGAAGGTCACCGCGCGGACGGTCGGCGGGAGCGTTCCCGGATCGTCGACGTTCCGGTCCGCGGTTCCCTCCACATAAAAGCTGTAGCGTGCCGACCCGTCGTCGGCGATGGTCGCGAGGGCCAGCGAGGTGGGCTCGGACCGACGCTGGAGCAGCGCGGTGCCGACGCCCGCGGCCTGCAGTGCGCGGATGATCGCGTCACCGTAGGTGTCGGTGGAGATCGCGGACAACAATGAGACGGCACTACCCAAGCGTCCCAAAGTGATCGCCACGTTGAACGGACCACCGCCGAGTACCGGCTGTAACGGAGCGAGCGTTCCGTCGATCACGGCCTCCGGCGTCTGCTTCTGTTGCACGACGTCGACGAGTGCCTCGCCGCACACGACGATCTCTCTCATGGGCATCAGTCTGCCACCCGACCGGCGCTGCCTGTCCCGATCCGGGGTCACGGCCCCACGGCGGTAGATTCTTCTCATGCGCGAGTTGCCGGCGGGACCCGACGCGGTCGTGCTCGACTTCTCGGCCGACGAGTCCCCGTCGGCCGCCGTCCTCGATGCCACGGCCGCCCTGCGCGATGCCGTCGACCGCGGCGAACTCTCCGACATCACCGACCTGGTCCCGAGCGCCCACACACTGCTGGTGCAGGCCGGACCGGGGTGCGGCGTCGACGAGCTGGGCATACGGCGGGCGCTGCGGCGCCGGGCCTCCGGCGGGCGACGGTTCGACGCGGAGGCCGACGAGATCGTGATCCCGGTGGTCTACGACGGCGAGGACCTCTCCGATGTCGCTGCCACGCTGGGCATCTCACCACGGGAGGTGATCGACCTGCACCGCGGGACGCGGTGGCGGGTCCAGTTCATGGGTTTCGCACCGGGTTTCGGCTATCTGGTGGCCGACGACGCGTCGCCGCATCCGTTCGAGCGGGTGGGGCGCCGCGCGGAGGCACGCACACGGGTCCCGGCCGGCGCGGTCGCGATCGCGGCCGGATACAGCGCCGTCTACCCGAAGGCGAGCCCCGGCGGCTGGCAGCTGTTGGGACGCACCGACGTTCGGCTGTGGAACGAGGACGCGCAGCCTCCTGCCCTGCTGTCCGCGGGCCGGGTGGTGCGCTTCGTGGAAGCCGGCACGACAGGTACCGGGTCAACGGACGCCGACACGGCGGACTCGGGGTCGGCGGATGCCGACACGGCGGACTCGGGGTCGGCGGATGCCGACACGGCGGACTCGGGGTCGGCGACCCGATGACGTCGGTGACCGTTCTCGCGACCGGTCCGCTCGCGACGATCCAGGACCTCGGCCGCCCCGGGTATGCGCATCTCGGCGTACCGGGTTCGGGTGGCGCCGACCGCGGTGCACTGCGGTTGGCGAATCGTCTTGTGGGGAACCGCGAATCGGCGGCGACGATCGAGACCACGCTGGGTGGGCTGCGGGTGCGCGCCGACGGTGAACTGCTGACAGTGGTGACCGGCGCCGACGCCGTGGTGCGCGTCAACGGCGCCCCGGTCGGCCTCGACGCGGCGGTCGTGCTGCACTTTGGCGACGAGTTGTCGGTCGACCCACCACGATGGGGACTGCGGAACTACGTGGCCGTTCGTGGCGGATTCGATGTCGCGCCGGTGCTGGGGTCGCGGTCGACGGACACGTTGTCGGGGCTGGGACCTGCACCATTGACGGTGCACACCACCCTGCCGGTCGGAACAGATAGCGCGGATTGGCCGCCCACCCAGTCCGCCCCGCCGAACACGCGGCACCCGCGGGTCGTCGAACTGGAGATCCACGAAGGCCCACGGGTGGATCACCTCGTCAATCCCGAAGACCTGTGTGCGGGAACGTGGGTCGTCGGCGCCGACAGCAACCGTGTCGGCGTGCGCACCGACCGGCCCGTGGGTTCGTCGCACCCGCTGCTGAGTCATCGACCCGACGCGGGCGAGCTGCGCTCGGAGGGCGTGGCACACGGGTCGGTACAGGTCCCGCCGAGCGGAAGGCCGGTGCTGTTCCTCGCCGACCACCCGGTCACCGGCGGATACCCGGTGGTGGCGGTGCTGACCGCGGGATCGGTCGATCTGGCGGCGCAACTGGTTCCGGGAACGGAGATCCGGTTCCGGAAGCGGTGACGTTTGGGACCCTCACCCCTCGGGAACGCGGCTCGTGTCCCCGATGTGGAGGTACGAGACGTGACCGAACCGTCAGTGAACGACCTGTCGACCGTCCAGCTCGTCGAACGTCTGCAGCATCAGACCGCGACGCTGGTGAAGACCGAACTCCAGCACGCGGTGGCGGAGATGAAGGACAAGGGCACCCGGATCGGAGTCGGTGCCGGCATCTCCGGCGCAGGTACCCTGCTGGTGCTGTTCGGGCTCGGCACGCTGGTCGCGGCCGCAGTGCTGGGCCTGGCGAACGCGGTTCCGGCCTGGCTCGCGGCGGTGATCGTCGGCGCGGCCCTGCTCGTCATCGGCGGCGCGGCCGCGGCGATCGGCGCGCAACGCGCGAAATCGGCGGCCCCACCCGCACCCGAGCACACCGTCGAGAGCGTCCAGCGCGACGTCGCGACCGTGAAGGAGCACCTGTAGATGAACGACGAGACGCAACCCGGCCGCGACGACGCCGCGACACCCCCACCCATCGAGCAGCAGCGCGAGGAACTCGCCGAGACCGTCGACGCGCTGGCCGCGAAGCTCGACGTCCCCGCGCGCGTGAACGCAGCGGCGTCGGAGACCGCGCGCTCGGCGAAGACGAAGGCCGCCGAGAACCGCACCGCGCTGTTCGGTGTCGCGGTGGCCGCGGTCGTCGGCACCGCCGCGATCGTCGTCGCACGGCGACGCCGCTGAAGCCCACCCCCTCGACAGGAGATCCCGTATGAGCGCCGTGTCCAAGACCGTCTACAAGCCGCTGTCCCTCGCCACGAGCGTGCTGGGAGGTGTCGCCGCCGGCGCCGTGTTCGGCCAGATCTGGAAGCGGATCTCCGACGACCCCGACGCACCCGACCCCAAGGACCTGCAGCGCAGCAACGTCGAGGTGCTCGCCGCGGCCGCCCTGCAGGGATTGATCTTCGGGCTCGTGAAAGCGGCCGTCGATCGCGCCGGCGCCCGCGGCTTCAAGGCCGTCACCCACGAGGACCCGTCCTGATGCGTGACGGTTGACACACCGATGAGACGAAACCTAGAGTTTCGTCTCATGACCGAGCTACTGGACGACACCCAGGGCGCCTGTCCCGCACATGCCGGAACCCCGGCCCACGCCGGCCACGGCGACTGCCCCGTCGGCGCGGCCCCGGCCGAGTACTCCGAGGACGAGTCCGAGCTCGGCGGCACGGGCGTCAAGGCCGCGCACGAGTACGAACCACTCGGTCCGGATTCCCTGACCTGGCAGATCTGGGGCACCTGGACCGGCATGTTCCAGGGCCTGTGGGCGGGTTCGATCCAGAACATGCACCCCAAGCTCGGTGCGGCCGTGTGGGATCATTCCGACTTCTTCGGCGAGCGGTGGCAACGACTGATGCGGTCGCTGTATCCGATCAGCGGCGTCGTGTTCGACTCGGTGATCCCCGGCGCCCGGACCGGCCTCGAGGTCCGCGACTATCGCCGGAACGTCAAGGGCGTCATGGAGGACGGGTCGCGGTATCACGCCTTGGATCCGGACGTCTTCTATTGGGCGCACGCCACGTTCTGGTACGGCAACGTCCGCCTCTGTGAGCGCTTCGGCCCCTTCCTCACCGAGGACCAGAAGCGCCAGTTGTTCGAGGAGTCCAAGGCCTGGTACGCGCAGTACGGCGTGTCGATGCGGCCCGTCCCGGAGACCTACGAGGACTTCCTCGAGTACTGGGATTACATGTGCCGCAACGTCCTTCGCGACCATGTGTCGGTGCGGACGGTGCTCGACATCACCCAGCTGCCGCCGCCCCCGTTCCTTCGCTTCATCCCGAAGAAGATCTGGGACAGATACCTGGTGCCGCAGAACCAGAAGCTGTTCATGTGGCTGACCACCGGCTTCTACGACGAGCCGATCCGCGAGATCCTCGGCCTGAAGTGGACCGACAAGGACGAGCGCCGGTTCCGCCTGCTGGGCAAGGTCATCAACGTCGTCATGCACAAGTTGGTGCCGAAACGCTATCTGCGCCACCCGCGCCCGCGCGATGCGTGGGATCGCGTGAACGGGAAGGTGCCGATCGACGCGCCGATCGTGCACACCCCGAAGCGCAATCTGCCGCCGGAGAGCGAGCGCGACAACCCGATGCACTACTGTCCGGTGACCGCGGCGCGTCGTGCCACGTATCCGGGCATGCTCACCTCGGACAAGTGATCACGACGCCGGGACGATCCCGGCGTCGTCACTGCTGGCCCATTCCCCCGCGGCGCATCACCTGACGGACCCGATCGGCCTCCCGTCGACCGTGCGGATTCGGCCGTCCCGCTCGTGCGCCGGCGAGCTTGGCGCCGATGTGCTCACCGACGGTGATCGGTGAATACCGGCTTCCCGCACCGACACACGACGGCAGGGTCGAGATCCGGGCATCGATGTTGCCGTCGTGGAAGTAGGCGGCGGAACGTCGACGTTCGACGGTGCCGTTGACGACCGGCGGTTTCACCCGGTGCAGTGTCGACATCCAGCGTTCGTTGGTCCAGCGCGCCATCAGGTCGCCGAGGTTGATCAGCAGCGCGCCGTCGGCGGGCGTGACGTCGTGCCACCGACCTTCCTTGTCGAGGACCTGCAGGCCCTTGACCTGGTCGGCCCACAGGACGGTGACGATCCCGTCGTCGGTGTGCTCCCCCATCCCGGTGAGCTCCCCGTCGTTCCCATCCCCGAGCTCGGCCGCGCCGGGCGGCAGCGCGTAGTTGTTCATCCGTAGGACGTCGAGGGAGTGGTCGGTGAAGCCCTCGAAGAAGTCGGCGGGTAGATCGAGGGCGTCGGCGAAGATGCGGGTCAGGGTGTGCGCGACGCGCCGGGCCTCGGTGAAGTAGGCCGACACCGCGGCCTGGAAGTGCTCGATGTCCGGCCAGGTGTTGCGGGCGTAGTGCTCCTCGGGAAGGTCGAGTTCGGGGTATTCACCGGCCTCGACGCCGACGTCGAACGCCTCGAAGAAATCGTTCAACCGGTCGGCGGCCTCGCTTCCCGGCGAGAGGGACAGCGACTCCGACTTCGGGGGCGCGTAACCGCGATTGATCTCCTGGGGCCTGCAGTACGCCTTCTTGACCTCGAGGGGCAGGGCGAAGAACTCGTCCATCACCGCGGTGAACTCCTCGATCACCGCCGACGGGATCTCGTGCCCGACGATCTGCATGAACCCGACCGAGCTCGCGGCGTCGTCGACCTGGGCCGCCACGACCGCCTTGTCGGCCGGATCGCCGTTGCGCACATACGGCGAGATGTCGATGATCGGCACATGAAAGCCGGTTGAGGCGGCGGTCATGGCACCCATGGTGACACCGAATCGTCGAATCCGCTGGCTGCACGCGGAATGTGTCTAGGTGCGCTGACCTGCGCGGTACTGCACGAAGGTGGGGATCACCAGCGCCGCGACGATCGTCGCGATCACCACGGCGACGCCGCCGTACGCGGTCGCGGCGGCCACCCCGATCGAGGCGGCGGCGGTGCCGTGGGCGACGTCGGCGATGCGCGGGCCACCAGCGACGACCACGATGAACACGCCCTGGAGGCGTCCGCGCACCTCGTCGTTGGCGGCGGCGAGCAGGATGGTCTGGCGGAAGGCCGCCGATGCCATGTCGGCGGCGCCGCCGATCATCAGCAGCACCACCGCGACGACGAGCATCGGCATCGCGGTGCCGTCGGCGAACGAAACGGCGACACCGGTTCCGGTGATCGCGACGCCCCAGATGAGGATGCAGACGACGACCGCCAGGCCCTGCCGCTCGACGCGGGACACCCAGCCGGAGAATACGCCGCCGACCACCGCGCCGGCCGAGATCGCGGTGAACAGCAACGCGAAGGCGATACCGCCGCCCTCCGGGCCGCCGAAGTTCTCGTGCGCCATCTGCGGGAACAGGGCGCGCGGCATGCCGAAGATCATGGCGATGAGGTCGACGAGGAAGGACGCCATGAGAATCTTGTGGCCGGTCAGGTAGCGCAGGCCCTCGATGACCGAGCGGAGGCCCGCGACCTTCGGCGCGGCATCGGACTCGGGGCGCAGCGACGGCAACCCGATGACCGCGATGAGGGTCGGGAGCAGGAAGAGCGTGTCGGCGAAGTAGAGCCACGAGTACCCGAGGACCGGGATGAGCGCACCACCGACGAGGGGGCCCGCGATGGCTCCGGCCTGCATGACGGTCATGTTGAGCGACAACGCCGCCGGGAGATCCTTGGCGTCGAGCAGGCGCGGCAGCACCGCGGTTCGCGTCGGCTGGTTCACCGCGAAGAACGCCTGCTGAATCGCGAAGAGGACCAGGATGATCCACACGTTGTCGCCACCCGCGGCAGCCTGTGCCCAGAACAGTGCGCTACAGACGATGAGGCCCACCGTGGTGACGACGAGAAGTGTCCGACGGTCGAAGACGTCGGCGAGAGCTCCGCCCCACAGTCCGAACACGACGAGCGGCACCAGCCCGAAAACGCCTGTCAGACCGACGTATGCGGAGCTGCCGGTGACCTCGTAGATCTGCGCGGGCACCGCCACGATGGTGAGCTGGGCGCCGATGACGGTGATGATGTTCGCCAGCCACAGCCGCCGGAAGTAGTGGTTGCGCAGCGGCGTCGTGTCGGCGAGGAAGCGGGCCATCCCCACGATGTTATGGCCGTGACGGCCGTCACTCGCCCGTGGATGGGTTCGCGTGCGCGGTCGTCGGCTGCGGCTATGGTGACCTGCGCCGTGGCGACCGCCCGGCACAGCGCTCGACAGGGGGACTTGCGTGATGGGTGTTCGACGGTGGCTGACGGTTGCGGCGACGGCGCTGGCCGTCGTCCTGGGACTGAGTTCTCTCGCTGTGGGAGGCGCGCAGGCCGGCCCGCGCAAGCCCACGGCGGGTGACCGGATCACCATCCAGTTCGTCTCGGATCAGCAGGACACGTACAGCTATTTCTGGGTCGACGGAAACAACCGGATGGCCGCCGGCTCCAACCCGGTCAGGCCCGGGATGAAACTGCACGACCACAACCGGAGGACGCGGGTGTGGTCGCGGACGGTCGGCTTCACCTCGCAGCGCAAGGACCAGCAGATCGGAGCCGGCATCACGTCGTGGGGCGGCTACGCGGGCTGCTCGATCTGGGTCAACGGAGTGCGCGTTCGGCACCACGTGTACCGGGCGCCGATCTTCGCCCAGGCGGTGTGCGGCATGGACACCATCGACACCGGGCGCGTCGACTTCCACATCTGACGCGTCCGGCGCTCACCCGGCCCCGAGACGTCTCGCCCTCCGCGGCCCATCGCCGAACTAGGGCTGCAACCGCTCGATCCGCCATTCGTGGTCGACATGGGTGAGCCGAACCCGGTTGTGCAGCCGGTTCGCGCGGCCCTGCCAGAACTCGACCTCCTCCGGCAGGATTCGGTAGCCGCCCCAGTCCGGCGGGCACGGGATCTCCTCGCCGGCGTCGAACCCGCCGAACCTGGCGGCGACGTCGGCGGCCCTGCGCTCGAGGTCGAGGCGGGTGCCGATCGGGCGGGACTGATCCGATGCCGCTGCCGAGATCTGTGAACCGCGGGGGCGAAGCTCCCAATACGCCTGGGTCTCTTCCCGACTGACGTGTTCGACCGGGCCGCGGAAGTGGACCTGGCGTTCGAGCGCGATCCACGGGAACGTCACGGACGCATAGGGATTCTCCGCGAGGTGACGGCCCTTGTCGGAGTTGTACCCGGTGAAGAACACGACGCCGCCGGCGTCGACCCCCTTGCAGAGAACCGACCGGGTGGACGGCCGGCCCCGGGCGTCGGCGGTGCCGAGCACCATCGCGTTGGGTTCTGGGATGCGCGCCTCGAGGGCTTCGCGCAGCCACACCTCGAACAGGTCGAGCCAAGGCGGGTCTCCGCGCATCCAACTGGGGTCGAGGTTCTCCCGGATGCCGTCGGCCCCGGCGGCACGATCTCCCTCGCCGATGTTCGGTGGGATTCCACCGCCATAACCGACACGCATGTTCGGCAGATCGATCGGGTCCCGAGGTTTGTCCAACACGATCGTGAATTTACTCCGGTGACATTGTCACTCCCTGGCACAACGCCGAACGCGGCGCTGATCTACAGTTCGATCTGGATCGACGCACACAATTGCACGACACGGTTGTCAGTGAGGTGGTTGCCATGGCCAACGCGGTTCCCGAGGATTTCGTCCCAGGTCTCGAAGGCGTGGTGGCGTTCACCACCGAGATCGCCGAGCCCGACAAGAACGGCGGCAACCTGCGGTATCGCGGCGTCGACATCGAGGACCTGGTCGAGAACAAGGTGACCTTCGCCGATGTGTGGGCGCTGCTCGTCGACGGCCGCTTCGGCAACGGACTGCCGCCGGCCGAACCGTTCCCGCTGCCCATCCACACCGGTGACGTCCGAGTCGACGTGCAGGCCGCGCTGGCGATGCTCGCCCCGATCTGGGGTTACGAGCCGTTGCTCGACATCGACGACGCCACCGCCCGGGAGAATCTCGCACGGGCGTCGGTGATGGCGTTGTCCTATGTCGCGCAGTCGGCGCGCGGAATCCATCAGCCCGCGGTGCCGCAGCACGTCATCGACGAGTGTTCGACCGTCACCGAGCGGTTCATGACCCGGTGGAAGGGCGATCCCGATCCCAAGCACGTCGCGGCCATCGACGCCTACTGGGTGAGCGCGGCCGAGCACGGGATGAACGCATCGACGTTCACCGCGCGGGTCATCGCATCGACCGGCGCGGACGTGGCGGCGTGTCTGTCGGGTGCGATCGGCGCGATGTCGGGACCGCTGCACGGCGGTGCCCCGGCACGTGTGCTACCGATGATCGAGGAGGTCGAAAAGACTGGTGACGCACGCGGATTGGTGAAGGGCATCCTCGACCGCAAGGAGAAGCTCATGGGCTTCGGCCACCGCGTGTACCGCGCGGAGGACCCGCGGGCCCGGGTGCTTCGACGCACTGCGCAGGAACTCGGTGTGCCACGTTACGAGGTGGCCGCCGCGCTCGAGCAGGCCGCGCTGACCGAGTTGCGTGAGCGTCGTCCCGACCGCGCGATCGAGACCAATGTCGAGTTCTGGGCCGCGGTGATCCTGGACTTCGCCGAGGTCCCACCGCACATGATGCCCGCGATGTTCACATGTGGCCGGACCGCCGGCTGGTGCGCGCACATCCTGGAGCAGAAGCGCCTGGGCAAGCTGGTCCGCCCGGCCGCGATCTACACCGGCCCGGCCCCGCGCCGTCCCGAGGACGTCGAGGGCTGGGGCGACGTGGTGAAGCCGGGACTCTAGGGTTTTGTACGGCGGGAGCGCGCGCCTGGTCAGGGCTCGCAGAATAGTCATCGGGTTTCTGGCGACAGCGTGTGTCGCATGCTCACCTCTGGAGGACCAACCGACTTCGCATACCAATGCACCGCCATCAGATTCTGTTGCGCCACCATCAACATGACACCGCTGCTGATTACCGTTTCCCGAGCGATCTCGTCGGCAATTTCAACGTCGTCTGGTCAGCAGAACCCGGCATCGATCTGCTTTCGCGAGCGGCCGAGGTTGTACGAGCAACCGCAGAAGCAGGGACGATTCTCAGCGTACCGCCGTCCAGAAACTATCCCGGGGCCGAACAGGCAGCAAAGAACGCTCGAGGTGTTCCCGGGGCCCATACGTTCTCCGGAGCCATCTCGAATCTCACGGTCAAGACCGGGACGAAGTACATCCATCTGGTCGCGTTGGAATCCTCAGCCACCGAGATCCATGCCGTCGGTTGCGAATATGAGTTCGGGCTCCTTCGCGCGATCGACGACCCGCGTGCCGGCGGGTACGTGGGAGGCCTCGGTTTCTCCGTTGACGCAACTCGACGCCCGGCCAGCACTGATCCGAGAGAGGACACAGTCACGGATCGGTATGAGAACGCTGTCGACCGAGCTCCTCGATACGACGCTTTCGCGCCTTGGAACGTGATCCACCGCAGTGTCCACAGGGACCCACGGCTGCAAGTATGCCTTCGCAAGGGTCGCGAGATCGCACGCAGTCACCCGGCTTACGCGGAGCAGCAGATCAGTGACCAAACGCTGACTGTGAGCGCCGACCCACTTCGGCCCGAGCTCTTCCCGATCCTTCCCCAGAACCCGCCCTGGCCGGCACCGTAGCCGCTCGTGCCGCCCTTCGGCCCAGAGATGCTGGTTCCGAGTAGCGCATCCTAGGGAAGCCGCCCCCCGTGGTGGGCCGATCGACAGCTCATTGTCAGCGGGATACCGTGACACGTCGGCAACCGAGGTCGGAGACTCCATGGCGAAGTACGAGCGCACCCTCACCGGCGATTTCGACGAGGTGCTGCGCGCGATCCACTTCGGGATCATCACCGGCAGCGCATCGGCGAGCTTCGAGGACGGCACCGAATTCCACGCCGGCGACGTCCGATGCGCCACCCACGTGTACGAGCGCTACAGCACGGTCGGGAGCAACCGGCTGACCCTCACCGTGACGCTGGTCGGTCGCGGTGACCACCTGAGCCTCTGCGCGATCACCTCTGGCGGTAGCCAGGCGATCTTCTGGAAGATCAACACGCTCGGCGAGCAGGCGTTCCTGGACAGGTTCGTCGAGGTGGTGGAGAAGGTGGCTCGGCCAAAATGAGAAGAACTCTCCTCAGCATCAGGGTCCGACGCTGCGATCCATGGCGATCATCGTCAGAATCATCGTCATGTCGTGCGTGGCACACGGACCCGAACTGAGCCGGTGACCCCATCTCCGAGCACGACGAGGACCCAGAGCATTCTCTCTGCGGAAGTTCGTCGCGATGGCTTATCGAACCCCAAGCCACCGCAGCTTCCCTTCCCAAGAGGCCTGCAGGATGTGGGCAGCGACCAGGATCGGGCAGGTCCCGGCCTTCTCTGGACAGACGCCGTTCGAGACGGGCGGGTACCCGGTTGAAGTCGTGCGGCGAGCGAGGTTTCGGACGATCTTGCGGTACCCATTTCGGCCCGCACCTGGCCTCCGTGTCCTCAACTCCTCGTTCGCGAGTCTTGCCGCGTCAGGTTGGCCCGCGATCCTGTGGACTCCGAATCGGCCGGATCGTCGGGACGCGCTAGCGTGTCGTCAACGACCGGACTTTTCGGGGAGACGACGTCGACCTACGGTGAGCGGGTGACCCGACGAAGAGGCGAACGCCAACCCGGAGTGAGTGTGCAGGAGGCAGAATGACAGAGCTGCGAATCCGTGCAGCCGCAGTGGGCGCTCTCGTCGCTGCCTTTGTCGCCGCATGCGGCCCATCCCCGGCCGGCGACGCAAACCTGGGAACGGCCACCCATACCACCACAAACCCAACCGTTCGTGTACCTGCCGACTACCGAATCCCCGCCGAAGCCGGCACCTTCACGTTCGTGTGGTCCGCCGAGGACGGTATCGATCTACATTCTCGTGCGGCAGAGATCATCCGCGCCCAGGTCGAGTCGTGTGCACTCTCACCATATGGCGCCAACGCCGTGTACCCCGGTGCCGAAAAAGCCGCACTCGATGCAGATATCACCTCATCCGCCAATTGCGTTCGCCCATACCCCAGGCCACTACCAAGCGGCAATGCGTTTCAGGGAACCATCCACGCGCACATAGCCTCGATCGAGGCGACAGAAACCTCGATCTCTGCACACGTGTGCGAGACCCGCAGTGGCAGGGCGCGACTCGATCCGGATCACCCACACCTGGACGGCACCCCCGAGTTCGACGTCCTCAACGGGACCAGAGGAAAACAGATCGTCGCACAGAAACCCGCCGACGTCGCCGACCCACGCGCCGACGCCGCACGCGTCGCCCAACCCGGTACGGGCACCCGCGAACCCCGATACAACGTGTTCTACCCCTGGGTGTTCCCCCCATTTCAACTGCCCACCACGAAACCACCGGCCACACCGATGATCAGTGACCCGACCTGCAACAGGTGGGCCGCCGAGGCACTCACCCGTATCCCGGCCTTCGCCGGGCAAACCCCGTACAATCCCGACGACACCCTCAGAGAACTCACACCGAAAGCCCTCGGCCCCGAAGGATTCCCAACACTCCCCCAGTACCCACTCTGGCCCGAACCACCTCGACACTGAAACACCGTGCGGTCCCCTCTCCCCACCCCGGCAGGTGTCTCACGAACAGCCTGACGGGATGGATGCGTCTGGAGATCGCGATTCTGCGGGTGAACCGCGATTCTCGGAGCCCGTGCCCGCCATATACATCGACGCGATAGCGTGACGTCGTCAAGCGGCCTTCGGGGATTCGATGGCTGAGTACGAGCGCACCTTCACCGGCGACTTCGACGAGGTGCTGCGCTCGATCCGCTTCGGGATCATCACCGGCAGCGCATCGGCGAGCTTCGAGGACGGCACCGAGTTCCACGCCGGCGACGTCCGATGCGCCACCCACGTGTACGAGCGCTACAACACGGCCGGGAGCAACCGGCTGAGCCTCACCGTGACGCTGGTCGGACGCGGTGACCACCCGAGCCTCTGCGCGATCACCTCCGGCGGCAGCCAGGCGATCTTCTGGAAGATCAACACGCTCGGCAAGCAAGCGCTCCCGGACCGTTTCGTCGAGGGGTGGAGAAGGTGGCGGGGCGGGCAGGGTGTTGAGGAGTGAAACCGATCGGCCTGAGCTGGGGACACCGAAGCGGCCAGAGACCACGGACCTCGTAGAGTGGCGCTCGGAGTAAACCGCAAAGGAACTACGCCGGGGGAACAGTTGACTGATTTCGCAGTGAACGCGGGGGCGATGGACGCCGTGGCGGGCGCGTTGGAAGGCATGTCTCATTTCATCGAGTCCACGGGCGCCTCAGACATTACTTCCCAAGTCGCCGACGCGATGCCGAACTCGCTCCTTACCGTTGTGACCGTCGACGCCACAGACAAACTGAAACAAGCACGTACCGCTGTGTCTGGTCAATGGGAGACACTGGCGTCTGCTATTCGAGCTGCACGTGCCATCGCTGTCGAAGCCGACGAGGAAAGCGCTGCGAAGATCCGCAACCTCTCTCAGCTACCAGCCATCGAGGAATCGCGATGACCGGATCCGGCCCGCTTACGAAGCGGGTCATCGACTCCTGGCGACCGCTCGACCTGACGCAAGTGTCAGTCAAGCTCCTCGTCGACGCGATTCGGAGCAACTCGGTAGCGGCTGCTCAAACCGTCGACGGGTTGCCGCTGAGCTCATGGCGGGGACTTTCGCGGTCGGCCGCGAACGCTCGTGCCAACGATCAGTACGAATGGGCTAAGAAGGTTTCTGCCGCAATCGAGGATCTGGAAACAGCCTTGAAAAAGGCAGGCAAAGAGATCTATTCGTACAGAGAGGTCGTATCTGGCGCGTTGTTCGCTGCCAGTCTTCAGCGCTGCTACTTGGTCAGTGACGATGATCCCGCGTGGACGATGAAGTACCGTCCCGGATCAGGAGGAGAGGACGAGAACCTGACACCGGCACAGATAGCCGAGAGGGAGCGCTCGAACGCCGGCTTCGTCAAGTCGAAAGCCGACGAACTCTACGCCGTGGTTTCCGACCATGCTTCGGCAATCAGCGTCGCGATCTCCGCGATCGCAACAGCCGCACCCGCGAAGCTAACGCTCAGTGCGCAGGACGGTCGTCGCGACGCTCTGCTCGGTGAGGACGGTTGGACCGACTCGGAAGCCGAATTCGTCGGCAACAACCTACGAGCGGCAGGATTGACAGAGGATCAGATCCGCCGCCTCCTCGACGGGGAAAAGCTCTCCGATGTGCCACAAGGCGCTCAAGAGTATCTTCACATGTTCTTCAAGAACCTGTCAGGCGACCAGCTCCTCAACCTCGACGACAAGTTCAAAGACATGGGGACTCCGCAGGGAGATGCCTGGTCGTCGGCGATCGGGCGCGGAATCCTGACTCTCTCCAACGAAAATGTCGGGCGCAACAGCGGATACGAGTACCTGCCTTCTTGGCTCCGCGAATGGGCCCGGGATCCAAGCTCGGGGAGCGCCAAGGATGCACCAACGTCGGTGTGGATGGCACGCCTATTGAACGACGGCACTGGAGGGATGCCGGCCGGGGAGCGGTTCGGCGCCGATCTACAACGCAAGTCGGCAACCATCAGCGCACGAAACGGCGACGGCACACGGTACCCTGACGCAGCATTCATCGATCCAAGGAATCCCGAGCAATGGGATCCCAACAACCGCGACGCCTCCTTGGCGCGCTACCACAACACAATCGAGAAGCTGTTCGACGTCGGTGCACGGAATCACTTGTCTTCTGCCGCGGTGCTTTCCGGCGAGTACACCGACGGGACCGCTCTCTCGAACTATGACCGGGACGAGACACTCCGGCGCCTGTTCACGTACGAATGGACGGACGACGGAGAGTCGGTAGGCAAGTTGATGGATTGGGTTGGCGAGTACGGGCGTTCCGATGACCCGTCCAAAGTAGAGCTGGCCGACCGGGCCTTCAAAGGTCTCTTCGACTACACAACAACCACCGAGTCGTCCGACGGCGACAACAACTTCGCAGCATTGATGGACGCCAACCGAAACGACGACGCCATAGGAAAGATCAATCCAGAGTTGGCTGATGCGCTGAGAAGGGCTGCCAAGCCCTACCTCAACATCCTCGCCGGCGGTATCCCGTCAGAGCACGGACACCCAGGGCTCTCGTTCGACTACCACGACGATGAGAAGCAGGCTCGGGCGGCACGACTGTTCACCCTGATCGCGAGCGACAACACCTTCGTCGAGCCCTCAGAAGCCGATCCCAACGGCGAAGTTGGAGCCGGCGCGAGGCTGTACCGAGACATTCTCGAACAATCGATCGCCAATGGCGCACGCGCTGGGGCGGGAAGCATGAAAATAGAATTCAATGACACGCACGCGCTAGCGGAACTGAGTGAAAATCTGCAAGCCCTCGGAAGAGCGGGGCTTCATGGGGCTGAATTCGACCTTCAAGGCGACCATAGCCAGGCCGCTCAGGACCGCAATGCTGCCGACACCAGGATACGAAACATCGTTTCGTCGGCGTCTGCCGCAGCAACAGCTATTCCGAACCCTTACTGGGTCGCCGCTGGCGCTGCCGGAACCGCTCTCACGCCATGGCTCCTGCCACCTGAACCCACCGGGGAACTTCCAGTGAACCTGAATTACCCCGTCGAAAGCTCTACTGAGCACAAACTCCACTTCTACTATGGTGTACTCGCAGGCTCCGAGCTGCCTCCGATTTCAGATCGCGAAAACTGGTATGGAGAGGACGGAGAGCTGAAACCGCTACCAACCATCCTGGCAGAACATAACGGCAATACCGGACAGATCTATAGCGATATCACGAGGCACCTGAGGTTCCATCGGCATGACCAACTCGTTGCCGACACCAACAGCGGGACTACCGCGGGAATTGGGCAAGGAATCCTTCACTTCAACCCAACAGACAAGGACGACTACCAAGACAAAATCTTGCAGGAGACCGAATGACAATCCTGCAAGGCAGAGCAGCAGTCCTTGCTGGGCTTGTTACCTTCGCCGCGATCCCCGCATGTAGCACCGGCCTCACCGACCAGGCTGACCAGGAAAGCTCACGTGCGTCGAACCACCCCGCCAGTTCTAGCCAATCAGTATTGGTTCAGTCCGACTACCGAATCCCCGCCGAAGCCGGCACCTTCACGTTCGTGTGGTCCGCCGAGGACGGTATCGATCTACATTCTCGTGCGGCAGAGATCATCCGCGCCCAGGTCGAGTCGTGTGCACTCTCACCATATGGCGCCAACGCCGTGTACCCCGGTGCCGAAAAAGCCGCACTCGATGCAGATATCACCTCATCCGCCAATTGCGTTCGCCCATACCCCAGGCCACTACCAAGCGGCAATGCGTTTCAGGGAACCATCCACGCGCACATAGCCTCGATCGAGGCGACAGAAACCTCGATCTCTGCACACGTGTGCGAGACCCGCAGTGGCAGGGCGCGACTCGATCCGGATCACCCACACCTGGACGGCACCCCCGAGTTCGACGTCCTCAACGGGACCAGAGGAAAACAGATCGTCGCACAGAAACCCGCCGACGTCGCCGACCCACGCGCCGACGCCGCACGCGTCGCCCAACCCGGTACGGGCACCCGCGAACCCCGATACAACGTGTTCTACCCCTGGGTGTTCCCCCCATTTCAACTGCCCACCACGAAACCACCGGCCACACCGATGATCAGTGACCCGACCTGCAACAGGTGGGCCGCCGAGGCACTCACCCGTATCCCGGCCTTCGCCGGGCAAACCCCGTACAATCCCGACGACACCCTCAGAGAACTCACACCGAAAGCCCTCGGCCCCGAAGGATTCCCAACACTCCCCCAGTACCCACTCTGGCCCGAACCCATCCCCTGAAGTCGCATCGTCGACCTGAGAAGCGCGAGCTACAACGCGCGATTTTCCGCCGAACCGCGAGTTCGGAGGCCGGTCGGGCGCTGTGGATGGGGAGTGAGCCGTCCACAACCACACCCTCTGCGGCCCAACGGACCCCGAATCCGGGCACCATCGGGCCATGGCCTTCGACAACCCGGTCTTGCGATGCTCCGAACTCACTGCCGCTCTCGGGGCCGACCACCTGGCGCGACGTCAGGCAGACGGCACGGTGACCAGCACGTCACCGTGATCGATGGTGTCCGCGTCACGACACCCGCCCGCACGGTCGCCCGACATCGCTCGACTCAGCACGTTCGAGCAGGCCGTGGCCGTTCTCGACAGCGGACTACGACTCGGGGTCGACGCTTCCGATCTCCCCAGAATCACCAGGTCGGCGACCCGCATGAAGGGCGTTGCACGACGGCGCCACACCCTCGCCATCGCCAACGGCCGGACGGAAAGTGTCGGCGAATCCCTCAGTCGTGCAAGGATGATCACTCTCGGACTACCTGCTCCCGACCTTCAGGTCACCGTACTCGACGCCGCGGGCCGCTTCATCGCGCGCTGCGATTTCTGCTGGGACGACCGGTTCGTCGGCAAGTTCGAGGGGTGGTCGAGTATTCCGGGCAGTTCGGATCGTCTGCGTCGGAGACGGTCTTCGCCGAGAAGCGACGCGAGGACGCGATCCGACGCACCAGGCGCATCGTCGTGCGGTGGACCTGGGACGGCCTGAACGAGCCGTTCAGGTTCCGCAGGCTGATCGTCGACACCTTGCGCGAGGCCGAATACTTCTGAGCGCCAACCAGATCGCGGGCTCACCCACGGAATCGCGAGTCAGAACTCGCGATTCCGTCGGCGGACCCGCGATTCTGCGGATGCTCGGGTCGCGCGGGCGCAGCGAGCGTCCGCTCAGTGCGGGAGGGTCGGCAGGCGCCAGGTCGACGGGTCGAGCAGATTCGGGGCCGGCGCGTCGGCCTTCATGCCGGGCGCCTCGATCTGCACCGACTGCTGCGCCGGGGTCGCGCCACCGTCCACCCTCACCGGCGCGTTCTCGCCTGCGGTCGGCGGCGCGGGCACCTCCGCCTTCGCATGCCGACCGGCGACGACTCCGCCCGCCGGTGCCGGCCCCGCGGCGCCGGACTCGATCTTCGCATGCCGGCCCGCCTTCGCGTGCCGACCGGCCCGCACCGGGGTATCCCCGGACTCGGGCTTCGCGTGCCGACCGGTCTTCTTCAGTGCGCGCTCGACCTCCCCGGCGTCCTGCGGCGCGTCGGCGCCCCACGCATACCAGTTATGGCCGCCGTTGCGGTACTCGAAGGTGATCGGGACACCGAGACTCGTTGCGGCAGCCTGCAATGCAACCGTCGACGCGAAGGCTCCGGCCTCGAGGGCGATACCGAGGGTGAGCGCCGTGGCGGCATCCTGCACCAGCTTCGGCGCCTTGTTCGGATTCGCCTCCAGCTCCTCCTGGAACACCTCGCCGGCCCGGCGCAGTTCGAGCGGCGTGGGGATGCCGGTACCCGACGACACGATGACGACCTGCCCGGAGTCGCCGAACTCGCCGAGACGCTTGGTCACGTCGTTGTCGCGCCACTGGTTGCCCGGGCTCTGCGGCTTGCCCCACATCGCCGTCTCGCCGTTCTCGATGTCGGCGCGCATCTTCTGGATCGACGGGATCGCCATCCAACCCAGCGGGTTGTCGGTGGGGAAATAGCCCGAGTACGCACGCACGACGCTGTAGACGTCCGGGTTGTCCAGCGCGATGATCATCGCCGGTCCCGCCGACATCGAGACGCCGACGATCGCGTTGTTCGACGACTCGACGTCGAAGTTGGCCCTGATGTAGTCCGGCAGTTCCTCACCGATGAAGGTCTTCCACTGCGGCGCGGCCTTCTGACCGGTCGGCGGCTTCTGCCAGTTGGTCGACCACTCCCCGGCGCCGCCGGTGGGCAGCACCAGATTGACGTCGGGCCCGTACTTGTCGAGGCCGGCGTCGGGATTGGTCCAGGTGCTGTATTCCGGATTCGAGCCCAGGCCGTCGAGGAAGTAGACGCCCTGCTCCGCCTCGCCCGGCTTGTTGTCCGACGGACGCACCTGAACAGTCACCTCGCGGCCGAGCGAGTCCGACTCGAAGGTGCACGTCTGGATGTTGCGTGCGCGCTCCTCGTCGTTGCGCCAGACGCAGCCTGCGTCGTCGCGCAGCCGATCGGGATCGACGGCATGCGCGGGCGCGGTGCCGAGCAGACCCGCCGTTGCGGCACAGACAACCGATGCAGAGATCGCGGCCAAGTGGCGCCCAGGCGCCCTCCGGTCGAGAACCAGACCCATCAACGAACCTTCCGGGGGAGGGGAGAAAGCAGAGATCCCACGCAGGGCTGCCCAATGATTCGCAAACCTTACAGAATCGAGACCCAAAGCGCATTGTCGGAATCGTGCTGAGCATGCCTGTCGATTCGCGATCATTCGGGCGGAACCGAAATTTCCGATCACATCGGTCCCGATTTTCGTCCGAACGTGTGCCGCGCGCGGCTCGGCAGAGCCGGAAACGCGAGGTCGCCCCAGGGTGGCGTCCGCCACATCCCTAGAATCAAGCCCATGAGCGATACCGCGACCGCATCTATCACCTTGCCCGCCGACCTGCTGCCGTCGGACGGCCGCTTCGGTTGCGGACCGTCGAAGGTGCGCCCCGAGCAGCTGCAGTCCCTCGTCGACACCGGAGCCAAGGTGTTCGGCACCAGCCACCGGCAGGCACCGGTGAAGAACGTCGTCGGTTCGATCCGTGAGGGTCTGGCCAACCTGTTCTCCCTGCCCGAGGGCTACGAGGTCGTCATCTCCAACGGTGGCACCACCGCCTTCTGGGACGCCGCCGCGTTCGGCCTGATCAAGCAGCGTTCGCTACACCTGACCTACGGCGAGTTCTCGTCGAAGTTCGCGACGGTCAGCAAGAAGGCCCCGTTCCTCGATTCGCCGGCCGTCATCTCCACCGAGCCGGGCACCGCGCCCGATCCGTCGGCCCTCACCGCCGAGGACTTCGGGGGCTGCGACCTCATCGGCTGGGCGCACAACGAGACCTCGACCGGTGTCGCCGTGCCCGTCGTGCGGCCCGCCGGTTCCGACGACGCGCTGATCGCGATCGACGCCACGTCGGGCGCGGGCGGTCTGCCGGTCGACATCGCCGACGCCGACGTCTACTACTTCGCGCCGCAGAAGTGCTTCGCCTCCGACGGCGGCCTGTGGGTCGCGATCATGAGCCCGCGCGCCCTGGCCCGCATCGAGGAGATCGCCGCGACCGACCGCTGGTGCCCCGAGTTCCTGTCGCTGCCGACCGCCGTCGACAACAGCAGCAAGAACCAGACCTACAACACCCCGGCCGTCGGCTCGCTGCTGCTGTTCGCCAACCAGATCGAGTGGATGAACGACAACGGCGGCCTGGACTGGTGCGTCTCGCGCACCGCCGACTCCAGCTCGCGCCTGTACCAGTGGGCCGAGGCCAGCGAGTTCGCGACGCCGTTCGTCGCCGATCCGGCCAACCGCAGCCAGGTCGTCGGCACGATCGACTTCAACGACGACGTCGACGCGGCGGCGGTCGCCAAGACCCTGCGTGCCAACGGTGTCGTCGACACCGAGCCGTACCGCAAGCTCGGCCGCAACCAGCTGCGCATCGGCATGTTCCCGGCCATCGAGCCCGAGGACGTCACCAAGCTCACCCAGTGCATCGACTACATCGTCGAGCGCCTCTGAGCTGGTCAGCATCCACCGTCGTCACCGGCGCGTCCGCACCTTCGGGTCGACGCGCCGGTGGCGTATCGACCAGCGGGTAGCCTTGATCCCACAGGCAACACCCGCCGCACCGGCCGCTGCCGTCGCACCCGCCACACAGGTGCTGAACTGCGGTTTTACCGCGTGTCCCACAAGGACCTGCGGATCAGGTGAGTTAGTGTGACCCCAATGCGTGCACCCACCGGAGGAGGAGCAGATGCGTGAGCTCCGCGTCGTCGGAGTGGAAACCGATGGTTCCCACGTCATCTGCCAGGACCCTCAGACGGGTGAGAAATTCCGGATCGCCTCCGACGAACGCCTCCGCGCCGCGGCCCGCGGCGACATCACCAGGCTGGGACAGATCGAGATCGAGATGGAAAGTGCATTGAGGCCACGCGAGATCCAGGCACGCATCCGTGGGGGCGCCTCCATCGCCGAGGTCGCCGCCGCCGCCGGAGTGGGCGTCGAGAAGATCGAACGATTCGCCCACCCGGTCCTGCTCGAACGCACCCGCGCGTGCGAGCTGGCCAGTGCCGCACACCCGATCCGGCACGACGGCCCGGCTGTCGCGACGCTGGCCGAGTCGGTTGCCGAAGGTCTCGTCGCGATGGGCCACAACCCCGCCGACGCCGACTGGGACGCCTGGAAGGGCGACGACGGCTACTGGGTGGTGCAGGTCGCGTGGAGCGTCGGACGCACCGACAATCTCGCGCACTGGCGCTACATGCCCGGCACGCACGGCGGCACCGTCGACCCGCTCGACGACCTGGCCGACGAGCTGACCCACCCCGAGACCATCACGCCGCGACGCCGGCTCACCCCCGTGTCGAATCCGGTGTCAACGCCCGAGGTCTCGGTCGAGGCGACGCCGGACGGCCGCGAAGAGGTCACCGTCGACGCCAACTCCCTCATCGGCGCGCAGCGGGCACGACAGCGAGCGGCCCGCGAGGACGACGGCACCGTGCCGCTCGACTTCGGGTTCGACGACGAGCCGCAGCCGCCGGCCGCCGAGGTCCGCCCGGTCACCCCGATCTCCGCGCCCGTGACCCCGTCCCCCGTTGTGCCGGCTCCCGTCGCACCGGCCCCCGTCGCGCAAGCCCCGGCACCGGCCGAGAGCACGCCCGCGCCGGGCGAGACCGAGACGCCGTCGGACCAGCCCGAGCAACCCGCCGCGCAGGAGTCGGGTGAGCAACCCGCGCCGAAGGACACCACCACCGCCGGCGATCGCCCGCGGAAGAAGAAGTCCCGCAAGCCGTCCGTCCCGGCCTGGGAGGATGTCCTGCTCGGAGTTCGAAGCAACGGGAACAGCTAGCAGATGACGGCACGCGCGGCCACCGTCTGGTTCATCGACTCCCCCGACCCGGCCGGTGACCTTCGAGCCGCGGTACACCCGGCACCCGACGACTCCGGAAACCCCCTGCCCCGACACGATGTCGGTCGCGCGCAGCAGCTCGCGTCGACGATCTACGGCGACAGCGTCCTCGTCCCGCTCGTCGACACCGACCTCGCCACCGCCGCGGCCGCCCGGGACCATCACGTCTACGCCGGGTTCTACGGACCGCTGGCGGTGATCTCGTGCTCGCTGTTCGAGACGACCACACCGTCGATGCTGACCCGGACCCTCGCCGCGATCCGACCGAGTTCGGTGGCCACGCTGCTCCACGTCGATCCCGACACCGCCTTCGGCGCGTTCGCGCGCTGGGAACAGGGGACGCTGCGCCGGTCCTTCTCCGCCGACCCGGTGACCATCCACGAGGACCAGGGTCTGCCGTTCACCTTCGAGCGACCGTTCTGGGCGGGCGAATTCCCGATCCCGTTCACCGAGCGCTTCGCCGCCCAGCCGATGGCGCTGCCGTTCCATCCCGGGCAGCTCGCCGAGGAGGCCAACCGCGACTGGCTCGGGTTCCGCTTCACGCACCCGTTCTCGCCGACGGACCTCGATCCCGCGTCCATACCGGTCACCTGTTTCGCCCTGCACCCGGCCGAGTACGAGCCGACGCCCGAGGACTTCGAGGCCTACCGGGCCGCGAACGCCGCCCGCAACGGTCGACGCGGCGTCGAACGGCATGACGTCGAGATCGGAGAGCCAGGTCCCGAGCGCGGGCGTCGCAGGAAAGGGCGAATCCGGGCGTACTTCGGGTTCTAGGGCTCAGCAGCGGCCGGAACTTCCAGGGTTCAGGTGGGGAAGACGTAGAAGTTGTGGACGCCATGTCCCGTTGTTTTCTACGAAATCCCTGGCCGGTGTTCGATCGGCAACCTCAGCGCGGTCTCAGGGCTCAGCGGCCCATCACCAGCAGCGCCACCGACGACGCCACCCCGGCCAGGAAACCGACCAGCAGGCCCCACACGATCCACCGCCACACCGGCCGGTAGCGGAACTCCCACAGCGTCCAGCCGAGGCCGCCGGCCACGATGAGCACCGCGGCGATGCCCAGGAACCGTTGGATGTTGCCGATCAGTTCGTGGATGCCGACGAGCACGAACGCCCCGAACAAGGCGCAGAACACCGCGACGATGATCCCGAGACCCCACGGTGTGGGTTCGGCGGGACCCGACCATGCGACGGACTCGTGCCGGGCGAGCGGATCGGTGCTGTTCACCACTCCATCGTGCCGGACCGGACGCGTTCGTAGAACGCGACGGCGGCAGCGGTCGCAACGTTGAGGGAATCGGTGCCACGGCTCATCGGGATGCGCGCCCTGACGTCGGAGGCGGCCATCGCGGACCGGGTCAAGCCCGGGCCCTCGGCGCCGACGAGGAATCCGACCTTCTCCGCGTCGACGGCCTCGGCGAGCGTGACGGCCGACGGGTCGGGGGTCATCGAGATGAGCCGGAAGCCGCGTGAGCGCAGGTCGTCGAGACCCGACGGCCACTCCTCGAACCTCGCGAACGGCACCAGCAGCGCATGGCCCATGGAGACGCGTACGCAGCGTCGGTACAGCGGGTCGGCGCAGCCGCGGCCGAACAACACGGCGTCGACGCCGAGGCCCGCGGCGTTGCGGAAGATCGAGCCGATGTTCTCGTGGTCGTTGACGCCCTCGAGGATCGCGACCGTCTTCGCGCCGGCGATGACCTCCTCGACCGATAGCAGCGGTGGGCGCCGCGCCACGGCCAGGACTCCGCGGTTGAGGTGGAACCCGACGACCTCGGCCATGATCTCGGCCGAGGTGCGATAGAAGGGCACGCCCTGCAGCGACGGGTCGCGTAGGTCGCCGGAGAGTTCCTGAAGTCGTTTGTCGACGCCGAAGAACGCGTGCGGCGAGAACCGGGAGGCGATCATCCGCTGGGCGACCAGCACGCCCTCGGCGATGACGAGGCCGCGTCCGGGACGTCCGCCCGGCAACACCGGAAGGTCGGGGCGGCGGTCGACCGAGTTGAGGTCGCGGAAGTCCTCGACCCGCGGATCCTGCGGGTCGTCGATGTCGATCACGTCAACTGCGAGCCCGGGCACGCCGAACAGTGTGCCACCCGGGTGTCCAGTGGCCTCGGACACGGTCCCGCGGTGCGTGGCTCACGTGTCGGTCCCCGGCCTCCGCACGCTGCGGTCGCCTCCCGGGAGCGCCGGATGCGCGGCTCGCTCGCCCGGTACGTGCCCGGAACGTCCCGATGTGAAAATGTGGAGGGCGTGACCAGTGTCTCGACCCCGAAGTCACGTCTGTCCCTGCAGCGCGCCACCGACGCCGACTGGGACGACATCATCCTCACCGACGCGCGCGCATTCGCCATGCGCAATCCGCTGCCGGACGACGAACGCGCCGACCTGCGCAACAAGGTCGCCGACGACGACATCGTCCTGGTCCGCGACACCGGGCTGCGTTCCCACCTGCTCGTCGGGGTGTCGATGTTCTACCGGATGTCGATGTCGCTGCCCGGCGCCGGCGTCGCCGATGCCGCGGGCCTGTCGTGGGTGTCGGTAGCCTCGACACATCGTCGTCGCGGAATCCTGCGCCGCATGCTGACCGAGCTCTTCGAGCAGTGGGAGTCGGAGGATTTCACCTTCGCGATCCTCACCGCCAGCGAGGGCACGATCTACGAGCGCTTCGGGTTCGGGCCGGCTTGTTTCTCCCACACCGTCTCGCTGACCCCGGGCCGACCGGTGATGCGCAGCCCGCAGCCGAAGGACGCCACCGTCCGCTTCGCGGACCGCGAGGAGATCGCCGCGGCCGTCCCCGACCTGCACGCCCGCTGGACCCTCGGCACGCCGGGCGCACTGACCCGCACGCCCGCGTGGTGGGCGCCGATCCTCGCCGACCGGCCGTCGGAGCGCCCGCTGAGCTCGAGCGGCCTGCACTACCTGCTGCACGACGACGGATACGCCAGCTACCGCATCTACAAGGACCCGTCCGGCAGCGTGCGCGGCGAGGTCAACGAGATCTTCGCCGTCACCGACGACGCACACACCGACCTGTGGCGTGTGCTCGTCAGCCTCGATCTGATCCCGTCGCTGACCGCGACCGTCCCCGTCGACGACCCGCTGCGGTTCAAACTCACCGACCTCCGCGCGGTGACGGTGACCGGCCGCCGCGACGAGATGTGGCTGCGCATCCTCGACGTCCCGGCCGCGCTTTCGGCGCGCAAGTACGCCGCAGACCTCGACGTCGTCCTCGACATCACCGACGAATTCCGTGGTCGTGGAGGGGTTTACAAGCTGTCGGTGCGCGGCGGCGATGCGATCGTCACCCCCGCCGAAGCGGGCATCGCGCCGACCGTGCGGATGGATACCTCGGTGCTGTCGAGCATCTACCTCGGCGGCATCCGCCCCTCGGAGTTCGCCGCTGCCGGCCGGCTCGACGTCGACTCCCCGACAACGCTTCGAGCACTCGACCTGGCGTTCAGCACCGATCGCGCGCCGTTCTCCGGCACGTTCTTCTGATCCTTCGATCGGACGTAGCTCAGACCGCCGCCCGCGGTCGTGGCACATCCGTGTCCGGGACGGTGAGGATCTTGTTGAAGATCCTCACCCCCTCACGCAGCGTCTCTCGCTCGGCCGGGGTGAGCTCCCGCAAGCGGTCGCTGAGCCACGCCTCGCGGGCCGCCAATTCGTCCTTGATCACCTCGAGCCCCTGCGGGGAGAGCGCGACGATCGCCTGACGACCGTCCGTGGGATGCGGTTCACGCTTGATCATGCCGAGGTCGGCGAGGGACGCGATGACCCGGGTCATCGAGGGCGGTCGCACACGCTCGGCCGCGGCGAGCGCACCCGGTGTCATGGGCCCTTCCTGGTGCAGCGTGTAGAGCGCCGACAGCTGGGTCAACGACACCAGCTTGTTCTCGCGACGCCCACGCAGGCGACGCGCCAGGCGTACGACGGCCAAGGACAGGTCCCCCGAAAGGCTTCCGTCACCGAACGGTGAATGCATTCTCCCAGCGTATGCGAGGTGGTTCGGTGGACGTATATAAGCAACGCAAATTGACCCGGCCGGATGACACCGGCCGTGACCAGCGCCGCAACAATCGACGACGCGCGTGTGTGCAGATCTGAGACGTCAGCCGAGGAGGTCGGAGATGGGGCCGCGCGCGAAGTACGCGACGAACACCAGGGCCACCAACCACAGCAGCGGATGGACCTTCCGGACGTTGCCGCTCGCGGTCGCCATGACCACCCAGCTGATGAAGCCGACGCCGATGCCATTGGCGATCGAGTAGGTGAACGGCATCGACACAACCGTCAGGAAGGCCGGCAGCGCGTAGTCGAAGCGGGTGAAGTCGACGTCACGTAGCTGCCCGATCATCATCGCCCCGACGACGACCAGCGCGGGCGCGACCGCCTCGAGCGGGATGACCTCGTACAGCGGCGTCAAGAACATGGCGGCGAGGAACAGCGCACCGGTGACGATGTTGGCGAGGCCCGTGCGGGCGCCCTCGGCGATACCGGACGCGGACTCGACGAAGACCGTGTTGGACGACGACGAGGCGACGCCGCCGACGATCGCGCCGCTGCCCTCGACGACCAGCGCGCGGCCGATGTTCGGGAGGTTGCCCTTCTCATCGGTGAGCCCGGCCTCCTTGCCGAGACCGGTCATCGTGCCCATGGCGTCGAAGAAGTTCGACAGCACGAGAGCGAACACGAACACCGACGCCGAGAGCACACCGATGCGGGTGAAGGCGCCGAACAGGTCGACGTCCCCGACGAGGCTCAGGTCGGGCAGGCTGCCGAGCGCCCCCGGGATGTCGGGAACCGACAGACCCCAGCCCTTGGGGTTCTCGACTCCCGAGCCGTAGTCGAACACCGACTCCAGGATGATCGACAGGATCGTCGTGATGACGATGCCGATGAGCAGGCCGCCCGGGACCCTCCGCACCACGAGGACGCCCATGATCAGCACGCCGAGCGCGAAGATCAGGGTCGGGACGGATGCGATCGAGTTGTCGATGCCGAGCTGGACCGGGACGGTGGTGCCCGCGGCGTCGGGGATGCGCTTGACGAACCCGGCGTCGACGAAGCCGACGAAGGCGATGAAGGCGCCGATGCCCGCGGCGATCGCCGCCTTGAGTTCGGGCGGGACCGCGTTGAAGACCGCGGTGCGGAAGCCGGTGACCGCCAGCAGAACGATGATGATGCCATCGACGACCACCAGGCCCATTGCCTCGGGCCAGGTGACCTCCGGCGCGATGGTGACCGCGAGCAGGCTGTTGATGCCGAGGCCGGCGGCGATGGCGAACGGATAGTTGGCAACGAGGCCGAACAGGATCGACATGACGCCGGCGACCAGCGCGGTGACCGCCGCGACCTGGGCCAGCGGGAGGACGTTGCCGAGCACGTCGGTGTTCTTGTCCCCGCCGGGGATGCCGCCGATGATGATCGGGTTCAGCACCACGATGTAGGCCATCGTGAAGAAGCTGACCAGGCCGCCACGCAGCTCTCGATTGATCGTCGAGCCGCGTTCGGTGATCTTGAAGAAGCGGTCGAGGGGACCGCTCGGGATCGCGGTCGACGGGCCCTTCGTGGTGGTGGGCCCGGTTTCCGCGGGCACCGGTTCGGAAGCGGTTGTGGCGGCGGTGTCGTCGGGTGTCACGTCGCCGGACTCACTCGGAACATCGTTGGTCACCTGAGGAAAGCTACTCTTTGTGCCATGTCCGATGTTGACGACATCCCCGAACTGCCCCGAGCACTGCGCGCCCCCGAGCCGGTCATCGTGGTGGGGATGCTGGCGTGGGTCGTCGCATCGGTGGTGGTCGCCATCACCGACGTCGGCGGCGACAAGGCACTTCAGATCTGTTTGGTCGGGCTGGCCGTGGGCCTCCTCGGCACCACCATCGTGTTCGTTCAGAAGGCCGGTGTCCGACGCGGCGCCAAGGGCGCCCAGGTGGGTCTGGACTAGCGGTCGGCGGCCCTCGGGGCGGTGATCCTCGGAGCGGTGGCCCTCGAGGCCGCGGTTGTCGAGATGGCGGCCCTCAGTGCTCGACGAAGATCCAGCCGAGGTGCTCCCGCCCCCACTCGCGCGCCTCGTCCGGACTCGCGAACGGGCGCGTCTCGAGCGTGGTCAGCAGCAGTGAGTGGGTGATCCGAACCAGGACCTCGGCGATGCGCCGCGCCCGCTGCCCGGTCGGGTCCGCACCGGCGAGTCCGGTGACGCGGGCGGTGAGGTAGTCGACGGCACGGTCGAACACCGGCCCCGACGCCACGGAGAGCACGCGGAGCGTGGTCGCCGGGTCGGTTGCGTATTCACGCGCCAGCAGCGGGTGGTCGTAGAAGGCCCAGAAGATCTGCGCGAAGCCCTCGACGAGTCGCTCGCGCGGGTCGTCGACCGCGTCGAGGTTCGCGTCGACCCGGGCGAAGAGCGCGTCCGCCTCCCTCGACAGGAGGTCGGTGAAGAGGTCCTCCTTGTGGGGCCAGCGACGGTAGACGGTCATGTGGGAGACGCCGGCCAGCGCGGCGATGGCCTCGATCGAGGTCCGCTTCATCCCCTTGCTGAGGATCGACGACATCGCCGCGTCGAGGATCTTCTGTCCGGTGCGTTCCGCACGGGACATGCCCGGGCTCTTCACACGCACATCATCGCAATGTTAGTGTTCAGGCCGACTACTAACATTTCTGGGGGGACGCGATGACACTCACAGATCAGACCGGTTCCGTCGACGCGACGACACCCGAACAGGCGACGTCGGCCGTCGACCTCACCGACCTGCCGCCGGCGGTCGAGCAGTTCCGGTGGCATCTGGGCAGCTTGCTGTTCGGATTCTTCGTCGCGTCGTTCTTCGACCAGGTCGCCCTTGCGCCGGTCGCGGCGGCCGTCGACCGGACCGGCCGCTTCGCCGACAACTTCGTCGATCGCGGTCTCCGTAGCTTCGGCGCCGAACAGTTGGTGCTGTGGGGCGACGACCGAACCCGAGACGAATTCGCCGATCGACTGAAGTACCTGCATCGCGAGGTCCGCGGCACCGGACACGGCGCCTTCGCCGGGACCCGTTACAGCGCACTCGATCCGACGCTGTGGAACTGGATCGCGATGAGCGCCATGATGGGTTACCTCCACAGCTTCACCCCGTGCACGGGCATCGAACTCACCCCGGACGAGGAGGAACTCGCCTACGCACTCATGCTCGAGCGGTTCGGCGTGCTCCAGTTGCCGGGCAAGTCCTATCAGCTGCCCGCCACCCTGGCCGACGCCCGGCGGTGGTACGACGAGGTGGTTGCCGAACGGGTGCAACCGAACTCGTTCCTCGACGAGGTCACCGAAGGACTCACCCGACTGCCCCTGCCCACGATCGGTCTGCCACCGGTCGTGCGGACCGTCCTCACCCCAATCTGGATGCTGGTCCGCCCTCTGGCCGGTCACGTCGTCAAGGTGTGTTCGTTCAGCATTCTGCATCCGGGCGTGCGGGCGGCGACCACGGTACGTCTCGGCCGTCGTGAGCAGTGGGAGTTCCGCCTGTACCAGCGCCTCCTGCAGGCCGCGTGGCGGCACCTTCCTCGACGAATCATCCTGACCCCCATGGCCTATCACCAGTACCGGCGCGAACGGCTGGCACGTTCGTACCGGTCCATGCAGCTGGACTCGTTCGCAGCAGAGTGTCCGGCGTCGGAGCGGCGGTGTCCTGCGACGCCCTAGCGGTCAGTGATCGCCGCGTGGGGTGAGCCGTCGAAACGGGCTCACCCCGCGCGGTCGATGATCTCGTCCAACCGCCCGTCGAGCAACTTCACCGCTTCCCCGAGGAACGCGAACGCCTCGTTGTGCGTCTGGCCGTGGTAGTAGCGGTAGTAGATCTGCTGGGCGATCACGGCGGCGCGGAACAGGCCGAACGCCTCGTACCAGCGCCACTTGTGCGGGGTCATCTCGAAACCCATGCGCTCGCAATAGCGTTCGACGAACTCCGCACGGGTGATCATGCCCGGCAGGTGCGTCGGCACGCGGCGCATCATCTGCTGGGCGTCGGAGTCGTCGGCCTGGATCCAGTACGCCATCGACCCCGCGACATCCATCAGCGGATCGCCGAGCGTGGCCATCTCCCAGTCGAGGATGCCGATGACCTCGGTCGGGTCGTTCTTGTCGAGGACGACGTTGTCGAGCTTGAAGTCGTTGTGGATGACGCAGTTCCCGACGTCATCGGGCTGGTGCTCGTCGAGCCAGGCCATCGCCTTCTCGAGGTCGGGGACGTCGGCGGTGTGCGCGTTGCGGAAGCGCGTGATCCAACCGCCGACCTGCCGCTTCACATAGCCGGGTCCCTTGCCGAGGTCGCCCAGGCCCGTCTTGGTGACGTCCACCGAGTGCACCTCGACGAGGGTGTCGATGAAGTTGAAGCACAGCTGTCGTGCCTGTTCGGGGCTCAACGGGACGTCGGCCGGCCATTCCTTGCGCGGGATCACCCCGTCGATGCGACCCATGACGTAGAAGTCGGCGCCGAGCACCGACTGGTCGTCGCAGAAGGCGATCATCGGCGCGATGTAAGGGATCACCTCGGCGAGTTCGGACTGGATGCGGTATTCGCGCCGCATGTCGTGCGCGCCCTTGGCCTTGGTGCCCCGCGGTGCGTGACGCAGGATCAGGTCACGCGTCGGATAACGCAGCAGGAACGTGAGATTCGATGCGCCGCCGGAGAACTGCCGCACCTGCGGCGTCGCGTCGAGTCCTTCGACATCCGGTGCCGCGGTGCGCAGCCACGACGCCACCGCCTCGACGTCGAATGCGTCCTCGTCCCGGACCTCCCTGGCGCCGGCCACCTCGTCAGACATGGTTGATCTCTTCACCCTTCCGATTCGAATATGTGAGTCGATGGACCGCGTCAGCGGTACTTGCCGAGTTCCAGCCGCGCGACGACGTTGCGGTGGACCTCGTCCGGCCCGTCGGCCAGCCGCAGCGACCGCGCCCCCACCCACGCCTGGGCGAGCGGGAAGTCGTCGGTCATACCGGCACCGCCGTGCAACTGGATCGCCATGTCGATGACCGACAGCGCCATGTTCGGCACTTCGACCTTGATCTCGCTGACCGCCGACAGCGCCTCGCGGCTCATGCCCTGGTCGAGCAGCCACGCGGCGTGTAGCACCAGCAACCGCGACCGGTTGATGGCGATGCGGGCGTCGGCGATGCGTTCGCCGTTGCCGCCCAGCTTGGCCAGCGGCTTCCCGAACGCCTCACGCGAAAGCGCGCGCCGGACACCGAGTTCGAGCGCACGTTCGGCCAGGCCGATCGCCCGCATGCAGTGATGCACGCGACCGGGCCCGAGGCGTCCCTGCGCGATCTCGAAAGCACGGCCCGGTCCGAGGAGGATGTTCGACGCCGGGACGCGCACGTCGTCGAAGCTGACCTCGCCGTGCCCGAACGGCTCGTCGAAGTACCCCATCGTGGTGAGCATCCGCTCGACCTTCACCCCCGGGGTGTCGATCGGGACGAGCACCATCGTGTGCCGGGAGTGGCGGTCGGCGTCGGGGTCGGTGACGCCCATGAAGATCAGCACCTTGCAGTCGGGGTGCCCGACTCCGGTGGAGAACCACTTGGTGCCGTTGATGACCACGTCCTCGCCGTCGAGGACCGCGGTCGCGGCCATGTTGGTGGCGTCCGACGACGCGACCGCGGGTTCGGTCATGCAGAACGCGCTGCGGATGTCGGCGCGCAACAGCGGCTCGAGCCACTGCTTGCGCTGCTCCTCGGTGCCGTAGCGGAGCAGCACCTCCATGTTGCCGGTGTCCGGCGCGTTGCAGTTGAAGATGACCGGCGCGAGCGCCGACGACCCCATGGCCTCCGCGATCGGCGCGTAGTCGACGTTCGACAGGCCCTCTCCCCCATCGGTGCCGAAGTCCGCGGCATAGCGGCCGGCGTGCGCGGCGGGCAGGAAGAGGTTCCACAGCCCTTCTGCGCGCGCCTGTTGCTGCAGGTCGGCGATGATCGGTGACGGCGTCCACGGGTTGCCGCCCTCGTCACGACGTTTCTTGATGTCCCGGTGGATCTCGGCTTCGACGGGTTCGATCTTTTCGGTGACGAACGCCCGCACCCGCTCGGTGAGCTCGGCGGACCGCGGTGACGGAGAGAAGTCCATGCCCCGACCGTATCGTGGGTCACTGGTCCCAGGGGCTACTTCCAATAGAGCGTGGTCCCCTCCGGCCCGCCCGTCGTACGGATCAATTTGGCGAAGCAGTGGTCGGGATCGAAGCCCTGGGCGCGGCACCAGTTGTTCGCCTCCAGAGGCCCCGGGAACGTCGCCGCGGCAACCGTCACCCACCAGCCCGAGTACGAGAACACCGGCCACTCGTCGCTGTACAGCAGCCGAACGTCGTTGAAGCGCAGCCGGAGTGCGAGGAACTCGTCGAGGATCGCCGGATCGTCCCAGGTGCGGCCATCGGCGACGAGGCCCGGTCGCTTGGAACTGAGCTGCGCCACCCAGCGATTGTCGAGGTCGGCGAGGATGAACGCGCGGTCGGCGTCGGCCTGCAGGCGGAGCGCGCTCGCGCTGTCGCGGTCACGTTGGCACCCGCCGGCAACGATGCACCCGTCGCCACCGACGACGCCGAGGACATCCCCGACTCCGACACGGGCAACGACGGCGGCGCGTCCGGTGTCGCGCCCTTGTCGCATTCCACGAGATAGCGGTCGCCGTTCGCGCCACCGTTGCCGGAACCGGATCCGCCGAAAGATGTTCCGTCAGGCAGGGTGTCCGGGAGCCGATAGAAGCTGCCCGGCGGATAGGTGAGCTCCAGCGTCAACGCCGCCCCACGTCGTCGAGGGACGGCACCGCGACCGGAGTGCGCCGGAAGTCGAAGTCGCCCGACGCGATGAGTCCACTGCCGTCGGAGATGGTGATCCGGGTCCGCGGACCGTAGAGGACGTCGCCGGCGGGACATCTCGCGGTGACCTTCATCGTCACCACCAGACCGCCGGCCGCGGTGCGGAAGGTCTGCGGTTCGAAGACCGGTGAAGAACCACAGGGCGTGACGTATGTGGTTCCGCCGGAACCGGTGTCAGGTTCTCGCTCGGTTCCGGGGATGATCGCTCGTGGGCCCGTGGGGGCGAAGCCGGTGATGGTGGTGTCGGTGAGGGTGACCAGGCGATCGCCGACGGCGAAGGTGAGGGCCCGGCCTTCAGTGCCCGCCAGGTTCCCGATCGCCGCGGCAGGCAAGGTCCAGGCCGGGACTCCCGTCGCCAGATCGACGGCACTCACGCCACCCTCGGCGGTGGCTGCGATGAGTCGCTCTCCGTCCGTGACGGCGTGGCCGCTCGCCGTGGACGGGCCGAGAGCGGAGGACTCCCATCGCCGATCTCCCGTCGCGGTGTCAGGGTGCGTCGTCGAGATCGGGGCGCCCATGCCCAGCGACGCGACGTAGAGCACCGACGCCGCGGTCGCCTCGGCGGCGAAGCCCTGCGGCGGGTCGAGCTCGATGATCTTGCGAGGTATGCGTTCGGTTGCGCTGGTTCGGACTTGCGACCTCCGACACCGCCACATGGCCACCCGGAAGTTCGGTCGTCGAGCCGTCGGGGCGCAGCATCACGACCCGGCGGTCGGTCAGTGTGAACCCCTCCGCCGGAGTACCCGCTTGGACGGCCAGCGTGCCGTCGTCGAATCTGCCGATCTCCGAGGAGCCACCCGTCTCCGAGAAGATGGTGTGCCCATGAGCGCCGATACCGCGTACACGACGAGTCCGGCGTACACCACTGCGTTGTCGGTGGCGGTGAGATAGGTCGAGTCGCCACTGCCGTTGGCGGGTTCCGGAAGCGGGCTCACCGGCCGCGACCACTCCACGGTTCCGTCGCGGGTGATCTTGAGAATGGTGAGCGAGTCATCGAACCGCGCGAGGAAAGCGGCCTCGCCGTTGTAGGCCACGGCTTCGGTGGTCGTCGGCTTGGCCACGCTCGAGACAACCTTGCCTGTTCTGGTGTCGATGAAGTGGAGGTCGGTCTCCCCTCCGCAGACGATGACGTGGTCGACGATCCGGTCCGCGCAATGTCGCACCTGCCGGTCGAACCGCCAACTGTCACCGGTCTCGACGTCGATACCGACCACCCAGCTGTCGGTCACACCGCTGAAATCGCCGCCCACGAGGGTCACCAGCGATTGCCCGTCGGTGACCGCCCCGAGCGCGCCGTAGCGCCCTTCCGACGGGATGACCGAGTTGAACTTCGTGCCTCCCAGCGACGCCGCGTCGACTCTCCACTCCGCACCCGGCGCCGTGGGATACGACCGCGTCAGCTGTCCGGCGACGAGTTCGGGTTCGCCCGACTGCCGCATCTTCCACCAGACCACCCCGCCGGCGACCAGCGCGCGCACGCACACGAGCGCAAGACCGGTGATCAGGTACGCCTCGGCGTTCGATCGGCGCCGCGGCGGAGGTTGCCACCCCGGCATCGGATATCCGGGTGGCGGCATGCCCGGTGGGCCCATGGGCAGGGCCGACCCCGGTGGACCGACCTGCCCCGTCGGCCCCGCACCGGGGCCCTGGTACGGGTACTGCGGTCCCACGGCCATCCCGCCGGCGGCCCCGTACGGGATCTGCCCGATCCGGGGTCTCGGCGAACGGATCGGGCCGGGATCGCCCCGGACGGGGTGGTCGCGTTCGGATCGGTGGGACGTCCGCGTCGGACGAGATGGCCTTGTCCAACGAGACACCCTTGTTCAGCGAGACGCCCTTGTTCAGCGAGACGCCCTTGTTCAGCGAGACGCCCTTGTCCGACGACACCCCGGGCACGACGGTCGGCGGCTCGGACCCGGGTCGCGTCGCCGCGGTCGGCGACTCGCCGGGATCGGGCGGCAACGAGCCGGGGCCTCCGTCACCCGTGGGACATCTCCACAGTCAGGCCCAGGAGACGCCGGGCGACTATCCCCCGTGTGGACTATTCCACCCGGTGAGTACCCTCCGGCGGGGCGTCGACGACGGGAACCCCTGCGCGATGCCGGTTTTCGTACCGCAGCAACGCCTGGGTGCATGCCCATACCCAGATCGCGCCGAACAGCCAGCCCGAGAGCACGTCGGTGGTCCAGTGCACGCCGAGTTCGATTCTGGTGAGCCCCACCAGGATCGAAATCAGCGGGGCCAGTAACAGAATCCACCGGTGATCGCGAACCCACGCCAAACAGCGATACGCAGCCACCGCACACAGCCCGAACACGATCATCGTCATCATCGCGTGACCCGATGGGTAGGAGAACGTGTCGATGTTGAGCAGCCGATCCTCGACCGGCGGCCGGTTGCGGGCGAATCCGAACTTCAGCGCCTGTGAGATCGCGAATCCGATGATCGTGCCGGCCGCGACGAAGACGGCGTCGGCGGTTCGTCGAACCGCGGCGAGCGCCACGACCACGAGAACGGTGACCGCGGTGAGGGTGATCGTGTTGCCGAAGACCGTGATCACCTCGGCGATCGTGTTCCACGGCTCGGTGCGGTGGGTGACCACCCATTCCCAGACGTTCTCGTCGATCCACGTCGGCGAGATGAACATCCGTCACCGGCCTTTCTCTGTCTCGGAGGAGTGTCGAGCCGCCCCTTGCCTCACCCTATCCCGACGTCCGCAACCATCCGGTCGACCGACAACCGCAGTCCGGTGACCTGCACACACAGCCGGATCAAGCCGCCTTCAAGTGCGCCACAAGCCGCCGGTTCGACAGTGGTTGCCGACAACAGCCCCGAAAACAGCATCCGGAAGCGAGATCCACAAGATGAAGAGCCCCTTCCTCACCCTCGAGAAGCCGACCCGGTTGCGCCTGCCCGGTCAGGCAGCCGCGCCCGAGGGTCCGGTCGACCCGTTCATGATGTACGTCGCGCACCACATGTTCCGGCGCGATCTGACCGACTTCGCCGCGGCCGTGCCCGTGACCCCGCTCGACGACACCGGCACCTGGCGCGCTCTCGCCACGCGCTGGGAGCTGTTCTCCGACGCCCTGCACCACCATCACAACGGCGAGGATCTGCATTTGTGGCCGTTGCTCGAGGAGCGCGCCGACGAGTCGGAGAAGATCGTCCTGGAGGCAATGGAGTCCGAACACGATCTGATCGACCCACTGCTCGAGGAGTCGGCCGCCGGTTTCGCGGCGATGGTCGAGCGGCCCGGCGGAGAAACCCGCGCGACTCTGGCCGATGTGCTCTCGCGGGCGCGAACCGTTCTCGGCGATCACCTGGCCCACGAGGAGACCGACGCCCTCGCCATCGTCCAGCGGCGTATGACGCCTCGGGACTGGGAGGACTTCGAGGCCATGATGAACAAGACCGGCAGCATCCGCGAGATGATGAAGGTCGGTCCGCTGATGCTCAAGGGCCTGAGCGATCAGCACCTCTCCGCCGTCTACACCCGCGTCCCGGCGGCCCTCAAGCTGATCGTCAGGCTCGGCGGACCGTCGTTCCGCCGGCTCGACGGCCGCGCCTTCTACTACGTCGCGCACTAGACCCCCAGACCCGCCTTCCCCAGGCGCGGAATCGCCACTTCCGCTTCAGACCCGCAGGGTGGTTTCAGCTCGCGATTCTGGACGGAAGTGGCGATTTTGGTGGTGTTTGGGTTACTCCGCAGGCTATTTGGTGAGTGCACGGCCGATGACCAGGCGCTGGATCTGGTTCGTTCCCTCGAAAATCTGGGTGATCTTGGCCTCGCGCATGTAGCGCTCGACCGGGAAGTCACGGGTGTAGCCGTATCCGCCGAAGACCTGCACCGCGTCGGTGGTGACCTTCATCGCGGCGTCGGTGGCGACGAGTTTTGCGGTCGCCGCGGCCCGCGAGTACTCCATCCCGGCATCACGACGACGCGCCGCGTCGAGGTAGGTGGCCCGGGCGGAGTCGACCGCGGCCGCCATGTCGGCCAACACGAAGTTCAGGCCCTGATGGTCGATGATCTTGCGGCCGAAAGCGGTTCGCTCCTGCGCATACTCCACCGCGGCGTCGAGCGCGGACTGCGCGAGACCGGTCGCTACCGCCGCGATGCCGAGACGCCCGGAATCCAGTGCGGAGAACGCGATCTGGAGGCCCTGCCCCTCGGCACCGAGTCGACGCCCCTCCTCGACGAAGGCGTTGTCGTACGACGCGCCGGTGGTCGGGACGGCGTGGAGGCCCATCTTGTCCTCGGGCTTGCCGAAGTCGAGGCCCTCGGTATCACGGGCGACGAAGAAGCAGGAGATGCCCTTGGACCCCTCACCGGTGCGGGCGAAGAGGTTGTAGACGTCGGCGATGCCGCCGTGGGTGATCCACGCCTTGGACCCGGTGACCGAGTAGCCCCCGTCGGTCGGGGTGGCACGGCAGGCCAGGGCCGCGGCGTCAGAACCGGCCTGGGGCTCGCTGAGGCTGTAGGCGCCGATGAGCTTGCCGTTGAGCAGGTCCGGCAGCCACTTCTCCTTCTGCTCCCGGGTGCCGAAGTTGAACAGCGGATGACAGGCGAGCCCATGCACACTCACCGCCACCGCGACCGCGGCCCAGCGGGCGCCGAGCTCCTCGAGGACCTGCAGGTACACCTCGTACGGCTGGCCGCCGCCGTCCCACTCGGTCGGGTACGGCAGACCCAGCAGGCCGGCCTCGCCGAGTTCGGCGAAGAGTCCCTCCGGGTACTTGCGCTCCTTCTCGTACTCGCCGGCGATCGGCGCCATCCGCTTGTCGGCGATATCGCGGACCAGTGCGATCAGGTCGCGGGCCTCGTCGTTGGGCAGCAGACGGTCGACCGGCATCGGGAACCTCCATGTCACGGCGTTCAGGTAACAGAACTAGTACTCTGGTTCCCTGCACAGTACTATTTCGCAAGCCGTCCGTACAGCCGCGGCGGTGCGACCGGTACCGGTTCGAGACGCAGGGAGGTGGTCGGATGCCGCGCGAGGGTTTCGCGACCCGGCGTCGTGCCGCGTTGTTCGACGCCCTGCTCGACCTGATCCTGCGCGACGGTTTCGCGCACCTGTCGATCGCCGACATCGCCGCCGAACTACGTTGCTCCAAGTCGACGCTGTACACGCTGGCCGCGAGCAAGGAACAGCTGGTCACGGCGACGGTCACCCACTTCTTCCGGACCGCGACCGAACAGGTCGAAGCCCGTGTGAAGGAGGCCGCGCGCCCACGCGAGGCGGTCATCGCGTATCTGGTCGCGGTCGGCGAGGCGCTGTCGCCGGCGTCGGCGGCATTCATGCGCGACCTCGACGCCTTCGCCCCCACCCGCGCGCTCTACGAGCTCAACACCGCCGCGGCCGCGCAGCGCGTGCAGGAACTGATCGCCGACGGTGTCGCCGCCGGCGAGTTCCGCAATGTCGACGCGGCCTTCGCCGCCGATCTCGCCGCATCGATGATGAGCCGAATCCAGCGCCGCGAGGTCCATGCCGCCACCGGGCTCGACGACGCCGCGGCCTACCGGCAGCTCGCGTCGATTCTCACGTCCGGAATCGACGCGGGGAGCGGGGACCGGTAGCCGCCTGCACTCCTCGTACCTCAGGGAGCGGAGGGCCCGACTCGCCGCTCCACGTGCGTCACCCCAGCGTCGTCGACCCACCAGCGCACCCGGGCCTCACGATCAGAACCGTCGTCGCGCAATGTGATCCAGAGTTCGTCATGGAGCCTCACCTGGCCCCGCGGCACCTCGATCCCACGTTCGGCGGCGAACCGCACCACCTCCGGGTGTGCCCACGTGACCGGGTCGCCGGGCTCGGCGATCGTCGCGCCGTACTCCTCGGAGGCCAGCGGCAGGTCGAGCAGGGTCGCGAGGATCTCCGCGTCGGCGGGATCGACGGTCGGGCCGGCGAGCACCACCTCGTCGTCTGCCAGCGCCTGCAGGAACCATGCCTCGTCGACGACCACCCCACGCTCGGCGACCCCGCCGGACAACGTCCGAACCCGTTCCGGCACCTCGACATCCACCGGGTCGACGACGCCGGACCGGCAGGCGCCCACCACCGCGGCATGCACCAACACCGCCGCGCCGGAGGTGATCGACCGATCCGGGGACCCCAACCGCGTCAGCAGCAGCGCGGCGTCGGCGGCGGTGTCGGGTTCCAGCCGGGCGAGCGCACCCACCAGGGCATCGGCGTGCGGATGGTCGAGGGGGTCGATGATCCCGTCGAGGGTCTCGTCCGACGGCGCGCGATATTCCCCCAACAACAGTCCGTCGACCTCCGCATGCCGTCGCAACCACCATGCGGTGTAACCGTTGCGGTCGGCGAGCAGCGGCGCGATCTGCTCGTCGGTCGCGAGCATCGTGAGCGCCTCGGGCCAGCGGGTCTCGTCGACGAGGTCGAGATCCCTTACCGCCCGGAAACTCTCGGGAGCCTCGGGCAGCGAGTCCCACCACTCCTCCTCGTCGGGAAGATCGTGGTCGGGTCCGACCGGCAGCTCGTCCTCCACGACCAGGAATCCCCATCCGACGCCGAGCCGGCGCAGTTCCGCTGCGCCACACTCGTCGACGACGTCGTCGGCGACCACCCCGAACGGATGGTCCTCGACGAGCACACCGAGCAGCGGGCTGTCCGGCAGTAGCAGCTCATCGGCCGGCCGGAGCTCTCCATCGGTGTCGCGCAGCGGCAACGCGGACAACCACGACGGCACCGCGGCTTCCGGATCGGCGCGCAGCACGGCACAGATCTCGCCCGCGAGCCCGCCGTCGTCGACGGCGTCGAGGTCGATGTCCTCGACCAGCACCCGCAACGCCGGGTCGGCGAGTGCGTCGGACACCGAGATCTCCTGCACGCCCAGCCGTTCCAGCAGCGAATGCCGGGCCTCGGGATGGACGGTGGGTATCCACCGCATCGGTGTGGCGATGCGATCGCTGATGAACAGGCCCCGCACCCCCACCGCGATCCGGCCGTCCGACCGCGGGATCGGGAGCGCGGCCAGTTCCTCGACCTCGCGTCCGGTCGAGACCAGCGACGCCAGCGCGTCGTACAGGTCGTGCCACCAGCCCGGCTCGTGCTGCAGCCCGACGAGTCGTTCGGCCAGCGCGGCCAGCCCCAGTTCGTCGACGTCCAGTCGTCTCAGCGTCGGAAGATGTTGCGCCATCGAGAGATCGGGATGAACCAGATCACCGAAGTGATCACCCAGCAACTCGGCCAGCCGATCGGTGAGACCGATGAGGACCACGGCCCGTGACGGGATCAGCTCCCCACCGTCGGCGACCGGCAACCACGCGGCGTCCCGCAGTCGTCGGCGCACCGCCTCGATGAGGCGGGAGTCGTCGCGGTTGCGCGCGAGGTGCAGCTCGGGCACGAGGTCCAGACGTCTGGCCGGGTCGACGAGCCGGACGAGATCGACGTAACCGACCGCGGCGTCGGCGATCTCGGCCCGCGGGTGGAGATGTCGCCGGTCCGGGGTGAGCGGCAGGTCGGTGATGCACCGGCACGGCAGGCTCAGCTCGATGTCGGTCGGGGTGGGTGCGCGCAGCACGTCGTGCTCGGGCGGGACCCCGCCGTCGGCGTCGACGAGCCAGCGGGTGCCGCCGCGCGCGACCTCGAGCCACCGCCGCGTCGCCCGCTCGCCCGCCTCGTCCACGGTCACCGTGACCACCGATGCGGCGGCATCGGCGTCGTCGAGCTGCGGTCCCGGTTCCCGGTCCACCGCGACATCCACGTCGGAGACCGTGATCCGTTGCAGGGCGGAAAGTTCGACGACCAGGTCGGGAGCCTGGGCGATCATCGCCTCCAGCAGTGGCCCGGCGGGCTCCCGCAGTCGCAGGACGATCTCGGTGTCGAAACCCTCGACGGGCCGTGCCCCGCTCGGCCACACGAGCCGCAGCGTCGGGACGGTCCCGTCGTCGGCGGGAATCCCGGCCCGTCGCACCGCCTCCAGGGTCCGGTCGCGGTCGAACACCACCGACCCGGATACCGATCGGACCTCGATGTGGTCGGAAACCGTTGCGGTGGCGGTGAACCCGACCCCGAACCGGCCGATCTGACCGTCGACGGGTTCTTTCGCCGACACCCGCAGCGCCGCCAAGGATCGCACTCCCTCGACCGACAGCGGGGCGCCGGTGTTCGCGACGTGGAGGTCATCGCCGTCGGCCCACACCCGTAGCCGGCCGGCCATCCCGGCGGCCGCTGCGGCGTCGGCGGCGTTGGCCGCGAGTTCGGTGAGCAGCCGGTCGCGGTAACCGACGGTGACCAGATCGGCTTCGGCGGCCGCGTCCTCGGCGAGCCGGGTCGGCGACGCAGCCCAGGCGTCGAGCGTCGCCTCCCGCAGCGACTCGGTGTCGAACGGATCCGGGTCGACCGGGTCGGCGTTCATCGGACGCCCGGTGTCGTTCAGGAGCGAGCCGGTTCGGCGTCGCGCCTGAACTCGATGATCTCCAGCGCTCCGTCGTCGTAGGCCTCGTAGGCGGGCGATCCGTTGCCCTTGGGCGCCTCGACGTCGGAATGCGCGCCGCAGCCGTACTCGGCGGAGACGACCCGACCGTCGGCGGCGTACTCGTTGGCGCACACGCCGAAGGCGGCGCGCAGGGCGCCGGACAGCGGGACGTAGAAGCCGCAGGTGCAACAGTTGAACGGCGCGGCCTGGGCCATCTCGGAATTCGGGCCGTACTCGCCGTCGTACCAACGCTGGGCGGCATCGAGCCGGCCTTCGAGGCTCAGCAGGCGACGCCGGCCCAGACCGATCTCGCCGGCGACCTGACCGATGTCGTCGGGATCCTCGGACTCGGAGTGGAAGCGGAACTCGTCGCCGGTGTCGATGTGGTTCGGCACCAGGCGGGGATCGTCGGGCTCGGCGGCCAGCAGATCGCCGGGGGCGAGGTCGCCGGACGCGACACGTTCGGCCCACGGGACCCACGGCGGGGCCAGCAGCGCACCCTCGCCGGGAAGCAGCACGATCTCGCTGAGCGTGATCTCGTCGGTGCCGGGCGCACCCGCCAGCACGACGCACCACTGCCACCCGCGATAGCCTGCGAGCTCCGCGTCGAAATAGTGTGCGGCAGCCCATTCGCCCTCGGCGACGCTGCGCCGATGCGCGCCGGGCTGTTGTCCTTCCTCGACCAGCGCTGCACGAGCGATGTCGACAGCCGCGAGCAGTCGTCCGCCGTCACTTACGTCAGTCACGGTTCCAGTGTGCAATATCGGCCACGTGGGCCACACAACCGACCCGCTTCAAGCAGCACCGGCCGCCGATGAGGAACAATCGTCATCGTGATCCCACGGAGTTCCCGACACGACGATGGGCGCGGGGCCCAGCGGGGTCCGGCGAACCAGCAACACCGACCGCCCGCCGACAGCCGCGGTCGGCGCGCCGCGCCTCATCCCGGGTCGGCGAACTATCCCGCCGACGAGACCCGCCAGATGCGGGCGCGTCGGCCCGCACCCGGCCGGGTAGCGCCGGGCGCCCCCGGCCCGGGCCGCAACGCCTATCTGCCGCCGCCCACCCACAACCCGCACCTGCCGCCGCTCGACGACCGCGACCAGCCGACCGCCGACGACTCCGCGACACGTGCGATGCCGACCGACCACGGTCCGCGCGCGCCCAAGAAGCTGACCGTCGCCCGGGTCGCCGCGATGCGCAGCAGGGAGCTGACGAGCAAGGGCATCGGCAAGATCTACAAGGCCGCGACCGCCGACGGCGCCGATCAGTCCGGCCTCACCGCGCTGACACTTCCGGTGATCGCCAACTTCGCCGCCGACGCCGCGATGGCCGTCGCGCTGGCGAACACCTTGTTCTTCGCGGCCGCGACCGGCGAGTCCAAGACCAACGTCGCGTTGTATCTGGCGCTGACCATCGCCCCGTTCGCACTCATCGCCCCGCTGATCGGTCCGATGCTCGACCGGCTGCAGCGCGGTCGGCGCATCGCGATGGCCACGACCTTCGGCCTGCGTGTCGTGCTGGCGCTGCTGATCATGGCGAACGTCCAATGGAACGACGTCAAGCAGCAACTCGAGTACGACCCGTGGGTGCTCTACCCGTGTGCGCTGGGCCTGCTGGTGCTGTCGAAATCGTTCGGCGTGCTCAAGTCGGCGGTCACCCCGCGCGTGGTGCCACCGACCATCGACCTGCCGCGGGTCAACTCCCGCCTGACGACGTTCGGCCTGATCGGCGGCACCATCGTCGGCGGCGCCCTGGCCGCGCTCGTGGAGATGCTGCTCGGCAAGCTGCTGCCGCTGCACCTTCCCGGTGCGATGCTGTGGCTGGCGATCGTCGCGGCCGCCGGCGCCTATCTGTGCATGCGGATCCCGTCCTGGGTCGAGGTGACCGAGGGCGAGATCCCGACGACCATCACCTACCACGGCGAACCGGCCCGTCCATCGGTCCCCGAGCACGAGCCGACCAGCGCCCGCGAGGGCGCGAAGAAGATCGCCGCCAAGATGCGCCAGCCGCTCGGCCGCACCGTCGTCGCGGGTCTGTGGGGCAACGGCACCATCCGGATCCTGACCGGTTTCCTGACCCTGTTCGTGGCCTTCTACGCCAAGGCACAGCAGGGTGACTCGTCGTCCTGGACCCAGGTGCTGCTGCTCGGCCTCGTCGGCGCCGCCGCAGGTGTCGGCAACGCGATCGGCAACGGCGTGGGCACCCGCCTGGAGCTGAAGAACCCGCCGAACGTGATCGTCTACTCGACGGCCGCGTGCTTCGTGGTCGCGGTCCTCGCCGCGATCTTCGGCAACATCATGATGGCCGCGGTCGCCGCCCTGATCGCCTCGGGAACCAGCGCGATCGGCAAGGTCTGCCTCGATTCGTCGATCCAGGACGACCTGCCCGACGAATCGCGCGCCTCGGCGTTCGGCCGGTCGGAGACAGTGCTGCAGCTGTCGTGGGTGTTCGGCGCATCGCTGGGCGTGCTGTTGCCGCCGACCCTGTGGATCGGCTTCACCGTGGTGTCGGTGCTGCTCGGACTGGGACTGCTGCAGACCGTGATGACCACCCGCGGGTCGTCGCTGGTGCCGGGCATCGGCGGACGCCGTCCCGAACACGCCGCCCCGACCGGGTCCATCCGCGTCCCCGACCCCGAGGCGAGGGCCGACCCACCGGCTCCCGACGCACGCGGCACGCGACGCCCCGGACCCGGATCGGCCCCGACCCGACCGCACGCTCAACGTCCGACGACGGCCCGGATGCCGTCGACCGCGCACTTCGACAACCCGGGTGACCCCACCCCCGACCAGACAGGACATCGGCGACCGTGATCAGCAGTGGTGAGAAGAAGGCACTTTCGATCATCGCGGCGGTCGTGGTGGTGTTCGTCGTCGTGGTCGGGACATCGGTCTTCTTCCTGACCCGCGACAGCGACAAGGAGCACGAGCCGTACCTGCACATCGCGGTCGGCAGTGACCTGTACACCGTCGAACCGGCACGGTGGTGCGACCTGTTCCTGGAGAGGTGTTCCCCCGAGGCCGGCAAACCACAGCGTCCGACGCCGCGTGTACCCGTCCCGGTCGGCGAGACGATCCTGCTGACCGTGTCGGGCGAGATCGCCGAATCCCCCTGGCGTCTCCAGACCGTCTACTGGGTCCCTGGGCTGGGCATCGACGAGGACGAGGACAAGTTCACGGCAGGCGCGACGTACTCGGTCCCGCTCCGCTCCACCGCGGAGAGGATCCTGATCGGGGTCACCGTCGTGCCTCCGTCGGGTGTCTTCATCGGGGAGAACGTCGCCTACGGCCGCGGCGTCCTGACCGCGGACACGTCCCCGGTGGATTTCCAGCGGATCGTGGACTGACCGCCCACCACCGCGAAAAGAGCCGCGCTCCGGACATCCGGGCGCGGCTCTTTCGCTACGTCTGGATCGAGCTCAGCGCTCCAGCTCCCGCGCCACCGCACGCACGACCTCCGAGATGCGGTGCGCGGTCTTGCGGTCCGGGAAGCGTCCCTTGCGCAGGTCCGGCTGGATCTTGGTCTCGAGCAGGGTGATCAGGTCCGCAACCATGCCGTGCAGCTCGTCGGGCGAGTGCCGCTTGGCATCCTTGCGCGCGGCCTCGCGCACGTTCTTGGCGACGCTCGGCGCCGGCTCGAGAATGGTCACGGTCAGTGCCTGCGGACCACGACGTCCCGCCGCCATGCCGAACTCGACGCGCTGACCGGGCTTGAGCGCCTCGACCCCGTCGGGCAAGGCAGATGCACGGACATAGACGTCCTCGCCGTCCTCCTGCGAGAGGAAGCCGAATCCCTTGTCCGCGTCGTACCACTTCACCTTGCCGGTCGGCACTGTGATCACCCTCATCTGTGTCGTTGATCCGTGAAAAGATCAGCCTGTCACAACAAAAGACGCCATCACCCATCGCAGCAGCCCCGCGGCCGGATTCCGGAAGGGGCCCAGACGGATGTAAGGCGCCTGCGCGACCATCGTAGCCAACGGTGTGGCCGCCGGTCACACCATTACCGTGCCGGACATTCGCCCGACGTCGTCGGGCGCCGGGGTGCACTACCGTAGAGGCCATGCAGAAGACGACGTCCCCGCGGTTGCTGCAGGCCGCCGTGATCGTGTTCGCGATCGGGCTGATCGCTTTGGTGGCCCTGTTCGTGACCCCGCTGGTGACCGGTGGCGACACCGCCCCGACCGCCGTCTACCTGCTGACCATGTGCGCACCGCTGGGTTTTCTGCTCGGCCTGGTGTACGCACTCCGCTCCGGACGCCGACCCAGGTGAGGACCCCGTGACCGCGACCATCGACACCACCCCTGATCTCGCCCCCGTCTCCGACTCGAAGGCACTTCGGGCGGCCTACAGCTGCTTCCCGTCGGGGGTCGTGGCGGTGTGTACACGGCAGGGTGAGGGAGATTCGGCCACGCTGATCGGAATGGCGGCGAGCTCCTTCACGACGGTGTCCCTCGACCCGCCGCTGGTGTCGGTGTGCGTTCAGAACACATCCACCACGTGGCCGCTGATCCGCACCGCGCCCGCCATCGGTGTGAGCGTGTTCGCCGGCGACCAGACCGACCTGTGCAGGCAGCTCGCCGGACCGGCCGAGCATCGCTTCGACGGCATCACCCCGCTGAGCACCGAGAAGGGCGCGGTCTTCGTGCCGAACGCGGCCGCACACCTCTCGTGCACCATCCACAACGAGATCCAGGCGGGCGACCACACCGTCGTGCTGCTGGAGATCGAGACGCTGCGCGCGGATCCCCACGTCGAGCCGCTCGTCTTCCACGCCAGCACGTTCCGCGCGCTCGAGGCCCGCAAGGACCAGAACGCCACGTGAATCGAAGGGCAGCATGAGCACGGTCGCTTTGGGAATCCCGGTGCCCCGGCCGCTTCCGGTCGGGACACCGCACACCGGCGTGTCGGCTGGCCCGGTCTCCGAGGCACCGCAGGACGGCCCGCTGCGCGACACGTTCGGCCGCGTCGCCAGGGATCTGCGGGTCTCGGTGACCGATCGTTGCAACCTGCGCTGCACCTACTGCATGCCCGCCGAAGGCCTGGACTGGATGCCCGGCGACGCGGTCCTGTCCACCGGCGAGTTCATCCGGGTCCTCACCGTCGCGGTCCGCGACCTCGGCATCGAACGGATCCGTTTCACCGGCGGTGAGCCGCTACTGCGTCGCGACCTCGAGCAGATCATCGCCGCGGTCGCCTCGCTCCCCCGGCATCCCGAGATCGCGATGACCACCAACGGGCTCGGCCTCACCAAGCGGATCGACGGCCTCGTCGCCGCCGGCCTGCAGCGCATCAACGTCTCGCTCGACACCGTCGACCGCCGCCGGTTCGCCGAGATCACGCGGCGGGACAGGCTCGACGACGTGTTGGAGGGCCTGGCCGCGGCGAAACGCGCCGGGCTCGACCCGGTGAAGGTCAACGCCGTGGTCCCCGACCGCGCCGACCTCGACGCGCTTCCCGACCTGCTCTCCTACTGTCTCGAGCACGGCTACGAGTTGCGCATCATCGAGCAGATGCCGCTCGATGCGGACCACACCTGGCAGCGCGCGCAGATGGTCACCGCCGACGAGATCCTCTCGACGCTGCGTGACCGGTTCACCCTGCTGCCCGATCCGGCGCCGCGCGGTAGTGCTCCGGCGGCCACGTGGATCGTCGACGGCCATCGGACCTCCCATGGGCGCCCGGCGCGGGTCGGGGTGATCGCGTCGGTGACGCGGCCGTTCTGCGGGGATTGCGACCGCACCCGGCTCACCGCCGACGGCTCGCTGCGCAACTGTCTGTTCGCGACGTCGGAGTCCGATCTACGGACCGTTCTGCGGACGCTGCCCGACGACGAGATCGATGCCGCCATCGCCGCGATCTGGCGCGGGGACATGTGGCGCAAGGCCGCGGGCCACGAGGTGAACGTCGCCGGCTACCGGCAGCCGGACCGGCCCATGTCGGCCATCGGCGGATAGGCTCTCGTCCCGATGGAACTCACCGTGCGCTTCTTCGCCGCCGCTCGCGCCGCTGCGGGCACCGATCAGATTGTCGTCGGCATCGACCCGTCCACGACGCTCGGCGAACTCGAGTCCCGACTGTGTCGCGACAACGACGAACTGGGCAGGGTTCTCGAACGGAGTTCGTACCTGCGCGACGAGATCGCGCTTACCGACCGTTCACAGTCGCTCGGTCACTGCACGACGCTCGACGTTCTTCCCCCGTTTGCCGGTGGCTGACGCCACAGTCGACCAGTGACCTTCGTCACATCACAGACTGGTAACAAGAAGGCCACGGGACCGCATCTGGCGCCATGAACTGCGATGACGCCCGAAGTGGGTCGGCAGACCAGATTTCGACGCGAAAATCAGTTGCTTTCAAGCAGGTGAATCGCTTGATCGAACGACGTACTGTACGAAGCGACCTTCTCGAAGGTCACAGCAAGGAAACAAGACATACGTCCTGCCGGCCGCGCCGAGCCTCGCTCCGCCGGCAGGAACGACCCGCAAGAATCTGGGAGCGAGGACGGGGGACCCACCCTCATCCCCTGAGACCGGGCGCCGAAAGGCGTCCTTGGGGTTAAGTCCCGGCGCAGAACCACGGCTAACAAGTCGTGGTGACGCCCGGGGCCGAGCAGCCTCTCGCTCGAACCCGACAGCTGACTTCGTAGGCGCGTGGAGAGAGGAATCGATCTATATGTCCGGACGTCATCGCAAGCAGACGACCAGCTCTACCACCAAGACCATCACCAAGGTCGCGCTCACCGGCGCTGTCCTCGGCGGCGGTGCCGCTCTCATGGGCACCGGCACCGCCAACGCCGCCACCGACGCCGAGTGGAACCAGGTCGCGCAGTGCGAGTCCGGCGGCAACTGGGCCATCAACACCGGTAACGGTTACCACGGCGGCCTGCAGTTCTCGCCGAGCACCTGGACCTCGCACGGCGGCGGCGAGTTCGCCCCGACCGCAGACCAGGCCACCCGCGAGGAGCAGATCGTCGTCGCCGAGCGCGTGCTCGCCTCGCAGGGCAAGGGCGCGTGGCCGACCTGTGGCACCGTCCTCTCGGGCCACACCCCGCGGACCGCTCCGACCGACGTCCCGGCCCCGAAGAGCCTCCTGCCGAAGGCAGACGGCAACAACGGCTCCTTCAGCTTCGTGAAGGCTCCCGAGGCCAAGACCACCGACGACGTGGCCGACCAGCTCGACAAGGCCCTCAGCGAGGCCGGTGTGAGCCCCGAGGTGAAGAACCTGTGGAACGCCGCCAAGAACAGCGGCGTGTCGCTGTCCCCCGAGCAGATCAAGCTGTTCAACGACAACAAGCATCTGCTGCCCAACCCCTGATCTGTGACGGCGCGGACCCGGCGTCCGCCGCCGACAGATGGGCCCCAGACAAAGGGCCCCGCACGTTGATACATCTCCGTGCGGGGCACTTTTCCAATACTCCGGGTCTCACCTATCCCTACGCCGAGTTGATCCACTCCTCGGTGCCGTCGTCGTAGAACTGGTGCTTCCACACCGGCAGCCGGTCCTTCACCTCGTCGACGAGCCGTGCGCACGTCTCGAACGCCGCGCGGCGGTGGTCGGCGGCGACGGCCACCACGAACGCCACATCCCCGATCCTCAGCTCTCCGACGCGATGCGACACCGCGACCGCGCGGACCCCGTCGACCGCGGAGACCTCTTCGACGACCTCGGCGAGCACCTTCGGCGCCGTCGGGTGCGCAAAGTAGTCGAGATTGGTGACCGTGCGTCCGCCGTCGTGGTCGCGGACCGCGCCCACGAACCCGACGACCGCACCGGCCTTGCCGCCGGCGGCGTCGGTGACCATCGCCTCATGCTCGGCGAGCGCGATCGGGTTCTCCGACACTGCTGTGTGCACGACTACGGTCATCGATTGACTTCCTGTTCTGTCATGAGGCGCGCCGGTTGCCGGCGACCCCTGGGGCGGCCCCGGTTCAGTGATCGGAGCCGCGGATCTGGTCGAGTGCGTGATGGACGACGTCGGCGAGGACACCGAGTCCGTCGCGGACGCCACCGGTCGAGCCGGGGAGGTTCACCACCAGCGTGGTCGAGGCGACGCCTGCGACGCCCCGCGACAGCACCGCGGTGGGCACCCGGGGCAGGCCGGCGCCGCGGATGGCGTCGGCGAGACCGGGGATCTCGAAGTCGAGCACCGCTCGGGTCTGCTCCGGGGTGCGATCGGTGGGCGACAGTCCGGTCCCGCCGGTGGTGAGGACGAGGTCGATGCCGTCGGAGATCGCGGCACGCAGGGCGACGCCCACGGGCGGTCCGTCGGGGACGACGACACGACCGTCGACGTCGAAGCCCTGCGCGGCGAGCCAGGTCTCGATGATCGGACCGGTCCGGTCCTCGTAGACTCCGGAGGCGGCGCGGGTCGACGCGACGATGACCCGCGCATGACGACGCCCGGACGCCGTCATGACCCGGGCTGCGACTCGTCCCGGTACCAGTCGCCGGACTTGCCGCCGGTCTTCTCCAGCAGGCGGATGCCGTCCATGCGCGCGTACCGGTCCACGACCTTGACCATGTCGTGGAGGGTGAGGCCGGTGACCGCGACCGCGGTCAGGGCTTCCATCTCGACGCCCGTCTGGCCGGAGGTGGCGACGGTCGCGGTGACGTCGATCGTGTCGGTGCCGATGGCGAAGTCGATCTCCACCGAGGACAGCGACAGCTGATGACACAGTGGGATCAGCTCGTCGGTGCGCTTGGCCGCCATGATGCCGGCGATCCGCGCGGTCGCGAGGACGTCGCCCTTGGGCAGCTTCGACTCGCTGAGGAGGCCGATCACCTCTGCTGTGGTGTGAAAGGTGCCGCCGGCGACGGCTCGACGCTTGGTGGTGGCCTTGTGGCCGACATCGACCATCCGGGCCGAACCCCTGCTGTCGATGTGCGTCAGGCCGCTGCCGTCCTGCTGGGCCGACCCGGCGTCGTCAGCTCGGGAGGCCGACATCGGGTTCAGCTGTTGACGACGGTCTTCGGCTGCACGAAGGGCAGCTTGTCGGCCGGGATCGGGAACTCGGTGTCGCCGAACGGGGACAGCGCACCCGAGACGTGGGTGGCGAGCTCGGAGACCGCGTGGTCGATGACCTCGCCCTGGTCGTTCCTCGGCCAGCCGTTGTCGACGTAGTGCTTCTTGCCGGTGTCACCACTGTTGTTTGCCACGGGAGCATTGTGCCACGACGGTCACCACCAAGTGGTGCCGTGTCCGGGGCATGGCACCCGATGGCGGACCGTCGTCGACTCATCGCAGGTCACGCTACATCCGGGAGGCGCAGTTGGCCCACCACCCGAGGAGGTTGCGGGCTGCCGCGTGATCCGGCCGCCGGCAGTGGCGGGATGGGCACCGGCAGCACCGACGACCGCCTGTCGCCGACCCGCGCCTCGTAGTGAGCGGTTGCACGACCCGCGTCTCGTACTGCGCGGTTGCACTCGGGCAGGTGCACCGAGTGGCCGTGCGCGACCGCGGATTCATCCGGATGAGAGATGCCGGAGAGGGGGTGCCGGCCGATATCGTCCGAGCGTACGCCCCCTGAAACCGCGTTCTTCTCGAGAAAGAGGTGTCGCCGTGCCACTGAGTCCGGGCACCCACATCGCCGGCTTCCGCGTGATCTCCCAGCTGGGAGCGGGCGGCATGGGCGAGGTCTATCTGGTGGAGAACCTGCAGCTCGAGCGTCGTGAGGCCCTGAAGGTCATCTCGTCGGCGGTGAGCGCGCAGCCGGGGTTCGACCAGCGCTTCACCAACGAGGCGAGAACCACCGCGAAACTCGACCACCGCAGCATCATCACGATCCATCAGTACGGCATCGAGGACGGTTCGCCGTGGTTCTCGATGAGCTACGTGGAGGGCAAGGACCTCACCGAGGAGCGCCTCACCCCCACCGAGGTCGCCGAGGTCGTCGAGCAGGTCGCCGACGCCCTCGACTACGCACATCGCCATCAGGTGGTGCACCGGGACATCAAGCCCGCCAACATCCTCGTCACCCGCGACCCCGCGGCCCACGCCATCGATCGCGCACTCGTCCTCGACTTCGGCATCGCGAAGCTCGCCGGCTCGGCCAACCTGACCGGCACCCACTCGTTCATCGGGACCGTCGCGTTCTCGGCCCCGGAGACCCTCGAGGGCGCCGACGCCACACCGCGTTCCGACCAGTATTCGCTCGCCTGCACCGCGTACGCGCTGCTCGCCGGGCAGCCGCCGTTCGTCGGACAGTCCGAACCGTCGGTGATGCTCGGCCACATCCAGCGTCCGGTGCCGCCGATCGGCCGGTTGCGCAGCGATGTCGCGCATCTCGACCCCGTCTTCCAGCGCGCTCTCGCCAAGGATCCGGCGGGACGCTTCCCCGACTGCCGCAGCTTCGCCGCCGCACTGCGAGAAGCCGTCGAAGCGCCTGCGGCACAGGGCAACAAGACCATCGCGGCACCGGTCCCGCCACCGACCCTCGTCGGCGGCGGGGCGGGCGCGCAGTCGGGTCCGCAGCCATACGGCCAGACCTTCGGGCAATACACCCCGCCGCCGATGGCCACGCCCTCCGGACCCCGTCCGGCGATGAACCAGCAGTCGGGCCCGCAGCCCGTGATGGCCGGACCGCCGGGTGCGCAGCCGGCGACGAACATCCCCGCGACGAACACCGCCGACGTGAATCACTCTGGGCCGCAACCGCTTCACCTCTCGCAGCCGGCGTACGCGATGTCGCAGCCCCCGCAACCGGGCGTGACCCCGCCGAAGAAGAAGCGCACCGGGCTGATCATCGCCGGTGTGCTCGGCGCCGTGCTGGTCCTGGTGGTCGGTGCGATCGCCGGCCTGACGATCCTCGGCGCCACCGGCGACGAACCCGCCGAGGCACCCCTCGCGCAGCCGCTGGTGAGCACCAACTTCGGTACCAGCTGCGGCATCGTCGGCGGCAGGGTCTTCTGCTGGGGCGACAACGAAACCGGCCAGCTCGGCGACGGATCGATCGATCCGCACCCGCGGCCCGAGGTGGTCGACGGCGTGGCCGATGCGACGTCGGTCGCGGTCGGCGGATACCTGACCGGCGACAACACCTACGTCGGCACGGCCTGCGCGGTCACCGCCACCGGTGAGGCGTTCTGCTGGGGCAACAACCACTACGGCGAGATCGGCAACGGCACCGACGGCAACACCGTCGAGGACGCGGTGAAGGTCGGCGGCCTGACAGATGTGAAGGCGATCTCCACCGGCTGGGGCACCACGTGTGCGGTGGCCGGCACCGACGCCTACTGCTGGCGCAACAACGAGTACGGCCAGCTGGGCATCGGTGACGCCACCGAGAAGGTGTCGACGCCCAAGCGGGTGTCGGGACTGGGCGAGGTCACCGACATCTCCACCGCTTACGGCACCACCTGCGCCGTGTCCGACGGCAGTGCGTTCTGCTGGGGCGGCAACGACAACGGTCAGATCGGGGACGGCAGCACCAAGGCGCGGTCGACGCCGGTGAAGGTCGGCGATCTCGCCGACGTCACCGACATCGCCGTCGGCGGCTACCACGAGCAGACGCCCGACGCCGACAACGACCCGAACACCCACACCAGCAACTACTTCCAGACCACCTGCGCGGTCGCCGGCGGAACGGCCCACTGCTGGGGCGCCAACCGCTACGGCCAGTTGGGCGACGGGACCACCGACACCCGGAACATGCCGAGCGAGGTCGCCAACCTGTCGAAGGTCACCGCGATCTCCACCGACTGGGGCTCGACCTGCGCGATCTCCGACGGCAAGGCGTACTGCTGGGGCGACGACGACCGCAGCCAGCTCGGCTCCAACGGCGGCGCCACCAAGACGCCGCGCGAGATCATCAACCTCGCCGACGTCACGTCGATCGCCACCGGAAACGGCACCTCGTGCGCGATGGCGACCGGGTCGGTCTACTGCTGGGGCTTCAACAACGACGGCCAGGTCGGGGACGGCTCCAGCGGCGACGGCGCCAACCGCAGAACGCCGACGAAGCTGGCGTTCTAGACCGGACGCACCCAGGGGGCGGACCTGATTCCGGGGCGCCCGCTGTCGTACCGTGGGACCGATGCGTATCGCGGTGGTCGAGGACGACGACGGGGTCGGCGACGCCCTCGTCGACGCCCTGACCGAGGTCGGCCACCAGCCCCGCCGGATGCGGCGCGGCGCCGACCTCCTCCTCGGTCACCGCGATGTCGACCTCGCCCTGCTGGACCTGGGATTGCCCGACGAGGACGGCCTGTCGGTGCTGCGCCGGTTGCGGACCGTCAGCGAGATGCCGGTCGTGGTGCTCACCGCCCGGGACGACGAGCGGTCGGTGGTGCGGGCACTTCGCGGGGGCGCCGACGACTATGTGGTCAAGCCGGCCCGGCTCGGCGAGCTGATGGCACGCCTGGAGGTGGCCGCCCGACGCCGCGTCGCCGTCACACCGGCCGCAACGGAGCGACGGATAACGACCGGCGACATCGTCGTGGACATCGACGCCCGACTGGTCACCGTGGCAGGCGACGAGGTGACCCTGACCCCGAAGGAGTTCGAGCTCCTCGAACAGCTCGTCCGGCGCCGGGGCCAGGCGGTCAGCCGCGAACAGCTGATGGACGAGATCTGGGGCGACGCCCACGTCGCGATCTCCCGCAGCCTCGACGTCCACATGACCGGTCTCCGGGCCAAGCTCGGCCGACCGGGCGTGATCGAGACGATCCGCGGGTACGGCTACCGCTGGGACTCCTGACCGATGTGGCGGCGTGTGCTGCTCGTGCTCGTCGCCTATTCGGCGATCGTGGTCCTGGGCCTGTCGGTTCCCCTCGCGACGACGGTGAGTCGCGAACGGCTGCAACGGTTCACCGAGAGCCGCACCGCGGCCGCGACCTACTTCGCCGACCTCGCCGACCGCGAACCGGAACTGCGCGGCACCGAGTTGCAGCAGGCCGTCGAGCGCTACCACGACGTCTACGGCGAAGGTGTCGTGGTGGTCGACCGCACCGGCACGACGCGGGCCTCCGCCGGCCTGTCGGCCCGGTCACCGGAGGTCGCAGCGGCCGTGTCCGAGGCCCTGCGCAACCAACGCACCCGGATCTCGTCGGGACTGACGCCGTGGTCGCCGACCTCGGTGCTGGTCACCCAGCCGATCGGCACCGGCACCCAGGTCGACGGCGCGGTCGTCATCGCGGCGTCGACGGCCGCGGCCAAACGCGACGTGGCCAGGTCCTGGGCGGTGATCGCCGGCGGGGCCCTCGCCATGCTGGTGCTGGGATCGCTGATCGCGGTCGCACTGTCGCGGTGGACGGTCCGACCCTTGACCGCGCTGACCACGCGTGTACGTGCGCTGCGCGCGTCGATCGTCGACCGCGTCCCGGCCGGCGGCGAATCGCGGCAGCACGACCCCGGCGACCGGCGGCGGAGTGGCCCGCCGGAGGTCCGTGAACTGGCCCGCATCTTCGACGCGATGGCCGACGACATCGAGACCGCCACCGCAGCCCAGCGCCGTCTGGTCGCCGACACCGCGCACGCCCTGCGCAATCCGCTCGCCGCGGTCCGATTCCGCCTCGACACCCTCGGTCTCGGCCTCAGCGGCCGATCGCTCGAGTCGCATCGGCGGACACTCGTGGAGATCGACCGGCTCGACCGGATCGTCGAGGACCTGCTCGTGCTGGCGACCGCCGAGTCGCGGCCGCCCGGCTCGTCGACCGGCGTCAGCGACGTCGCCGCCGTATTGGCCGAACGCCACGACTTCTGGGCCGATGCACTCGAGGATGCGGGGATGTCGTCGTCGATCGCACTGCCGGCGGAGTCGGCCCGCCCCATGCTCGCCGCGGTCGACGAGGACGACCTCGTCCGGGTGATGGACGTCCTGCTGAGCAACGCGGTCAATCACGCCGGCGCGGGCGCCTCCGTCGAGGTGGGTTGCCGACCCGAGGGGGCTCGTATCCGGATCTGGGTCGCCGACACCGGCCGCGGTGTGACAGACGACGACCTGCGTCGCGTGACGGAACGATTCTTCCGTGCATCGGCGGGCAACGCGCCGGGCTCCGGGCTCGGGTTGTCCATCGCGCAGGCCCTGGTCGAGGGGGCCGGCGGGGAGCTCTCGGTGAGTGCCGGCCACCCTGCCGGACTTCGCATCGACCTCGGTCTTCCTACGGCAGATCCGCTGGCCCACAACGATTCCTAAGGGAGTGTTAGGAAACCTCCATCGCACTTCCGTTGAGTCTGTGACTGCGTTCACAGTGTTAGGTGCATCCAGCGTTAGGTGCATCCAGCGCCGGACCCGCGCCGGGTGCATGTTCGACGACTGGAGGACCTGATGACAGACGCCCTTACCCGGCTGCCCGCGGACTCGCGGAGCGCACCGCCGGGCTCCTCGCCGGCGGCCACCCGCCGCGCCGTGTTCAACACCCTGCGTGGGTCCTCCGGCAACCTCGTCGAGTGGTACGACGTCTACGTCTACACGGTGTTCGCGACGTACTTCGAGAGCCAGTTCTTCGACTCGGCCGACAAGAACTCCACCGTCTACGTGTACGCGATCTTCGCCGTCACCTTCCTGATGCGGCCGGTCGGCTCCTGGTTCTTCGGCCGGTACGCCGACCGTCGGGGCCGCCGTGCGGCGCTGACCTTCAGTGTGTCGTTGATGGCCGCATGCTCCCTGGTGATCGCGCTGACCCCGGGACGCGAGTCGATCGGCGTGTGGGCCGCGGTCGTCCTGATCCTGTGCCGTCTGGTGCAGGGATTCGCCACCGGCGGCGAGTACGGCGCATCGGCCACGTACATGTCCGAGGCGGCCACGCGTGAGCGTCGCGGCTTCTTCTCGTCGTTCCAGTACGTCACGCTGATCGGCGGACATGTGCTCGCACAGCTCACGCTGCTGGTGATGCAGGGCGTCCTCGACAAGGAGCAGATCTCCGAGTTTGGTTGGCGCATCGCGTTTCTCATCGGCGGTGTGGCCGCGATCGTCGTCTTCTGGCTGCGCCGCAGCATGGATGAGTCGCTCACCCGCGAGCAGCTGGAGGCCGTACGCACCGGCGCCGACTCCGAGTCCGGGTCGATGCGCGCGCTCCTCCTGCACCACTGGCGCTCCCTGCTGGTCTGCTTCCTGGTCACCGCAGGCGGCACCATCGCCTTCTACACCTACAGCGTCAACGCCCCGGCGATCGTCAAGACCGCCTACGAGGACCACGGCCGCGTCGGGACATGGATCAACCTGGTCGGACTGGTGTTCCTGATGGTGCTCCAGCCGATCGGCGGGCTCATCAGCGACAAGGTCGGACGCAAGCCGGTGCTCGTCTTCTTCGGCGTCGGCGGGGTCGTCTACACCTACGTCCTGATCACCTACCTGCCCCAGACCACCTCGGTGGCCGGGACGTTGACCTTGCTCGGCATCGGTTACGTGATCCTCACCGGCTACACCTCCATCAACGCGATCGTGAAGGCGGAACTGTTCCCGTCGCAGGTGCGTGCCCTCGGGGTGGGACTCGGTTACGCGCTCGCCAACTCGGCGTTCGGCGGAACCGCGCCGATGATCTACCAGGCGGCGAAGAACGGCGGTCACGTCCCGTGGTTCATCGCCTACGTGACCGCGGTGATCGCGGTGTCACTGCTGGTCTACGTCTTCGTCCTGCGCAACAAGGCGGAGACGCCGCTCGATCGCGAACAGGGCCGGGCCTTCGTCGGCGCGGAGGCCGGTGCACGGCAGGCCTAAGGTGACAGCATGTCGCGCGCACCCGGGTCGGTCGACCGTCGGACCGTGCTCCGAGGGTGCTCCGGCCTGGGTGCGTTGCTCCTGCTGTCCTCGTGTGGGGCCGAGCGTGAGACGCCGGTCCGGCTCGCGGCGGGTGAGCCCGGCGGCTTCTTCTGGGAGTTCGCCGGTCTGCTCGCGGCGGCGGCCGACCGCTCGGGCGCGCCGCCGATCCGTCCGCTCCGGTCCGGCGGCTCCGACGAGAACCTGGACGCCCTTGCCGACGGCTCCGCGGAGCTCGCGCTCAGCCTCCGCGACGCCGCCGTGGAGCGCGCGAGTCCCCTGCTGACGGCGCTCGGGTGCGTGTACGAGAACTACTTCCAGGTTGCGGTCCGCGCCGACTCGGGCATCACCACGGTCGCCGACCTGCGCGGACGGGTGGTGAGTGTGGGCGCACCGGGTTCGGGCGCGACACGACTCTCCGAGCGGGTCCTCACCGCGGCCGGGCTCCGGCCCGACCGCGACCTCCGGCCGGTCCGTCAGACGATGCGGGAGTCCGGTGACGCCCTCGCCGCCGGAACGGTCGACGCCGTCATGTGGGCAGGTGGCCTGCCGACCCCGGCATTCACCGGTCTCGACGTGCCCATCGTCCTGCTCGACCTCGGTGAGGTCGTTCCAGAGGTACGCCGGCGGTACGGGCTCGCATACGAGCCCGTGCGCGTCCCCGCCGACATCTACGGCCGTCATCCGGCGGTCACCACCGTCGGGGTCGCGAACCTGCTGCTCGCCCGGCGGGACGTGCCGGATACAACGGCCGCGGCCGTCGTCGACCTCCTGCTCGACGAGTCCGGCCGCCTCGTGCCGTCGCAGGCGATCGGCAGTCAGTTCCTCGACGCGCAATCGCTGATCGTCACCGGGCCCGTCCCGTTGCACCCGGGCGCCGCCGACGAGTACCGCCGGCGGCACGGGTGACCGCCTCGGCCGCACTTGCGCACCCGCGGTGGCGATTCAGCGCGGACCGGTAGAGTCGATCGAATGAGTTCGGATGACCAGCATGCCGGCCTTGCCGCTGAGTTGGCCGCGCGTTCCGACGAGGAGCTCACCGAGCTGCTGATCGAGCGACCCGACCTCGCCTCCCCCACCCCGGCGGGTACCCGGGTCCTGGCACAGCGCGCCCTGTCCGCGGCGTCGCTCTCGCTGGCCGGGGAGGATCTCGACGTCCTGTCGGTCGCGGTGTTGGAACAGGTGCTCGCCTTCCGCGTCGACACGTCCAAACGCAAGCCGAAGTCGCTCACCGCGGCGTCGATCGTCAAGGCGCTCTCGGGCCGCGCCGACGCCGCCGAGATCCGCGTCCGCATCGACCTCCTCCGCCGCCGCGCGATCCTGTGGGGCAAGGATTCGTCGCTGCAGGCCGGCGCCCACCTCGAGGCCGCGTTGCCATGGCGGGCACTGCATCTCACCGGTCCGCTGGCCGGGCGTTCGGGCGAGGAGATCGCCGCGATGATCGCCGAGTTGCCGGAGCGTCCGCGCGAACTGCTCGAGACCCTGGCGCGCGGCCCGGCGCTGGGCCGCAGCCGCGATGCCGCACCCGATGCCGACCCGACAGCGCCCGTGGCGCAACTGATCTCGTCGGGTCTGCTGGCCCGCGTCGACCACCAGACCGTCGAACTACCGCCGATGGTCGGCGCGGTGATCCGCGGGGAACCCGCCTGGCGCACCGAGACGCTCACACCTCCGCCGCTACACGAACCGGGAGCGAGGCCCCGCTTCCCGGCGAAGGCCGTCGACGCCGCGGGCGGTGGTGAGGCCCTCGAGCTCATCCGGCACCTCACCGCACTGATCAACGCCCTCGGCGCCGTCCCCGCGGCCGTGCTGCGGTCGGGCGCATTGGGTGTGCGGGAACTGCGGCGCCTGGCCAAGGTGACCGATCTCGAGACGCGGCGGGTGGCGCTGCTCGTCGAGCTCGCCGGCCATCTGCGTCTCATCGACGCCGGGTTCCCGGAACCGCCACCGCCCAACGACACCGGCGAACAGTACTTCGCGCCCACGCAGGCCGCCGACACGTGGTTGCACCAGCCTCGCGAACGACAGTGGCTGTCGCTGGCCGACGCGTGGCTGCACATGCCCCGGCGCGCCTGGCAGGTCGGCGAACCCGATCGCGACGGCAACGCGATGGCGACGCTGTCGTCGGAGCTCCACGACTCGTATGCGCCGATCCAGCGTCAGCTGGTCCTGTCGACGCTCGCGCACGCCGATCCGGCGGTTGCGGTGGCCCCCGACGCCGTACTGGCCAACCTACACTGGCACCGACCGCGCCTCATCCGCCGGTTCGGTCGCCGCCTCGTCGCCGAAACCCTGCGTGAGGCAAGGGTGCTCGGTCTGGTCGCGCACGATGCGCTGACCAGCGTCGGGCGGGCGTACACCGTCGAACCCGAACCCGGCACCGATCCCGCCGATGCCGACGCGGCGGTGCTCGCCGCGATGCGGGCGTCCCTGCCCGAGCCGGTGGACCACTTCCTCACGCAGGCGGACCTGACGCTCACCGTGCCCGGCCCGATGACGCCGGAGCTGGCCGAGCAGGTCGAGCTGGTCGCCGACCTCGAATCCGGCGGCGCCGCATCGGTGTATCGGATCACCCCGGAGACCGTGCGCCGCGCCCTCGACGCCGGACGTTCGAGCAACGAGCTCCTCGAGATGTTCACCCGACATTCGAGAACACCTGTGCCGCAGTCGCTCACATATCTCATCGAGGACGTGGCCCGCAAGCACGGGCAGTTGCGGGTCGGCGTCGCATCGACGTTCATCAGGTGCGAGGATCCGACCGTGCTCGCCGCGGTGCTGCGCAGCCCGGCCGCCGAGCCGCTCGCCCTGCGGTCCCTGGCCCCGACGGTGGCGGTGTCCCCGTCGGACGTCCGCGAGGTCATCGATCAGCTGCGGGCGGCCGGATTCGCCCCTGCCGGTGAGGATTCCACCGGAGCGCTCGTGGACCTGCGTGAGCGCGGCAGCCGCGTCACGGTGTCGAGGGCCCGACGTCAGGCCCAGCCGCGCCGGGGTGCACCCTCGGAGGAGCAGCTGCGCGCGGTGGTCACCCGGATCCGGTCCACCGACCGGGCCGCCGCGGCCACGCCGGTGCGGACCCCCGCGTCGGGCCCGGTCCGCGCGACCGGCGGCGGCGAGTCCTCGACCGCGCTCATCCAGCTCGCGCTGCGCGCCAACCGCCGGCTGCGCGTCGGCTACGTCGACGCCCAGGGGTCGGCCAGCCGGCATGTCGTGACGCCGAAGGTCCTCGGTGCGGGCCAGCTCGTCGCGGTCGAGGACGGCACCGACACCGAGCAGCGGTTCTCGCTGCACCGGTTGACGAGCGTGGAGCTGCTCGACGACTGACGTCGTGGCCCGCGAGACGTCTCCGGGTGGGGTGCCCCCTCACACCTCGACAAAGACACATCCTGTGACCCACGTCTCACCTTCTTGCTACTCTCGATCTCACTCAGCGCTGAGGAAAGTGGGCCGCGATGATCGGGATACACAGCTCGGACATGTGCTCCTCGTGTCCGCCGGACGCCGCCGCGGGCGCAGTCGGGGGAAACCGGTCATGACCGCCGTACGCCACCTCACCGAGATCGCGGGCAACGAGGTGCCCGATACCTACCAGCACGACCTGGTCCACCGCGTCCGGCCGCGCCGCCGTCGGCGACACGTCCGTCGGCCCGCCGACCTGGTGACCGTCATCGGTCCGACGCTGTCGGTCGCGAACGTGATCATGCAGCTGTCCAACCCGAAGGTCGGGTACGGCGTGCACGAGAGCCGCGTCCCGCGGGGCAACGCCATCAAGCGCCCCATCAAGCGCGCCCGAACCACCGGCACCTACCTCGCGGTGGCGCTGATGGGCAGCGACGAGGACAAGGCATACATCCACGAGCACGTCGGCCGCGTCCACGATCAGGTGTATTCCACCGAGTCGAGTCCCGTCCGCTACAGCGCCAACGACTCGCGGCTGCAGTTGTGGGTGGCGGTGTGTCTGCTCAAGTACTTCATCGACCAGTACGAGCTGCTCTACGGCCCCCTCAGCGACTCCGAGAAGCAGATGGTGCTCACCGAGGCGCATCCGCTGGGCACCGCGCTCAACGTGCCCCGCGACAAGTGGCCCGAGACCTACGGAGAGCTCCTCGTCTACTGGAACTCCCAGCTCGCCGAACTCCGCATCGACGAGCCGGTGCGCGAGGAACTGCGCAGTCTCGCCGACCTGTCGTTCCTGGAGTTCCGGGCCGGCGTCGTCGGCACCATCGCGCACAAGGCGCTCGGCGGGTTCCTCACCTACGCCATCAACGCCGGCCTGCCACCCGAGTTCCGGGAGATGATGGGCTGGTCGTGGTCGGAAGCCGACACCCGACGCTACGAGGCCATCCTGGCCGGGTTGCGCCTGGTCGACCCGGTGATGGCGCCGATGCTGCGCGGCATCTTCCGGCTCAACATCCTCGATCTGCGGCTGCGCCGGAAGCTGGGAATCCCCGTCTTCTGAAAAGCGCCCCTGAATCAGACCCACGAGGGTCACGCGAATGCCCGATCATCGCCGGTGCTCCTGCCCAGCGCGGAGTGCAGGGGCGGTTCTGGACAGCTCGGCGGGGCCGTCGCTGACAACTGTCCCCCGCATCTGGACAATGGAGCGGGTGACCGATGGACCCCTGATCGTGCAATCCGACAAGACGCTCCTGCTCGAGGTCGACCACCCCGACGCGCAGGCGGCTCGTCAGGCGATCGCACCTTTCGCCGAACTCGAACGCGCCCCCGAGCACGTCCACACCTACCGGGTCACCCCGCTCGCGCTGTGGAACGCGCGCGCCGCAGGTCACGACGCCGAGCAGGTCGTCGACGCGCTGGTCACCTACTCCCGTTACGCCGTCCCGCAACCCCTGTTGATGGACGTCGTCGACACGATGGGTCGCTTCGGCCGGTTGCAGCTGGTGAAGAGCCCGGTGCACGGTCTGACGCTCGTCAGTCTCGACCGTGCGGTCCTCGAAGAGGTGATGCGAAACAAGAAGGTCGCCCCGATGCTGGGCGCGCGCATCGACGACGACACCGTCGTCGTGCATCCGTCCGAGCGCGGCCGCCTCAAGCAGGTGCTGCTGAAGGTCGGCTGGCCGGCCGAGGACCTCGCCGGTTACGTCGACGGTGAGGCGCACCCGATCACTCTGGAACAGGACGACTGGCATCTGCGCGACTACCAGGAGATGGCGGCCGACTCGTTCTGGGCCGGCGGTTCCGGCGTCGTCGTGCTGCCGTGTGGCGCCGGCAAGACCATGGTCGGCGCGGCCGCGATGGCCAAGGCGCAGGCCACCACGCTGATCCTGGTGACCAACACGGTCGCCGGGCGGCAGTGGAAGCGTGAGCTCGTCGCCCGCACCTCGCTCACCGAGGACGAGATCGGCGAGTACTCGGGCGAACGCAAGGAGATTCGCCCGGTCACCATCGCGACCTATCAGGTCATGACGCGAAAGTCGAAGGGGCAGTATAAGAATCTCGACCTCTTCGACTCCCGCGACTGGGGCCTGATCATCTACGACGAGGTGCACCTGCTGCCCGCGCCGGTGTTCCGCATGACCGCCGATCTGCAGTCGCGCCGCCGCCTCGGCCTCACCGCGACCCTGGTGCGCGAGGACGGCCGCGAGGGCGACGTGTTCTCGCTCATCGGCCCCAAGCGCTACGACGCCCCGTGGAAGGACATCGAGGCGCAGGGCTGGATCGCGCCCGCCGAGTGCATCGAGGTCCGCGTGACCCTCACCGACGAGGAGCGCCTGCAGTACGCGGTCGCCGAGCCGGAGGAGAAGTACAAGCTCTGCTCCACCGCCCACACCAAGGTCAACGTGGTGAAGGCGATCCTGAACAAGCACCAGAATCAGCAGACGCTGGTCATCGGCGCCTACATCGACCAGCTCGAAGAGCTCGGCCGCGAACTCGACTGCCCGGTCATCCAGGGGTCGACGAAGAACAAGGAGCGCGAGGCACTGTTCGACCGATTCCGCTCCGGTGAGCTGCAGACCCTCGTCGTGTCCAAGGTCGCGAACTTCTCCATCGACCTGCCCGAGGCCTCGGTCGCCGTCCAGGTGTCGGGCACCTTCGGGTCACGACAGGAGGAGGCGCAGCGTCTCGGTCGCCTGCTGCGGCCGAAACACGATGGCGGACAGGCGCACTTCTACTCGGTGGTCTCCCGCGACACCCTCGACGCCGACTACGCCGCCCACCGGCAGCGCTTCCTGGCCGAGCAGGGCTACGCCTACCGGATCACCGACGCCGATGACCTGCTGGGCCCGACGATCGGGGACACCGCGCCGACGGACCCGCCGGTCATCGACTAGGCCCGCCGCCTACACCTCGACCAGGCAGTAGCCGAGCGATTCCGGCTGGTAGAACATCCACCGGGTCTCCCCCGCCCGGCACGACACCGTCGACGTCGCGCGCGTGGTCACCCGCGCCAGCACCGTCCGCGGTGCCGGCGCACTGCCGCACGGCACCTCGCGATAGTCGGCGAGCGATCCGCCCGAGAGCGGCACCTGGTAGCACAGGCCCTGGTGGAAGTTCGGTGTGAGACAGAGCTTCTGGCCGCTGTTTGGGAAGGTCAGCGTCGAATTCTGTTCGCTCGCACAGGATGCGGAGCCGGCGATGACCGCCGCCGTGTAGAAGTTGAGGCCCGCGGACCCACAGTCGACACTCGACGCGAGCACGCTCGTCGTCGATCCCGGTTGCATCGCAATGCTGATGCAGTCGCCGACGACGACATCGCCGGGTCCGGTGACCGAGCGCGGTGAGGAGTCCGGGGTCCGGTCGGCCGGGTCCCGGGAGGTCGTCGTCGACGGCGCGTCGCTGGTGGTCGTCGTGGTCGACGAAGACGACCGCGCGACAGTGCTCGGCCCGTCCGACACCGAGTTCGCGACGAAGACAACCACGCCGGCGATCGCGACGATCAGCACCAGAGCCAGCGCACCGAGCCCGATCAGCAGTCCGCCGCCCTTCTTCTTCGGCGGCTGTGGATGGGCGCCCGGATAGGACTGGTACCCGCCGGGCGGCGTGAGGCCCGGCGACGGTTGGCCCTGGGCGACCGGTGGTGCGTAGGGATTGCGCTGCTCGGGCGGCCCGTACGGATTTGCCTGTCCGCCGTGCTGGTGGCGCCCGGGTGCGCCGGTCTGCGGCTGCCCGCCCGGCGCCGCGGTCGCACCGAACGGCTGCTGCGTCGGCGCCCAGGGGCCCTGGTTCGACGGCGCCGGACCAGCGGGCGCATGCTTCGCACCGACTCCCGGGACCGGCGCGCCGGGACGCATCGTCGGCATCGGGTGACCAGGTGTGTTCAGCGCGCGTTCGAGCTCGGCGGCGAACTCCCGACAGGACCCGTACCGCCGGTCGGCGTCCTTGGCGAGCGCCCGGTCGAACACCGCGTCGACCGCCGGTGAGATCCCGGGCCGCAGCGCCGACGGCCGGGGCGGCATCTTCTGCAGGTGCTGGCCGATGATCGACGCCGTGCTCTCCCCCTGGAACGGCGGACGGCCGGTGAGCAACTCGAAGACGGTTGCGGCCAGCGCATACTGGTCGGTGCGGCCGTCGACGGCGTTGCCCAGCAACTGCTCCGGTGCGGCGTAGGCGACGGTGCCGAGGAACACGTTGGTCGATGTCAGGTGGCTGACGTCCTGCTGTGACTTCGCGATGCCGAAATCCGCCAGCAGCACCCGCGGTTCGGCGCCTCCGACGCCCTGCAGCAGGATGTTGGCCGGTTTGACGTCGCGGTGCAGCAGGCCGGTGGCGTGCGCACGGTCGAGGGCGGCGCCGACGGACCGGACGATCGCGACGACGGTCGCGGAGTCGAGGCCCTGCGGATCCTGCCGCAGCAGGTTCAGGGCGTCGATGCCGTCGACGTACTCCATGGCGATCCACAGGTGGCCGTCGAACTCGCCGGAGTTGAAGATCGTGACGATCGACGGGTGCACCACGCTGGAGGCGTGTTCGGCCTCCTTGACGAACCGCTGGCGATACCTGGGGTCGCGGCTGAGGTCGGCGGGCAGCACCTTGAGCGCCTCGTCGCGTGGGAGATGCGGGTGGCGGGCCAGGTAGATCTCACCCATCCCGCCGAGGCCGATGAGTCGGATGATCGTGTAACCGGCGAAGTGCTCGCCGGGGTTGCGCGGCATCGCTCCTCCTCATCGGGTCGTCGGCTCGCCAGTAGTCTGTCATCCCCTCATCGCTCGCGGGGGCGATGACGTGTCGCGACGTCCGTCAACCGGACCACCCGCGTGAGGTCACGAGTGATCGAGCGCCGCGAGGCAGAATGCGCGCGGTTCGGGCCGGTCATAGGTGACCGCGACCTGATCGGCGGCGCATCCCGGCGAGTCCTCGGCGCCGACCTCCGCGCGGTAGATCGTCGCACCGCCGGCGGACGGACCGTTGCAGCCGACCTGCTTGAAATCGACGAGCGACCCGCCCGACGACGCGGGGATCTGATAGCACCGCCCCTGCACGAAGTTCGGCATGAGGCACAACCGCTCCGACGTGCCGGGGAAGGTCAGGTAGTTCTCGTATCGCCCGCACTCACCGAGACCGATGTAGGTCGCGACGAACGTCATCCCCTCCACGTCACAGGACGACCTCCGGGGTTCGACCGTCGAGTCGTCGCCGTCACTGGAGCGGACCTTCACGCATTCGCCGACGGCCACATCAGCGGGCTCGCCGATCCTGTCCGCGGCCTCGCCGACGGCCGAACATGCGGCCAGCACGAACACCGCGCCGCCGGCGATCACCGCGAATGCGCGAAACCACCGAGGGCTGCGGGCCTTCGATCGGACTGCCATGCCGGGAATCGTACGATGCACCCCCTCGCCACGCGCGTCGGGCAGCGGTGCGCGCGCCGGTTGGGATCGGGATCACGACGCCCGTGTGACACCCTGGTTCCATGCCACCGGAGAGCCGGACCGCGACCCGCCTGCGGCCGTTCATGACGACGATCTTCGCCGAGATGTCGGCGCTGGCCGTCGAGCACGACGCCATCAACCTGGGCCAGGGCTTCCCCGACACCGACGGCCCCGAGTCGATGCTGGAGGCCGCACGTCGCGCGATCACCGACGGCCGCAACCAGTACCCGCCCGGGATCGGGGTACCGGAGCTGCGGCAGGCGGTTGCGCGGCAGCAGAGCGAGCACTACGGACTCGACTACGATCCCGATCGCGAGGTCCTGATCACGGTCGGCGCGACCGAGGCGATCGCCGGCGCCGTCGTCGGACTGCTCGAACGGGGCGACGAGGTCATCATGATCGAGCCGTACTACGACTCCTACGCGGCGACCGTCGCGATGGCCGGCGGCGTGCGACGCGTCGTCCCGCTGGTCCCCGACGGCGACGGTTTCCGCCTCGACCGGGACCGTCTCGTCGACGCATTTGGGCCCAAGAGCAAAGTGCTCCTGCTGAACACGCCGCACAATCCGACCGGCACGGTCCTGTCCGACGACGACCTCGCCGAGATCGCCCGTCTCTGCCTCGAATTCGACGTCATCGCCGTCACCGACGAGGTGTACGAGCACCTGGTGTTCGACGGCCGGGTCCACACCCCGCTCGCAACGCTGCCCGGCATGCGGGAACGCACGCTGCGGATCTCGAGCGCCGCCAAGACGTTCAACTGCACCGGGTGGAAGGTCGGCTGGATCAGCGGCCCGCCCGAACTGGTCGCGGCGGCGCGTACCGCCAAGCAGTACATGTCGTACGTGGGGTCGGGGCCGTTCCAGCCCGCGGTCGCGCACGCCCTCGACAACGAGATGGGCTGGGTTCGCGCCTCGGCTGCGGCACTGCAGTCCAAGCGCGACATGATCACCGCCGCCCTCCGCGACGCCGGTTTCGGGGTACACCGCAGCGAGGCAACGTATTTCGTGTGCGCCGACCCGCGACCACTCGGCTTCGACGACGGCATCGACTTCTGCCGGTCACTGCCCGAGCGCATCGGCGTCGCGGCGGTCCCGGTGAGCGTCTTCGCCGACGACGTCGAGCCGTGGCATCACATGGTGCGGTTCGCGTTCTCCAAGCGCGACGAGGTCATCGCCGAGGCCGCGGAGCGACTGCGCCGATTGTAGACCCGAAAAACGTTGGGGCAGTTCGATCCGCACAACGCGCCGAACTGCCCCGACGCCGAATTCGGGATCAGCGCAACGCCGGCACCACGGCCTTCTCGAACAACTCAAGATCCTCTTGATCGTGTGCGATGTTCGGGAAGTAGAAGATGCCATAGGCCATCCCGTCGTCCTTCAGGCGCTTCAGGTTCCCCGCGACCTTCTCCGGGGTCCCGACCGCCGGCATCCCACGGAACGCGCCCATGGTTCCCGACGCCGCGTCGGCGCCGACGATCCTCGCGATCCGCAACTCCAGGTCGTCAAGCTTGCGTTCCACCTCGGCCTCGGTCTCGGCGAGGATGACGTTGTAGTTGGCCGACCGGACGATCGACTCGAAGTCACGACCGAGATCCTTGCAATGCCCCTGCAGGACAGCGGATTTGTGCGCGAATCCCTCGGGCGTGCCGTCGAAGTTGGTGTAGTCGGCGTACTTCGCGGCGATGCGCAGCGTCTTCTTCTCACCACCTCCGGCGATCCACAGCGGCAGCCTACCCGCGGTCGGCTGCGGTCGGCAGATCGCGCCGTCGACGGTGTAGTGCTTGCCGGAGAAGGTGGCGCGGCCGGTCTCCCACGCCTGCTTCATGATCTGCACGCCCTCGTCGAGACGGGCAAGACGCTCACCGGCGGAGGGGAATCCGTAGCCGTAGGCACGCCACTCGTGCTCGTACCAACCGCCGCCGATCCCCATCTGGACGCGACCACCGGAGATGAGGTCCGCGGTCGCGGCGACCTTCGCCAGGTACATCGGGTTGCGGTAGCTCATCGCGGTGCACATCTGTCCGATGTCGACACGCTCGGTGGTCGCGGCGAGCGCCGCGACGAGCGTCCACGCTTCGTGGGTCGCCTCGTCGGTCGGCAGCGGCACCGTGTGGAAGTGGTCGTAGACCCAGATGGAGTCCCAGCCGCCCGATTCCGCGCGCTCGGCCACCGACGACATCACCTCCCACTGGTCGGTGGGGTCGATACCCACGAGGTCAAGTCGCCAGCCCTGGGGGATGAAGAGTCCGAATCGCATGGCGTCGAACCTACTCCGCGAACCGCACGGTTCCCCGGATGGGAACCGCCCGCCATCTCATCACCCGAGCCCCCGCGAGATCGCGGGTTCGCACGGATTCGATAGCTCCAGCCAGCGCTTCTGTGCCTGAACCCGCGATTCTTGGAAACCCTCACACCGCCCCGACCTGCACCCACACGGTCGTTGCAACATTTACAAGCAGTCCGGACTGTTTGTGTGTTAGCCTGCTCACTGTGACCGAGCCCACCACCCCCACGCCGGGTCGGCGCACCCAGGCCGAACGCACCGCGGCGACCCGCGCACGGGTCCTCGACGCCGCGGTCGAGGCGCTGGTCGAGGTCGGCTACGCCGGCACCACGACCCAAGAGGTCAACCGGCGGGCCGGGGTCTCACGCGGGGCGCTGCTACACCACTTCCCCACCCGGGAGTCCCTGGTCGTCGCGGCCGTCGGGCACCTCGTCGACCGACGCCTCGAAGAGGTCCTGTCGCGCCCCCGCAGCGACGACGACGGCCTCGAGATCCTCATCGAGTCGTTCAGCGGGCCGCTGTTCGACGCCGCGCTGGAGCTCTGGGTCGCCGCCCGCACCGACGTCAACCTGCGGACCGCACTCATCCCGCTCGAACAGAAGGTCTCCGACGCCCTGGCGATCGGCTGCGCCGAACTGTTCGGCGACCGCTACACGCCCGAAGAGGTCGAACTGTCCATCGAACTCGCCCGCGGTCTCGCGGTGTCGCGCATCCTGCGCTCCCCCGAGGCCGACCGCGCACTCATCGATCGTCTCCTGCCCGTATGGAAGGACCTGTTGAACCATGACTGACATCCGCACAGCCCTGCCCGACCGCGTCGACGTCCTCGTCGTCGGCGTCGGCTTCGGCGGCCTCGCCGCACTGCACCGCCTGCGCAAGGACCATCCGGACCTGCAGACCCTTGCCATCGAGCGCGCCGACGGCCCCGGCGGCGTGTGGCGGGAGAACGACTACCCGGGCGCCGCGTGTGACGTCCCGACCTCGCTCTACTCACTGTCGTTCGCGCCGAACCCGGACTGGTCGCACACCTACGGCCGACGCCATGAGATCCACGACTACCTGCGTTCCGTCGCCGCCGACTACGAGGACCAGATCCGCTACAACACCGCGCTGACCGTCGCCCGCTGGGACGGCGCTGCGCAGGAGTGGGTCGTCGACACCACCGACGGACCGATCCGCTGCCGGTTCCTGGTCGCCGCCCCCGGTGCGCTGTCGGAGCCGGGCGTCCCGGACGTGCCCGGCGCCGATGCGTTCACCGGCAAGGTGTTCCACTCCGCACAGTGGGATCACACCCACGACCTGCGCGGACGCAAGGTCGCGATCGTCGGTACCGGCGCTTCGGCGATCCAGATCGTGCCCGAGATCGTCGACTCCGTCGGCCATCTCACCGTCTTCCAGCGCACCCCCGCGTGGGTGGTGCCGCGTCTCGACCGCAACATCGGGCCGCTGGAACGCGCCGTCTACCGCCGTGTGCCCGCCGTGCACCGGGCGGTCCGCAAGATGGTGTGGGCCTACCGCGAGTTCTACGTGCTGATGATGGCGCGCAACCCGAAGCTGCTCCCCATCGCGAAGACCATGGCGCTGGCCCAGCTCCGGGTGCAGGTCCGCGACCGCAGGCTGCGTCGCAGGCTCACTCCGTCCTACGAAATCGGCTGCAAGCGAATCCTGCTGACCAACAAGTGGTTCCCGGCACTGCAGAGGCCCAACGTGACCGTCACCGGCGCGTTGTCGAGGCTCACCGAGACCGGCGTCGTCGACGCCGAGGGCCGCGAGCACGAGGTCGACACCGTCATCTTCGCGACCGGCTTCACACCCACCGAGCCGCCCATCGCCAAGGCCGTGACGGGACGGGACGGCCGCACGCTCGCGCAGACGTGGGAGGGCTCGCCGCAGGCGTACCGAGGCGTCGAGGTGCACGGTTTCCCGAACATGTTCTTCCTGTACGGCCCCAACACCAACCTGGGCCACAGCTCGATCGTCCTGATGCTCGAACCACAGGCCTACTACATGTCCAAGGCGATCTCCGAGCTCAAGCGCACCGGCCGCAGCGTCCTCGAGGTCACCCAGGACGCGCAGGACCGCTACAACGCCGAGCTCGACCCGGAACTCGCTCGCACCGTGTGGAATTCGGGTGGATGCTCGAGCTGGTACCTCGACTCGACGGGCCGCAACTCGGTGATGTGGCCGAAGTACACCAGCGACTTCCGTCGCATGATGTCGACGTTCGTGGTCGCCGACCATCGCTTCGACGACGCGATCCCGGCCGAGGTCGCCGCCGAGACCACGTCCGACACCGCTGACTCCGACGCCACCGAGGGGACTCTCGCCCAGTGACCAGGACCGAACACTACGACGCCATCGTCATCGGCTCCGGTTTCGGCGGTTCGGTCTCCGCGCTGCGCCTCACCGAGAAGGGCTACCGTGTCGCGGTGCTCGAGTCGGGCCGCCGCTTCGCCGACGACCAGCTGCCGAAAACCAGCTGGCGCCTTCGCGATTACGTGTGGGCGCCGGCACTCGGCCTGTTCGGCGTGCAACGCATGCACCTGCTGCGTGACGTCCTCGTCATGGCGGGTGCGGGCGTCGGCGGCGGGTCGCTGAACTACGCGAACACGCTGTACCGGCCGCTGCCGGCGTTCTTCGACGACCCGCACTGGGGCCGGATCACCGACTGGGCGTCGGAACTCGATCCCTACTACGACCAGGCGTCGCGCATGCTCGGCGTGACCACCTACCCGCGGATGACACCCGCCGACAAGGTGATCCGCAAGATCGCCGAGGACATGGGCGCGGGCGACACGTTCGTCCACACCCCGGTCGGCGTGTTCTTCGGCGAACCGGGCAAGACCGTCGACGACCCGTTCTTCGGCGGGGTCGGACCGGCCCGCACCGGTTGCACCGACTGCGGCGCCTGCATGACCGGTTGCCGCGTCGGCGCGAAGAACACCCTGGTGAAGAATTACCTGTACCTGGCCGAACAGGCCGGGGCCGACGTCATCCCGATGACCACCGTCGACACGGTCCGCCCGCGGTCGGAGGGCGGGTACGTCGTGGAGTCGCATCGGACCGGTCGACGCTGGTCGCGGCGCGGGCGCCGCGTGTTCACCGCCGATCACGTGGTGTTCGCCGCCGGCACCTACGGAACCAACAAGCTCCTGCTCGACATGCAGCAGAAGGGGCACCTTCCCGGTCTGTCCTCTCGGCTCGGGAAGGTGGTCCGCACCAATTCCGAGGCGGTACTCGCCGCGACGGCCCGCGACCGGAAGGTCGACTACACCGAGGGCGTCGCGATCACCTCGTCGTTTCATCCCAACGACCACACGCACATCGAGCCGGTCCGATATGGCAAGGGCTCCAACCTCATCGGCCTGCTGCAGGCCATGCTCATCGACGGCGACGGCACACTGCCGCGCCCGGTGAAGGCGTTGATCGAGGCGTTCCGGCATCCGGTGGTGACCTTGCGTAGTCTCTGGGTGGGCAACTGGTCGGAGCGCACCATCATCGCGCTGGTGATGCAGACCGCAGACAACTCGCTCGAGTTGTTCTCCCGCCGTGGCCGTTTCGGTCCGATGCTACGGAGCAGGCAGGGCGCCGGCGATCCCCCGCCGACCTGGATCCCGGAGGGCCACGAGGCGGTTCGACGCATCGCCGACGAGATCGACGGTGATCCGGGCGGTTCGTTCGTCGACTGGCTGAACATCCCGATGACCGCTCACTTCCTCGGTGGCTGTTCGATCGGCAACTCCGCAGAGGACGGGGTGATCGACCCGTACCACCGCGTGTTCAACCACCCGGGACTGCACGTCGTCGACGGATCGGCGGTGTCGGCGAACCTGGGCGTGAACCCGTCGCTGACGATCACCGCCCAAGCCGAGCGCGCGATGGCGATGTGGCCGAACGCCGGTGAGGCCGATCCGCGTCCGGCGCTCGGCGAGCCGTACCGCCCGGTCGCCCCGGTTCCGCCGGTGCGCCCGACGGTCCCCGACCACGCACCGGCCGCGCTGCGGTTGCCGATCGAGCCGATCTCGAACGCCGGCTAGGGATTTCGTAGAAAACAACGGGACATGGCGTCCGCATCTTCTACGTCTTGCCGGCCTACCACACCCCCGGCGGCCTCAATTGGATACTGATGCGCGCACCCGCCGCGCGCACCTTCGGGACCGCGTGCTCCCAGGTGCGCTGGCAGCTGCCGCCCATCACCAGCAGGTCACCGGACGACAGGGTGAACTTCAGCGATCTCCCGCCGCCCCGTGGTCGCAGCAGCAGCGGCCGCGGGGCGCCGAGGGAGATGATCGCGACCATGGTGTCGTGGGTGGCCGACCGACCGATGCGGTCCCCGTGCCAGGCCACCGAGTCGTTGCCGTCGCGATAGAGGCTGATCCCCGCGGTCGCGAAGCCCTCGGGCAGCTCCGCTTGGTAGTGCGCGCTCAACGCCGACCTCATCTCGGTGATCAGCGTGTCCGGGAGCCGGTCGTCGGCCTGGTAGATCGACACCAGCCGCGGCACGTCGACGACCCGGTCGTACATCTGCCGCCGCTCGGCCCGCCACGGCACTGTCTTCCGTAGCCGTTCGAACAACTCGTCGGACCCGCTGATCCACCCGGGACACAGGTCCACCCACGCGCCGTCGGTGAGCGGACGACGCGTCATCGTGGCCAGGTCACCGAGTGTCGGCTCGACGTCGACCTCGGCGAACAGCGATCCCTGGATACCGATGGACATGCCGCCACCATACACGCTTTGTCGAACACACTTTCGAGCAATTCGGAGGGCGGCCGACGCTGTGTGCCGTGCCCGTTAGGATGGCTGACCATGCACCCTGTCGTCGTGGCGCGCCCCGCGCCGGCATCCGCGCGTGACGCCGTGCGGCCCGCCGACGACCCGACGATCCGGGCCGCACGATGACCGAATCCGACCGTCAGACACGCATCAAAGAGGGCCGTCCCGACATCCTGACGTGGTGTCTCGTCGTGCCGTTGATGATCATCCCGATGCGGGAGATCGTCAACGGCAGTACCGACGTGATGATCTGGATCCCGGTGATCGCCGCCGGCGCGGCCGCGATCATCCAGGTGGCGCTGGTGATCCGACGCCGCCGCGACAGCGACGCGAATCCGGACTGACCAGGGCTACTCCCCGCCCAGGTGTCCGCTCAACCGACGGTGCCGCTGTGCGCTCACGTCGTCGAGCCCGACGATCGTCACCTGTTTGCCCCTCGCCTCGTATTTGGTGGTGATGGCGTCGAGCGTCGCGACCGACGACGCGTCCCAGATGTGCGAGTCGCCCAGGTCGATGACGACGCGCGGTTCGTCGACGGTGTAGTCGAACTGGTAGACGAGGTCGTTGCTCGACGCAAAGAACAGCTCACCGGTCACCTTGTAGACACGGATGCCGGGCTCGCCGGGCACCTCGACCACCCCGGTCAGGTGCGCCACCCGCCGCGCGAACAGCACCGACGCGGTCAGCACGCCGACGACGACGCCGTAGGCCAGATTCGACGTCGCCACGGTCACCGCGACCGTCACCAGCATCACCGCGGTCTCCGACTTCGGCATGCGGCGCAATGTCTTCGGGGCGATCGAATGCCAGTCGAAGGTCCCGACCGACACCATGATCATCACCGCGACCAGCGCGGCCATCGGGATCTTCGCGACCAGATCCCCGAGCCCCACGCAGAGCACCAGCAACAGCGCGCCGGCGAGGAACGTCGAGATCCGCGTGCGCGCACGCGATTGATTGACGTTGATCATCGTCTGTCCGATCATCGCGCAACCGCCCATGCCACCGAACAGGCCGGTGACGACGTTGGCGACTCCCTGCCCGACGGCTTCCCGGGACTTGTCGGAGTGGGTGTCGGTGATGTCGTCGACGAGTTTCGCGGTCATCAGCGACTCCATCAACCCGACGAGTGCGAGGCCCAGCGCATAGGGTGCGATGACGGTCAAGGTGTCCCACGTGAACGGCACGTCGGGGATCATCAGCGACGGCAGGCTGTCCGGGAGTTCGCCCTCGTCACCGACGTTCGGGACATCGAGGCTCGCGGCCAGGGTGACCGCGGTGAGCGCGACGATCGCCACCAGCGGCGCCGGCACGGCGGTGGTCAGCCGCGGGAACAGCACGATGACGGCGATCGCGGCGGCCACCATCGGGTACACCAGCCACGGCACCCCGATCAGGTGCGGTACCTGCGCCCAGAAGATGAGGATCGCCAGGGCGTTGACGAAGCCGACCATCACGCTGCGCGGGATGAACCGCATCAGCTTCGCGACACCGAGCGCGCCGAGCAGGATCTGGACGAGCCCGCCGAGCAGCACCGCCGCGATGAGGTACTGCAGCCCATGGCTTTCCACGAGCGGCGCCACCACCAGCGCGACGGCGCCGGTGGCCGCGGAGATCATCGCGGGCCGGCCGCCGACGATCGCGATCGTCACCGCCATCGTGAAGGATGCGAACAGGCCGACCCGTGGGTCGACGCCGGCGATGATCGAGAACGAGATCGCCTCCGGGATCAGCGCGAGCGCGACGACGAGGCCCGCGAGGACCTCGGTGCGCAGGCGGTCCGGCGAGCGGAGGGTGAGCAGGACGGACTGGCGGTCGGCAGGCGACACCGCGTCGGTGGTCGCCGTGGTTCTGGCCGTGGCTTTCCCCACCGGGCGCTCCTAGAGGATCGGGGTCGTGAACCTGCGGAACTCTACCCGTGGAGGGCCGTCGTCCCCACCTCGCCCACCTGTGGATCAGGGCGACTCCGAGCAGGTCAGCTCGGTTCTGCTCTCGGCACGGGGTGGTCGATCTCACCAGCCGCGCGTCACGCTATGACCTGGCCCACAGTCGAATTCGACCCCTTTTGCTTTAATCAATTCGTTATCGAACGTGATGAGGGGGAACTCGATGATGCGCACCGGTCTCGTCGGTCTGTTGGCTGCTGCCGCCCTGCTGCTCCCGATCGCACCGGCGACCGCCGATCCTGCCGGCGATCTGTTCGGCAGCGCGAGCGGAAGCCTCGATTCGGGCAGCGCGGCGCTCGGCTCGTCCGGTGACAAGGTCACCCACTACGGCAAGTTGGGCCGCAAGGACGCCCCGAACGGCGTCCGCTCCATCAACGTCTGGGTGTACAACCCGAAGAACGCGCGCGAGATCGCGCCGGGCACCTTCCCGAAGAACTCGCGCCTGGGCGTGCGCTGGAACTCGATCATCGAGGCCGGCCCCATCGTCGACGGCGACGAGTGCCGCATGGAGATCCGGCTGTCGGGGCCGAAGGTGCCCAAGGAGGCCGAGCTGTTCAAGACCCGCGACTGCACGGCGGTGAAGTCGTACTCCTTCAAGGGCGCCGGCGATTTCACGATCCGCGTCACCGACACCATCTCCGGGGCGTCGAACAGCATCGCATTCTCGGTGCAGTGACACCAGACGCGGTCTCCGGCGCCCGAAACCGCCACCGAAGTCCGCGTTCTCCCAGGAGCTATCCCGCGGACGCCACGTCGAACGTCACCCCGGTCAGCTTTTCCGACTCCGCCCACAGACGGGCCCGAAACGCCTCGTCGTTCGCGATCTTCTTGTAGCCGCTGCGCCCCGGCGCCCCCTTGAGCCCGAAGAACTGTGTCGGCCCGTAGAACGTGCCGGACCCCAGTCCGGGCATGGTCGCCGCATACAGCTGCGGCCAGGCGCCCGCGGCCGCGGACTGCACCATCGGGGACTTGTTGGCGAGCTTCATCAGGAAGTCCATGACGGTCTCCGTGCGACCCTGCAATTCCGTTGCGGCATAACCGGGATGAGCGACGAACGACTGCTTCGACGACCCGGCCTCGCGCAGCCGCCTGGCCAGCTCGAGCCCGAACATGAGGTTGGCGAGCTTGGAGTCGCCGTAGGCCTGCCAACGGCGGTAGCGGCGCTTCTCCCAGTTGAGGTCGTCGAGTTGCAGGTTGCCGATCTGGTGCACCCCCGACGACACGGTCACCACCCGGTCGGTGATCTTGGGCAGCAGCAGGGCGGTGAGTGCGAAGTGGCCGAGATGGTTGGTGCCGATCTGCATCTCGAATCCGTCTGCGGTGCGTTGCAGGGGCACCGCCATGAGCCCGGCGTTGTTGACGAGAACATCGGCGCCGGTGACGGATTCGGCGAACGTCCGCACCGAGGAGAGGTCGGCGAGGTCTAGTTTCGCAACGGTCGCCCGGGGGCCCAACGTCTTGGCGACGGCATCGGCCTTCGCGGTGTTGCGGCAGGCGAGGATGACGTCGGCGCCCGCCCCGACGAGTGCCTTGGCCGTCTCGGCGCCGAGTCCGCTGTTGGCGCCGGTCACCACGAAGGTGCGTCCCGTCTGATCGGGAATGTTCGCTGACGTCCAACCCATCACAGCCCCCTGGCCACGGATCCTCGAGGCCGCACCCGGTGCCGCGGCCCTCGTGGTCCCACGGTATTGACGCCCGCAGACGACGTCAACGATTCGTCTCAGGTACTGGTTTCGACACGGTCCCCGACCTGCAGATCCGAGTCGGGTGAACGGGTCACCCGCCGAACAACCCCAACCGCAGTGGGTTCACCCCGACGATCCGGCGCGCCGGGCGCAGCAGCTCGGCGATCAGCTTGCCCGACGACCCGAGTCGTTCGACGAGGTCGCGGGGCGCGTAGAACTCGGTCGGCGCCGACCGTCCGCGCACCACGCGGCTGCCCAGCAACTCCCACTCGTCGGCTTCCTCGCCGGCGGCAGCGATCGCCGCGCCGCTCGCGAGGGCGGGCACGCGCCCCGTCTTGGCCATGTCCGACAGCCGCGAGGACTCGTTCACCGGGTCGCCGATGACGGTGTATTCGTAGCGACGCTCGTGGCCGATGTTGCCGGCGAACACCTCGCCGTAGGAGACGCCGATTCCCCAGCGGATGTCCAGGCTCTTGGCGAGGCGGTCGGCGAGATCGCGCGCGGCGGCGAGCGCCTGCCCGGCCGGGTCGTCGATCTCGACCGGCACCCCGAACACCGCGAGCGCGGCATCACCCTCGAACTTGTTGACGAACCCGGAATGCCGGTCGACGACGTCGAAGACGATGGAGAAGAACGCGTTGAGCAGTGCCGCGACGTCGTCGGGGCTGCGGTTCTGGGAAAGTCTCGTCGAGCCGACGATGTCGACGAACAGCACCCCGACCTCGGTGTTGGCGCCGCGCATGCCGACGCCGTCGGAAATGGCGAGATCAGCGACGGTGTCCCCGACGTGGCGGGCGAAGATCTCCCGCATCCGCTCGCGTTCCGCGAGTCCCTTCACCATCTCGTTGAAGCCATGTTGCAGCACCCCGAGCTCCGACGAGTCGTAGACCGGGACGCGAGCGTTGAGGTCGCCGTGCTCCACGCGGTGCACGGCGCGGTGCATCTCGGTGAGCGGATCGGCTATGGCCTGCCCGACCAGGTAGATGACGCGGGCGCCGGCGGCGAGGCCGACGATGGTGAGCACGACGGTGGTCCAGTCGACCGCCCCTGCGACATCGGGCAGCAGGCCCGTGAACCGGCCGGCGTTGACGGTGATCAGACCGATCATCGGCACCGCCGAGCTGACCGCCCACACCGCCATCAGCCGGATGCGCACACCGTGCATCACATGGGTGGCGGGGAAGTCCTCGAGCACGACGATGGCCAACGGACGAGCGGCTCGCTCGACGAACAGATATGTCAGGCAGGCGCTCGACATGCCGGCCAACGTGAACGCCACCGCCACGCCCGCGACGGTGGCGAGGGTGAGGTCGTCGGCGAAGAGGACGTAGAACAGCCCGGCCGCCACCCACGCCGCGACGGTGACCAGCAACTGCATGCCCGGGATGCGCTGGACGGAGCGTCGGCGGGCGTGGTCGGCGGGTTCGCCGCTGACGAACCATTTGAGCTGCGGCCGGAACACCAGCACCCCGAGGGCGACGTTGACGACGATGCCGGTGAGGATCGCCCCGACCACCGCAGGGAAGTTGGGGGCGCCGAGCGTCTCGTCGAAGGTGAGCTGCCCACCGTTGAATGACAGCTGGACCAGCAGAAACGTCTCGAGACCGATGAGCGCGTTGCTCAACACCACCCCGGACACGGCGGTGGCAGTGGCGTGCCGCGCGATCCGCGCCCGCATCTCCGGGCCGACCCGGGCCCAGCCGCGCGGGCTCGGCACCGTCGGGAGGCCCCACAGCAGCCCGGAGGTGCGGCGGCGCAGCCGTGTCCACAACACGCCACCATGACCGTGGCGCCTGCGTTTCATGGGTCTCTCCTGCCTGCGGGCGATATACAGCAGGGTACCGAAGCCTCTGTTACCGAGGGCACAACGAAGGTCCCCTTGTGAGAGGGGATCGAGGCCCGAATGGAACATGTCTCCTGGCCGCTGCCCCGGAGAGTTCAGCGACCCAGGGGTTGCGTCACCACGGGCTGAGGGTCTTCACCAAGAAGGCGACCCCGGAAATCGCAGCGGCGGCCACGGCCCCACCAACGATCGCCGCCGCGGCCACAGGTGCCCCGGCAGTCAGACCGAGACCGATGCCCACCACGCCCAGGTACGAGGCGACGCCCAGGAAACCCGCTGCGATGTTCAGCGTCCCGCTGATCACCCGGCCACTCCCTAGGTCCTGAAAGCCTTCGCCGGTCTGGTTGACGCTTGTCACGAGGCCGAAGACTGCGACTGCACGGCTGGCCACGGCTCGCACGCCTGAACGCCATCCGTCATCGGCGATCACCGTCAGCGCCGTGTTCGCATAGCTGACGATCTGTGCGAACACTCCGGTCTGCGGATTGAGGAAGCGATCCGCGAGGGCGGAAAGGCTGGTCGGGGGGCCAACTCCCGGACCCTGCGGGTCTGAGGGGTTTCCATAGGGAGGGTCGTCGGGCCAGCCGGGAGTGTCGCCCGGCACACCGGTCCCGGCTTCGCCGACTGTGATTCGCGTGGCTAGAACGTGGTAGGTCCAGATCTCGCCAGAACCATCTACGTCGAACCGCTGCGAGGTCTCCACAACGATCGACTTCTCTTCGGCAGGCCGCACGACGGTGACATTGGCACTGGTGAAGGGCTCGGTGGGCTTGGAGATCGCGACCGACTCACCGGGCTGCAGGATCTGGGACCACAGTTCCGGGCTTTCTCCGCCCGAGCCGATGGCGTTGGTCGGTCCGTAGACGAACACGGGGACTGCCCCATTGTTCGTGTATACGTAGTGACCCGCACCTGGCCCGGGGTCTGAGAATCCAGGTGCCAATCCCGGTTGGAGCGGCGCGCTGCCCTCCTGATATACACCGGTCTCGGGGTCGAGAAACTCGATTTTCGCCGGCGACGCGTTGTACTCGGGGAACTCCTCTGCGGTGTCCGGCAACGGCCAGAACATACCGTCGGGATCTCTTAGTGTGAAAAAGTAGTAGGGGTAGAGAGGGTCGTTAACGTCGACGGTCGGCAGCGGCGCCGACGGGTCACCCCCAACCGGATAGGTCGTGTCACCGGCGACTGACAGAGTCGCAAACATGTCCCCCGTCGTCGGTGCAGCGTCGGTCACGAGAAGCGTCGGGCCCGTCGACGACGGGACCGGTTCCGACGAGTCGACATCCGCCCTCCGGTTGTACAGGCCGAAGAGCAGAGAGGCCTGATTCAGAAGGATGAGACCGGCCAGGGAGACGCTCTTCTGAAGCCTGGACAGCAATGAAGTGGGTTGGATGTTCCCGATCGCGGCGACCGCGGCCGACAGGTAGGAGCCCCTGCCAGGCCCGGCGAGGGGATCGTCGGAGACCATTGACTGCGGGGCGTCTAGTGGCTGCACCGAAGGTCGTGCACTGGTAGCGGAGCCGGGAAACGACGCATGCGAGGGACCGGAATCTTCCGAGTTCGATTCGCGGTTCGATTCGCGCGCAGATGCTTCAGAGGACGGGCCGCGGTTGCCCTCGACATGTTCCTCGCGCTCGAGCTCCGTTGCGTGCTGATCTGCGCCATGTGATTGCCCCTGATCCCCCCATTCCGTCGCAGGCGGTTCGGGAGCGTCGCCGTTCGTCTCCGGCGAGTCAGCCTCGAACTCGGCAGGCGGCGCGTACTCGTCGGAACCAGCGCTATCGGCATCGCCGGCATTGTCGGTTCCGGGCAGGTCCGGGACCGCTTCGCCACGCGAGAGTTCGGACGACTCAGATGGGCCGGTACCCGACGACGCAGAACTCCCCGCATCGGACGACGCGGAGGACTCGTTGCCCGCCGAAGACGACCCTTCTTCGTCAGGCGATGAACCGGTCTCAGAGTCGGAGGCGTCCGAGGGCGGGCCGACGCTACTGTACGACGAAGATTCAGAAACGCTCCCACTCGAGGGACTCGACCCGGGGTCAGCCTCATCGTCGGCGTGCGCGGCGGCTACCTGCGCGGAGAGCAAGAGCGCCAAGGCGATACCGAAGGAAGCAGCGAGCCGCCGAGTTGTACTGCAACACTTGCCCGATACATCTGTCATGGCCGGCCACCTCGCTCGGGGCACCCAACTCGGCCATATCGGGCTCAGGAAGTAAGTTGGCCGATTCAGACCATTCTATGAATTGACGCGACTCAACGATGTCCTTCAAAGAATCGAAAGCCAACAATGGTTGGCCGTCGACGTTTCAGCAATCGAACAAGACCGGCACCAACGCGAAGGGACGCGTGGGTGCCGGTCTCGTGTTCCGGCCGCCGATCAAAGGTGTACCGGCGCGGAAGTGCGGAGTCGTCAGGAACTCAGGACTGGAGCACGGCCTCGATCTCGAGCGTGATGGTGATCTTGTCGCCGATGACGACGCCACCACCCTCGAGCGGCATGTCGATGTCGATGCCGAAGTCCTTGCGGTTGATCACGGTGGACGCCTCGAAGCCGGCGACCTGCCCCTGACCCATACCGGGGTTGGTGCCGAGGAACTCCAGGGCGAGGCTGACGGGCTTGGTGACACCCTTGAGCGTGAAGTCGCCCTCGAGGGTGTAGTCGTCCCCGTTTTCGCGGACACTCTTCGACACGAAGGTCGCGGTCGGGAACTTCTCGGCGTCGAAGAAGTCGGCCGAGCGGATGTGGGCGTCACGCTGCTCGTTGCGGGTGTTGATCGAGGTCACGTCGATCTCGGCGCGTACCGACGGGGCACCGTTCTCGTCGACGGTGATGGTGCCGTTGAAGGCGTCGAAGGTACCGCGAACCTTGCTGACCATGAGGTGCTTCACGGCGAAGCCGACGGTGGAGTGGACAGGGTCGATATTCCAGGTACCTGCGGGAATGGGTGCCTTGACGGTGGTTGCTGAGGTCATTCGTGCGTCCTTCCAGACGGGGTCGAGCTGGTGTCGGTTCGCGTGGGCCGTGATTGCCCATCGTCAGATTAAACGGACCGCGGTCCGATTACATTCCCGCTCGCTGAAACCGTCTTGTGATCTCCCTCACCCGCGCCACGGCGTCGCGATCGTCCATCGCAGCGGACGGCAGACGGCGACCCACTGTTCCATAAGTCGACCCAATAAATCGGTAAGTCGGCCACCTGACTTTCATTTCTGCGCAGACTCAAAGGACATTCCGAGAAATCCACCAGGAGGTCAACCAGTCATGCGGAAGAGTTCCGGGGCTCCGCTCGCAGTATTTGTGGGCGCACTGGCGACATCGGCAACGCTCGCCGTCACACCTGCGGCGTCGGCGGGACCCAATGGCGTTCTGGCATTGCCACCCTTGGTGCAGGGTCACAATGTGACGGTCACCCTCGTCAACAACACCGACAATCCGAAGCTGTGCGCAGTCGAGGCGCTCCGGGTCCCGGAAATGCCGGTGCTCGGGGATTCCACGTTCAATCAGAACCCGTCGAATTCCTTCGAGGCCCCGCAGGGCCGGTCCACGCGGACACTCACCCTCGACCAGGGCCGCTACAACGTCTTCTGGGCATGCACGGGGTATGCCAGCCTCGACGACGAGATCAGCGGCGCGGGTTGGACCGTGTGGGGCACCAGACCCCCGGTCCCGATCGTCAACGCGCAGCAGTCGATCAAACAGCAATTCGCCAGCGACCCGCTGCCGGTGAACGTCACCGCACCGAACTGTTTCCTGGGAAGCGTCTGCTGACCCCGATTGCGACCGTCACTCCAGAACCGCTCCGGCGTGACGGGTTCCGGGTAAGGCGGGCGGAGTGCGCCGGAGACCCATACGCCAGAGACCCATACGCCGGAGACGTACGTCGCAGGCCGGATCATCGGTCGTGATCCGAGTTCATCAGAGTCCGAGCGCGTCTCAGCGTGATCCGATGAGAAGGGCTGCCACCATGAACGCGATCACCACCAGGGAGATGGCGGTGCCGAGCAGGATCTGCTTGCGCGTCGACATCGGCGCATAAGGATCCCTGTACTCGTAGCGGTAGATGACCTGCGGCCCGACGCCCCGGCGCGAGGCACCGATGTTCGACGATCCGGTGCCGCGCGATCCGGTGTTCGACGATCCGTTGTTCGACGATCCGATGACGGAAGCGGCATCGCCGGCGGCGGCGCCCGACGCGGAAGTGGCCGCCCTCCGCGAGAGATGGGGGTCATTCATGATGAACAATCATGCCGAATCATTGATGAACAATCCACTCAGACATCTGTCCCAGATTTGGACGAAAACCGTGCACCAGAACATGTCTGAGAACAGACGAAATCATATGGGACGACCGTGCAGAACGGTTGATTCGTCCCAATTCTTTGCTATTTCCACGCGAACACGGGTTGCTCGTATTCGTCGACGCGGGTAGGTCGATCCCGCAACACCACCTCGGCGAACTGGTAGATGACCGCAGCGGTCGGCGCATGCACGAGCGACCCGACGATCGGCAGCTGGATCACCGGGCGCTCCGATTGCGGAATGGTGAGGAAACGTGGCTCGACGCCCAGTTCCGCGAAGGTGACGAAGAACAACTGCGCCACCTCGTCGGGATTCGGGGTCGGTTCCTGGTAGCCCTCCGCCCAGCAGACGATCGGGGTGATGACGAACCCCGAGCGGGTCGGGTAGTCGTCGAGCAGGCCGAGCACCGATTCCGGCCCCAGCTGCACCCCGAGCTCCTCGTCGAGTTCCCGCAACCCGGCGGTGATGTGGTCCTCCCCCGGGTCGAGCCGGCCGCCGGGCAGCGCGAACTGGGCGGCGTGCCGACGCATGCTCGCGGGCCGTTTGCACAGCCAGATGCCCTGGGCACCGTCCTTCTCCGCGACGGCGAGCACCACCGCCGCCTTCGCCGCGCCGTCCACGTCGACGGCGCGTCGGTCAAAGCGGGCCACCCGGTCGGCCGCGACGGCCCGTTCGAGATGAGTCACCGTTCCAGTGGACCACGTCCCCGGTCCACGATGGGAGCACGGCCCGCCGCCACGCCCGAACGGGACGGCCCGACAACCGGCAGGCCTCGGCGCGGCGTAGCGTCGGCCCCATGGACTGGACCTTCGAACGCCTATCCACCGGCCGGTGGGCACCGCCGCTGTCGGCTGGGTTCTTCGCCGACCGCGGTCTGTGCGGGGTGTCCGGCAACGACGGCCTGCTGCGGTTCCACGACGACGTCTCGGGCCCCGCCGCCCAGGAGTTCGTCGACGTCACGTTCGGGGTGCGTGGGGTGCGGGCAGAGGTGTTCGCGTTCGATTGGCGCGCACGGCAATTCGCGCTCACCACCGCGTTCGCCGCGGACGGTGCGGCGGCGGGCGGTCCGACGATCGTCACGCTCGACCCCTTCGACATGATCGCCGAGCCGTGGGGGTTGCCGGCCGACGCCTTCGAGCACGCCGTCGGCCTCGAGGTCGTGGAGAAGCAGCTGCGGCCCGACCTGTTCGAGGCGTGGCGCCGGGCGCAGGACGTGCCGCCGCTGTCCCTGGCGAGTTGCGCCGGGGTGAGCATGCCGGGCTTCTTCGGCGGACACCTCGACGTGGAGAACCTCGAGCTCAACCTCACCGAGGTGTATCTGTCGTTCGTCGCGCAGCTGTGGACGCGGACCTCGGCACCGTAACCGGGCGGCCCGGCTACGACCGCTCACACCCGCACCACGTCGTCGGCCTCGTCCGTGCCGGCGGCCGACGCGGTCGACGCCGACAACATCGCCTGCGAGAGGTGGTAATTGACGACGCTGAGCACGAACAGGCCGACGGCGAGGTTCACCAGCGCGCCGAACCCGTCGAGCGCGAAATCGACGAGCGCGTTGGAAAGCATGAAGATCAGGGCCGCGATCCGCAGGCTGCGCAGCGGCCACACCCCCGCGACGCCACGGCGCCGCGCGATCATCGCCGGCAGGGCCAGCACGAACGTGACGATGCCGGAGACGAACAGAATCCAGCGGCCGATCGCGTTGTCGGCGAACTCCACGTAGATGTCGGTGCGCTCGGCGAGATCCCCGGTGAACACGAAACTCAGGGCACCGATGACCACCGCCAGCCCGGACGCGGCGGTCAGGCCCCACCCGACCCCGGTCACCCAGCGGGGGCTGCGGAAGAAGCCGGGGATCAACCCGACGACCCGGGCCCGCCACATCATCAGACGGTCGGGGGTGTCGCGGCTGGATTCGAGTAGTCCGCGGACGTGGACGACGGTCTGCGGGTCGACACCGTGCCGCTCGGACAGCGCGAGGAGTTCCTCGGCGAGCCGGCGGCGGCGTTCGGGCAGACCGTGCGCGACGCCCTCGGCGGCGATCGCCGCAGCGTTGGCGAGTGCCTCGGCCGCGGTGGGTCGCTTGAGGTCGCGTACGACGCGGCTGATGAGCAACACCAGCACGACGAGCACGTACATGATCTCCGGCGCCGGGCCGTAGAAATAGTCGTTGTCGCGGGTGACGAACTTGCCGACCTCGTCGAGGAACAGACCGAATCCGATGCCGCCCATGACGACCGCCACCACGCGGGTGGTGGCGCCCAGGAACAACCACCCGGTGATCAGCGCCAGCATCATCAGCGCCCCGCCCCACAGGGCGTGTGCGATGTGCAGTTCCCCGTTGCCGATCTGCGGATACCCCGTTGCGGCGAGGTAGGCGCGGGTGACGAGGATGGTGCCGATCGCGAGGATGAGGAACCACTCCACGGCCGCGGTGCCGTGGGCGCTGCGGATGATCACCGAGGTCGTGCGCTCTCTCATGGGGAGAATATTGCCCGCTCGAAGGCGTCCGTACCCCGGCAACAGCGCCATCGGCCGGAAACAGACGACACCGCATCGCGACGGCCCCAGCCCCAGGGCCCTTGTCGCGACGCGGTGTCGTCTCGCGGGATGGTCTCTCCGATCGATCAGCCCTCGAGCCGATCCGGGTCGAGATCCCGGCCGCCGGCCGGGCTGCCGATGCCGCGGATCCCGAAACCGCTGTCCGCCCAGAGGCATTCACCGGTCACGACGCGCGCCGCGTCGGACGCCAGGTAGACGAACGCCTCGGCGTAGTCGGCGGGCTCCGGGATGAAGCCGAGCGGGATGACCTCCTCGGCGCCGGGCAACACCGCATCGAGCGGCTCCTGGCCCAGGCTCGCCAGGCCCTCCATCTTGGTGCGCGCCACGCCGATGGCGACACCGTTGACGCGGACCTTGGGCGCGAACTCGAACGCCAGTCCGCGCACGATGCCCAGGTTGGCGTGCTTGGTGGACACGTAGAGGGTGCCGTCGTCGACCGCGCGGTAGCTGGCGATGGAACAAGAGAAGATCATGTTGCCGCCGGTGCGCAGCAGCGCGGGCAGTGCCGCGCGGGCACCGAGCAGGTAGCCCTTCACGTTGATCGCGTAGATCTCGTCGATGGCCGCCTCGAGCTTGTCGAGTGGAACCTCTGCGAGGGAGAGGTTGCCCGCGCCGACGCCGGCGTTGCCGACGAACACGTCCAGCTTGCCGAACGCGTCGAGCGCGTCGGCGACGGCGCGCTGGTTGTCGGCGAGGCTCTCCACCGAGCCCAGCGAGGTGACCACCTTGTCGCCGAAGGTCTCCGCCACCTCGCGCAGGCGTTCCTCGTCGCGGTCGAGCACGGCGACCTTTGCACCCGCCTCGACGTAACCCTCGACGACCGCACGCCCGATCCCGCCGGCACCGCCGGTGACGAGTGCGACCTTTCCGTCCAGTGTTGCCATGTGGTTACTCCTCTCAGGCACTGACCGCGCCTCCGTTGATGTCGATGACCGCGCCGGTGGTGAACGCCCCCTGCTCGGAGGCCAGGAACGGCACCACCGCGGCGATCTCGGCGGGCCGGCCGAGACGTCTGACCGCGATGCCCGAGGCGATCGACTCCTCGGTGACGCCGGAGGCGTCGAAGTACTCGCCGAGGTGCTCGGTCTTGATCGTGCCGGGGTTGACCACATTTGCGGTGACACCCAGAGCGGCGACCTCCGCGGCCAGTTGCTTGGTGAACCCGACCAGACCGGACTTGGCCGCCACGTACCCGATCGCGTTGCCCAGTTGGGGCGCCGTGGCGACGACGGAACCGATGTTGATGATCCGTCCCCACTTCCGCTCGATCATCTGGGGAAGGACGGCCTGGCAGAGCAGGAACGGCACGGTGAGGTTGAGATGGAGCTGTTGGTTCCACTCGTCCTCCGTCGACGTCCGCGTGTCGACGACGTCGGTGAACCCACCGGCGTTGTTCACCAGGATGTCGACCTTCGGCGCCGCGGCGAGCAGCGCGGTCCGTCCCGCCTCGGTGGTGAGGTCTGCCGCGCATCCGTGGACGCGCCCCGGCGCGACCTCCTCCAGGCGCCGGCGCAGATCCTCGAACTGGCCGGGATCCCGGCCGCCGACGACGACCGAGGCGCCGTGTTCCAGCAGGGCGGTCGCGATGGCGAAACCGATGCCGCGACGGGCACCGGTCACCAGCGCGACGCGCCCGGTGAGATCAGTTGTCGCCACCACGACGCACGCGCCCGCCCGGCTTGCCGATACCGCGGATCGACAGGCCGCTGTCTACGGAGACCATGGTGCCGGTCATCGCAGCCGTACCGACCCGCGACGCCAGCAGGGTGAAGACCTCGTTGTATGCGTCGACACCCGAAACCTCCTGCAGCGGAAGGGCTTCACGGGTGCCGTCGAGGACCGAGTCGGCAGCCGACTGGCCCAGCGAGCCGGTGCCCTTCAATCGGGTCGGCGCGACACCCGGTGCGACGCCGTTGACCCGGACGTCCGGTGCGAGCTCGTAGGCGAGCTGCTTGACCAGCCCGAGTACCGCGTGCTTCGACGCGGTGTACAGCGCCCCGCCGCCGCCCGCGTTCGCGCTGGCGTACGAACCGGTCAGGATGATGTTGCCGCGCGATGCGATCAACTCGTCGAGGCAGGCCCGCACACCCAGCATCGGTGCCAGCACGTTCACGCCGAACAGCTCGCCGAACGCCGCGCCCAGACGGTCTCCGGGAATGTCCTCGAGCGGCCGGGCGGCATCGGTGATGCCGGCGTTGCCGACGAAGACGTCGATCTTGCCCCAGGCGTCCTTGGCCGCGGTGGCGGCTGCCAGGTTGCCCTCCCAGGTGCTCACGTCGGCGACCAGCGGGATGACCGAGTCACCGAACTCGTCACGCAGGGTCTCGACGGCGGACGAGATGTCCACGGCGACGACCTTCGCCCCCTCGCTCACGTAGCGCGACACCACCGCCCTACCGATTCCCGCACCGGCGCCGGTGAACACGATGACCTGATCGCTCAGAGCACTCATTTCTGCCTCTCTCACACTTGATCTCTCTGACCGGGGAACGGGCCGCTCCATACCGGAGCGGCCCGTCGATCCCGGCGAACGAATCGAATGCCGGCCCCCTTGGACTTGCTGTGGGGAAATCAGTTACCGGACAACGAATTTCGTCAATGGTAACAAATCACGGGAGAGGTACTTCCGGCACCCCACCCGAGCCACCTCAGACGTCCGCCTCCACCGACCCGCGATCGTCGCCGGCACGGTCGGCCGTCACGAAGTAACCGACGGCGTACAGCACGATCGACGAGAAGAGCACCACCAGCTGTGCCGACTGGTTCCAGATCGCCGGAACCGCCGAGCTCTCCAACAGGATCACGCCGATGACGGACGGAGCGATCCAGGCGATGAGACCCCACCCCAGCCTCGGCAGACGCTCGTCGTCGACCCGCGGCCCGAAGGCGCGGTCCCGGGCGTTGAGCGCGAAGTGGGTGAGCACGACGCCGACCCAGCCCACGACGAACACGCCCTGCCAGTTCAACGCGGTCTGCACGTAGCTGAACACGTCGGTCAGCATGAGCAGGAAGACCACTGCTGCCACCGCGACCACCCACACCGCGTGCGGCAGACGGATCTTGGTGTAGGAAGTCAGGATTCGTTCGAAGTTCGTGGTCGACTGGTAGTAGTTCAGGGTATTGACGCGGGTCTGCGAGATGACGATGAACAGCAGGCCGAAGAGTCCGGCGCTCGCCAGAACCGCCTGCACGACGCCGATCTCGGAGGCGGGCTCGTTCGGCAGCGCCACCTGCACCAGGAAGATGCCGGCCACGCCGTTGATGATGAACAGCACCGCGTAGAACACCCAGCCGAAGGTGACGTTCTCGTGGAACCGTTCGTCCTCCTTCTTCGCGAACCGCGCGAAGTCCACGGTGGTCGGCATGGTGATGAGGATGCCCAGGTACAAGACCACACCCAGCAGCCAACCGGGCAGGGCACGTCCCTCGTCGGGCACGATGCCCTCGAAGCCGGTCCATGAGCCGGCGTCGAATTTCACTGCGGCAGCGACGATCACCACGATCAGGCCGACGAAGTAGAACGGAAGCAGGATCCCGTTGAGCCTGGCCATCCAGTCCTGGACACGTCCCAGCATCAGCGGGAGCATGCCGATCACCACGACCGCGTACCAGATCCGGACATCGCCGGCGTCGAAGTACACCTGGAACGCCACCGCGAGCGTGCTGCTCTCGAAGATCGCGTAGTAGACCACGGTCGCCGCCACCAGCAGCGCGGTCAGCGAGGCTCCCCACCGTCCGAAGATCGCCTTGGTCAACATGGTGGTGTTGAGGCCGTAGCGGATGCCCAGGCGGGTCATGACGATGCTCACCGCGCCGTAGAGGACCGTCGACACCACGACCGCGATGATCGCGTTGACCGTTCCGTAGAGGCTGGCCGCGAGCGCCCCGTAGAAGAGCCACACCATCGCCGACAGGAGCGACCAGTACGACATCGTGACCTGCCAACGGCCCAGGCGCATCGACTCGGGCACCGCCACGGCACTGAAGTTGGCGTCCGCCCCCTCCTGACCAGGATGTTCGGTGGGGGGACTTGCCGGCAGAGCTGGCATTGAGGACCTCCGTTTTGAATACAGTTCTGAATACAGTGAGCAACAGTGTGGAGGACCAAGTCGCCCGCTTGTGGTTCATTCATGTAACGGTTGCGTTACACCTCACACCAGATGCGCCACTTGGATTGCCGCACAATGCCCGCCGCCCCCGTCGAGCCCCTGCGGTCCGGTTGTCATCGGATCCTTTTTGATAGTTTGGGGACAATGTTGGATACAACCGGTGTGGATCACAGGAGAGGTGGTTCGGTGACCAAGAGTCCGAAAACACGGTCCGGAACCACGGTCGATGAGCTCTGCACCGCACTTCGGGATCGCATCGTGTCCGGCAAATACTTTCCCGGACAACGCATGTCGCAGGAACAGCTGGCCGCCGAGTTCAACGTGAGCCGCACCCCGCTCCGTGAGGCGTTCCAGCGCCTCGAGGCCGACGGCCTCGTGGTCTCGATGGCCAACCGGGGCGTGCACGTCGCACCGATCGTCAACTCGGAGACCGAACAGAGCTACGCCCTGCGCATCCTGGTCGAGCCGCCGACCGTCGCCGCGCTGGTCGAGCAGCTGACCGACGACGAGATCGACCAGATGAGGGACGCGCTGGGCGAGATGCGCAGGCACCGCGTCCACAACAAGAAGTTCCAGGACGCGCACCAGGCCTACCACGACGTCATCCGAGCCAAGTACCCGAAATCCTTCGCGGACCTGTCGCACAACCTCTACACGATGATCTACCGGCACCAGAACGTGTATCTCTCGCATCAGCGGACGCCGGAGGACTTCATCGAACTCGATCAGGACCTGCTCGACGCGATCGTCGAGGGCCGGGCGGCATCGGCGCGGCGCATCCTGGAGTTCCATCTCATCGACGCGGCGCTCGGTCTCGTCCTCGACGCCGACCCCGACCATCAGTTCGATTCCCTGCTGGTCACGCTCCGCGGCCGCGACATCGTCATCGAACACGACGAAGACGGCCGCATCCCGCGCCCGGCGCGCATCTACTGGCTCGATCACGACGAGGTCCTGCCGGCGCGGACCACGTCGAACCTGATCCTCACCTACGCACCCAGATGAGCCTGTGTGGTCCCCGGCCGCGCCGGGGACCACACAGGCTCGGTCCATCTCAGGGCGCGAGCAGCGCACCCGCGCGCGGGACGACCGGGTCGAGGCCCAGCCGGTTGAGGATCCGCCACGTGGTGGCCGCGGACGCGGTGAGGACCGGGATGTCGAACTGCTGCTGCACGGTGTCGAGCACCGGCAGCGACGGCATCTGCACGCATGCGCTGAGCACCAACGCATCTGCACCGCTGGTGTCGACCTTCTTGACGTGCTCGAGCAGGTTCTGCGGGTCGAGCCGCCCGACCGCGAGGTTGTCCGGGACCTCCAGGCTCAGCGAGTCCACGACGGTGAAGCCCTCGTGCTCGATGTAGTTGCAGACCGTCTCGGTCAGCGGCTTCATGTAGGGGGTTACCACGGCGATCTTCTTGACCCCGAGGTGCGTCAGCGCCTCGGTCAGCGCACCGGCCGAGGAGAGAACCGGGATGTCCTCGCCGCTCTCCTCCTTGGCCACCTTGGCCAGCTTGGGCTCGGAGGTGGCGTGGTAGCGCAGACCCTGCGACATGATCGCGACCAGGCAGGCGTAGGCCATCACGTCCACGCGCGCGTCGGCGAGCTCGGCCGCACACCGCAGCGAGTCGTTGTCCATCGCGGTCAGCTCTTCGGGCGTCACCTTCTGCATGCGCATCCGCGAGGAGTGGAAGGTGAATCGCTCGGGCCGGATCTCTTCGCGGGCGCGAAGCATGGCCGGGATCTCCGTCTCCATCGTGGTGTTGGAGCTCGGAACGATCATTCCGATGCGGTAGTTGTTCGTCATAATGCCTGCCTAACAAAAACTTTCGTTATGGACCGACCCCCGTCGGGTCGGCATGGACTGTGCTTGTCCGGCCCTCAGCCGACCCGCAGGTGCGTGGTCTCCAGGTTCCGGACGACGTCTGTCGGCCGGTGGCGCCAGGAGATCTGGGCGCGACGCCCGGCCCCCAGCTCGTCCAGGCCGGAGAGCTCGATGGTCTGTCCCTCGACCGCGATCGGCAGCGTGCAGAAGCGGTGTCGCGGATCCTGGGTCACGATCACGCCCAACGCGGTGTCGAGCAGATGGAAGGTGAGGACGTCACGGGCGGTGACGGCGTCCCCGGCCTCGACCGCCTCGAGGAACTTCGTGTCGGTGACCGTCATGTCGGAGACCGCGACCGCACGTGAAAAGTACAGCCGCTGGTGCCGGTCGATCTGCGTCAGCTGCGATTCGATCATCGACTGGAATCCCGGCGGGCACCTCTTCAGGATCACCCGGTGAAATTCCCAGTGCGCCAATTGGAACTCCCGGGAGCTCTGGTCGTTGGCGCGCATGTCCGCCAGCGCCCGTCGCATCTGGTCGACATCGCAACCGTCGACCCGCCCGAGCACCGCCGACACCACCGCCGGCTCGACCAGCAGCCGCAATGCGTATGACGACTCGAGGTCGAACAGGTCGATCGGCGCGACCACCACCCCGCGGTTCGCCTGGCTCACCACGAGGCCTTCGGCCTCCAGCCGTTGCAGCGCCTCACGGAGCGGCGTGCGCGAGAGATCGAGCTCACGGGCCAGTTGCACCTGCGAGAACGCATGTCCCGGTTCATACGAACCGGAGACGATGCGTTCCCGCAGGGCCTGGTACGCGGTCTCGACGGCGCTACCCCGAGCGCCCACCGACGTCACGCATCCTCGGACCCCAGTCGAGTCGCGATCAGGTGGGTGAAGAATTCCGGGGTCTGCTCGGCCAGCACCTCCAGCATCATCGGATCGAGGAGGATGGTCGCCTCGGTGCGGGGCACGTACAGCTGCAGACGAGCGCCGTTGCGGGTGTGGACCTTTCGGAACCGCACCCCGGTGAACTCGTTGCCGATGCCGTCCCAGGGCTCCGCCCGCTGGATGCCGGTCGGCAGTTCGTCCGGACCTGAGAACTGACCTGCGGTGTCTTCTTCGCTCATGCCTTCACTCCTGTCGTCCGGCTCGTCACCGAGATGATCTTCGGCTCCGAACCATAGATCGCAGCGCCGCGGACCCCGCGGAGCACCGAGAGTTTCGCACGGGCGGCGTCGACGGCGTCGAGGTCCAGGGCGACGACCTCGACCGCCGCCGGGCTCTCCCCGAGGTCGGCCATGACCTCGCCCCACGGGGAGACGGCGAGGGCATGGCCGTAGGTCGGGAACGCGTCGGTGTGATCCGGCGACGGCGACCGCACGGTGGCCGGTGCGACGACGTACGCCAGGTTCTCGATCGCACGGGCCCGAAGCAGCGTGTGCCAGTGTGCTTCACCGGTCGACTGCACGAACGCGGCCGGCACCAGCAGCACCTCGGCTCCGGCGAGCGCCAGCGCCCGGAACATCTCCGGGAAGCGCACGTCGTAGCAGATCGACAGGCCGACCCGGACACCGTCGATGTCCAGGAGGGCCAGGTGCGATCCCGGCTTCTCCACCGACGACGCCTCGAAGGACTGGCCGCCGATGTTGGCGTCGAACAGGTGGAGCTTGTCGTATCGACCCGCGACGGTCCCGTCGGAGTCGATGACGACCGCGGAGTTCACGACGCCGTCGGCGGTCTGGTTCTTCATCCCGCCGACGATCACCGAGACCCCGCGTCGTGCGGCCACCTCGGACAGGGCCCGGATCGCGGGTCCGTCCTCGGTGAAAGCCGCCGCACGCATCTCGACGTTCGTCCCCAGCATGAGGCCGTTCTCGGGGAGAACGACCAGCGCTGCGCCGTTGTCGGCCGCCTGCTCGGTCAACGAGACGGCGACCGCAAGGTTCGCGTCGACATCGGTCGTCGCGTGCCATTGGGTGAGGCCGACCTTGAGGGTCCGTCCCGTCGTCTCCGTCATGACGAGACGCCCGCCGCTCGATTCGCGGCCGCTGCCTTCTCGGCCGCCGCGTCGAGATCCATGTTGACCACGGTCCAGCCGCCGCCGGATGCCTCCATCGGCTCGTAGCTGTAGACGTCGCCGAAGACACCCGGGCCGGTGACGCCGAGCATGATCATCCAGTTCATGATCTCGTACTGGCCGTGCGCGAGAAGCGGATACGGCTCGAGCGAGCACATGTCCAGACCGCGGCCGGTGGACAGCAGCTTCAGCAGGTAGGTGTCGAACTCGACGTCGACGCCGCCGAAGTGACCGGGATCGAGCCAGTGCGACAGGCCACCGGTGGCCAGGACCGCGACCTTGAGGCCCGAGTTCTCGATCGCGCTGCGCAGCGCCACACCGAACTCGCGCGCGTTGAACGGCGAGAACGAGCGGGCCGGCTGGGTGATGATCGGAATGACCGGCAGGTCGGGCCGCGGAAGCAGCAGCCGCAGCGGGACGATGAGGCCGTGGTCGAGCTCGACCTTCGGGGCCTCCTCCACCTCGAGCCCGTGCGCGCGAACGGCTTTCACGAGTTCGCCGGCGAACTCCGGGTGGCCCTTGAGCTGCAGGTCCAGATCGGGTCGCTTGAAGAACTCCATCGAACCGATGTGCTCGTCACCGACGCCGAGGACGAAGTGCCCGGTCTGGAAGCTCTGGAAGTGGCAGTCCGCCGACACCAGGATGACGTCGGGGTCCGCCGCCGCGATGTCGCGCGCCAGCTTCTCGTAGCCGGCCAGCAGGCGCTCGACGGCCTCCGGCGGGTCGATCTCGGGGCGTGCCAGCAGGTCCGGAACGTGCGAGCAGCCGCCGGCGAAGACCAGGTTGCGCGGCAGGTCCGGCGTCGGGACCGGGATGCTGTCGTCGACGATGAAGCCGCCGCTGCTCGTCGAGTCGCCGAGGTCGTCGTTGAACCAGCGGCTCACCAGGATGGTGACACCGTCGTTGAGGCCGATGGCGCGCAGCCGGTCACGGTTGCCCGAGACGATGGTCTGCGCCCACTCGGCGTCGATGCCCAGCAGTTCGGGCGCCCGCTCGGGGGCCGACTTCACGGCCTCGAGGAGCTCGACGTCCTTGGCCATCTCGAGGATGGCGCGCTCGATCGCGCCCTTGTCGATGCTCATTCGCTGACCAGCTTTCCGTCACGGACGACGGCGACGCCGTCGATCTCGACCGTGCAGTTGCGCATCGGGACGTCGAGGTGCGCGGGGGTCTCGCGGTTGGCGAAGCGGTTCGAACCGGTCGACCACATGAAGTTGCCCGCGGTGGAACGCAGTTCCTGGCCGTAGAGGCTGCGCGGGTCGTAGACGTCGAACGCCGACCAGCGGGCGCGCTCCAGCAGGCCCCAGCCCATGTGGCTCAGTGCCCAGACCTCGCTGTCGTTCCAGGCCTCGAAGTAGTCGCGCAGCACGTGGGCGTCGGCGCCGTCACCCTTGATCTCCTGGATGAAGCCCTTCTCGACCTCGATGGTGACGGTGTCGCGGACGTAACGCTGCCACGGGATGAGGGCGTCGCCGGGCTGCAGGACGATGCGGCCCTCGGCGGTGCGGTCGTTGGGGAAGCAGGCGACGAAGCCCGACGGCCAGTGATCCCAGCGGCCCGGCTCGTCGACGTAGCCCCACTGGTGGGTGATCGGCAGGTTCTCGCCGGAGATGTCGGCGGTCAGGTCGGTGCCGGCCGCGCTGGTCACGTGCAGGGTGCTGCCGTTGCGCAGCTTGTCGCCGCCGGCCTCCACCTGCTCGCGCAGCTCGACGTTGCCGGCGAGACGCTCGAGGACGTCGTTCGGCTCGGCGACGAACAGCATGCGCTTGCCGTTGCCGGTGATGCGGGTACGCACGTCGGAGTGGATCAGGCCACCGACGGTGACGTCGATGACGATGTCGCACTCGCCGGCCGCGGCGAGCAGTGCCGGGACCTCACGGCCGTCGGCCTCGTACGGCGGGAGGTTCGGGTTGGACAGGCTCGACGCGTGCAGGACGAGGGCGCTGGCGCCGAGCTGACGGGCGGCGGCCACGGCGGCGGCGACGTACTCCTCCTTCTGTCCGAGCTCGGCGATGATGCCGACGGTCTCGGATGCGTTCACCTTGCACAGCTTGAACTGTTCGACGAAGTTCTCGGTCAACGTCTTCGGCATGTCACATTCCTTTGTTTCGATAGATGGTCAAATGTTCGGTACTGCAAACGGATTCGATTGCGTCAGTGCGCCGCGCGGACCGCTCCCCCGTCGACGGGCACCGAGTTGCCGGTCATGAACGACGCCCGCGGCGAGACGACGAACGCGATGGTGTCGGCGATCTCGGCGGCCTCGGCCCAGCGGCCGAGCGGGATGTCCTTGACGACCTTCTCGATCTCCTGCTCGACGGTGGTGCCGTTGGCGGCCGACTTGGCCTCGACGATGTTCTTCATGCGGTCGGTGCCGGTGGCGCCGGGCATCACCTGGTTGACCCGCACCCCGAACGGCGCGAGTTCGGTGGCCAGCGATTTCATCAGCGCCGACGCAGCCGAGCGGTAGGAGGCCGACAGGACGCCACCGGGTGCCGGCTGGCGGACCCAGGTCGACGAGATCAGCACGATCGCGCCCGACTTCTGTTCCCGCATACGCCGTCCGGCATCCAGCGCGAGCTGCACGACCGGGCGCAGGAGCTGATCGTGCGCCGCCGCCCAGTCGTCCCAGGTCGTCTCGAGCACCGGCTTGATCTTGGGACCGGGGGTGTTCAGGACGACTACGTCGAGGCTGCCGTACTGCTCCACGATCTCGTCGACGATGCCCTCGGTCGCGCCGTTCTCGGACAGATCCGCCTGCCACGGGATGATCTGGCCGGTCTCGAACTTCTCCGGCTCGCCCCCGCTACGCGAGAGGGCGATGACCGTCATCCCCTCGGTGGCCAGACGCTCGGCGGTGGCCCGACCGATGCCCCGCGAGGCAGCCGTGACGAGCGCGACCCCGTTGTCCAAACCCAAATACACCGATGTCTCCTTCGTTGATGTTCGCGCACTGTTGCCGGTCGGCGGATGCCGACGACCGGTCAGCCGATCTCGCGGATCGCCTGCTCGGCGCAGAGCGAGATCGCCCGTCGCGCTTTGTCTTCGTCGCCGGCCGGGACCGTTCCGTCTCCCTCGGTGGAGGCGTAGCCCCACTCGTCGGAGCGGAACACCGACGGGCAGAGGTCGAAACAGGTTCCGTAGCCGTCACATTTGGTTGCGTCGACCGCTACTCGCATCACCGGTCTCCCTTCTCGGCGCCTTCGCGGCGGGTCAGTTCCAGGGCCGCACTGCGGGCCAGTGCGGAGGCTCCGTCGATGAAGCTGCAGGCGCCGCGTCCGCTGAGCGTCGAGCCCCAGCGTGTGAGCTTCTCGACGGCGTCGGGTCCGGCCACCCCGCGGCTGATCTGGCGCAGCGTGCGGGCGATGGCACCGGTACCGCTGACGCAGACACCGCACTGCTTGGCCGACTCCATCTGGTACCAGGCGGCGATCTCGGTGGCCGTCTCGACGATGTCGTCCTCGGGACCGAGCACGGTCACCGCGGCGCAGCCGAGCCCGCCGCCGGCCGACGCGAACGCGTCGTAACAGCTCGGCAGCGTGACCGCCGAGGCGTCGAGGATGCCGCCGAACCAGCCACCGACCAGCAGGCCGGTGACGGCGTCGACCGATCCTCCTGCGGCGGTGATGAGGTCGGCGACCGGGCGGCCCAGTTCCATCTCGTAGACACCCGGACGCTCGCAGGCGCCGGTGACGGTGAACAGCGCCGTGCCCTTGGCGGTTTCGCTACCGGCCTCGGCGAACGCGGCACCGCCGTGGATGCGAATCCAGGCGGCGTGAGCGAGGCTCTCGACGTTGTTGATCAGCGTCGGGAGCCCGCGGACACCGGCCTCGAACGGACGCGGCGGCTTGCTGGTGGGCAGCGCCGGACCCCCGTTGATCGCCTGGCAGATCGCCGATTCCTCACCGGCGACGTAGCTCATGCTGGTGCGGAAGACCCGCAGGGTGAGCCCCTCGGGAACCAGTCCCGCGTTCTGCAGGTCCGCGATCGCGGCCTCGACCAAGGAAGCCGAATCCTGGTGCGACACACAGACAATGGCCTCGGAGGCACCGACGGTGGCGGCCGCGATCAGCAGGCCGTCGAGAACCAGGTGCGGGCGGCGGGTGAGCAGCCAGCGGTCCTTCGACGACGCCGGTTCGCCCTCGTGGCCGTTGGCGACCACCACGCACTCGCCGGTCGCCGCGGCCACGGTGCTCCACTTGCGGAAGACCGGGAAGCCGGCGCCGCCGCGACCGCGCAGCCCGGAGATCTCCAGCTCGTGCAGCATCGCCTCGGGCTCGATCGGCCCGGCGAACGCGCCGAGGGCGCGCTCGTCCTGAAGTCCCCACCCGTCCTGCTCCACTCCCGGCACAACCAGGCGCGCCGGCGAAGCACCGACGACGACGGCAGGCGGAATGATGTCGGCGGCGCGGTACAGCACCGGCCGTTGCATTGTTGTCATCCCACGCTCCTGACCATGTGAATTGCTTCCTGCACGTCAATGACGTCGCCGTACTTCGCGTCGATGTCCAGCAGTGAGGCGTTGTGCGGGGCCGCTTCGCGGTCCCCGACGCACTCGCGCACCACGAACGCCGGGAAATCGGCGGCGCATGCGTCCACCGCGGTCGCACGAACGCATCCGGATGTCGTCGCGCCCGTGATGATCACGCTGTCGACGCCCATCTCCCGCAGCTTCTCGGCGAGACCGGTGTGGGCGAACGCCGAGGCGGTCTGCTTGACGACGAGGTGTTCGTCGTCGCGCATGCCCAGCCGCGAGTCGATCTCCACCGGGCGCGTTCCCTCGCGCAGCTCCTTCATCGCCGGCATCTTCTGCAACCAGGTGCCGCCGATGCCGTCACCGTCGACCGGGAAGGCGATTGTGGTGAAGACGACCGGAACGCCGGATTCCCGTGCGGCCGCGAGTAATTCGTTGGTTGCCTCGACCACCGCGTCGAGATCGCAGCCGGGGCCGTACTGCGGCTCGGTGAAACCGAACTGCAGGTCGACGACCACGACCGCGGGCGCCTTGCCCGGGGTCAACCGGCCGAGCAGGCCGCCGCGCCGGTAGCGCTCACGCAACTGGGTCTCGGCGTCGGCCGACGCCACCTCGGCGCTCAAAACGACAGCTCCGGCCACTCACCCGGCTGTGCCCGCATCATGTCGGCATAGAAGCTGTACATGTTGCGCTGCACGCCCTCCTCGTACCGGGTCCAGAACACCTTGCCGGGTCCGGGCCAGTCGTCGACCTCTTCGGCGATGCCGATGCCGGGCATGCCCATCTGGTAGTTCAGGTCGAAGTCGAGGAGTTCGGCGGCCACCGAGCCGCCGTTCTTCGCCACGGTCAGCCACGGCTCGGTGTCGTCCATCTCGAAGGAGCCGCCCAGCGAGAACGTGCCCAGGCCGGCGCGGTAGGTGCGGTCCTTCTGCTCGTCGGTCATGTTCTTGTAACCGATGAAGTAGTTCCAGATCTCGATCTGGCCGGGGCCCTTGGGCTGCCAGGTGCGGATGGTCAGCACGCCGGTCGGCGGGTAGTTCGCGCCGTCCTCGGTCATCGGCAGGGCGAGGATCGAGAAGTTCGGGAACACGTTGCCCACGAACACACGCGAGCGGCGCGCGACCTCGAGCTGCTCGGCGCTGATACCGGAGCCGCGGAACGTGGCGGCGAGATCCTCGGGGAAGCCGAAGAAATTGGGGCCCGGCTCGTCGGCGTACTCGGCCATCGAGAACGACAGCGAGTGACCCGGCGCGGCCTGGATGTGGTAGCCCATCATGTTCTCGCTGAACGGAACCGGGAACGCGCCGATGCTCCACACCGACTTGTGCAGGGTGCCCAGGTGGTAGTCGTCACCGGAGAAGTTGTCGGCGCCGGACTTCCAGTTGGCGTCGACGACGAAGCGCTGCGGCTTGCCCAGCACCTCGACGCCGTCCTTGTCCAGGCCGAAGACCAGGTCGAGGTACCACGCCATGCCGCCGAGGTACTCGCGCAGCGGCGGTGCGGTCGGGTCGAGGGTGGCGAAGATCAGGCCGTGGAACGACTCGACCTTGGCGGCCTTGGCGAGCCCGTTCTCCGACTTCTTCATGTTGCCGAAGGCGTTCTTCCACAGCGGTGCGCCGACGAGGTCACCGTTGGAGGAGAAGGTCCAGCCGTGGTACGGGCAGCGGAAGTGCGAGGAGTTGCCGGAGTCCGAGCGGCACAGCTGCACGCCGCGGTGCCGGCAGGCGTCGAAGAGGACGTGGATCTCGCCCTGCTCGTCACGGGTGACGATGAAGTTGTCCTCGCCGATCTTGCGGAGGACGTAGTCGCCGTTGGCGGCGATCTCCGACTCGTGGGCCATGTAGACCCAACAACGGCCGAAGACCTTGCGCAGCTCGGCCTGGTAGACCTCGGGGTTGCCGAAGATCGAGGCCGGGATGCGACCCTCGGGGAGACCGGTCTCGATCTCGTCCATCAAATCCTTCACCCGCGGCGGCAGCGCGGACTGGGCTGGTGTGGGGTTCATCAGAGTGCTCCTGGGCTGGGAGAGCTGGGACGGTGCGGTTCAGAAGAACAGCGAGAGGTTGTGGGTACCGATGACGGTGAGGTCGAGGTAGACCACTCGCTTGAGGAGTCGCAGGCGACCGTCCTCGCGGCGGAGGACGTCGTCACGCTCGCCGGACAGCATCTGCGGTTTCGTCTGATCCTGGCGCGTGCGGTAGATCAGGATGTTGCTCTTCACGCGCAGCAGGTCGTCGCCGTCTTCGTGCTCACGGGTACGGATGTTGGTGACGAAGTGACGCACGCGCGACGGCGGGTCCTCGGCCCACGCGTACTTCGTCTCACCGCGAGCGACCCGCGACTCGAGCGAGCCGAGCGTCTCGTTCAGATGGAACGTCGTCGTGCTGAACCCCTTGCCGCGGGCGCGAGTGACGGTCTCGCGGACGGGAACCTGATAGACGATGTCGGGGCTGACCATCGTGGTGAGCCACTCGCGCTCGTTGTAGTCGTCCAGGAGCTCGCATTCGAGCATCATGAAATCGACCACCTCGACGTGACGCGGGTCCGCGCTGGACAGCGGCGGCACCGAACGTGCCGGCGAATCTTCCACCCGGAGACCTCCTCGTAACTGAATACAATTTTGGATGCATGCAGAGTCTGCATACAGTTCGCCTCCACCGCAAGCGCGGGGGCGGTTCCGTAACACGGCTGTCACATTTGGGCCCCCACGGCCACGATTCCGCAGGCAGGGTTGCGCCGAGGTTGCACCGGGCGCCGACCCGTTCCGACGACACGACGACGCGCGTCACGAATTTTCGCGTTTGACTTGCGCAGCCCGTCGTTTGCCCGCATGCTAACTGTATCCAAACCTACATACAGTTTTGTTAGGTCAGCCAAAGTCCGGTCGTCCCAACAATTCTCGACCGATTCCCACCCAGTCGTGCTCTCAACCAGCCCAAACGAAACCGTCACACACGCGAGGGACCAACCATGAAACCGCCTCCGTTCGACTATGTCGCCCCTTCTTCGATCGAAGAAGTCCTCGACCTGCTGAGTGATGCGCAGGACGGCGCCTCACTGCTGGCGGGCGGCCAGAGTCTGATGCCGCTGCTCAACATGCGATTCGCGCGGCCCGAACTGATCATCGACATCAACCGGGTCGCCGGACTCGACGGCGTCGCCGTCTCCGCCGACAAGGTGTCGGTGGGCGCCACCGTGCGCCTGGCCACGCTCGAGCATCATCCCGAGATCGCCTCGGCGCTACCGATTCTCGCGTCGGCGGCCTCCTTCGTCGCCCACCCGCAGATCCGTGCCCGCACCACCATCGGCGGCACGCTCAGCCACGCGGACCCGTCCGCGGAGCTGCCCACCGTCGCCGTCGCGCTGAACGCGACGATCAACCTCCGGTCCAAGACCGGGTCCCGGTCGGTGTCGGCGGAGGAGTTCTTCGAGTCGACCTTCACCACCACCAAGGAGCCCGACGAACTGCTGGTCAGCGTGGACTTCCCGCGCGAGCCCGGCATGGTCTTCGTCTACGACGAGATCTCCCGCCGTCAGGGTGACTTCCCGTTCGCCGGCCTGTGCCTGGGCGTCGCGGTGCGCGACGGCGTCGTGACGAATGCCCGGGCCGCGGCCGCCGGCGTCTCGGAGATCCCGCAGCGCCTGCCCGCGCTCGAGAACAGCCTCGTCGGCCGCAGCATCGCCGAGGCCACCGAGGAGGCGGCCAACGCCGCCGCCGCCGAGGTGAACCCGCCCACCGACATCCACGGCACCGCCGCCTACCGGCGAGGACTCCTCCGGTCCCTCGTCCGCCGCAACCTGTCCGCGCTCGACCAGGAGCAGAAATGACCGAACCGACCAAGACGATCACGTTCACACTGAACGGATCCGAGTGCACCAGGACAGTTCCGGTCCGCACTCTGCTGAGCGACTTCCTTCGCCATGACGAGGACCTGACCGGCACCCACGTGGGGTGCGAGCAGGGCGTCTGCGGCGCCTGCACCATCCTCGTCGACGGGACCCCGGTTCGCTCGTGCCTGATGCTGGCCGTGCAGGCCGACGGCGCGACGGTCGAGACCGTCGAGTCGCTCGCCTGCGACGGCGAACTGTCGTGCTTCCAGAAGGCCATGAAGGAAGAGCACGGGCTGCAGTGCGGTTTCTGCACCCCCGGCATCCTGATGAGCGTGACCGCCGCCCAGCGCGCCGGCCGCAGCGTCGAGGACACCGAGACCGAGGTCCTCGGCGGACATGTCTGCCGCTGCACCGGGTACACCGGCATCCGCGCGGCCATCCGCAAGACCTGGACGGAGACCGCCGAATGAGCGCCACCGAGAACACGCAGAACACCTCGCTGATCGGCGCGCCGGTGCCGCGCGTCCAGGACGACCGCATGCTGCGCGGCGACGGCTGGTACGTCGACGACATCAAGGCCACCGACGCGCTGCACGCCGCCGTGCTCCGCAGCCCGATTGCCGCAGGCCGGATCACCGGCTTCGACGCCACCGACGCGGCGGCCGAGCCGTCCGTGCGGCTGGTACTCGGCCCCGACGAGCTCGAGGCCGGACTCGACACCCTGCCCGCGCCGTGGCTCATCCCCGGCCAGCAGGAGGTCGACTTCGTCCTCTTCGATCGCCAGATCCGTTACGTCGGACAGCCTCTGGCCATCGTCGTGGCCGAGAGCCGCGCCGCCGCCGAGGACGCGCTGGAGCTCATCGAGCTGGACTTCGAGGAGACCGACGCCGTCGTCTCCATCGAGGAGGCCCGTGCCGAGGGCGCCCCGCTGGTGCACCCCGAACTCGGCTCCAACCAGGTCGGCCAGATCCACTTCGGTGATCCCGTCGACGCCCTGGAGCAGGCCTTCGCCGAGGCGCACACGGTCATCGACCGCGTGTTCACCATCCCGCGCATCAGCCACAACTCGATGGAGCCCCGCGGCATCATCGCCGAGTGGGTGCCCGCCACCGGCCAGATGACGATCCACTCCAGCACCCAGGTGCCGCACATGGTGCGTCAGGACGTGGCCAAGGCGCTGCGCCTGCGCGCCGACCAGGTGCGCGTGGTCGCCCCCGACGTGGGTGGCGCGTTCGGCCTCAAGACACTGCTGTTCCCCGACGAGGCGTTCGTGTGCCTGGCCGCCAAGACGCTGGGCGCCAAGGTCAAGTGGATCGAGGACCGCTCGGAGGCGCTGGTCGCCAGCTACCAGGGCCGTGGCCAGCTCGACCGTGCCCGCCTGGCCCTCGACGCCGACGGCAAGTTCCTGGCCCTGCACATCGACCTGCACGGCGACGTGGGCGCCTACTCGTGCACCGCCACCGGCGGCACCGGCCCCTTCCAGGTGTCGGGCCTGATGGCCGAGGGCCCGTACAAGTACGCCGCCGCCGCCGGCGCAACCGTGACCGCCTGGTACACCAATGCCGTCCCCACGGGCGCGTACCGCGGCTACGGCATGCAGGAGGCCACCTACGTGCGTGAGCGCCTGGTGGACGAGGCCGCCCGCGTCATGGGCATCGACCCGGTGGAGCTGCGTCGCCGCAACATGATCACCGAGTCGGAACTGCCGTTCGTGACCCGACTGCAGATGCCGTACGACTCCGGCGACTACCCGGAGTCCCTGGAGCGCGCGGTCGCGCTGGCCGAGGGCAAGAACACCACCTCGACCGACCGGGTGCGTCGCGGCATCGGCTACTCGTCGTTCACCGAGATCACCGGCTTCGCCCCCACCGCGCTCACCGAGATCTACGGAATCCACTGGAGCACCTGGGATTCCAGCAAGATCCGGATCAACGAGGACGGCTCGGTCACGGTGTTCTCCGGCCTGACGTCCATCGGCCAGGGCGTGGAGACCGCCTTCGCGCAGCTCGCCGCCGAGGTTCTCGGCGTCCCGCTGGAGAAGGTCTCGGTCCAGCTCGGCGACACCGCGGTGTCCCCGTTCGCGAACATGGCCTCGCAGGCCAGCCGCGCGCTGACCATCGGCGGCCCGGCGCTGGTCGACGCCGCCACCCGTCTGCGTGAGCGCATGCAGGTCCTCGCCGCGAACACGCTCAAGACCGAACCGGACAACGTCGTCTTCGACGGCGAGGTCTTCTCCACCAAGGACGGTTCGGCCACCGCCACCTGGCAGCAGGTCGCCCACCGCGGCTGGATGGGCTGGGGCCGCGGCGACAGCGACAAGATCGCCCTCGAGGAGCTCGGCGAATACGATCCGCCGAGCATCACCTACGGCTACGCCACGCACGCGGCGCAGGTCGCGGTGGACCTCGACACCGGCAAGGTCGACGTCGAGGCCTACTGGCTGGTCCACGACGCCGGTGTGCTGGTCAACCCGATGGTCGTGGAGGGCCAGATCGCCGGCGGTGTCGCCATGGGCTTCGGCACCGCCCTGCTCGAGGAGGTCGTCTACTCCGACGCCGGTCAGCCGCTGACCACCACCTACCTCGACTACCTGCTCCCGGCCTCCGAGGATGTCCCCGACATCGAGATGGAGCACACGGTCCACCCGAGCACCATCACCCCGGGCGGCTTCAAGGGCGTCGGTGAATCCGGAACCATCCCGGCGCCGGCCGCCATCGCCAATGCCGTGGCCAATGCGGTCCCGGAGATCGCCGAGAACCTGGTCTCGCTGCCCATGTCCCCGTCGCGGGTGTGGTCGCTGCTGGACAAGGCCGGCCTGGCCCGTTAATCACATCAACTCTCTACTAGCAAGGCAGACAACATGATTCTCGAACACACTTTCTCGGTTCCGGCCGGAATCGACGAGGCGTGGGCATTCCTCAACGACCCCGAGCGGGTGGCGCCCTGCATGCCCGGCGCCACGCTGGATTCCTTCGAGGGCGATGACATCGCCGGTCGGGTGAAGGTCAAGGTCGGCGCCATCCAGATGAGCTACAAGATGAAGGGCCGCTTCGTCGAGCGCGACGCCGAGAAGCACCGCCTGGTCATCGAGGGCGCGGGCAAGGAGAACCGCGGCGCGGGCACGGTCAACGCGACCGTCACCCTCACCCTCACCGAGAACGGTTCGCAGACCGACGCTCTCGTGGAGACCGATCTGGCGATCACCGGCCGCCCGGCCCAGTTCGGCCGCGGCGCGCTGGAGGACATCGGCGGCAAGATCGTCGGCCAGTTCGCCAAGAACCTCGCCACCCAGTTCGACGAACCGGCCCCGGCCGCCGAGGAGAAGCCGGCCACCGCCGCCGCGGCCCCGGCCGCGGCGGCCCCGGCTGCGGCGAAGACCGCGGCCAAGCCGGTCGAGAACGAGCCGCTGGACCTCGTCAGCGTGCTGAGCCCCGACCGCGACAAGATCGTCAAGATCGCCGCCGCGGTGCTGGTGACGCTGGGACTCGGTTTCCTCCTCGGTCGTGTGACCAAGCGCGGATAGGGGATTCGGCCATGATGCGCGACGTGGTGGAGACGATCGCCCGGTGGCATGACGCAGGCATCGACTGCGCTGTCGCCACGATCATCGCTTCTCGGGGATCGATCCCGCTCCCCGTCGGCAGCATCATGGCCTTTTCGCGTGACGGCGCAGTCGCCGGGAGCATTTCCGGCGGCTGCGTCGAATCCGACCTCTTCCACGAGGCCATGTCCGTCCTCGACACCCGGGTGCCGACCATCCGCACCTACGCCGTCGACGACGACGCCGGCGCCATCGGACTGATGTGCGGCGGCTCGATGACCGTTCTGGTCCACCCGGCCGGTCCCGCCGACCTGCCGGGACTCGCTGCGGTGTCCGGCCCCCTGCCCGACAGCGTCCCGGTGTCGGTGGCGACCATCATCTCCGACGGCGAGTTGCAGGGCCGCACGATCGTCACCGTCGGCGACCAGGTGGCCGGCACCTGCGGCAATCCCCTCCTCGACGCCGAGGTGATCAAGCAGTCCCGCCGCCACCTCGAGGCGGCCTCGGCGGTGACCGTCGACATGGGCGTCACCGGCAACTGCCTCGAATCCGATGTGCGCGTGCTGTTCTCGTCGACTGCACGTCCCCCGCACCTGATCGTGTTCGGCGCGGTCGATTTCGCACACGCCCTCATCCGGTCGGCCAAGACCCTCGGCTACCGCGTCACCCTCTGCGACGCCCGGCCCGTGTTCGCCACCGCGGAACGGTTCCCCGAGGCCGACGAGGTGGTCACCATGTGGCCGCACAAATTCCTGGAGACGCAGCAGATCTCGGCGTCGACGTTCATCTGCGTGCTCACCCATGACCCCAAGTTCGACGTGCCGGCGCTGACGGTCGCGCTGCGGTCGGGGGCCGGGTATGTCGGCGCGATGGGCAGCCGCCGCACCCACCACGACCGCCTCGGCCGGTTGCGCGACGCCGGACTCACCGACGCCGAGCTCGCCGGCCTGTCCTCCCCCATCGGCCTCGACCTCGGTGCGGTGACCCCGGAGGAGACCGCGATCTCGATCCTCGGTGAGATCATCGCCGCCCGCCGCGGCGGCACCGGACGTCCCCTCGGCCAGGTCGACGGCCCGATCCACCGGTCGACCCCGGCGACCACCGAGGCGCCCGCGCTCACTGCGAGCTGAGACACCGTCCGCTCCCCGCCGACGGGAGCGTCTCCGGCTTACTCCTTGCGGCTGCACGTGGTCGTCATCGGTGCGCCGTGGGATCGAACTCTGCTCCGGAATCACGTTGTGCCCGACTGCTTTCGACTGTGGAACCTGCGGCGTCGGATCGTCGTGCGGTCATGCCGTGCGTGTGGGGCGACCACGGCCAATGGAGCGATCCGAGTCCGACCACCCACCTGATCCTGCCTGTGCTCGACGGTCCTCACGTCCGGCCGGATTGAGGCCAACCGCCACCCGTCGGGCCGATCTGCGCCCGAGCGCTGGTGCGGCCGCACAAGTCGGTTGTCCGGCCGTTCTCGGACGGTGCGCGTCCGAGCCCAGAGGTCCCAGGAGTGAGCCGGTGTGTGCCCGCGACGGTCCTCCCGCTGAGGTGGTGTGCGCCGGGGACCTCACGCCCAGCCGGTCACAGCCCGATCGTTGGTGCGCCAGAGTTCTCCTGAGGTCGCACGCTGGTGCACCAGAACCGGTCTGTGCCAGACCGCTCGGGAACCGTGCCGGTCGGCGACCCGACCGCCTCACGCCTCGACGCCGCGACCGGTCTGGAACCGGCGCGGATCCGACCGTCGAGGCGCCGAACCGGCCTCTCGTATGGACGCTCGTCGCCGCCGGGTCCCGTGGCTGCTGCGGGGTTTCCGTCGCAGCCCTATCCCCCGGCGAACGGGGGCATCACGTCCACGCGCGCCCCGACCTTCGTCGACAGGTCTCGTGTGAAGTCGCCGTCGTCGCTACCGGTGGAGACCAGAAAGCCCGCCACGCCGAGGATGCGGGCGAGGTCTGGTCCGTGCCGGTCTATGAGCACCGTGCGCAATTCCCGCAGATCCGCCCGCGCGGTGAGGTTCACCGTCTCCGACCGGATCCCGGTGACGGCCTCCGCCGCCGCGAAGTAGTGCACCTCGACCGCTTTCGTACCCTCACCCACCGATGGCTCCCATACTCCGTTGCGGCGGAACGAAATCGGCTGCCGCGACCCCGTGTCCCGCCCACTTGTTCCACATCGCCGCACGCCACAGGTCGGCGATCTCGTCGTCACCGGCGCCCGATCGCAGCAGGTCGCGCAGGTCCGTCTCGTCGTCGCTGAACAGGCACGAGCGCACCGTGCCCTCCGCGGTGAGGCGGGTGCGGTCGCAGTCGCCGCAGAACGAACGGGTGACCGAGGCGATGATGCCCACCGTCGCGGGTCCGCCGTCGACGAGCCAGCGTTCGGCCGGCGCCGACGGGTCCTCCCGACCGGCGGGGGTCAGCGTGAACCGCGTGCCGAGCACATCGAGCAGTTCCTGCGCCGGCACCATCTGCTCGCGCGTCCACGCCTGGTCGGCGTCGAGGGGCATCTCCTCGATGAATCGCAGCTCCACCCCCTCGTCGAGGCACCACTGCAGCAGGTCGGTCGCGCCGTCGAGGGTGTCGCGCATGAGGACCGCGTTGACCTTGACCCGCCCGATGAACGTCTTGGCGGCCCGGATGCCCGCGAGCACCGAGTCGAGGCGGTCGCGGCGCGTCAGCGCGGCGAACTGCGCCCGGTCGACGGTGTCGAGGGAGATGTTGATGCGGGTCAGCCCGGCCAGCGCGAGGCCCTGGGCGCGGTGTTCGAGCCCGACGGCGTTACTCGTGATGGCAAGGGGTACATGGGGTGCGATCTGGGTGCACCCGCGGATGACGTCCTCGAGGTCGCGGCGCATGAGCGGTTCCCCGCCCGTGAAACGCACCTCGCGGACACCGAGTTTGTGTACGGCGATGCCCACCAGGCGGACGAGTTCGTCCGCCGTCAGCAGCCGCTCCCGCGGGATCGCGGGCAGCCCCTCGGCGGGCATGCAGTACGTGCACCGCAGCGAGCACTTCTCGGTGATCGACACCCGCAGATCGCGCGCGACGCGGCCGAAGCGGTCGACGAGACCGTCGACCGGAGGCCGATCGGAGACGTCGGGCATCTCCGTCCTGACGGACGGCATCCCCATCACTACCTGAACCACGAAGCCACCGCCCGAACACTCAGCTTGATTACATACAGAATTGTATTCACCTGATTGTCGGGGGTCGGCTGGGGTTTCGCAACCAGAACCGGCTCCAAGCCCGACGCCGTCTGCACTGTCCGAACGAACGCCATCGGGTTCGTCGAGCCCGACCCTCCGCGGAACACCCGGCACGGCGCGTTCTCCCCTGCCCCGGCTCCGCACCGAGGTGCAGTCGCCAGGTGCCCCCCGCAACCGCGTCGCACCTTGGGTCACGTCTTGGCGGGTGGCCGGCCACGACACGTAACCGCGCGACGGTGACCGCGTCGAGCGCGAGTTCGGGGCGTGGCCGCGTCGAGGGCGACCGGGCGTCGATTCAGGCGTGGATGAACGCGATGGACTGCTCGCCGCACACCCAACGGTTGGCGGCACTCGCGACTGCGGACGGTGCAGGCGCATGCGAAAGGCGACGGGTTGCTGCTCGCAAACCCCGCCACCCACCCGGACGGCGTTCCCACCCCTCAGCCCGCCGCGCACGACTACCTCACCCACGCCGAGGTCGAGGAACTCGCCCAGCGGTGCGGCCCGCAGGGCGATACGTGCGCATCCTCGCCCACACCGGGCTGCGGTGGCGTGAGTTGACCGGCCTGAACGCCGCTGACGCCGATCTGACTCGCCGCCGGGTGCACGCGTGCGGTGCTCGATTCCCCAGGGCTGCGGAACCCTGACCACCGGCAGCCCCAAGACCCGCGCCGGCGTGCGCACCGTGCCGATCCCCCGGTCCCTGCTGCCGACGCTGAACGCCCGCATCGGCAGGCGCCCGCGCACCGCCGCGGCGGTCACCTCGCCGCGTGGGCCCGACTGAGCAGGGAGAACTCGGTGCGGGTGCTGCGGTGGCGCGAACAGGTCACCGCGCTCGGCCACCCCGACCCACTGGTGAATGATCTGCGCCAGCCTGGCCTGCGCCGCAGGCACCGACCTGCGGTTGCCGCAGGTCGGCGATGGGCCACGCGCCATCACCGTGACCCCCACACCTACACCGACCTGTTCGACGGGGGGCTCGACGCGGGCGCCGACGCCCTCGACGCGGCGGTGCGCACGGCCCCCCGGCCAGTCGGCCCCGACGGCCCCGCCGGGCGCCGACGAGGAGATGTGGGATGCCCCACACCGCGCGCGAGGGGGAGAAACGAAAACAGCCCCGGAGATCCGGGGCTGCGTTCTTGGTGTATCTGGTGGCCAGGGCCGGGATCGAACCGGCGACCTTCCGCTTTTCAGGCGGACGCTCGTACCAACTGAGCTACCTGGCCAGACGGCGCCGGTGCTGATACCGAAACCTTTGCGACCCTGACGGGGCTCGAACCCGCGACCTCCGCCGTGACAGGGCGGCGCGCTAACCAACTGCGCCACAGGGCCTTGATTTACTTGTTCCGACCGACCCTCATCACTGAGTGCCGTCCAGGCGTACCCCCTACGGGATTCGAACCCGCGCTACCGCCTTGAAAGGGCGGCGTCCTAGGCCGCTAGACGAAGGGGGCCGGTCTCGCTTCTCCGCTGGGAGCTCGCATAGCTTATGACAGGTTTTGCACACAACACAAATCGGCTGGTCAGAGGGACAAAACGGCGATTTGCGCGAGGTAGTTGTGCGGCACCGCGGCACCCGTTCCGAGTGACGTTCGGAGGGGTCGGCGGCGCCCGTCCCTGCTCCTCTCGGGGAGGCCGCCCCGGACGTCCGAAGTCTCTCGCCGGTACGCAGTCGGAGACTCTCAGGCGCACGCGCGGCGGCCGGCTCGACACACCCGCAGGCCCCCGCTCGCGGCGCCCTGAGAGCCTGTAAACTCGTCGACGCCCCGACAGGTTCGGGGCACGCCCCTATAGCTCAGTTGGTAGAGCTACGGACTTTTAATCCGCAGGTCCCAGGTTCGAGCCCTGGTGGGGGCACCGACAGGCGTTCCACAGAACGCCGCTCGCAACATCCGGTCCGCAGCGGGAGCAACCGCTGAATCCGAGGTCCTCCTCTCGGACGGATGCTGTTGAAAAGCGATGCGAATCAACCATTCCCGCCAACGATTGCGCTCAGTCAGTTCGACGGATCATCCACTCCGCGAGGTTCGCGAACGTGTTTCGGGTTCCCGCACCGGGCCCAACCTCGGCGTTGATCGCGTCGACTGCTGCCTTGCGACCACGGGCACTTGAACGCCTCGACGATCCGTCCCTCTCCCCAGGTGACGACACGAGTCGCAGCGGTCGTCATCCCTTTCCCCTCCGTGTTGGTCAAAGGCTCAATCCGATCAACACCGAAGCGGTAGTGCTGGTTCTGTCCACGGAGTTGCGGCAGCAGGTTGCTCCACCGATTCCTTTCAAGCAGTTCCAGCGCCTTGGCCGGCTTCTCCTTCAGCGGCCGGGCGGTCCTCGATCATACGGTGCCCTCTGATCCGCTCAGGTCAGCGGCCGAGTGGTACACAGGTAGGACACCACGTGTAGGCGTCCTGCCAACTGTCCGACTCCGCGGCGATGTGGTCCTCTTCCTTACGTTTCGCCTCCGTGGGCGCGATCTAGATGTCGCAGTCGACGAGAATCCGTTCCTTCGTGCTCAAAGTTGAATCGAGGGCCCCAAGCTCGTCAGGGACGAGGCGCTGGTCCTCAGAGGTCGCACTGACGACCGCCGCGTGCGCTTTCGATCGCACAACGACCCGCGCATCTGGCATCCAGACGTCGAACGTGGGATGCACCCTCCATACTCTGCGCCACGTCAGACATCGCGGGCGAAGGACTCCCAGTCAACATCCCGCGACGCCCACGAGGGCTGACACTCCATCCCCGGTACTTCGACAGTGAACTGTGCCAGTTCGACCTGGGCGAGCGGTACTCCTCGCAAGGATGCGACCAGGTCACGCGCCATCAGGCGGGCCTCCTCGAGGTTGCGACCCTGCGTGTACTGGGCGACTTCAGGGACGTAGACGAGCCAGAACTCGCCGTCCCGACTCGCTTGTGCGCTGATTCTCATTGTTGCCACCAACCTCATCTGGGTCCCGCCGTTCGATCCCGACTACCTGATCGCCGGCGACTCGTCGACGAGCAGTCCACCGACAGGTGATCATCACGCCCCTACCCGCCTTCAGGGTAGGGGCGCTCTGTCGCACCTGAGTCCAGGCCGCTGAACCGAAAGTGCCGAGACTGCCCACTGCCTCACCTCCAGGCGGCTCGGAAAAACGAACCTTTGGATCATCGCTTAACACGTAGCCGGTAGGTGGAGTGTCCGGGGTAGCACCGAAACACTTCGCCCGTCCGTCGGCGACGACCTGCCGACGGGCCTGTTCACACGCCTGGCGGGTGCTGTACGGACCTGCTTCGCGGTCGTTCGACTGGTAGCTCTTGCCCGACGGCTCGGGTCGAAGACCGAGGAACCGAGACCCTCAAGGAAGCCGCAGTGCACCACCCGCCCGATCTCGCCGGCGAGATCGGCGTGGGCCGGTGCGACTGGGCGCAATGAGGCCACAGACGGTATACCGATGGTGACCGCGATGCGTTTCAAGTCAGCGGAGCATACCGGGGACACGCCGACTGCAGCGCCTTCTGATCGGACGACAGGTCACGCCACGCCGCGTTACGAGCGGACCCCGCGCACGAGGCCGAGGCCGGCGATCGCTTCGCGTCGCCGCTTTGGAAACCGGGTATAGATTTGCGTCGAGGCAGCGCTCGTGTGCCTCATCAACTCCTGGACGATGCAGATGTCGCCCAACGAGTCTCGATGGATGGTCCTCGCGCGAAGTTCCTGAATCTATCTTGCGCAGTGAGATACGGGTGCACGCTGCCACCCTGGCGTCCACCACGCGTCCCGTGTTCACCCACAGGCAGCAGCATCTGGATGGCGGCGCAGTATTCAGCGTCAGGGTGACAATTGCTAGCTCGGACGCACCGACTGGCCCCGAGGTCGCGTAATGACTGCAGGAGCCTCAAGAAGCCACACCGTGTAACGACTGCCGAGAATTGCACGACCCACCCAGATCGCGGTTACAGTGAGCGCCACTGCCATGCACGGAGGCACAAGAAACTCAACAAACCCGTTCGCCGTGAGTCTCGTACCCAGACCGGTCTTGGTAACCACTGCACTGATGACCGAGATCGCAAAGAGATGCAGAACATACACAGGAAGGGTTGACCGCCCAACCCACTGCATCACCTTCATCCCCATGAACTGCATTCTGATCAGCGCGAGTGCCTGACTGCTGATGAAAAGGGCCACGGGAGCGAGGAGCACCTTCGCCTCGTCGCGCACTCCCCAGATCAAGACCGGAACCACCAGCCCCGCGTAAAGAAACGTCGACGCCGCCAGGTAACTCCAGCGGGCACGTTCCATCAACGCGAACCACAGTGACGGCAGGCACGCACCCAGGTAAAACCACACGATATTCGAGGCGGCGGGCCCCAACTTCAGCGGATCCAACGGGTCTCGCATGATCGATTCAGTAAGAACACCGATCCACGGAGACACAGCGGAGACGCAGGCGAGTGGCAAAAGGATCCACAAACGTGCTCGGGCGGACAGCACCCTGACCGTAAACCATGTGAATATGAAGTAGACAGGCAATGCCCACAGATACCAAAAGGGGTGGGTAGCAGAATGCTGAGCAGCATCTCGAAGATCGTAGGTGCTGCTTCTCCATCGCTCGCACCGGGAACAAAGAGCCGAGCCAAGAAAAGCACAGTCCAAAGCACGTAAAGATACAACAGCCCTACAGTTCTTTTCCTACTCAGATCCAAGGGTCGACTTAGAGCCTTTACCGACATAAGCCCAGAGATCAAAAAGAACAACGGCATCCGGAATGGCGCAAGAATATCATTTACGGCCAACCAGAAGGCGGCGTTACCGTCGACCTGTTGATCGAGCCAGATTGCGAAGTGACCCAGGACAACCAGAACCATACAGAGCCCCTTGGCGGCATCCGGCCAAGCCATACGGATTGGAGCAGCAGATGGTTCGATGTCTGCGTTCTCAGCCTCTCCATGTTGCGTCGTCCAATATTCGTCCTTCACGTGCCCGCTCCTCACAGCTGGTATCCGATCGTTTCGGAAGAGTGCTGAACAAATCCCATGTGCAAGCCGTTTGATGGCCAGGGCACACCAGTCCGTCAAGAGAGATCGGCGAGCTATCTGATCGTCGCGGTTGCGACCAAGCTCAGTGCAGTCACACACGACGCACGAACCTTGCCGGAGCCCCCGCGTACACGGAGTTCGGCCGGCAATTCTCCTCCACGACGGCATCTGGAGCGATCACGGCCCCTTCCCCTACCGTGACCCCCGGCAGAACCACCACGCGGGCACCGAGGTTGGCGCGTGCGCCGATGAGCACCGGTAGCGCCCCGTTGCGCGTCGACGCACCACCGCGTGCCTCACACTTGGTGACGATCCTCGTACCCGTACCGAGGCGGGCGTCGGTGCCGACGTAGACGGGGGCAGCGGCTTCGATGACAACGTCGTCCTCGATGACCGCACCTGCGGCGACCGCGATGTCGGGACCACGGAACTGGACACGACGACCGATCACACAGCGGGAGACATCGACCCCGAGCGCACGGAGCAGGCGCCATCTCGCGGACGCGGACACCAGGGGTACCGCGCCTACACCGCTGACCAGTCTGGCTCGTTGCGCCTCGACGAGGCCCCGCGCGATACCGTGCACCCGCCCATCATCTCCGACGCGGCGTCGTGGGGAGACACCCTGGTGTCACCCGTTCGGATGTTTTCGGTGTATGGCACGCAGGTATCGACGGCCGGCGAGACCGACATCACGAGATGCCCACCTATTCGCTCCCGTCCCGAGTCTTCGACCCGTGCTAAGGGCGCGAAGACTTCACCATTTCCACCCCGCTCGACAGTCCCGACTCCGGCGCCCCGGTCGGCCGGTTGTGGTGGCCCGTCGTCACCTCGGCACGCGAACTCTCAGAACCGTAGTAGGCGTAGGCATAGGCAGTGTCCCGGGTCGGGACATCGTTGAGAACACAACCAAGGACCTTCAACCGGGCCAGCTCCATCTGATTTGCTGCCTGTTCGATCTGCGGACGTCCGGTCCGACCGGCACGTGCGACCAGGAGGACTCCGTTCATCCATTGACCGACAGCCATGGCATCGGACACCGGGAGCAGCGGCGGAGAATCAACGACGACATGGTCATACCGCTCACCGAGTACATCGAATCCTCTTCTCGCGCGCTCCGACGCAAGGAGTTCGCCCGGGTTCGGCGGAACGGGACCCGAAGCGAGCACGTCGAGGTTGCGGAACCCGCTCGGCTGGATGACGTCGAGAATCTCCGCATCACCGTTGAGGTAATCGGTCAGACCCACCGCCCCGTTGACCGGCAAACGGCTGCCGAGGCCAGGCTTACGTAGGTCCGCGCCAACGAGGACGACGCGACGACCGAGTTCGGCCAGTGCGAGCGCGAGATTGACCGCGGTGGTCGTCTTACCATCACCGGGTGCGGGGCTCGTCACGAGGATGCGCGGAGACGCAGCATCCACGGTCACGAACTTCAGATTGGTGCGCAGACGACGGTATGCCTCCGCCGTGGGCGAGGCACCGCCGGCGAAGTCCGCGGCTCGGTCGGACCCCAGCTCATCGGAATTGGGCACGGTGGCGAGAACTGGCCCCAGACCGGTCGACTCCAGGTCTTCTTCGTTACGCACCCGCGTATCGAGTCGATAGAACGCGACCAACAGCACAGCGGCCACGGCGAGGCCACCGAGGAGGCCCAGCACGATGTTGAGTAACGTGTTTGGCGTCACCGTCTTTCCACTCGGTGACGCCGGAGTGATCACGGTCAGGGCTGCGACCGGCCGCCCCCCGTCGATCGGGCGCTCGAGCGATGCGACGTAGTCAACCATCGACTGGGCCACGGCATTGGCGAGGAGCGCCGCCTCGACACTGTCGGAATCCACTGCGGCGATCGTGAGCAGAACGGTCCCCGGCTTACTGGTCACCGTCAATTTGGAACGGGCGTCGCTGATCGCCAACGGAAGGTCGTTGTCATCGATCGCCTTGCGCAGGACGACCTCCGACAGGGCAAGTTCCGCGTAGGACACCATGCGCTGTTGAGACGCCAGAGAGCCCTGGTAAGCGCTCTGGGCGTTCGTATCGGTGGCCGACGTGGCGTATAGGACGGCCTGAGACTTGTACTGAGGTGTCGTCGCGAGGCTGACCGCCACGCCGGCCACGGCCCCGACCGTGACGCAGACGGCAATCACCCACCAGCGCCGAGCAATGACGGATTGTATTCTGCGGAAGTTCTTTTGCGCTCGCCCGGCAGACGCTCCCGGCACCTCGGAAACCGGCGACGAGGATGTGAACGGCAATCCACTGTGTACGGCAGTCATAGTGTGTTCTCCTTGTGGTTCCGCGAGCCAACCGTTTGCTCAGGCCGGATCATTGGTCGCTGCGGCATCTGTCGTGATGCGAGATCTGCGTGAGGTTCACCGGACACTGAAGACCTCCGAAAGGTCGCGACGAACACTGGCCGGGACGACGCCGTCGGGTTCGGGGACTCCGAACGCCAGGCCGACCGCGATCCGTTCGCCGGGGCGCAGTCCGAGTCCTGTTGCGAGTGCTCGCTCCTCGGCAAAGGTGTTCCCGAATTGCAGGAGACAGGAACCGATTCCCTTCCATTGCATTGCGTAGACCAGCGTCATCGCGAAGAGCCCGGCGTTCAGGTAGCCCTGGTTTCGCTCGCCGTAGAAGTCGAGACTGCGCGCGTCGAACGTGACCACGGCCATTCGGCACGTATCGAAGTCAACGCCGCCGGTGCCATGCAATGTTCGGTAGAGGAGTTCTTTCGACGTCGGATCATCGAACACACGCAATCCCACCATTTGACGATTGCAGGCCGACGGCGACCGCATCGCCAATTCGATGCACAGGCGCAGGTCATCGTCCGACACCGGTTCGTTCGAGAAGCGACGGATCGAGTGACGTCCCCGGACGAAGGCGTCGAAAGCCAGCGTCTTCCACGACTCGGCATCGAGTTGCGATGGCGTGGCGACGCCCGCACGGAAGTCACACTCCCACGGCGACGACTCCTCCAGCAATGCCTCGAGACGTCCACGGATCGGTGACGCCTGACCGTCCTGCCCGCAGGACGTCATGAACTCCGTCCACGACCGAAGGACCTCGATGCCGATCGAATATGACGAGGACACACGGGTTTCCGGGGATGCCTCCTCCAAGAAGACCAGAAGGTCCGCGGCCTTCGCCCGCCCGAAGGGGCGAGCGTTACGGTACGAGAGCCCCTTCTCCAACGAGTGAGAAAGGATCATGATCCGGTACTGCTCATGCTCGGGGTCCGGGCCTCCGTCGAGCAGATGACGACTCATGAACGTCGCGTCCGCGAAGTATTCCTTGTAGACCTTGGCCCTCTTCACGGTGCGTCGAAGAGCTTGCGATTGCTTCAGGCGCGCTTTGAGATCCATGGTTCACCTTCTTTCTGAGCATCCTGACGACCGAGGGTTCAGCCGCGAGAACCACAACGAAAAGACCTGCGAGGAACAGGGCCTTGAGAACAACCGTCCATACCTCACCCAGCACCGTCGACGACGCCGGGAAGATGAACAGGGCGAACACCACGCTGGTGGCGCCCACGACTTGCAGGCGCAGCACGCGCCCCCATGGGATGCCGGCACCGTTTGCGCGGACGGCGAGACGGCAGGCCAGTCCACTCATCATCAACCGCTGGACCACCTGGGCCACGGCAATGCCGGTCAGTCCCCAGACGAGGGTCAGCGGGATGGCAGCGACGATCGACACCGCACTCGCACTGGTCGAGACCGCCATCGCCGCCCGTGTGCCCCGGTCCTGGAAGAGCAACTCGGTCAGCGACGGATAGTAGAGGGATTTGACCATCATCGACAGCGCCAGGATCGGGACGATCTCGGCGGCACCGTGAAAAGACTTCGGGGTCAGGATTGCGAGCGCTTCCGGACTGAACACGGCGGCGGCCGCGGCCAGGAGCACATTGGCTGCAACGAAGCCTGCGATGACATCATGCATCCGGCTGCGCCAGCCGAGAGCACCGCGTTTTGCCTCCGTGAAGTAGAACGGCATGAACGCGCGGTGCATCGCCGTCTGCACGGCGTCGATCACGCTGACGACGTACATCGCGATGTTGAACAGACCGACGGCCGCGGCGTCGAGGATGCGCAGGATCACAAGTCGAGTCGCGAAAGCGGTCGTCTGCAAGGAGACGGCGTGCGGCACCATCGGAAGCGAGTACGCAAGGATCTCGCGCGCGTCGGATAACCGGAACCGCGCCCACAGGGCGCCGGTGCGAAGCGCGTCGACGACGCACAACAGCGCCGTGACCGCGTTCGCACACAACAGCGCCAGACTCGTTCCGGCAACTCCCATCTCGACCGGACCGACGAACGCGACCGTGAAGGACGCATTCAACAGAAAGTATCCGACCGAGCACGCAACGAACCGGGCCGGCCTCTCCGATGTCTGCAGAAACGACAGATACACCAGCGTCATCGGCTGGAAGGTCACTGCGACGACCGCGAGAGCGACCGCCGGGAAGAATCCGAGACCGGGAAAGACCACCGGGCCATACAGCGGTCCGGTCACCAGCAACAGCACTGTGAGCGTGACGCCGACCACGGAGAGCACGGTGACAACTGCCGACAAAGCGACCCGACGACGCTGTTGCGCCTGAGGATTCGCGCGCTCGTCGTCACCGAGATGGCAATACCGCATGACGCCGTAGTCGAGGCCGAGTGTGGCGATGGTCGACATCAACAGCGTCGTGGTGACCAGCATGCTGAAGTAGCCGTACTCGTCCGGCGTGAGCAGTCGCGTGTACACCGGCAACAGGATCGCCGCCGACATCTTCTGCAACAGCGACGCCGCGATGTAGATCGTAGAGTTGCGGGCGACCGCGGGCCGATGCGCGGTCATAAACGGTCCTGTAGCGTCTCGATCAGCATGTCCACCGCCGACACCGCATGCGCACGTTCGCGTTCCAGGGCATCGAACATGTCCTCTGTGTCTTCCGCCCAGCCCGCGAAAGCGAGCTCCTCGACCTTGTCCAACAAGGAGTCGACACGACTCGGGCTGTGGTTCGTCAGGTCCACATAGCGGTCCTGGCAGCCCAACTTTCCGAGAATGTTCTTGATCTTGCTCTCGTATACCCCGTACACCGGTTCACAGTCGAAACTCACGAATTTCGCACCAGTGCGGACACCCATGCACGTGCCGTGAAAGAAATCGGTGACCACGCAATCGAATTCAGGGAATCGCGTGGCGAACTCCGCTGGCGTGAGCCGAATCAGTCGCGAGTCTTCCTGCCGGATGAAGCATGAATACAGGTCTGCCCGCTCGCCGAATCTCCGTGTGATCGCGGTCCCGATGGCCCGGTTCTTGGCCATGACGAGAATCTTCGGGCGTGCCACCCGGCGTTCGGTCGCGGCTCGGACATCACCGTCGGGGACGAGTGAACGGCAGATCAGGGTCGGGTCGATGATCTCGACCGATGATCGAGAGGCGAGCTGACGGACGAGATCCCGGGTCGTGGTGTCGCGGACGGTGAGGAAGTCGTATCCGTCCAGCGAGCTCCGTAGTACCTTGCGGTCGTCCGCGCCCAGCGCGCCGAGATCGATGCGGTTTGCCGACGTCGCGAAGCTCGCCTTGGGGCCGGGAAGACTGTTCGGCAGGTAGTAGATGCTGTTGATGCCGATATGTGCGAGGTTCCACACCTCGTCCGAGCCGGTGATGTACCCGTCGTAGCGGTTCGCCAGGAAATCGGTGGCTGCAGAACGGTCCTCGATGTTGATCCACCGGGTGTCGAGCGTGGGCAGCGCGGGCTCGATGAATTTCCTCATCGACCGGAAGTTCAGCGCGCGCGTCACCCCGAAACTCGGGTTCCTCGGATTGGCGACCGAGAGCAGCCGTCGCCTACGCACGGTGCCCACATCCGTGGGAACCAGCTCGAACTCGAAGCCCGGGGCGCGTTCGGACAACACCTTGAGTGTCGCGTGGGCCTGCAACACGGTGCCGTAGTTCTCCGACTGCGTCAGAGTCACGATCCCGACCCGGGGTCTACCGTTGTGCGACGCCATCAGTGAGACCGCTCCTTTCCACAGATCGAGTCGCCGTACGCTGCGCGTGAATCCAGCGTTCGATGCATGCGAGCACGAGGAACAAGACCACCCAGTACGAGGTATGCGTGATCAGCCGCGACGTGATCAGCACAAAGAAGGTGTAGGTGATCAACAGGCTCGCGATCCGTGAACTGCGCCCCAGGTAGACCAGGGCCCCCACGTAGGAGGCGACACCGAGAAGTCCGACCTCCAGGTAGACACGGAGAGTGTCGTTGTGCAGCTGTGAATTCCACCTCGTGCCGAACTGGTTGTCGACGAGCTCCATGAGCATCGGGTTGAGCGAACCGAATCCCGTCGACTGCTGCAGGAGTCCGGTGGCAACCCGATAGATCTCCAAGCGTCCGGTGGTCACGGTGTTCACGTCCACCCCGAAGCGGGTGTACGCATACTGGACGAATTCAGGGGAGTACACATACATCACCGCGAACGGGCTGAGTACGCCGACCGTGCCGAGCGCGAGCAGATACTTCCTCGACGGCCGCGAGTCCGACCGAAGCCACCTCCCTCCGACGATCATCACGGGAGCGAGGACGAACGAGGCTCGCTTCAGGGAGAGCATCGTCATCCCGGCAGCGACGGTCGCGAGCACCCTCCGGTTTCGGAACACGAAGTACGCCTCGACGACGAGGAGGTCATGGGCGAACGATGATTCGAAGGGCGAACTCGACGAGGACCAACTGATCTCGTTCAGACTGCTCAGGGAGAAGTCGCTGGAGAACGCGAGGACGAAGTACAGGACGTACCTCGCCAGCAGGATGATCACGTAGATGTCGAGTTGACTGTTCGTGGCGGTGTTCACCACACACAGTGCGATGAGCGCGGGGCCGAGGATGTAGAAGACCTGACCCGCCGATGTCCAGGTGAACGCCTCGATGGTCGCAAACTCCCGAATCCACGAGATGGCGACCAAGACAGTCGAGGCAGCGACGAGCACCAAAAACGAATGCAAGAAATGGATCTCGCGCGTCGTCCGGCGCCGGATCACCACGAGCCACCCGACCCGCGCCGCCGCGCCGCAGAGAAGCAGCGCGAACGACACATAGTAGATCCCACCAGGTAGGGATCCGGCCATGTAGACGGCATGAAGGATCGCGTACGCGGCGAACAGTGCGAGGATCGTGTACTGGATGACCCGACCGTCACCCGTGGGCGAACCCGTTCCCGAGTCCACGGCACCGGTGCCCGATCCGGACGGATGCACGGTCCGGGTCATGTTGCGAGTCCTTCGATGTATCGCCACGACTCCGCAGCCAGCGTCGACAGACACCTGGCAACGTCCTGAGCCTCGTACTCTCCCGACGTCGGCAGGTCCATCTGGTCGGCGGACACCGCCAGGTGCCGAAGATCCACCGCGTCCAGGAGATCGGTGAGTCGAGCAGCGCCCTTGTTCGGGAGCACCGGATACACGGTCCGGCCGAAGATGAGGCTGAACGACAGCCCGTGGAACGAGTCCGTGATGACGGCGGCGGCATCTCGGAACAACGCGACGAATTCCTGCGGCGATGCCAGATAGTGGCTACGGTACGGGAAACCCTTGAGCCTCTTGATGTCGACGTTCACCCGACGGACCGGTAGACCCGATCGGCGGCTCAGCTCCTCGACCCTTGCATCGAAGTGGGGGGTGTTGTGGAGTTGATAGACGAGCAGGTACGGCGATCGCGCCGCAACCCGCACCCGCGCGGAGAACTCGTACCAGAACTCCCGCCCGTGGAGCAGGACGGGGTCGACATCACGGCGGACGTCGAGGCCGAGCGCTTTCAGATGTTCAGCGGCCGAGGGCTCACGAACGGACACGGCACGGAAGTCCGCCAGCATCCGCTTCACTGCGATGTCGTCCACGGGCGCCGACGATCCAAAACTTCCGGCGTAGCTGTACTTCTTACGCGAATCGTCCAGTTGGCTGAGGAAGTAGGTCTCGTCCAGGGTCCCGTGGACGACGTTCCATACCTGGTCGCTGCCCACGATGATCCGGTCGAGATCACGGGCGACGGCCGGCAGGTCTGCACCATCGCCGACCATGTGGGTCAGACGCAGGTTGGCCTTCTGGAATCGGCGGAATCGGCTCGCCATCACGGCGAAGTTCGGTCCCTGGATCGCGAGATATGCGGCGCTTCCGATCCACGACTCACGCATTCGCGATTCCCGTAGGCTGGACCTCGCGAGTCCGAACCTGCCGTCCGACGGCGGCACGTAGTCGACCACGTGGACATCCGCGCCCGCGCGGGCGAGGGCTTGCTGCAGCGCGATGGCCTGAAGCAGCGAACCATAGTTCGGATAGCAGTGTCGCGTGAGGATTCCGACTCGGTTCATCGTTCGCCCCCGTGCTCAACTCCGGCGAACCGCCGCGGCGGGGTCAGCTGAGCCTCGTAGACGGACCGAAGAACTTCCGCCACAACCGTTGTCGACACGTTGCTGCGTGCCCACTTTCGGCACGCCTCTCTGATGGCCTGACGCTCGTCGCCGTCCCGTGCGGCGGCGATCATGGCCTCGGCGAGGACCTTCGCGGCTCGGCCTTCGTCCGATTCCGGGAGCTTGACCACCGTCACCTCGTCCATCCCCCGGAACGTCTCCCACTCGCCGACGTCCGTGTACACCGCAGGCGTTCCGCACGCCAACGACTCGAGGATGACCATGGGGAGGACCTCGGCCCGGCTGGGCAAGACCGTGACCGTGGCCGCCGCGAGTTCTCTCGTCACATCCTCGCGCCCCAGTTCTCCGATGTAGCGCACTTCGTGACCGGTCGCGGCCAGCAACCGAGACTCGATCTCAGTGTTGCCTGATTCGAGCGGGCCGGCAATCAGCAGGCGAGCGTCGGGTAGCGCGGACTTCACCGTCGGCCACGCGTCAAGCAGTCGGTCCACGCCCTTCCGTCCACCCACTTCCCCGGCGAATACGAACGTCGGGCAATCGGATTCGCCGACACGCTCGACAATGGTCTCGTCGATGAGTGCCGAGGAGATCGGGTTCAGCACGATGGTGGTGTCGATCCGAGGGTCGATCTGACGGACCAGACGCTGATGCCGCTGTCCGAGGCATATCGCTGTCGCAGCCGATCTGAGGACGAGCCTGGTGAGACGTGGGTACGTCGCAACATGCCTCTCGAAGTCGGCACCGTGCAGACTCACCACGCACGGTTTGCGAAGTGCACGAGCCAACAGCACGATCATCCCCTCGCGAACGAAGCTTCCGAACTCGCTGAGGTGGACATGGACAATCGTCCAGTCACGTCTGCTCAAGATCAACCGCAAGGCGACGTGAAGGGCCGTGGCCATAGAACCCACTCCCCTCCTTCTTCCCCAGGTAGGCATCGCCACCTGCTCGAAGGGGGCAGAGTCCATGTGGAGGTATTCGTGGATGACGGTGGCCATTCCACCGGTCCCGGTCGGCTCCGGGCCGATCTGGACGACGACCGGGGTCGCGGGTTCGCCGGCACCGTCCGGATTCACTACCGATGATTCGATGCCGTTACATGCGAGGGCTCGCTGAACAATCGTCGTCTCCGAAGCCCAGGCGGTTTGGACCGCGATGGGAAAGAACTTGGGTCCGACGAGCAAGTATCGCCGCCACAGTCTCCGCGGTTCACTGGCGAGACGCCACACCCATTCGAGCGCACACCGCTGCATGAATTGAGGAGCGCGTCGGACCTTGTCCGCGGCGAAGTCCACTGCCGCACCCGACCCCACGTACGCCGCCGGCGGAAGGTGCTTCTTCCATTCGGCATACCAGCTCTCCTGCTTGGGCGAACCGAGGCAGAGAAAGACCACGCTGGGTCGAAGTTCTCTCAACTGCGCGATGACATACTCGGAGGACTGATCGGCGACGGTCTCGATGAACGGAAACGGGACCGCGACCACATCTGCGCCGGTGAGGCGAGCCAGGTTCGAGGCTGCCGTTCTCGCGGTACTGTCCCGTCCCCCTGTGATGACGACCCGCCATCCGGTCTGGCTCGCTCGTCGGCACACGTCGAAGAGCAGATCGGCGCCGGTGTTGCGCCCGACTGGCCGTGATCCGAGAAACGCAGCGAGCTTCGCGACGGGGACACCGTCGAGGAGGGCAAGGTCTGCATGTGCATAGCCGTTCCTCGAATCCTCGCAGGTTTCCAGGCGGATCACATGATCGACATTGGGTGTCACGACCAGCCGTGGTGCCCCGGAGTCGACAAGTGTCGCAACGTGTTCGAGCACCTCGTCGGCACCTCCCGTCACGACCGGGACGCCACCTATATACAGGTCGTCACCGACCCACGTCAGCGCATTCGAATTGTTCATTTCGTCCTCAGAGAAAGCCAGAGAGCAAAGGCGAGCGGTAGATGTGGCGGTTCAGTAAGCGCCGTCTTTGGCGAACACAGCCTTGACGGTCCGCCAGAGGATCATGAGGTCCTGCATCATCGACCAGTTCTCGACATAGGTCAGATCGAGTCGAACCGACTCCTCCCAGGACAGGTCCGACCTTCCAGAGACCTGCCACAGACCTGTCATCCCTGGTTTGACCAGCATTCTTCGTGCGACGTGGCCGTCGTAGAGGGCGACCTCGTCCGGAAGCGGCGGGCGGGGTCCGACGAGACTCATCGACCCGCCGAGGACGTTCAACAACTGAGGCAACTCGTCCAGGCTGTATCTCCGGAGGAAGGCGCCAACCCTCGTCACGCGCGGATCGTCTCGCATCTTGAAGAGCACTCCGGCTCCTTCGTTCAGAGGTCGGAGGTTCTCTTTCAACGCATCGGCATTCTGGACCATCGAACGAAACTTCCACATGCCGAACGGGGAATTGTTCAACCCCATCCGCGTTCCGCGGTAGAAGACCGGTCCTTGTGAATCGAGCTTGATCGCGACCGCGACCACGGCGAAGACCGGCGCGAGCAACACGAGCAGCATCGCGGCTCCCAGCCTGTCGACAAGTGCCTTGCGAAACCGATTCGCACCTTCGTATCGCGGCTTGTCGATATGCAGCAGCGGGAGACCCGCGACCGGGCGAACCATCACCCGAGGACCGGCGACGTCTGTCACTCCCGGCGACACCATCATGTCGACGTTCAGTCCCTCGAGGTCCCAGGACAATGTCTGCATCGCGTCATGCCCCAGAGCCTCTGCGGAAGTGACCGCGACAGTGGTTGCGCCTGAGTCGATCACGGATGTACAGACGTCGTCGAACGTTCCGAAGACGGGCACCTCATCGACGCCCACCCTGACCGACTCTCGCTGACCCGCTCGATTCGGCAGACACAACCCCACCACGCGGTAGCCGAGATCGGGCTTGTTGAGGAGTCGCTCGATCATCGGAACGGCCGAGGACGTGCTCCCGACGACCAGAACGCGTTCGAGGTTCTCTGACCGCATGCGCTGACGTTGGAGGTGCTGTCGCCACAGCCATCGCGACAGAATCAATCCAGCAGTCCCCACCGGCAACGCGATCGCAATGAATCCACGCGCAATGTTGAGGCGGAACAGTAGGTCGACCATCGCAAGCCCACCGAATACGGTCAGACACGCACTCACCACGCGGCTGTACTCCTGCGAACCGGAACCAACGATCCTGCGGTCGAAGGTCTGAAACGCCCGCAACGCAAGAAGCCAGGTGGCGATCAGTCCTGCGGAAACCAGCGTCGCCGGCAGCGGCGCAGATGCTTTCGGCGTCAACGAACCGTCGGCGCCGAACCTGACGAACTGGGCGACGCCCACCGCCACCCCGACGACCGCCGCATCGCTCCATGCCAGTCGGACCACGTAGCCATGAATCCACGACCGTGCACCGTCACGCCCCCTGCTGAGAAAGCGCATCCTTGTTGTCGCGCTTGCCGAATCCCACCCCAATCCGTCATAAGCCGGACGATGGGCCACGGGTAACCTCCCACAGAACAGATGATTGAACTCGAGGGTGGCGATCGGCCCCGACGCCAAGTCACCAGAACGTTGATCAACGTTCGTGCCGCAATTCTCTTTACGGGTGAACAGAGCCTATTTCAGAGAGGCCACTAGTACAACTCGGGGGGCGATGTAGTTCGGTCGGCCGACATTAGCCATACAAGAAACTCCACTCAATTCAGTAAATTCACGAGAAAGCCTTTTCACTCGAAAATTTGGACAGCAGTCGCGCGTCGCGGACGGTCCCACGCAACGACCAAACCGCCCTTGATACACCGCGGAACCCGCCCTTCTACAGGGACTTTCGGCCCAAGTAGCAGAACTTCGGGTGATTGGTGTCACATTGTCTCAATATTTCTCACCCGACTCGAAACCAACCACCGATCCGCCGACCTCACCGTTCCCCAACCCGCAGATTAACTACTCTTCGAGAGGGGTAAGATTCACAAATCTTCGGGTAGAACAATGTGCCATCGCCATTGATGGCCAATGCCGACATCGTTTCTTCACCTTGACAGTGAGTTGCCGATCGGTTAAATGCGGATCAACGCCACGACTTTTGCCAACGCGCGCGGGCTGCGTCGCCGGCGAAGCGACGCGGTTCCGGCCACGTCTCCGGTGCCAGGAGACCATCGCTTGCACCCCGACGAGCCACAGGGATACTTGGCGAATGGCTACCCAGGCTGTCGATCCGTCGTTCTTTCATGCACTGGTCCTGCTCAACCTGCTGTTCATCGCCGCGGCCTGGAGCTTGGCTCGTCCGTCCTACCGCTCCGCAGCAGTGCTGGCGCTGTCCGCATTCGCGTGGTTCATGTGGAACGGACAGATCGAAGGACGAGTACTCGTCTTCGTCACCATCGAACACGGATTCACAGAGTCCGACGTCCTGTCCATTCTCGGCATTGCCATCGCCGCTGTGACTGCTGTGCGAACGCGGGAGCGACGGAGGCACACGGACAGCGTCTGTTAGCCGCCACCCCGCCGGACGAGGTGGCGGCTGTACGAAACCATGCACACGTGCCATGCGCATCGCGGCCGCCCCCCTTGGCATCTCGACTCGGCTCAGTCAGGGTGCACACCTTTCGCCGAGTTCGCCAAGCACAGGTTGGTGCGCCGCGGCGGAACCGTCGAAATCATTTCAGCCAAACCACTTTCAGCCGAGATATGGTGATCCCGCGAGTCCGAACAACTCGTGCGGGAACTGTCTGACGCAGCCGCAGTCGAGATCCAGCGACACCCAGCGGTGTCGGCACCGCGTCACCGACGAAGACGGCAACAGCCCCGCCTGCGACAGCCGAACTCTGCGCGCGTGTGTGTCCCATCCTGCTCACCACTGCCCGGTCGAGATCCGTGGCCATTTCACCCGGAGCGTCGGCGATGGACAGCGAGGACATATCGGCACGCGACATCTCGTCCACCAAAATCCCCAGCGACGACGGGTCGCTTGGGATGGTTGCCGAAACACACGTCGGGCGAGTAGAAACGGTTTCGTTTCATGCACGGCCGTCGGGTTGCCACCGGGCCTTGGAGATCGTCTGAAGATCTACCGGGGAGAGTCCGGTGGCAATCGCAGGCAGGTGCAGTTCGGAAAGGGCTCGGCTGCGGCCGGTTTGGCAGATGTCGGCCAGATCGTCGGTGAGGTCAGGCCGTTCTCGACCGCTGGGTCCCATGTCGACTGATATCGACCCATTCACTCTCCAACGCGGCGACGACCGTCCACGGACCCGATGGTGACCCGGACGGTGGTACGTCGCCGACGCCGGCAGCTTCGACCTTCGAACGCCAACCAAGCCGACGCCAGCGCCACCCCGCCCCGCAGAGAGTTGCAGACCAGGTGAACGATCGGCAGCGCCGCGTCTGGCACCGATGGCGCGTCAGCTCGCCGGCGGAACCCCGACCTCGGACTGTGCACTCACCGCATCGAGCGCCTCGATGAACGGCGGGATGAAGTACTTCGCGCCGAGCACGCAGCATGCGTGGCCACCGTCGACCTCGTAGCGCTGCGCCCCCGGGATGCCGTCGACCAGCAGTTGCTGTCGTTCGGGTTCGACGACCTTGTCGCGAATGGAGACCACGACGGAGGTCGGGACGTCGATCTCATGGAGCCAGTCCCGGGAGTCGAAGGCACCGAGGCCATGTCCGAAGTCGCCGAGGTGCGACAACGGCGTGGAGAAGAACTGCCGCAGAGCCCAGATCGAGGTGTGCGACGTCGTCTTCTCGAGGCTCTTCTCGGACACGCGCGGGAAGAGCCGGTAAACCGGACGCAGAATGCGGGCGGTGCGTTCCGACGACTGGCGGTGCTTGGGATCGCGGGTGCTGAAGTACGGACCGGTCGAGCACAGCACCAGACCGACGACGCGCTCCGGGTGCCGCCGCCAGGTGAGCTGGGCGATGCCCCCGCCCATCGAGAAGCCGGCCGCGATGAACCGGTCGATGCCGAGCACGTCGGCGGCGGCGACCACGTCGTCGGCGCAGTCGCGCAGGTCGAAGCGGTCCGACTCGATGCCGCGACCGTGCCACCGGGCGTCCATCGTGATCACCCGGTAGCGGTGGTTGATGGCGGGGATGGTCGGATACCAGCACAGCAGCCCGGTGGTCAGCACCGAGTGCAGCAGGAAGACCGCAGGGGCGTCTCGGGGACCCGAATCGGTGACGTAGGCGCGGCCACGACCCGGGAGCTCGAGCATCTGGCCCTTGGGGATGTCGTTGGCCGGGTACGGCTTGAAGACATGCTGGAGCATACGTGCGGCTCCGTTGACGAACTCGGAGATCACACTTACAAAGTTACGTGAGATGCTGGTCACATGATCGACATCGCCCGTCCGAAGATCGAGGGGTCGATCGCCGTGGCCGACGGTGATCGCCGCATCGGATTCGCCGAGTACGGATCCGCCACCGGACGAGCCATCATCTGGCTCCACGGCACACCCGGAGCACGTCGTCAGATACCGATCGAAGCCCGCGGATATGCCGCTGAACGGCATGTTCGCCTGATCGGTCTGGACCGTCCGGGTGTCGGCGCGTCGACCCCGCACCGCTATGAGAACGTCGCCGCCTTCGCATCCGATCTCGAAGAAGTCCTCGAGGCACTCGGCATCGGCGAGTTCGCGGTCATCGGTTTGTCCGGCGGCGGCCCGTACACCCTGGGTGTGGCGCACGCGATGCCCGACCGGGTGGTCGCGGCCGGCATCCTCGGCGGCGTGGCGCCGACCGTCGGCCCCGACCGCATCCCCGGCGGCGCGATGCGCCTGGGGTCGCTCCTGGCGCCGGCCGTCGACGTCGCCGGATCCCAGATCGGTCAGGTCCTCAGCACCGCGCTGCGCTTCGCCAAGCCGATCGCCGAACCGGCCATCAGCGTCTACGGCCGATTCTCACCCCAGGCCGACCGAGAGTTGCTGCAGCGCCCCGAGTTCCGGGCCATGTTCCTCGACGACCTGCTGCATGGCGGACGCCGGGCCATGGAAGCGCCGTTCGCCGACGTCGTCGTGTTCTCGCGGGACTGGGGTTTCCGGGTACACGACGTTCATGTGCCCGTCCGCTGGTGGCACGGCGACCACGACCACATCATCCCGTACGAGCACGGCGAGCACATGGTGTCGTTGTTGCCGGACGCCAAGCTGTTCTCGCTACCCGGCGAGAGTCATTTGAGCACGCTGCACATGGCGACCGACATCATCGACGAACTGCTGGCCATCTGGGATCAGTCACGGGCGCTGAAGTAGCAGCCGAGCATCATGTCGGGGCCCTCTCACCCGGCCTCGTAACGGCACAGCCGCTCGCCCACGTCGCGCGGCACAACCATCCGGCTCCGTCACGACACAGTCGCCCGGCTCCGTCACGACACAGTCGCCCGACCCGTCAGGGCGCGGTCGCCGACAACCCCGCCGCGAGACCCAGCACGACCGCCATCAGCGCCACCTCGATGACCGCGTTGCGGATCGAGACGACCTCGGTCGTGCGGTGACGCTCGACCGCGGGCAGCCAGCGCCGCCGATGCCGCACCGCGACCCCGACCAGGGCGGCCAGCATCACGACCTTCGCAACCAGAACGCGGCCGTAGCCCGTGGTGAACAGGTCCGCCGGGGCGTCGAGCTGGGTGATCGCGGCGACCACTCCGGTCACCGCGATGATCCCGACCGCCCACGTCGCGTACCCCGAGAACGCCGGCAGGCTGCGCGCCCAGCCGGAACGACCGCGCACCGAGATCGCGATCGCCGCGAGCACCCCGACCCACCACGCAGCGGCGAGGGCGTGGGCGCCGACGAGGATCGGGCCGATCGCGGTGTTACCGGCGTGCCCGGCGATCGCGGTGGCCAGCACCCCGATCCCCGCGAGGGCCCCGACCACGAGCACCGGCACGTCGATGTCGGTCAGCAGATCGAGCACCGCCCACACCACGATGAGCAATCCCACGACCAGCGCGACCATCTCCGACGTGCCGGAGCCGAGGACCTCACCGAAGCCGCCCGCGGTCACGTCGAGCACGTCGATGCCCGCACGGTCGGCGGTGCGCACCCACGCGCTGATCAGCGTCGCCACCACCCACACGCCGGCGAGGGCGCCGATCAGGCGGGACGACGGTCGGGCGTCGACCGTCGACAGGAAGCCGAGGCCGAGAATCACCACGGAGACACCGAGCGCGAGCGTCGCGGGCACAGCGACCGGGTCCGGTCCGTCGGGCCGGGCGAGCAGCCAGCTCACCAGCAGCCCGGCGAACAGGGCCGGGACGCCCGCGACCACCTTCACGTCAGCTCTTCTTGGGACGCCGCGTCAGCCAGAAGACGACACCGAGACCGATCACCAGCACGGCGACGGCGCCGACGATGAAGTACCAGACCGGGGTGCCCTCGTCGGAGAACTCGGCGGAGTCGTCGGCGAGCGGCCCGGGCTCACCGTTGCCGGCGACGGTCAGCTCGAAGCTGCGCTGACCGCTGATGACGTGCCCGTCGGCGGAGGTGACACGGTAATTGACCGTGTACTTGCCGGTGGGGCCGAGCTCGCGCACGGCGACGCTGACGTTCTCGCCGTCGACCTTCGGTTCGCCCTCCTGCCAGAAGTGGTTGTCCGGTCCGACGACGTTGACCACGGCGTACGCGGTCTGGATCGGCTCGTTGAAGGTGAGCGTGACGGTCTCGGGGCCCGACTCGAGGCTCGCACCGTTGTCGGGATCGGACGAGACGAGTCGTGAGTGCGCCGAGGCGGCCGGAGCCACCCACGTGCTAACGACGCCGAGGCAGGCGAGCACGGCGAGGACGAGGACAAGGGTGCGCCTACTCATCGAACCGTCCGTACTTCCGCGCGACCATCAGCGCCGCGAGACCGAAGACGGTCCCCAGGACGCCGATGGCCAGACCGACGCCACCGAGCCAGCGGGCTGCGTCGTCTGCGGACTCGGCCGGGGTCTCCTCCCCTGCCTGCGGGGTGACGGTCGACGCGGCGTGGTGCGCGTCGGCGTGTGCACCGTCGCCTGGGGCCAGGGTCAGGGTCGGAGCGGGGCGCTGGGGTTCGGTGCCGTCGGCCGGGGTCGGCTCGTTCCAGTCGATCTTCTCGCCGTCGGCGTAGACCTGCAGCGCCGGGAGCATGATCGTCTCCTGCTCGGGGAACGGACCGCCGGAGAAGCTGAACTGCGCGAACTGTCCGACCGGGATGCCGGGCGAACCGGGCTCGGCGGTCCAGGTGATCTCGGTGACCTTGTCGCCCTTCTTGGTGACGATGGACTTCCAGCCGGGCGTGGTCTCCGGACGGGCGGAGGCCAGGCCGTCTCCGGGCATGGTGACGCGCAGCTGAGTGGTCGCCGCGGCATCTGCCTCGTTCGGGACGGCGAGCGTGACGACGCCGTAACCGCCCTGGGTCACGGTCGGGGCGGTGGCGGAGACGTGCGCGGACGCAACACCCGCGCCGGACAGGGTGGCGGCGCCGAGGGCCGCGGCGGCCGTGGCGGGCAGGACGATTCGACGGGTGAGTTTCGCCCGGATCGAGGAAGGCTTCTTCATCTGGGTTCTTTCGTGGGTTCGGATTCGGTTGGCCGGAGCGCACGACGCCACCGAGCCGGTAACGGGTTCGGTGAGGTGCGGCGTCAGGATCCGAGCGGAGGCCCGCGAACGCCTGCACCGCCGAGGGCGGGTCCGGAGGCGAGGACGGGCTGGGGCCGGCGGACCTGCAGCGGACCGGCAGCCCGCTCGGCGACCGGCGCCGTCAGCGACGCGATGACCGATCCGGCGACGGCCAGCAGGTGTGCGCCGACGACGATCAGCCCGGCCGACAGCGGGATCGCGACGAGGTGCGTGACCAGCATCGGGACCGTCGACACACCGTGCGCCGTGTGGGTGGTGGCGCCGGCGATGTCGGTCGCCAGCGCCCAGTGGCATGCGACCTGCGCGGACGTGAGGACGCCGATCGCCGACGCCGTGGCCGGGACCAGACGTCGACGCCGCGTGGGCGGGTCGAGGAGCAGGGCCGCGGCGATCCCGATCGCGGCGGCGAGCACGACCCCGCCGGTGCCGGGCAACCCGCCCGACGCCTCGCCGTGGGCGCCGATCGCGACCGCGGGCACCACACCCGCAGCCCCGACGCGCGTGAACGCGTCGGGGCTGCGGGAGGTGCGTGACATGCCCTCATCCTAGGGAGCACGCCCACCAGCAGCGGAATCGCCGTGGTGAGCCCCGGGGACCGCGGCGGTCTCGGCGAAGCCGGACCGGCCCGTCGGGCTGCGGTGACAGAATCGAGTCATGTCGCTCTCACCGGCTCCCGTCGAGGTTCGCGAGATCGAGATCCGCGAGCTGTCCTCACCGGACGAACTCGACGAGTTGATGCGCATCTTCGACGACGTGTGGCGGCCCGACCCCACCCGGCGACCCGTCGGCATCGACATGTTGCGCGCCCTGTCCCACGCGGGCAACTACGTGGCGGGCGCGTTCATGGGCGACCATCTCGCCGGCGGCAGCGTCGCGTTCTTCTCGGCTCCGGCCGGCGAGTCCCTGCACAGCCACATCACCGGCGTCACCCGCCGGGGACGCGGCCACAACGTGGGCTATCTGCTGAAGATGCATCAGCGGCACTGGGCGCTGGAACGCGGGCTGTCGACGATCACGTGGACCTTCGATCCGCTCGTCGCACGCAACGCGTATTTCAACATCACCAAGCTCGGTGCGCGACCGGTCCACTACTACGAGGACTTCTACGGCGAGATCGGTGACGAGCTCGGCGGGGATGCCGACTCCGACCGGGTGCTGATGTCGTGGTCGCTGGCCGAGCCCGTGCCCGACGGCGCCGAGGACGTCGAGAGCGTGGAGGCGCTGCTCGCCGACGGCGCGGTGTCGGCACTCGACGACTCCGACCGGTCGCGGCCGGTCCCCCACCACGAGCACGTGGCCCCGGATGTGTCGGTGGTGGTTCCGTTGCCGCGGGACGTCGAGGCGATGCGGGCGAACCATCCGCTCGACGCGGCCCGGTGGCGGATCGCGTTGCGGGATGCATTGTCCCCGCTGCTCGTCGAGGGTGGGGCACGACGCTCGGTGCGGTTCCTCCGCTCGGGGCACTACGTGTTCCGACCGGCCGGCTCGGGGGTGCGGTGAGCTCCGAGCTGACTCCCGACGAGTGGGTCCGGTATCCGCACACGCTGGCCGATGTGCTGCCGTCGGTGACGCATGCACTGGGGGCCTCCGGGCCCGCGAGAGCGGGCGACGATGCGCCGGGTCTGCCTGTGCCACCGGGTGATTCGGTGATCGTCCTGCTCATCGACGGACTGGGCGCGGTGCTGCTGGACGAGTACGCCGAACATGCCCCCACCCTGCGCGAGCTGACCGCGACAACGCTGCGTGCCGGGTTCCCGGCGACCACCGCGACCAGCATCCTGAGCCTGACGAGCGGCGCATCCGGTGGCGTGCACGGCATCATCGGATACAGCTTCCGTCCCGACGACGACTGCCGCACAAGGGGTTCGCGCCGGGTGCTGAACTCGCTGCGGTGGAGCCTCGACTCCGCGCACGGGCCGTCGGCGCTCGTCACCTACCCACCGGCGCTGGTGCGCACCGAACCCGGAACGCTGGACGCGCTCGCCGACGAGGGCGTCCAGGTGTCATATGTGATGCCCGGCGAATTCCGCGGAACCGGACTGACGCTGGCGGCGTTCCGAGCGCCCGGGTCGTACATCCCCGCGAAGACGCCCGACGAGGTGCGAGACGGCGTGCTCTCGGTCGTCGGCAAGAACTCCCGTCATCGGCGGTTCGTGTACGCGTACTTCAGCGAGCTCGACACCGCCGGCCACATCCACGGTCCGGGTTCGCAGGAGTGGCTGGACAAGTTGCGGACAATCGACCGGCTGGTCGCCGATCTCGCCACCGAGTTACCCTCCGGCACAACGCTGCTCGTCACCGGCGACCACGGGATGATCACCGCCGACCAGGCCATCGACATCGACACGGCGCCCGGCCTGCTCGACGGCGTCGAGGTCGTGGCGGGTGAGGCGCGGGCGCGGCACGTGTACACCGCCCCGGGGACCGCCGAGGATGTGCTCTCGACGTGGCGCCGGTTCCTCGGCGACGCCGCGCACGTCGTGTCGCGGGAACAGACACTCGACGAGGGCTGGTTCGGCCCGCAGGTGAAGGACGCCATCGCCCGCCGGATCGGCGACGTCGTCGCCGTTGCACGCGACGCGGTGACGCTGACGCGGTCGGCGAGCGAGGAGTTCGAGTCGAAGATGATCGGGCACCACGGGGCGTTCACCGCAGCGGAACAGCTTGTGCCGCTTCTGGTCACGACGGGCTGACGCGTGCCGATCCCGGAGGTGTGACGACACTCCGGACGAGGGTCACACGGGGTCCGCGAGCGGTCGTGGCGCGCAGGACGCTCGTCCCCGCGCGTAGTCGCGCACCGGCCGCCTGCGTTCCGCGCACATCGGTCGGCCCCGTAGCTTCTGGCCCCGTCACCTTCCGGCCCCGTCACCTTCCGGCCCCGCCATCTCAGGGCGCGGACGCCGCCACCTCGTCCCCCTCGGTCACCAGGTCGAGCCGCACACCGAGCAACCGTACGGGTCGGTCGATGTCGAACCTGGTCAGCAGGTCCGCGACGACGGCTTCCAGCGTCTCGTGGTCGAGGCTCGGCGCGGGCAGTTTCCTGGATTTGGTCCGCGTGTAGAAGGTTGTGGTCCGGACCGTCACCGCGACGCGGAACGGCAGACGTTCCTCGGCGACGACCTGGTCGAGCAGTTCGCGCAGTAATTCGGCTGCGGCCGCGCGCATCTCGTCCGGCTCGGTCAGGTCGGTGGCGAATGTCCTTGACTTGGAGTGGGATCGGGCCAGCCACGGTTCGGAGGTGATGGTCGGGTCACCGCCGCCGCGGCACAGGACGTACAACCAATTGCCCTGGTGCGGACCGAAGGTCGCGATCAGGTCGTCGCGAGGGGTGGCGATGAGATCGTTGACCGTCTCGATGCCGTTGGCGGCGAGCTTGGCCGAGGTCTTCGGTCCGACGCTCCACAGATCGCGCGTCGGCCGCTCCCCCATCAACTGCAGCCAGTTGCGGTCGTCGAGCAGGAACACCCGCGGGGAGTCGTGGGACGAACCGGCGGCATCGGGCGTGGCCGCCGGTGGTCGCTTGGCGAATCCGGTGGCCATCTTGGCGCGCTGCTTGTTGTCGCTGATGCCGACGCAGCAGGTGAGGCCGCAGCGTTCGAGGACGTCGTGGCGGATCTGCTCGGCGAATTCCACGATCGCGGCGTCGTCGAACTCCTCGACCTCGGCGCCGCGTTCACCGACTCCGAGGTAGGCCTCGTCCCATCCCCATACCTCGACGGGGTGGCCGGTCGCGCGCAGGACGTCCATGACGTCGGCCGACGCGGCGTCGTACGCTCCCATGTCGAGCGGCAGGTACACCGCGTCGGGCAGCTTGCGGTGTGCCGCGCGCAGCGGCATACCGGCACGCACACCGTGGTCGCGCGCCTCGTACGACGCGCAGGTCACGACCTTGCGCGCCTCGGTGGGATCGCCATTGCCGCCGACGATGACCGGCACACCGACCAGTTCCGGGCTGCGCAGCCGCTCGACCGACACCTGGAACTGGTCGAGGTCGACGTGCAGCAGCCACCGGTGGCGGCGTGGAACCGAAGTGGTCACCCCGCCAAGGGTAGTGCGGATTCATGCCCGGGAACGCCGACTCTCCGGGCCTAGGACGCGACGTCGAGGCGGTCCGGCTCGAGCCCGATCGTCCGGCACGCGCCGCGCAGCGAGTGCGGATTGAACCGGATGACCGAGAGCTTGGTCTGCTTCTCGGGGAGGTACGGGGCGAACGACGCACCGGCCTCGGTGATCGCGGACTCGAGTGCCTCTCGCTCCACGGCGCTGAAACCCTTGACCGCCCGGGTGAGGACCTCCTCCAGCAGCGCCCGATCCCGATGCAGCGGCGGCGGAACGAGATTCAGTGCGGGAGAAGCAGTTCCACAGTTCGTCGGATCGGTGACGGCGTGCAGGGCGACGAGCAGGAATCCGGCGGCGATGATCGCCTTGAACTCGGGTTCGGCATGACGGTTCTGCCCAATCTGCACCGACCGATAGACCTGCACCGGCTGCGGTTGCAGATCCGCCATCGGCGCGGTGCGGTCGGGCTCGGCGAGCCCGAGCGTCGCCATGGTCTCCCGCCGGGGTGACGAGGCGAGTTCGGCGGCCACGGCGTCGGAGTACATCTTGCGCAGGCGCTGCACGATGGCACGATGACGTCGGATGGCCTCGTCGACCTGCTCGATCGACTCCTTCGACAGTTCGAACGTGGCCGGGAAGATGGCGAGCGCCCGGTATCCGGGCGAGATGATGAGCTCCTCGATGGCGATGGCCTCGGCGATCGCCGCGGGCTCGAGAAATTTGCGGACGCTCCGCCGTGCGGCGCGCGCCGAGAGAGTGCTGGTCAACTTGAGTCCTCCACACACGTAGACCGTTGGTGTTCGAGGACGAGATACTCCCGCCCCTGGTGTTGACCCCCTACGCTCCGGCACCCCCTGCGATGCCGTTATCGAAGCGCACGATCAATATAGACGCAGATCACAAATTTGTCAGTCGTACGACTGAGGATCTCGAATCGCTGGTTCGAGAACTCAGCTCCTGGACACCTGACCCGGTTCTACCCTGAAAACAGGACCATCGGCCCCACGCGGGGACCACCGAAGGCCCTTTTGACCGCCGACGCGGCGCGCTTCACTGGGACAAGGGTGATTCGAAAGGAGTCGGGACGTCATGTTGCGGTTCCTCGCCCGCGAATTGCACATGTGGCGCCTCATGCACGCGTCGTCCAACCGCCTGGTGCGCACGACCGACCGAGTGGAGACCCTCGTCCTCGGAGTGCTGGCCATCGGAGCGCTGGCGGGGATGCTCATCGCGTTGACCGTCGGCGCCGACACCTACGCCTCACACAAGGAGCTGGTCGACGACCAGGGCCCGCGACATTCCGTGAGTGCGACGGTGGTGGCGATGTCCGGACCCGAGGAGGACCGACAGCCGCCGACGGTGACGGTCGAGTGGAAGGCCCCCGACGGGGAGAAGTCCACCGCCGAGGTCCCGCGGGACCGTCTCGACCGGGTCGGCCGTGAGCGGGTGGTGTGGCTCGACGAGGACGGCAATGTCACCGATCCGCCGCTGACCACCACGAACGCCGTCGTCGAAGGACTTCTGGCCGGCATCGGTGTGGCGGTTCTCACGATCCTGGGCGTGTGGGCGCTGGGCGCGTTCGTACGGTCGGTCGCCGATCGGCACCGTTACCGCCAGTGGGACGTCGAGTGGCAGGAACTCGACATCGACAGTCACCGGTGATCACGCGCCGCCCGAGCCCGGGGTCGTGAACCGGCGGGCCGGGCGCGCCACGGAGTCGCTGGGGCCTGGGAGTCGACGGGTCTCGACGCACGTGGGTCGACGCCTGCCGACCTCACGCGTCGTCGCCGTCGTCGAGGTCCGCGGTCGACAACCACGCCTGCGAGTCGTCGACGCCCACGTGCGGCGGCAGGGGCGGGAGGCGTGTCCCGAAGACCTCGTGCGTGAGTTTGCTCAGCGCCCGGCACTCCTCGGCCCACGACATCCGGCCGGCAGGCGTCACCTCGTACGTGGTCTGGACCCCGTGTCCGACCGGCGCGTCGCGAGCGGCGAGGAGACCCCGGCCGACGAGATCGTCGAGCACCGCCTTCAGCTCCCCCGGCTGGACCCGGTACCCACGGCGATGCAACTCCTCGAGGACGTGGTCCGCCGAACACGTGGTGTGCAGGGCGGCTCCCAGGATGTGCACACGGACGGCGGCGCGCTCGATGGCCTTCATCTGCCCTCCTCCCTTCGTTCGCCACCACCGCGACGTCGTCGAAGGACCCGGCGCCGACCGTCGGCGGCGTCACGGGGGCCATCTCCACGATGCCCCGTTCGGGACGCGGACGACAGGGGCGGAAGGCACAACCAGATGTCCCCCGGAACAGCCCCTGGCGACCTGCGACGAGCAGGCGGGACGCCGTGACCGGTCCGGAAGCCTGCGGTGGCGCGGCGCCGGGGCACCCGCTCAGCCCTGCCCGCGCGCGGCCTCGACCAGCAACCTCCGCTCGGCGCGGGCGACGTGCAGCCGGGTCGCGGCGACGGCGTCGGGGTTGACCGACACCGAGGTGATCCCCATCCGCACGAGATGCTCGGCGTACTCGGGGTTCGACGACGGCGCCTGACCGCACAACGATGAGGTGATGCCGCAGCGTCGGGCGGTGTCGACGATCCGGGAGATCGCGTCGAGGACGGCCGGGTCGGCGCCGTCGAACAGTTCGGCGCAGGTCTCCGAGTCGCGGTCGACGCCGAGGATCAGCTGGGTGAGGTCGTTGCTGCCGATCGACACCCCGTCGATGCCGGCGTCGACGTACGACGGCAGCCAGTACAGCACCGACGGCACCTCGGCCATCACCCACCGGTGCAGGCCGCGCTGGCGGCCGAGGGGGCTCTCGTCGATGAGTTCGAGGCATCGTTCGAGTTCCCAGCGCGTGCGCACGAACGGCAGCATTATGTGCAGGTTGGGGTGCCGTTCCCGGGCCCGGGCGAGTGCGGCGAGTTCGAGCCGGAAGACGTCGGGTTCCTTCACATACCGGTAGCAGCCCCGGAAGCCGATCATCGGGTTGCGTTCCTCGGGTTCGTATCGGGCGCCGCCCTCGAGATAGCGGAATTCGTTGGTGCGCAGGTCGGTTGTGCGGTACACCACCGGCCGCTTGCCGAACGGCGCGGCGACGCGGGCGAGGTTGTCGGCCAGTGCGCCGACGAAGGACTCCGACTCCCCGGCCGCGATGACCGCACGCGGGTGCCGTCCCGACAACGCCTCGGACAGCATGAATTCGGCGCGGAGCAGGCCTACGCCGTCGACGTCGGTGGCGCCGATCTCGGCGGCGTGCTCGGCCGAGCCGATGTTCACGTAGATCTTGGTGGCGGTCACCGGCCCGAAAGGCTGTTGGGGCGCGGGCGGGGTCGGGGTGACCGTCACCGCGGGTCGTGCGGTGGCGCCGGCGGTGACCTCACCGGTGCCGCCGTCGACCGTGACGACCTGCCCGTCTGCGAGATCCTGTGTGCCGGTTCGGGTTCCGACGATGCACGGCACCCCTACCTCACGGGCGACGATCGCGGCGTGGCAGGTGATCCCGCCTCGGTCGGTGACGACGGCGGCGGCGCGGCGGATCGTGGGTAGCCAATCGGGGTCGGTCATCGGCGCCACCAGCACCTCGCCGTCGACGAGCCGGCGGCCGTCGGCCGGCGAGTGGAGGACGCGTACCGTCCCACCGGCGACGCCGGGTGCGGCTGCGAGGCCGGTGACCAGGACGGAGCCCTGCGGCGGGCCTGCCGCGTCGGCACCGGCCCCGGTGGTGTTCGAAGACGTTCCGGCGGAGTTGTCTTCGACAGACGTCGGTTCGACGGCCGATCCGGCGGTGGTCATGGGATGGCTCTCCAGGGTGGTGATGGGGCGGGACTGGACGATCCAGATGCCGCCCTGCGGGTCTATCGCCCACTCCATGTCCTGTGGTCGTCCGTAGTGCCGTTCGGCGCGGATCGCCATCCGCGCGATGGCCTGCACGGTGCGCGTGTCGATGACGGGTGTGGTGCGGCCGGGCGCCACCGGTTCGCGACGGTCGTGGCCGTCGGCGCCGCGGACGATGCGGAATTCCTGGTTGCCCAGGGAGGTTTCGAGGATGGAGCAGTCGGTCTTGGCCACGACGAAGGTGTCCGGGGTCACCGCGCCCGACACCACCGCCTCGCCGAGTCCCTCGACCGCCTCGACGACGAGGCGTTCGCGGTCGCCGGTGACGGGATCGGCGGTGAACACGATGCCGGCGACCTGCGACTCGACCATCCGCTGGACGACCACCGCCATCAGGGGCTCGGAGGTCAGACCCCGCTGCGCGCGGTAGGTGACCACGCGCGGCGAGTACAGCGACGCCCAGCACCGGACGACCGCGTCGATGAGCTCGTCCGCGGAGCCGATGTTGGTGAACGAGGCGTTCATCCCCGCGAACGAGGCGTCCTTGCCGTCCTCCCCGATCGCCGACGACCGCACGGCCACGTTCACGCCACCGTCCGGACCGCCGGGCAGGCCACGGTAGGCGGCGAGCATGTCGTCGGCGACCTGTGGCGCGATCCCCGCCTTGTGCACCATCTCCGCCATCTGGCGGCTCAGGTCGGACATGCGGGCGTCGTCACCGACCGCGGCCAGTGCCTCGCGGTGCGCCGACGCCAGTTCCGCGCGGACACCGCCATGGTCCATCGACGCGGCGAAGGCGTCGGCGGTGAGGACGAACCCGTCCGGCACCGGCAGGCCGGCCCTGGTGAGCTCGCCGAGGTTGGCCCCCTTGCCGCCGACGGACAGCACCTGTTCGAGTCCGAGTTCTGCAAACGTCGCGACATACGCCATGTGTCTCACCGATCCTGTTGCGTGCCCCCCGGGTTATGTGGTTGCCTGCGCGGGTGCGGTGTGGGTGACCATCACCGGACACGGCGCGACCTGCGCGACCGCCCGACTCGTGGAACCGAGCAGCAGACCGCGGAAGCCGCCCCGGCCGCGGGTACCGACGACGACGAGCTGCGCCGTCGCCGCGGCGTCGACGATCTCGGCGGCGGGCGAACCCATCCCGACACGGCGTTCGATCTTCACGTCGGGGTAGTCCTCCGGGAAGCCTGCGAGCATCTCGCCGAGCATCTCCTCGGCTTCGGTGCGGAGATTCGTGACGACCGTGTCGTCCTGTCCACGCAACGGGGCGTTGGTGATGCCGATGCCGTGCACCGCGAGCACCGACGTCTGCAGCAGGTCCGCCTGCGCGAAGGCATGCGCGATTGCCGTGACCGAGATCGGGGACGCGTCGACGCCGACGACGACGGGTCCGACGGTCGGGGGTGGGCCGCCGACGATCACCACCGGACATTCGGCGTGCGCAGCGGCGTCAGCGCTGACCGAACCGAGGAGCAGTCCGCGGACACCGCCGAGTCCGCGTCGTCCGACGACCAGCTTGTGCGCCTCGCCCGACGCGTGCCGGAGCGCGAGTTGCGGGGTGCCGCCGACGACCCGGCCGTCGACGTGCAGGTCGGGCGCGAGGTCACGGACGTGGTTGACCGCGGCGTCGACGGCGCGCCGGGCGTCGGCCTGCATCGCACCCATCACCACGTCCGCGGTCATCATCGCGGTCGGAGCGTAGGCGTACGGGACGGTTCCCACCGCGGAGAGCACGCGCAGCGGCCGTTTCTCGCGGAGGCACGCTCCCACCGCCCAATCGACGGCCATCTGCGAGCATTCCGAGCCGTCGACTCCGACGACGATCGGCGCCTGTGGGTCGGTGAGTGGATGTGTCATGCCGATCTCCTCCGCTGGCGATCTGCGCGAGACTCCCCGATCTGTCCGCGTCCGGTCCCGTACTTCCATCGTCGTACTTTTCATCGTCGTACTTTTCATCGTCGTACTTTTCATCGTCACCGTGTGGTGGATGACGGGACCGGAGTCGAAAGTCATCGAAGGGGTGCCGAAGGTCCCGGTCGACGACGCAGGTGGCCAGACGTCCGGTTCAGGCGGCCAGCAGCACGATGAGGACGACCAGGGTGACGACGAGACCGCCGAGGATCGCGGAGACCACGAAGACGGTGCGGCCGGAGCCGTTCGTCGTGGGCTGGGCCCGATCGGAGGGCCCGGGCCCGGTGCATCTGTTGTCGTGGCGACTGGAGCCGCGCCGGTGCCGGCACCTGTTGCCGAGAGCCGCTTGACCGGGTGCCCGACCGACGGGGATGTGCTGACCCGGTGCCGCCGGTGGGCCTGCAAACGGCGATCCCGGCCGGCGCGACAGAGACACCCGCGGGGACCCGGTGCAGTTGCGGCCACTGCTCGGGCCGCAGGTCGGCGGGGCCGATGGCCGCGAACACCACGCCGGGCCGGGCGACGATCCCGACCCGCAGGTCGACGCCATGCAGGGTGCCGGACATCGGGGCGTCGAGGGCGAGCCGGCCCTGCGGGGTGTCGAGGGTGGCGAGCGGTTCACCGGCGCGCACGGATTGCCCGGACCGGACGAGGACCCCGGCGATGACCGATCCCGACGGCATGTTCGGGAATGCGACGCGGTGACCCGTTCCCGGCCCGCCGGCGGTGTTGCCGGTTCGGACGGCGTTCCGGGTCCCGGCGGTGGTCCCGATCCCGACACGGGCGCCAAGGGGACGACGTTGGTGGAGCGCAGCAGCCCGCCCTGGGCGACGACGACCTTCGGGTCCCCGATCCGGGCCACGCGACCGACGGCCGCCAGCGCCGACTGCAGCATCGCGATGCTGCTGGGTGCCGCCGGTGACGTAGACGTTGACCGGGCCCTTGGGTCCGGTGCCGGCGGAATCGGCACGCGCGATGGCGTCGCGGGTGAGTTCGACGGCGCGGTCGACGAACGGGGTGATCATCGCCTCGAACTCGCGTCGGGTGAGCAGCAGCGTGCGTCCGGTGCCGGGGAGTTCGACGACCGCCTGCGCGGTGTCGGAGAGGGCCTCCTTGGCGGTGCGGACGTGATCGGCGAGGGCGATCATCGCCGCCAGGGCGCGAAGCCGTTGCGGCAGTTCGGGGTCGAGTTCGGCCGCCTCGTCGAGCACCCACCTGGCGAGCCGGGCGTCGAGGTCGCGGCCGCCGAAGTTGTTGTCGCCGCCGGAACCGGTGACGGTGAATCCGTCGACACCGTCGCGCACGAGTACCGCGACGTCGCAGGTACCGGCGCCGAAGTCGAAGACGCACATCCGCTCGTCACCCGACACGTCGTGTCCTTGATACACGTAATTCCAAGCAGCGGCGAAGGATTCGGCGATGCGCAGACGCGCCCGCGCCGGGGACCAGCAGGCGTTCGCCGCCCTCGACGTGGCACAGCAGGTCGTCGTCTCCGACCGCATCCGCGAAGCCCTCGCCCGGATCCCGGACGCATACCGCGCGACCTTCGTGCTACGCGTGTACGGCGAGCTCAGCTACTCGGACATCGCCGAGGTCCAGGGCATCGGACTGCAGACCGTGCGCAGCCGGATCTCGCGGGCGCGGTCGATCCTGTCGGAGTTGCTGGCGGATCTGCGGTAGCAGCCACCGAGCCCTCCATCAGCGCACCTCCGTCAGCACACCTTCCAGCCGGGCCTGCCGTCGATCCACAATTCGCGATACGCGAGACGGCCGTGGCAGTCACCGAGATCCCCGGCGGTGAGCCGCACCGCTCCGCCGGTATCAGGATCACCGGCGTAGGCGCACATCACGCCGCGTCCCTCCGCCTGCGGGCCGCCCCACGACGACCAGGTGACCTTCACGATCGTGTTGGCGCACAACGAGTTCAGCGACAGCTGACTCGGACGGGCGGTTCCGTATCCCACCGAGTCTGGTTGTCGGCGCGTCCGAGCACCGGTTCGGCGGCAACCAGGTGAGGTGCCGGCAGCCCGGCGTACAGACCTGTGCTGCTCGGGGTCTCGGCGTGCCCCACCCCCACTCCCACGACCGACGCGGCGAGCGCCGCGATCGCCATCCCGATCCGCGCACCGCATCTGGACATCGTCATGTCCCCACCGTCGCACGCCTGGTCGTCGACGACCCCGAACGCGGCCGGAATTCCCCCACCCGAGTGACACCGCCGTATGCACCGCCCGCGGAACCCGGCTGCGTGGTGGGCTTCTTGGTCGCTGAATCACGGGAGGCGCCTGCGGTGCAGACCTAGGCCCATGCGGTGCCCACCGACGGATCAGGTCATCTGAACGGCTGATCGACGACGATCCGAACACTCCCGGGGAACAAAGTCGAGCCGGTTCTCCTCCAATCACCAGAGCACGAGAAAACACCACATTCCGGAAGGAACCCGCCATGAGCAACATCCCCGAGGACGCCGTCCTCCTCGACACCGATGGCGACGGAGTCACCGACGCCGCGCTGACCGACGGACGGTCGACCGGACTCGATCGCCTACGACACCGACCACGCGGTCGCCGACACGGACGGCGACGGCACCTTCGACACCGCCATCGACGATCAGGGCAATGTCGAGGTGGGCGCCTTCGGCAGCATCGACAGCGGCGACCTCGCCTGACGGCTACCGGCGCTCGACTCCCACAGGTCCACAAGACCACTCTCCGGTTGATCCCGGTCGCGAACCCGCGGCCGGGATTTCGCCGTCTGTCGACCGTCGACACCGGCGACACCCGGGAGCCGGGATGCGGGCAGACGTGCAGGTCCGGTTCGTCATACTGATCGGGTGCGAACAGACCTGCCCCTCCTGGCCGACCACGACCGCGGAACCATCGGCTCGCTGGAGTTCGCCGTGCCCGTCTGGGCGACCGCGACCGCACTCGTGTTGGTGCTCGCCCTCGCCTGGCTCTTCGGCGCGATCGCGCGCTGGCTGTTGCGTCGTCGCGCCCGCCTGAACGCGACGACGTCGATGGTGTTGTCGATCCTCGGCACCGCCGTCGGCCTGTTCATCGCGGGCGCCATCGATCACCGCATGACGATCTGGCACCCGGTGACCATCCTGCTCGGCCTGATCAGTTCGGTCATCGCCGTCGGCGCCTACGGAACCATCGCCGCCCGGCTGCAGAGCCAGACCGACATCTCGGTGCCAGAGCTCCTCGCCGCAGGGGAATCCGAACAGCTCGAGTTCAAATCCACGGCCCGGGTCAACCTGCACACCGGCCAGCGCGACGCCGCGATGGAGCAGGTGATCGTCAAGACGGTCGCAGCGTTCCTCAACTCCGACGGCGGGAACCTGCTGATCGGTGTCGACGACCATGGCACACCCCTGGGCCTCGACGCCGACTTCACCACGCTGCGCCACCCCGACACCGACCGGTTCGAGCTGTGGCTGCGGGACACCTTGACCTCGATGCTGGGGCAGAGCATCGCCGCCGAGGTCGGGATCTTCTTCGAGACGGTGCCCGTGCCCTCCGAGGACCGCGGCGAAGAGGCGAAGGCCGCGCCCACCGAGGCGCTGGTCTGCCGCGTCGAGTGCACCCCGTCCCCGCGGCCGGTGTACCTGCGGCCCGCGAAGAACAACGCGCAGCCGGAATTCTGGGTTCGCGCCGGCAACTCGTCGCGACAGCTGTCGGTCGACCAGGCGGCGGACTACATCATGCACCGCTGGCCCCTCGGCGCCGGTCAGGCGCTGGCCGCTCAGGTACGGGCCGCGGTGCGATTCTCCGCGGTCTAGGCCCGGCTGTTCCGAAGCTCCGTCCCCGTCGACTCCTTCAGACGGGCACATCACCCTTCGAACCTGCTCGGGCGGGACGACATCTCCTTCTGCCGCGGGTGGTTCCGCCGCCTCATGCGGTGACGGTCGGGGGTTCGTGGCCGCCGGTGGGCGGTGGCGGGGACCGCCCGACGACGCCCGATTGCACCGGTGTCGAAAGCGGACCGAAATCGTCCTCGATGGCTGGGACAGTGGACCCACATCACCACCGAAGCCACCTGGAGGACCCGTGAACTGGACGCTCGAAGTCGTCACCCTGCCCGTCACCGACCCCGACCGCACCAAGGCGTTCTACGAGTCGATCGGCTTCCACGCCGACGCCGACCACACCGTGAGCGAGGAGATCCGGTTCATCCAGATGACCCCGCCCGGTTCGGACTGCTCGATCGCCTTCGGCAAGGGGATCACCGACCGCGAGCCCGGCACCACCGGCCCGCTCATCATCTGCGTCACCGACATCGAGGCCGCACGCGAGCAGCTGCTGGCCGCCGGCGTCGACGCGAGCGAGGTCGACATCCAGCCGTGGGGCCACTTCGTCTACTTCACCGACCCCGACGGCAATCAGTGGTCGGCCCAGTATCTGCCGTACCGCGACAACAATTGAGCTGCACCGATCTGGGACCGCACAACCGGGACAACGCAGGCTGACACGGTCGTCACGGCTACGGTTGGTTATGCGATCCCCCATCGACGACTATCTCGAACAGGTCCTCAACGACTACCGCGACGCCGACGGCGGGACAGTCATGACCGGCAACCGGGAACTCGAGAAGGCCGACCCGTCGTCGTTCGGGATCGCGCTGGCCACCGTCGACGGCACCGTCTACACCGCCGGCGACGCCGACCACGAGTTCTCGATGCAATCCATCGCCAAGTTGCCGGCCTACGCGCTCGCCCTGCGCGACCGGGGACTCGACGCCGTGCTCGACCGCGTCGACACCGAACCCTCGGGTGACGCCTTCAACGAGATCTCGCTCGAAGCCGAGACCGGGCGACCCCGCAACGCGCTCATCAACGCCGGCGCCATCGCGGTCCACGCGATGGTCGACGGCGGGGACGCCACCGAACGGGTCGAGCGCATCGCCGACCTCGTCAGCACCCTCACCGGACGCGAACTCGGCATCGACGAGGCCATGCGCGACGCCGAGATGGCATCGGACGACCACAACACCGCGCTCGCCTACCTTCTCCGGTCGGCCGGCAAACTCGACTACGAACCCGAGGAGGTCGTCGACGGCTACGCGGCGCAGTGCGCGATCACCGTCACCTGCCGCGACCTCGCGGTCATGGGGTCGGTTCTCGCCAACGGCGGACTGTCCACCACGAAGAACGACGAGCGGCTGCTCGAAGGGTGGATCACCCGGCACTTGTTGTCGGTGATGGCCACCTGCGGCATGTACGACGGTTCCGGCAGTTGGATGACCAAGGTCGGAATTCCCGCGAAAAGCGGTGTGAGCGGAGCGATCCTGGGTGTCCTGCCCGGTCAGATCGGTGTCGCGGTCTGGTCGCCGAGGCTCGACGAGCAGGGCAACTCGACCCGCGGAGTCGCTGTCTTCGAACGACTCTCGCGCGACATGGAACTGCACATGATGCACGTCGCCCCGTCGGGCATGCCCGCGCTGCGGTCCGTGGAGCAGCGCGACGGCGAGACGGTCGTCGAGCTCCAGGGCGACGTCCGCTTCGCCGGCGCGGAGATCATCGCAAGCCGTGCGTGCCAGGGATTTCCGACCGACAAGGTGGTCCTCGACCTCACCCACGTCCGGGTCATGGACGACGCCGCGCGCGGACTGCTCCGCGAGGTCGCGAAACGCCTCGGCGACGAGTACGACGCGCGCATCGAGGATCCCAACGATCTCATGGACAGCGGCCCCGACGACCGGGACGGCGTCGACGAACAATAGGCCGAGCGCTTCGGCGAGAACGGCACCGTAGGGACGCGGATGGCTCTTACACTGGGCCGATGACGGGCACACCGGCCCGCGGGCCCTTGATCGCGGTTCTCGCGGCGATCGTCGTCGTACTCGGTCTGGCGCCGTCGACTGCGGTGGCCACACCCGTCTCCCACCCCCGCGTGGACATGTCGACGTCCTCCGTCGCCACCGAATGCGCCGGCACGCCCATCCGGGTCGCCGTGCGCTGGTACTTCCCGCCCGGCCGCCCGTCGGCGCTGGTGTGGCTGCAGCACGGCTTCTCCCGGACCGCGGCCAACCTCGACGCCCTCGCTCGTGCGTATGCGGCCGCAGGTTTCCTCGTCGCGAGCCCGACACTGGACTCGGTCAACCTCGGCGGGTGCGCCGTCGCGTACAACGTCGTCGACAACGCGGCATTCGCGCAAACCATCGGCGGGGTGTTCGGCTCCGGCGCCGACACCGGCACTTCGCTCGCGACCGGCCTTCGCCGCGCTCGGGATGCCGCGCGCCGACCCGACGTGACGGTGCCGTACCGGATGGTCTTCGCCGGGCATTCCGCGGGCGGCGAGTTCGTGGTCGTGGCGGCCGACGCGCTGCGCCGCTCGGACCCGGCGGCCTATCGACGACTGGCCGGACTCATGCTGTTCGATCCGGTGAATTCGTTCTTCGGCACGCACTTCGCCTCGGCCGCAACATCTCTCGGAGACGACGATCTCCCGGTCCGGGTGATCGCGTCGCAGCCGTCGCTGTCCAACTCCTTCGGGTCCGGGGTCTCACTGCTCCAGCGGACGACGCGCCGGCGATTCCTGGGTGCGCAATTGGTCACCGGCATCCACATCGACGCGGAGGGGGACTCGACCGATCTCGTCGGCGAGCTGTCCGAGCTCGCCGTCCCACGCCCCCGCAACGGTCGGGTCATCCGGAACCTGGCGATCGGATGGTCGTCGGACATGGTGACGAACTCGGTGACCCCGACCCACTACCCCGGCGGCGACTACTACGACCTGCTGGTCGCGACCCGCACCGTCACCACGCTTTCCGCGCGCTGAGCAACCCGGAGCAGCGAAAAGCCCTCGCACCCAATGGATGCGAGGGCATTTCGTCAGAGAGCTACAGGCTCGGTCGACTCACCGGTAGTCGTTGGAGAAGCCATAGTCGTCCAGCGGCACCGCAGCGCCGGCCGGAGCACCGAAGGTGCCGTCCGGGCTGTAGTAGGTGTCGTCGTACGACGGCACCGCGTAGGCCGCGGCACGTGCCTCTTCGGTGGGCTGGACCTGGATGTTCCGGTAGCGGTTGATACCGGTACCGGCCGGGATCAGCTTACCGATGATCACGTTCTCCTTCAGACCGATCAGCTTGTCGCTGCGGCTGTTGATCGCCGCGTCGGTCAGGACACGCGTGGTCTCCTGGAACGACGCCGCTGACAGCCACGACTCGGTCGCCAGCGAGGCCTTGGTGATACCCATCAGGACCGGGCGGCCGGCAGCCGGCTCGCCACCCTCGGCGACGACGCGACGGTTCTCCGCCTCGAACTCGGCGCGCTCGACGAGCGAGCCGGGCAGGAACTCGGTGGAACCGTGGTCGATGATCGTCACGCGACGCAGCATCTGACGCACGATGGTCTCGATGTGCTTGTCGTGGATCGACACGCCCTGACTGCGGTAGACCTCCTGGACCTCGTTGACCAGGTGGATCTGCACCTGACGCGGACCCATGACGCGCAGGACCTCGTGCGGGTTGGCCGAGCCCTCCATGAGCTGCTGGCCGACCTCGACGTGGTCACCGTCGGCGAGGAGACGCTCGGTGCCGTCGTCGTGCTTGAACACGCGCAGACGCTGACGCTTCGAGATCTTGTCGTAGACGACCTCTTCCGAACCGTCGTCCGGGATGATCGTGATCTTGTAGAAGCGGTCGTCGTCCTCGAGACGGACCCGGCCGGAGACCTCCGCGATCGGCGCGACGCCCTTGGGGACGCGGGCCTCGAAGAGCTCCTGGACTCGCGGCAGACCACCGGTGATGTCGTCACCGACGCCACCCTGGTGGAACGTACGCATCGTCAACTGGGTACCGGGCTCACCGATCGACTGGGCGGCGATGATACCGACGGCCTCGCCGATGTCGACGAGCTTGCCGGTCGCCATCGAACGGCCGTAGCACATGGCGCAGACGCCGGTGCCGGTGCCACAGGTAAGGACCGAACGCACCTTGACCTGCGTGATGCCGGCGGCGAGGCATGCCTCGATGGCCGGATCGCCCAGGTCGTGACCACGCTCGACGATGACGTTGCCGTCCGCGTCGACCGCGTCGGCGGCCAGGGTGCGGGCGTACGCCGAGGTCTCGACGTGCGCGTCCCGGATGATCGAGCCGTCGGGCTGCTTCTCACCCAGCGAGACGGTGATGCCGCGCTCGGTGCCACAGTCGTGCTCGCGCACGATGACGTCCTGCGAGACGTCCACCAGACGACGGGTCAGGTAACCCGAGTCGGCGGTACGGAGTGCGGTGTCCGCCAGACCCTTTCGGGCGCCGTGGGTGTTGATGAAGTACTCGGCCACGGTCAGGCCCTCGCGGAACGAGGACTTGATCGGACGCGGGATGAACTCGCCCTTCGGGTTGGTCACCAGACCCTTCATGCCCGACAGGTTGCGGACCTGGGTCATGTTGCCCGTCGCACCCGACTTCGGGATCATCGTGATCGGGTTGTCGTCGGGGTAGTACTCCTCCATGGCCTTACCGACTTCCTCGGTGGCCTGCTTCCAGATCTCCACGAGGGCGTCACGACGCTCGTCCGGCGTGAGGGCACCGCGCTGGAACTTGCGCTCCAGGCCGTCGGCGCGCTCCTCGTAACGCTCGAGGATCTCCTTCTTCTGCGGCGGCACGAGCACGTCGGCCATCGACACGGTCACGCCCGAACGGGTGGCCCAGTAGAAGCCGACGTCCTTCAACTTGTCGACGGTCTGGGCGACCACGATCATCGGGTAGCGCTCGGCGAGATCGTTGATGATCGCGGCCTGACGCTTCTTCGGCATCTGCTCGTCGACGTACGGGTACTCGACGGGCAGCAGCTCGTTGAAGAGCACGCGGCCCAGCGTGGTGATGGTGGTCCACGGCTGGCCGTAACGCCATCCCTCCGGGAACAGCTCGGCCTCGACGTCGGCCGGCGGACGCAGCTCGGTCAGGCGCACCTTGATGCGCGACTGAACGGTCAGCTGGCCACGGTCGACGGCCATGATGGCCTCGGCCGGGCTCGAGTAGACGCCGCGCTCGACGTCGTTCTCGGTGGCCGGCTGGTACTCGCCCTTCGCACCCTCCTTGAGGGTGGTCAGGTAGTACAGACCGGTCACCATGTCCAGACGCGGCATGGCGAGCGGGCGACCCGACGCCGGCGACAGGATGTTGTTGCTCGACAGCATCAGGATGCGGGCCTCGGCCTGCGCCTCCGCGCTCAGCGGCAGGTGCACGGCCATCTGGTCACCGTCGAAGTCGGCGTTGAAGGCCTCACACACCAGCGGGTGCAGCTGGATGGCCTTGCCCTCGACCAGCTGCGGCTCGAAGGCCTGGATACCGAGGCGGTGCAGGGTCGGAGCACGGTTCAGCAGGACCGGGTGCTCGGCGATCACCTCTTCGAGGACGTCCCACACCGCGGGGCGCTGACGCTCGACCATGCGCTTGGCCGACTTGATGTTCTGGGCCTGGTTCAGGTCGACCAGGCGCTTCATCACGAACGGCTTGAACAGCTCGAGAGCCATCAGCTTCGGCAGACCGCACTGGTGCAGCTTCAGCTGCGGACCGACGACGATGACCGAACGGCCCGAGTAGTCGACGCGCTTGCCGAGCAGGTTCTGACGGAAACGACCCTGCTTGCCCTTGAGCAGATCCGACAGCGACTTCAGCGGACGGTTGCCCGGACCGGTGACCGGACGACCGCGACGGCCGTTGTCGAACAGTGCGTCGACCGACTCCTGCAGCATCCGCTTCTCGTTGTTGACGATGATCTCGGGCGCGCCGAGGTCGATCAGTCGCTTGAGGCGGTTGTTGCGGTTGATCACGCGACGGTACAGGTCGTTCAGGTCCGAGGTGGCGAAGCGGCCACCGTCGAGCTGGACCATCGGACGCAGCTCCGGCGGGATCACCGGCACGGCGTCGAGGACCATGCCCAGCGGCGAGTTGCCCGACTGCTGGAACGCGGCGACGACCTTCAGTCGCTTGAGAGCACGGAGCTTCTTCTGGCCCTTACCGGTGCGGATGGTCTCGCGAAGTGCCTCGGCCTCGGCGTCGATGTCGAAGTTCTCGAGGAGCTTCTTGATCGCCTCGGCGCCCATCGCGCCCTGGAAGTACTCGCCGTAGCGCTCTTCGAGCTGGCGGTAGACCTTCTCGTCGATGATGAGGTCGCCCGGGGCGAGCTTGGTGAACTTGTCCCAGATCTCCTCGAGCGCGTCGAGCTCACGCTGCGCGGCGTCGCGCATCCGACGCATTTCGCGCTCGGCGCCGTCACGCACCTTGCGGCGCACGTCCGCCTTGGCACCCTCGGCCTCGAGCTCGGCGAGATCCTGCTCGAGCTTCTTCTGGCGCTCGGCGAGGTCGGCGTCGCGCTGGTCGGCGATCGCCTTCTTCTCGACCTCCATCTCGGCCTCGAGCGTCGACAGCTCGTTGTGGCGCAGCTCGTCGTCGACCGCGGTGATCACGTAGGCGGCGAAGTAGATGATCTTCTCGAGATCCTTCGGCGCCAGGTCGAGCAGGTAGCCGAGACGGCTCGGCACACCCTTGAAGTACCAGATGTGCGTGACCGGGGCGGCGAGCTCGATGTGGCCCATGCGCTCACGGCGCACCTTGGCCTTGGTCACCTCGACGCCGCAGCGCTCACAGATGATGCCCTTGAAGCGGACGCGCTTGTACTTGCCGCAGTAGCACTCCCAGTCGCGAGTCGGTCCGAAGATCTTCTCGCAGAACAGGCCGTCCTTCTCCGGCTTCAGCGTGCGGTAGTTGATCGTCTCCGGCTTCTTGACCTCACCGTACGACCAGTTGTGAATATCGTCGGCCGTGGCCAGGCCGATCTTGAGTTCGTCGAAAAAGTTGACGTCGAGCACTTGTTACCTTTCCAGAGCTCTGTTGTCAGTGGGTCGGGCTGCCGGTCGTGGCGGACGACCGGCAACCCGGCCCGAGTTGGTGAGGATCAATCAGTTCGCGAGGTCGTCGACCGTGGCCGACTCGTTACGCGACAGGTTGATGCCGAGGTTGGCCGCGGCGCGCTCCAGGTCCTCGTCGTCGGAGTCGTGCATCTCGATGGCCGCACCGTCGGAGCTGAGCACCTCGACGTTCAGGCACAACGACTGGAGCTCCTTGAGGAGCACCTTGAACGACTCGGGGATGCCCGGCTCGGGGATGTTCTCGCCCTTGACGATGGCCTCGTAGACCTTCACGCGGCCGACGACGTCGTCCGACTTGATGGTCAGCAGCTCCTGCAGGGTGTAGGCCGCGCCGTACGCCTGCATGGCCCAACACTCCATCTCACCGAAGCGCTGGCCACCGAACTGCGCCTTACCACCGAGCGGCTGCTGGGTGATCATCGAGTACGGACCGGTCGAACGGGCGTGGATCTTGTCGTCGACCAGGTGGTGCAGCTTGATGATGTACATGTAGCCGACCGCCACCGGGTACGGGAACGGCTCGCCGGAGCGACCGTCGTACAGGATCGCCTTGCCGTCTCCGTTGACCATCACCTCGCCGTCGCGGTTGGGGAGAGTCGAGGACAGCAGTCCGGTCAGCTCCTCCTCGCGCGCACCGTCGAACACCGGGGTCGCGGTCTTGGTGTTCGGCGGCGCCGAGTACATGTCCTCGGGCAGGTTCTCGGCCCACTCGGGGACGCCACCGGCGACGTCGATGTTCCAACCGGCCTTGGCGATCCACCCGAGGTGGGTCTCCAGGATCTGGCCGATGTTCATACGACGCGGCACGCCGTGGGTGTTCAGGATGATGTCGACCGGGGTGCCGTCGGGCAGGAACGGCATGTCCTCCTGCGGGAGGATCTTGCCGATGACGCCCTTGTTGCCGTGGCGGCCGGCCAGCTTGTCGCCGTCCTGGATCTTGCGCTTCTGGGCCACGTATACGCGGACCAGCTCGTTGACGCCCGGGGGCAGATCGTCGTCGTCCTCGCGGCTGAACACGCGGACGCCGATGACCTTGCCGGTCTCGCCGTGCGGCACCTTCAGCGAGGTGTCGCGCACCTCGCGGGCCTTCTCACCGAAGATCGCACGGAGCAGGCGCTCCTCCGGGGTCAGCTCGGTCTCGCCCTTCGGGGTGACCTTGCCGACCAGGATGTCGCCGTCGCGGACCTCGGCACCGATGCGGACGATGCCGCGCTCGTCGAGGTCGGCGAGGACCTCGTCGGAGACGTTCGGGATGTCCCGGGTGATCTCCTCGGCGCCGAGCTTGGTGTCACGGGCGTCGATCTCGTGCTCCTCGATGTGGATAGAGGTGAGCACGTCCTCCTCCACGAGGCGCTGGCTCAGGATGATCGCGTCCTCGTAGTTGTGGCCCTCCCACGGCATGATCGCCACGAGCAGGTTCTTGCCGAGCGCCATCTCACCGTTCTCGGTGCAGGGGCCGTCGGCGAGGACCTGGCCGGCCTCCACGCGCTGGCCCTCGTCCACGATCGGGCGCTGGTTGGCGCACGTGCCGTGGTTCGAGCGGGCGAACTTGCGCAGGCGGTAGGTGTCGCGGGTGCCGTCGTCGGCCATGACGGTGATGTAGTCGGCCGAGACCTCCTCGACCACACCGGTCTTGGCGGAGACGATGACGTCACCGGCGTCGACGGCGGCACGCAGCTCCATGCCGGTGCCGACCAGCGGCGACTCGCTGCGCAGCAGCGGCACCGCCTGACGCTGCATGTTCGCACCCATGAGGGCGCGGTTCGCGTCGTCGTGCTCGAGGAACGGGATCATCGCCGTCGCGACCGACACCATCTGGCGCGGCGAGACGTCGAGGTACGCGACCTCCTTCGGGCTGACGAACTTGACCTCGGAGCCCTTCTCACGGACGAGCACGCGCTCGTCGGTGATGCGGCCGTCGGAGTCGAAGTTCGTGTTCGCCTGGCCGATGAGGTAGCGGTCCTCCTCGTCGGCGGTCATGTACTCGATCTCGTCGGTGACGACACCGTCGACGACCTTGCGGTACGGGGTCTCGATGAAGCCGAACGGGTTGACCCGCGCGTACACCGAGAGCGAACCGATCAGACCGATGTTCGGACCCTCAGGGGTCTCGATCGGGCACATGCGGCCGTAGTGCGACGGGTGGACGTCGCGGACCTCGAGGCCGGCGCGCTCGCGGCTCAGACCGCCCGGGCCCAGCGCCGACAGGCGACGCTTGTGGGTCAGACCCGAGAGCGGGTTGTTCTGGTCCATGAACTGCGACAGCTGGCTGGTGCCGAAGAACTCCTTGATCGCCGCCACGACGGGACGGATGTTGATCAGGGTCTGCGGCGTGATCGCCTCGACGTCCTGGGTGGTCATGCGCTCGCGCACGACCCGCTCCATACGCGACAGGCCGACGCGGATCTGGTTCTGGATCAGCTCGCCGACGGTGCGCAGGCGACGGTTGCCGAAGTGGTCGATGTCGTCGACCTCGACGGGCACCTCGACCCCACCCGGGCCGGTCATGTAGGTGGTGGTGTGCGGATCGGCCTCGTGCAGACGCACCAGGTACTCGACGGTGGTGACGATGTCCTCGCGGGTCAGCGTGGTCTCGCCGGTCATCGGGTTGGCGGTCAGGCCGAGCTTCTTGTTGATCTTGTAGCGGCCCACGCGAGCGAGGTCGTAGCGCTTCTCCTTGAAGAACAGGTTCTCCAGGAGGTTCTCCGCCGACTCCTTGGTCGGGGGCTCGCCCGGACGCAGCTTGCGGTAGACCTCGAGCAGCGCCTCGTCCTGGTTGGCGGTGTTGTCCTTCTCCAGGGTCGACATCATGATCTCGGAGAAGCCGAACCGCTCGGTGATCTCCTCGTTGGTGTAGCCGAGGGCCTTGAGCAGGACGGTGACCGGCTGGCGGCGCTTGCGGTCGATGCGGACACCGACGGTGTCGCGCTTGTCGACGTCGAACTCGAGCCAGGCGCCGCGACCCGGGATCACCTTGACGGTGTGGAGGGTCTTCTCGGTGGCCTTGTCGACGGCGGCGTCGAAGTACACACCAGGGCTGCGGACGAGCTGGCTCACCACGACACGCTCGGTGCCGTTGATGATGAAGCTGCCCTTGTCGGTCATGATCGGGAAGTCGCCCATGAAGACGGTCTGCGACTTGATCTCACCGGTGTTGTTGTTGATGAACTCCGCGGTGACGAACAGGGGCGCCGCGTAGGTCATGTCCTTGTCCTTGCACTCCTCGACGGAGGCCTTGACCTCGTCGAAGTGCGGATCGGAGAAGGACAGGGACATCGAACCCGAGAAGTCCTCGATCGGGGAGAGCTCCGCGAGGACCTCCTCCAGACCGCCGACCGGGTTCTCCTCGCCGCGAGCGATCGCCTTGGCGCGCCACTCCGGTGACCCGACGAGCCATTCGAACGAATCGAGTTGGATATCGAGGAGGCCAGGGACCTCCAGCGGCTCGCTGATCTTTGCAAACGACGCGCGATGCGGCGCGCCGGGGATTGTTGAGGTGGACTGGCGGTTGACTGCCAAGATGCGTCCTTCCAACACGACGTTATTCACAACCTAGATGTGTGGTGGCTTGATGGGCCGTTCGCTGGTGGCAACCTGAAATCGGCGATCACACCAGCACACACGAACAGGTGGCCGTAGAAGGATCGGTAGATGGACAGGAGGCAGCCAGCGCAACGTCCAACTGTAGCAGAAAATAGACGCACTTTGTCAAGCCGTCTGTGAATCGATCTGGAAGCGATGTCCGCGCGGATGGCTGCCTGCACGTCGATCGCTGGAGACAGACTGTCCCGTCGACGCCCAAACGTCAAGCGGTACGCGCCAATTTCGCGAATCTGTCCCCGACCTCACCGGCCCGGAGGCGGCCTAGAAGGGCTCGACCGCCTCGATCCGCCACGTGTCACCCTCCTTGACCATGGCGAACTGGGCGCGCGGCGCACCGCTGTTGGTGGCGATGCTGTTCTGCGTCTCGCTGATCACCAGGTTCGCGATGACCGACGCGTGCGCGCCGTCACCGCCGCCGGTGAGGTCGCGGACGCCGATCGCGTCGACCCGGCACTCGGCGCCGGTCTTGGTCTGGGTGATCAGGTCCCGCTGGGCCTTGAAGGACTTGTCGAACTCCTCGCGGGCCTTGCCGGTCAGGGCGTTCTGCGCGCGCTTCTGCCAGGCGTCGAGCTCGGTGTACTCGTATCCGAAGATCGCGCAGATACGTTGCTGCGCCTGCGATGTCAGCTGCGACGTCGCCTTGGCGTCGATGAACGCCTTGTCGGAGCCGAGCCACGGCTGGAAGGCCAGCACGATGGCGAGCGCGGCGAGGATCGCCGCCACGCCGGCCAGGATCGCGGGAAGTGCCCACCAGCGACGGTCACCGGTCTGCGACGGGCGTCCGGGCCCGCGGGTCTGGCGTGGCTGCGCGCCGGTGTCGGCACTCTCGGATCGCGGACGCAGCGTCGAGACGCGGGCGACGGGGCGGGCCTTGGGCTTGGACAGGTCGACGGTGCCCGAGGCCGCCGAGGTCTCCGACGGTGATTCGGAGGCCGTCTCCGACGGTGATTCGGAGGTCGTCTCCGACCGGGACCTCTCGGTCGTCTCCGACCGGGACTTCTCGGTCGTCTCCGACCGGGACTTCTCGGTCGTCTCCGACGAGGGCCGGGTGGTGGCCTCGGTCTCGGCGACCTCTGCCCTACCGACCTCGGGGGCCCGGTCCGTCGGGCGGGTGCCGGCGTGACCGGCGATCTTCGGCGTCTTCCGACGCTTCTCCGGCTGCTTCCTACCGGTCGGCTTCTTCGGGGTCCGCGCCATCAGTTGCCCCCTTCCGGCGCCGGTGCGGCGCCCCCGCCGGCATCGGCGTACTCGATTCCCTCGAGTCCGACGACGTTCTCGGCCTTCCAGGCACCGTCGGACTTGACCATGCTCACGTCGAAACCGCGGGTCTGCTCGACCGGCGGCTGGTCGGGCCGCTGCAGGGTGGTGACGACGTAGACGAGGACCTTCGCCTTCTCCTCCTCGGCGTTGACCTCGCTCGGCGCGCTGCGCAACAGGCGGGCGGACAGCTTCGCGGCGTCCGGGCCGGCCTCCGCCAGCATCTCGAGGACGTTCTGTTGCTGCCCCGGCTTCTTCTCTCCGGTGCCGAGGACCTCGTCCTTCGCCTGGCCGGTGAGGGAGGCGTCGACGCGTCGCTTGAACTCGTCGAGGTCGGCCGGATCGATCGTCGTGATGTTCAGGACCGCCTGCTCGGCGGCCTGGGTCGCGTCCTCACGGGCCGTCTCGGCCTCGGTCGCGTCACTCGCGCTGATCGCGAAGACCACGACGCACACGAGCGCCGCGATCACCGCGACGACCGACAGTGCCAACGGGACGACCCGCAGCAACGCCGAGCGTGCGCCGGTCCCCTCCCCCGCGGTCGGGGTCGAGCCGGGCTGGGTCGAACCGGGCGCGGTGCCGGGTTTCTCGGGGGTGCCACTCATCGCAGACACTGTATCGATCACTCCTGAGCGCAGCCCAAATCCCGACGTACCGCACATGCGGTGCGCCGGGACCTGGATGGGCGCGTCGTTACTTGGGCCGGACGCCGAGCAGCGCTGCGAGCTGCGTGGCGATCGGGTTGAGGTTGAGCTTGTCCGGGTCCTTCTTCGGCGTCTTGTCCCACGGCTGGGGGTACGCCGGGTTGGCGTACTGCGCGCGCTCCGCACCGCGGACACCGGTCGGATTGCCGAACGGGACCTTGCAGGTGGCCTCGGTGTTGAACGGGAACTCGTCGTAGTGGACGTCGAAGTTCGGGTTCTTGCGCTTCATCTCCGCGATGATCGCCTGCGTGCCCTCGTAGCCCTTGGTGCACGACACCGGGTTGTTGGTCTCCAGGACGACGCCGAAGTGGATCTGACCGTCGCCCGGCGCCGGCGCGTGGCTGCCCGCCGACAGCGCCGAGAGCATCGCGAAGGTGGTCGACGTGTTGTAGGTGACCGGCTGGATCGTCCGGGCCACCTCGCCGAGGTCCTTCACGACCTTGGAGATGTCGTTGCCGTTCTTCTGGATCAGCTCCGAGATCTGGGTCGCCGACAGCGTGCCGGTGGTGAGCAGGCGCCGCAGATCGGGATCCGACGTCGCGAGGGTCGCGGTGATCAGGTTGATGTTGCGCGACCAGCTCAGGATGGCGTCGGACTGGTCGGCCTGCGTCTCCAGGACCACGTTGGAGTCCTGGATCAGCCCGACTACCTCGGAGAGGTTGTCGACGCCGGCCCGCGACAGCTTGCCCAGCGAGTCCACCAGGCGGGTGAGGTTCTCGCCCTGCCCGTTGAACGCCTTGCCGAGCTCGGTGATGACCACGTTCAGGTCCTCGACCGGGATCGACGAGGTGAAGTCGATCGCCGACTTGACCACGTCCTCCAGCGGCTCGGGCAGCTGGTACTTGGTGATCACGTCGCCGTTCTTCAGGTACGGACCCGACGAGGTGGTCGGCTGCAGGTCGACGTACTGCTCACCGATCGCCGAACGCGACGCGACGACGGCCACCGCCGACGCCGGGATCTTCGGTGCGCCCGAGTTGATCTGCAACTCGACGTCCACGCCGTCCTTGGTCAGGTTCAGCGCGCCGACGGTGCCCACCGGCACGCCGAGGTAGGTGACCTCGGCGTTGCTGAAGATACCGCCCGAGTCGGGCAGCTCCGCGGTGACGGTGTAGATGCCCACACCCGCGAGCTTGTCCAGCCGCGCGTACTTCGCACCCACGTAGACCAGCGCGACGAGGCCGACGACGACGAACACCGCGAGCTGGATCTTGACGAACTTCGTGATCATCGACCTGCTCCTGAGGATGCCTGACCGGACGTCGCGGGCTTGAGACCCATCGCGGACAGCGGACCGTCGAGGATTCCCTGTCCGGGGACCGCCGGGGTCGGCATCGGGCCGGTGCCCTGGGCGGTCGAGCGCGAGAACGATGCCGGGTAGGTACCACCCGACGGCGGGGTGTTCGGCCCCGGCCGCCAGTTCGGTCCCGGTGGCAACAGCGTGATCGTCGGCCAGCCGTACCGCGGACCGTTGCCGTCGTAGTACGGGTTGCGCGGGTTGACCGGCACGTTCACGCGGGCATTCGGCGAGTACTTCGGGGTCCCCTGCCCCACGCCGAGCGCCTCGAGCTGGTTGAGCAGGCGCAGGTCGAGCGTCATGAACAGGTTGACCGAGTCACCCTTGACCGCCGGCAGGATCCAGTCCGGGAACGGAAGCGTCAGCATCAGCGGTGCCGCCGTGATCAGGTCCGGAGCGGCCTTGGCCAGCTCGGTCAGCACCGGGCGCAGCGCCTTCAGGTCGTTGATCAACGCCTTGCGGGACTTGCCGAGGATGTCGGTGCCCACCTCACCCAGCTGATCGAGCTTGGTCAGCAGGTCGACGAACTGCGGCCGCTGCTCCTCGAGCACCTCGATGCCCTCGGGCAGCTGCTTGAGGATGCGGTCGATCTGCGTGGTCTGCTTCTCGGCGCGCGCCGACAGGTCGGCGAGACCGTCGATCGCGGTGATGATGTCGTCACGCTGGCGGTTGAGGCCCGCGATGAGCTCCTCGGTCTCGTCGAGCAGGTCACGCACCTTGTCGGTGCGGCCGTCGAGCACCTTGTTCAGCTCCGACACGATCGGCTGCAGTTGATTGATGCCGCCGCCGGTTAGCAGCATCGCCAGCGCACCGAGCACCTGCTCTATGTCAGTGGCGGTCCGGGTGCGCGACGCCGGGATCGGCTGCGACGGATTCTGCCGCGGCGCGTTCTGGCTGCCCTCGGGCTCGCTGAGCGCCACGAACTTCTCACCGAGCAGATTGGTCTGTTGAACGCTGGCCTCGGCCTTGTCGGACAGATCGACGCTGTTCTTCACCTGGACCGTGACCTGGGCATACCAGGCGTCCTTCGGCACCTCGACCTTGGTGACGCGGCCGACGGGGATGCCGTTCTGCTTCACCATCGACTGCGGCACCAGGTCGAGCACGTCGTCGAACTGGATCTTGTAGGTGCGCGGGTTCGACCCGGTGTCGACGCCGCCGGGGAGCGGGATCGACTGGATGCCGCCGGACATGCAGCCCGACACCATCACCGTCAACGAGAGCACCGCGCCGGCCAGCGCCATACGCATGGACCGTCGGTTCATCAGTTGCCTCCCCGGGGTGCGCTCGTGGTCGGGGTCGCGGACTTCGACGCCGGCGTCTTGGAGGTCGGCGACTTCGAGGACGGCGCCGGCCTCGGTGTCGACTTCCGCGCCGACGACGGCGCAGGCGTGTTGATCTGCGGGTCCGGGTTGCCGGGGACCGTGCCGGGCACCGGGTACTTCTGGAGCTTGTTGCCGCTCATGATGCCGAAGGGCAGCACCGGCAGCATCGGCTCGAGCACACCGTCGGTGATCTGCTTGCCGACCGCCTCACACTGGTTGATCAGCGGACGCAGGGTGTTGGAGAACTGCGTCGCCTGGGGGTTGCCCGGCAGCAACTGCCCGAGGTCGAGCAGGCGGCACTGGGCCCCGATCAGGTCCTGCAGATCCGGGATCGTCAGGCGCAGGTCGAGCGTGCCCGACTCCGCGTTGTAGGCGTTGATCAGGTTGTTCATCGCCAGCGGAAGGACGGTCAGGACCTCCTTGAGGTGGGTCTTCTCGTCGAGCAGTGCCTGCGTGGTCGGCTTGAGGTCGCGGACCGTCTCGCCGATCTGCTCGCGGTTGTCCTCGAGGAACTCCGCCACGTCGCCCAGGGCGATCGACAGCTTGTTCAGCGAGGACGCGAGCTGCTGGCGCTCGCCGGCGAGGAACTGGTTGAACGACGCCATCTGCGAGTTGAACTGACGCACCTGGGCGTCGTTCTCGCGCAGCGCACCGACGAAGGTGTTGAGGTTCTTGACGGTGTCGAACAGGTTGCCGCGCGAATCGCTCAGCGTGGTGGACGCCTTCGACAGGTTCTCGATGGCCGCGCCGAGCTTCTCGCCGTTGCCCTGCAGGTTCGCCGCGCCGGTCGCGACGAGCTCGCTCACCGCACCCACGCGGCCGGTGCCGTCGGTCTTGTTCGCGCCGTCGGGACCGAGGGCGTCGGACAGCTCCTTCACGCTGCGGTAGAGCTCGTCGACCTCCACCGGCACCATCGTCTTGTCCTCGCCGAGGGTGATGTCGCGCGGCGCCTTCGGCCCACCGGAGTAGGCCGGGGTGAGCTGCACGAAACGGTCGGCGACGACCGACGGGATCACCTGCACCGCGCGGACGTCCTCGGGGAGGGTGATGCCGCGGTCGACGGTCATCGTGACCTTGACCTTGTCACCCTGCGGCTCCACCGAATCCACCTTGCCGACGGCCACACCGAGGATGCGCACGTCGGAACCGGAGTAGATGCCGACGGTGCTCTTGAAGGTCGCGGTGATCTTGGTGGTGCCGATGTTCGAGAACGCCCACCAGCCCACACCCGCCACGACCAGCGCGACGATGATCGCGAAAACCGTGACCACGATGTGCCGCGGGGTGAACCAACGGCCCGGGCCGGCGGTCTGCGTCAGATCTGGTGCCGTCATCAGCCTGCCCCCGTTCCGCCGTTGTTCTCCATGACCTTCTTGTTCGGCGGCCGCGTGGTGTTCTGTTGCGGCAGCGCCGGCGGCAGCAGGTTCACGACGACCTGGTCGAACCAGCGACCGTTGCCGAGCACGTTGGCGTAGAGCCGGTAGAACGGCGCCATGTACTTGATCGTGTCGCGGATGTTCTGGTTCTGACGGGTCAGCAGTTCGTTCACGCCCTTCAGTGCGTCGAGAGCCGGCCCGATCTGCTCCTCGTTGTCGCGGACGATGCCGCTCAGCGAGTCGCCGAGGCTGGTCGTGGACGCGAGCAGCGCGGAGATCGACTGCTGCCGCTTGTTCAACTCGTCGAGGAGTTGGCCCGCACCGCCGATGAGGCGCACGAACTCCTCGTTGCGGTCGGCCAGGATCTTCGAGGTCTGCTTGGTCGCGTCGAGGAGCTTCTGCACCTCCTGGTCGCGGCTGGCGATGGTGTTCGACAGTCGCGCCAGGCCTTCGAGCGCGGGACCGGCGTTGGCCGGAGTGCCCGAGAAGGCGTCCGACAGGACCCGCATCGAATCGGCGAGTTGCTTGTTGTCGAAGTCCTCGATCTGCTCGGCCGCCGCGGAGAACGCCTCGATCACGTCGTACGGCGCGACCGTGTCGGTCAGCGGGACGTCGGGATCGGCCGGCTTACTGCCGCGCGGATTCAGCGCCAGGTACTTCTGACCGAGGATCGTCTTGATCTGGATCGACGCCTGGGTCTGGTCACCGATCCAGGTGTCCTGCACCTTGAAGGTGACGTCGACGCGGTCACCGTTGAGTTTCACGCTGTCGACCTCGCCGACCTTCACGCCCGCGACGCGCACCTCGTTGCCGGGACGCAGTCCGGCGGCCTCGGTGAACTTCGCGGTGTAGCGCGCGCCCGCGCCCAGCAGCGGGACGTCGGTCAGATAGAAGGCACTCAGGCCCATCATCACCATGATGAGGATGCCGATGGCGCCGATGCTGACCGGGCTGCGCCGCCCCGCGAAACGGCGATGGGGGTGCTGCTCGGACTGCTGTGCGGCGCCGGTCTCACCGGCGTCGTTCGTGCTGTTCTCGTCTGCCATCTGGGTCACCCCCCTGGCTTCTCGTCGGCCCAGCAGCGGGTCGCCGCGCTGGTGTACAGGACATGGTTGATATCGGGCAACGGGACCAGCGGCTGGGTCAGCAGCGGAGACTTGCCGTTGCCGGCGACGACGTCGATGCCGCACAGGTAGAACTGGAACCAGGAGCCGAAGGTGGCGGCCCGTCCGACCTTCTGCAGCTTCACCGGGAGATTGGTCAGGGTCTCCTCGATGTCGTCGTTGCGCTTGTTGATCTCGTCGGCGAGCGACTTCAGTCCGGCGATGTCGCCCTGGATCGACGGTCGGGTCTGACCCAGGATGTTCGCGGTCACCGAGGTCAGATTCGACACCGAGCTGATCGCCGAGCCCACCGAACCGCGTTGTGCCGCAAGTCCGGTCACGAGCTTCTCGGTGTTGTCGAGAAGACTGGTGAACTGCTCGTCGTTGCGGTTGACGGTGTCGAGGACCTTGGTCAGGTTGCCGATGAGCTCGCCGATGACCTTGTCCTTGTCGGCGATCGCGTTGGTCAGGTCCGCGGTGTCGCTGACCAGCCGGGTGATGGAACCGCCCTGCCCGTCGAAGACCTTCATGATCTGTTCGGCCAGCTTGTTCACGTCGTCGGCCGACAGCTGCTGGAACAGCGGCCGGAACCCGTTGAACAGCGCGGTCAGGTTCACCGGCGGGTGCGTCGAGGTGTCGTCGTCACCGAGGCCGAAGGTGTGGCCCTGGGGGACTGTCTTCGACGGGTCGCCGGCCCCGCGCTCGAGCGCGAGGTACCGCAGGCCGGTCAGGTTGCGGTAGCGGATGTAGAGCTGGGTGCCATCCGGCAGGCGGTCGCGGTCGACGTTGAACGTCACCATCGCCTTGTTCCGGTCGTAGACCTCGACGCTGTCGACCTGGCCCACGCGGACGCCGGCGATGCGCACGTCGTCGCCCGGGTTGAGCAGGGTCGCGTCGTCGAAGACGGCCTTGAACTTCGCGTCACCGTCGCCGCCGGCGTTCGCGATGGTGATCGCGAGCAGGCTGGTGGTGACGACCGTGACGACCGCGAAGATGATGAGCTTCGTCAGGGGTGCGGCGATCGACTTCATTTGATGTCGACCTTCGCTCCCTGCAGCGCGCCGCCGGCGATCATGGTGACCCAGGTGGGCACCTCCTCCGGCGCCTGACCGGTGGTCGCGCCGTAGATCACCTGCAACTGCTTGCGGTAGTCGGGGTCATCGAACGGGTTCGGTTTCACCGTGCCGGCCGGGACGCCGCTGAACTGCGGCTGCGGCAGCTGCTTGACGTTGCGCGGACCCGGGTTGCGTGACGGCGGCTGGTAGCTGCCGTCGGCGAGACCGCCGCCCGGGTACTGCGGGAACGGGCGGCCGTTGGTCGCGGGCTCGTAGCACACGGCGGGAGGATCGAGGTCCATGAAGCGTGGTTCGTCCTGGTTCGGTAGATAGCGGCCACGGGGGTTGACGAACTGCAGGTTCACTCGCACACCCGGGTTCTTGGTGCCCTCGCCGACGATGACGCGCGACTCCGGGATGAGGCCCGCGAAGTTGCGGAACGTGCACACGAAGGTCGGCGACTGCTTGGCGAGTCCGACGAGCAGTTCTTCGGAGTCGACGAACAGGTCGATCAGGTCGGTGCGGTTCTGCCGCAGCCAGCGTGTGGCGTCGTCGGAGGCCACTCCGAGCGTCGAGATGAGCGTCCGGAGATCGCCCTGCCGCTCGACGAAGGTGTTCGAGGTGGTGCGGAACGAGTCGAGCGCGTCGATGACGTCCGGCAGTGCCTGCGAGTAGGTCTGCGAGAACGTCGCGAGTCCTTCGAGCGTGCCCTCGAGGTCGGGCATGTTCTCGTTGATCTCGCCGAAGATCTTGTCGAGCTCTTCGAGTGTGACGCCGAGCTGCTCACCGCGGCCCGACAGCGCCTGCGACAGCGCGGTCAACGTCGAGTTGAGGTCCTGCGGCGGGATCGCCTCGAGGACCGGGAGCAGCTTGTCGAACAACTGCTGGACCTCGAGCGCGTTGCCGCTGCGGTCGGTCTCGATGGTCGAGCCGTCGTGCAGCGTCGGGCCGTTGTTGTCCTCGGGCACCTGGAGTGCGACGTAGCGCTCGCCGAAGAGGGTCTTCGGCAGGATGCGCGCGGTCGTCTTCGCCGACAGTTCCTTCGCCTTGTCGGGGTCGAGGCCGAGCACGACCTCGACGGACCCGTCGGGCGCAGGCTTCACGTCGCGCACCTCACCGACGACCATGCCGCGCGCCTTGACGTCGGCGTTGGCCGGAAGCGCGTTGCCCGTCGAATCGGTGATCAGGGTGACGTCGGTGAAGTCCTGGAATGTCTTGTTGAACTTCGTGATGGTGGCCGTCAGGAAGAGCGCGACCACGACGAAGAACACCAGGCCGAGCAGTCGTCGGCGCAGCACCTCCATCGCTAACCTCCCACTCTCACGGTCGTGGTGGTGCCCCAGATCGCGAGGCCCAGGAAGAAGTCGAGGACCGCGATCAGGACCAGAGCAGCCCGGACCGCGTGACCCACGGCCACGCCCACGCCCGCGGGTCCGCCCGACGCGTAGAAGCCGTAGTAGCAGTGCACCAGGATGATCACGAAGGCGAATACCAGCACCTTGCCGAACGACCACAGCACGTCGACCGGCGGCAGGAACAGATTGAAGTAGTGATCGTAGGAGCCGCCGGACTGGCCGTTGAACACGGTCGTGACCACGCGGGAGGCGAGGTACGCCGACAGCAGGCCCAGGACGTACAGCGGGATGACGGCGATGAAGCCGGCGATGACGCGCGTGGACACCAGGAACGGGATCGACGGCACGGCCATCGTCTCCAGCGCGTCGATCTCCTCGGAGATGCGCATGGCGCCGAGCTGCGCGGTGAAGCCGCAACCGACGGTCGCCGACAGGGCGAGGCCCGCGACGAGCGGAGCGACCTCACGGGTGTTGACATACGCCGACAGGAAGCCGGTGAGGGCCTGCGAACCGATCTGGTCGAGGGCCGCATAGCCCTGCAGGCCGACGACGACGCCGGTGAAGCCGGACATCAGCACCATCACGCCGATGGTGCCGCCGATGACAGCGAGGCCACCGGAGCCGAACGCCACCTCGGCGAGGAGACGCAGCACCTCGCGGGTGTAGTGCACCAGCGTCTTCGGCATCCACGCGAGCGTGCGTCCGTAGAACGACATCTGCTCGCCGGCGCCGTCGAGCACCTTCAACGGCTTTCCGAGCTGCTTGCGGGCCTCGTACATGTAGTACTCGGGCCTGCTCTTGGCGATCGTCACGCCGCCGCCGGGTTCGGTCACGTCTAGCTCCCCTTCGGCGGGACGACCTGCAGGTAGACCGCCGTGATGATCAGGTTTGCGAGGAACAGCAGCAGGAAGGTGATGACGACGCTCTGGTTGACCGCGTCACCCACACCCTTCGGCCCGCCCTTGGGATTGAGGCCCTTGTAGGCCGCCACGACGCCCGCGAGGACACCGAAGACCGCTGCCTTGAGGGTCGAGACGTACAGGTCGGGCAGCTGGGCCAGGGCGCCGAAGGACGCGAGGTAGGCGCCCGGGGTGCCGCCCTGCACCACGACGTTGAAGAAGTAGCCACCACCGATGCCGATGACCGCGACGAGGCCGTTGAGCAGCATCGCGACGAGGACCATGGCCAGCACGCGGGGCACGACCAGGCGCTGGATCGGGTTGATGCCCAGCACCTCCATGGCGTCGATCTCCTCGCGGATGGTGCGCGAACCGAGGTCGGCGGCCACCGCCGAACCGGCCGCACCCGCGATGAGCAGCGACGTCACCAGGGGCGAGCCCTGCTGGATGACGACCAGCACGCTCGCCGCACCGGTGTACGACTCGGCGCCGAGCTGCTTGATGAGCGAACCCGTCTGCAGCGACACGATCGCGCCGAACGGAATCGCGATAAGCGCCGTGGGCAGGATCGTCACACTGGCGATGAACCACGCCTGCTGGATGAACTCCCGCCACTGAAACGGGCGCACAAAGGTCTGGCGTGCAACATCGACGAACAGCTGAACGATATTGCCGGTCTGTGCGAGGGCACCGGAACCGGCTTTCGCGATTCGGTCGACGCCACGCGTGGTGGCACTTGTCATCCTTAGGTTGTCCGCCCTTCGTTGCCGTCAGCCGCACGATGACTGTGCTTGGTCAGCGGGTCCGGAGTCTGCCACTGCTCGGTGGGCGCGTCGTTGCCCGCGTAGTCGATCACGTCTGTCTTGGCCTCCGCGACCGCGACATTGCCGGTCGGGGCGGTGGTCCACTCGTTGCCTGCGGCGGCCATGTTGTTGGCGTGGGCGTCGCTCTCGGCGCGGATTCGGTCTTCCTCTTCCATGCTGCGCAGGATCGCCTCCTGCGCCTGCGGGGGAAGGGTGTGCAGCATCGCCATCACACGCTCACGGTGCCGCTTGACCGCCTTGCGCTCGGGCATACCCGGATTCGGCTGCACCTGCGGAATGATCTCGGTGAAGTCCTCCTTGGTACCACCACCGGAGATACCCGCGGCCTGCATCGCCTCTTCCTGCTTCTGGACCGCCTCGTCCTTCTCCTCGGACATACCGATCGGACCGAACCGGTCACCGGCCAGGAACTGCTTGACCACCGGCTGCTCCGAGGTCAGCAACTGCTCACGTGGACCGAACATCACCAGCTCCTTGCGGAACAGCATGCCGATGTTGTCCGGGATCGTCCGCGCGATGTTGATGTTGTGCGTCACGATCAGGATCGTCGCGTCGATCTGCGCATTGATGTCGATCAACAACTGCGAGATATACGCAGTACGAACGGGATCCAGACCCGAGTCCGGCTCGTCACACAGGATGATCTGCGGATCCAGCACCAACGCGCGCGCCAGGCCGGCACGCTTGCGCATACCACCGGAGATCTCACCGGGGAGCTTGTCCTCCGCACCGGTCAGACCGACCAGATCGATCTTCTCCATCACGATGTCGCGGATCTCGTGTTCCTTCTTCTTCGTGTGCTCACGAAGCGGGAACGCGATGTTGTCGTACAGGCTCATCGAGCCGAACAGCGCACCGTCCTGGAAGAGAACACCGAACAGCTTGCGGATCTCGTACAGTTCCTTGGCCGAGCACTTGGTGATGTCGGTGCCGTCGATGATCACCGACCCCTGCTCCGGATGCAGCAGACCGATCAGGGTCTTCAGGAACACCGACTTACCGGTACCCGACGGACCCAGCAGCGCCGACACCTCACCCTCCGGCAGGGTCAACGTGACATCGCGCCAGATGTTCTGCGAGCCGAAAGACTTGGTGAGCCCCTCGACACTGACCTCAACACCCACAACTTCCTCCAGACGATCGCTGCCCCCGAATGCGGCCACGGTGTGTCCGCACACCAACCGGTTGCATTTGTGGTTGGGGTCACTGTAACCGAACGGCGACCCCCCACAACGCGACCGGCTTCACACAGCGTTGGCGGGCACGGAAGCTACCAGTCGGTAACCTCCGTTGCGTCGAGAACATTAGCGGATGATTTCTGGTGAGGAAAGTCGGGGGCAGCACTCCCCTGTGACGACGGACGCAGAGTCCCAGGTCACTTCGAAGGACCTCATTTCACGCAGCCGACATCGATCGGAGTCGCCGCTCCGGAGCGGTGTCGCGGACGCGGCTGCGTCACTCGTCCACGCTCTCCGACCGGGCATCGGCGAGCGACTGCAGGCGGCGGCCGATGGCGATGTTCCGCACTCCCGATCCTCGACGAGCCGGGGCATCGAGGCCGCGTCCGCGCCCTCCGCAGCGCGGCGTCGAACACGACCAGCGATAGCCCGAGATCACCCGCCACGGCCACATCGACCGAGCGCGAACACCTGCGTGTAGGCATCCATCGAGACACCCGAAGCGGCCGAGCGTCGAGACACCGCGGTCGCGACCGGACGTGGAAGCGGCGTGGGAACGACCCCGATGCAGGCGCGCTGCGTTCTCGGCGCCCTCCAGGACGGGTGTGGCCGCGAACCACACCGGGGGCCGGCCTTCGTCAGCCGCCCTTGCCGCACCGTTGGACTCACGACGTCGTCGGCGGCGCCCAGCCGCAGTGTGTCGCCTCGCGGAATACGTGCCCGTATCCGTCGGTCGGGAATCTCCGTGGGGAACTCGAGATGACGCTCGGACGTGATGGCTCGGACGTGATGGCTTGGACGTGATGGCTTGGACGCAGCCACGGGCCGATGACGCAGCCACGGGCCGATTCGGTTTCATCGGCGATCGAGAGCGTCTGTCGGCCGAATCCGGCGGCAAGAAGACCCCCGGACACCAACGAGCCCGGGACAGCAACGCCGTCCCGGGCTCGCGAGAAGTAAGAGAGTCTTACTTGAGGGTGATCTTGGCGCCGGCCTCTTCGAGCTTGGCCTTGGCAGCCTCGGCGTCTTCCTTGCTGACCTTCTCGAGCAGCGGCTTCGGAGCCGACTCGACGAGGTCCTTGGCCTCCTTCAGGCCCAGGCCCGAGACGACCTCGCGGACGACCTTGATGACCTGGATCTTCTTGTCGCCGGCCGACTCGAGCACGACGTCGAACTCGTCCTGCTCGGCAGCGGCGTCGGCGCCACCGGCAGCAGCCGGAGCACCGGCAGCGGCAACGGCGACCGGAGCGGCCGCGGTGACCTCGAAGACCTCTTCGAACTTCTTCACGAACTCGCTGAGCTCCAGCAGGGTCAGTTCCTTGAACTGCTCGATGAGCTCGTCAGCGGTGAGCTTCGCCATGATCGGCGTCCTTCCTGTCAGTCCCCGTACGGGGGTTGGTTTCACATCCCCGTACGGTTCGGGGATAGCTGTGGGTGCGGCGAATTACTCGCCGGCTTCGTTCTTCTTGTCCTGCAGGGCCGCAGCGAGACGCGCGACCTGCGATGCCGGCTGGTTGAACAGGCCGGCGGCCTTTGCCAAGTTGCCCTTCATGGCACCGGCGAGCTTGGCCAGCAAGACCTCACGGGTCTCAAGGTCGGCGATCTGCTCGATCTCGGCCACGGACAGCGGCTTGCCGTCCATGTACCCGCCCTTGATGACCAGAGCCTTGTTGTCCTTGGCGAAGTTCTTGATCGCCTTTGCGGCCACGACCGGCTCACCCTCGATGAAGGCGATGGCGGTCGGACCGGTGAACAGCTCGTCGAGCCCTTCCACGCCCGCCTCAGCAGCGGCACGCTTCACCAGGGTGTTCTTGGCGACGGAGTAGGTTGCACCCTCACCGAGGGAACGTCGCAGCTCAGAGATCTGCGGGACAGTCAGACCACGGTATTCCGTGATGACTGCCGCCGTGGAGCCCTTGAACTGCTCCGCGATCTCCGCAACAGCGGTGACCTTTTCGGGCTTGGCCATACTTCGCCTCCTCTCCTCGTCACTATGAGTTGGTCGGGTTCAACTGAGCGACGGGCCGTGGAGGCGATCAAAGGCGCGTGAAACGACGAACGCCCCGGCACACAGGCACGGGGCGTGAACACACGCACACCCAAAGGGCGTGGTAAGTACATTCCTCGTTCATCCTGCGTGGGCCGGCGACCTGCGTCGCGCCTTCGTTCGGGAAATCCCGACGACCGACGGTCTCTGGTTGAACCGATACGACACACGGGTGTGCATCACATCGAGGACTAGGCTACGTGGTCGTGGGGGAACATTCCAAATCGCCGGCCGTACACGACCCCAACGAGCGCGCGCAGGTCGCGATGGACGCGATCACCGCGCGTCACCTGCAACGCGCGTTCTGGTTGCCCGCAACCCGCGCCGCCGCGGTGGCCTGGCCCATCGGGTTCCTGCAGGCACGCTTCGGATCCTGGCACTACTGGTGGCATGCGCACCTCGTCGATCTGCTCGTCGACGCGGCGATCCACCGTCCTGGCGGATCGGGGTACGGCGACCGCAGCTTCGACCCCGAGGTCGCCGACGACGTCAACCGACTCCTCCGGGGCATCCGGGTCCGCAACGGCGGCAGGTGGACGAACAACTACTACGACGACATGGCCTGGCTGGGGCTGGCGATCGAACGCGCCGACCGGCACCTGGACCTGTCCCACCGGCGCGGGCTGGAGGTCCTCACCCGCCGCATGCTCGACGCCTGGGTGCCCGAGGAGGGCGGCGGCATCCCGTGGCGCACGATGGACCGCTTCTTCAACGCCCCCGCGAACGGGCCGGCCGCGATCCTGCTGGCACGCACCGGACACCTCGACCGCGCGGTCGCGATGTGCGACTGGATGGACGCCAACCTCATCGACCCGAAGACGCATCTCGTCATCGACGGCCTTCGCCGGCAGCCCGACGGTTCGCTGACACCGGAGACCGGTACGTACACCTATTGTCAGGGCGTCGTCCTCGGCGCCGAGCTCGAGGCCTTCCGCGGCACCGGCGACCGGCGTCATCTCGACCGGCTCGCCCGGTTGCTCACCGCCGTCGAGAAGCACTCCTGCGTCGACGGGGTCATCCGGGGCGGCGGCGGTGGTGACGGCGGCCTCTTCCACGGCATCCTGGCCCGCTACCTCGCACTGCTCGCGACCGACCTCCCCGAGGTCGACGGTTCGGATGAATTGCGATCGCGGGCTGCACGGATCGTGATCTCGAGCGCCGACGCCGCGTGGTCCAACCGGACCGAGACCGGGGGGTCGGTGGTGTTCTCCAGCGACTGGCGTGCCAAGGCGGCCATCCCGCGCAACAAGGGCACGAAAGCGCAGTTCGTCGGGGGTGCGGTCAACCCGTCGGAGATCCCGGAGCGGGACCTGTCCGTGCAGTTGTCGGCGTGGATGGTCCTCGAGGCGGCGGCCGCGATCGACCTCGCGCTACCAGAACGTGACCGGCCGTAGACCTCTGATGGCCGAACCGACGCCGCCCGGTTAGCCATCCGACACACGCGCTGAGTTATCCTTCAGCGAACGAGTGAGTGATGTGTACCACATCGGGCTCTTCTGGCGATGTAGGACATGGGAACTCACGACCGACACGACGGGGTGTCGGTGTCCACCCGGCCATCACGACCATCGGTACCGCGGCGCGGCATCTCACCCCAGGCAGGGGTATGCACCATGACGTACCAGCTGGATCCGGCGGAACGGCCTCGCCCGGTTCGGTCGCGCCGCGCGATCGACGCACCCCACTTCGGCACGCTCCCCCTCGGCGATCCCACGGGCGGCGCCGACGGCATCCGCTGGCGCGAACAGGTCGACGGCAAGCAGCTCTACCCCCGCGTGAACATCGACCGCGACGTATCGATCCGGATGAGCGACGGGGTCGTCCTGAAGGCCACCGTGATCCGCCCGGCGAACCGCTTCGGACAGACGGTGCTGACGCCGTATCCGGCGATCATCAACATCAACCCGTACAACCGCGCCGCGATCGACTTCATCGACCAGACCCTGCACGCCCCGGTGATCGGCAAGGCGCTGCACAACGCATCGCGGTCGATCGACGCGTCGGGCACCGCCCTCGAGGGCCTCACCACGCTCACCAAGACACTGTCCGGCGGGGTCTTCGACGTCTTCGGCATCAACCGGAACCTGGTGCGCAGCGGTTACGTGCAGGTCGTCGTCGACGTCCGCGGAACCGGTGCGAGCCACGGCAAGTGGGAGATCCTGGGCCCGCGCGAGCAGCAGGATTCGGTCGAGATCATCGACTGGGTCAGCGAACAGGAGTGGTGCGACGGCACGGTGGGCCTGGCGGGGTGGTCGTATTCGGCGATCAACTCGCTGCAGGCCGCGGACAAGCGCCCGCCCCAGCTGAAGGCGGTGTTCGCGGTCGAGGGCTGTGACGACATCGTGCGCGACATCTACATCACCGGCGGCATGCCGTCGGCGTTCATCCCGGTATGGCTGAGCGCGGTGAACGCGCTCAAGTGGGTGCCGAACCCCGCCAACGTCCTCCGCGACATCCTCCGCGGCGACGCACTGCGCTGGGCGATCGACCGGATCAAGTCGCCGGCCACGGAGATCCCCTCCCTCCTCTGGGGTTTCCTCACCGCGCGGGACCCGCGCATCTTCGACGACCCGTACTTCGATGTGCGCGACCCGGTCGTGTCGCGGATCGAGGCGCCGACCTTCACCGTCGGCGCGTGGCATGACCTGTTCGGCCGCAGCGCCACCGGCGTCTACGAACGCCTGCAGATGGAACCGGGCCGCAAGCAGATGATCGTCGGCGACGGCTATCACCTCGACGTGGGTTCCGGTTTCGGCGGGCACGCCGCACCGCCGCGGCTCGACGTCCTCGAGCGCGCCTGGTTCGACCGCTGGCTCAAAGGCCATCGCAACGGCATCGAGTACTACGGTCCGGTCACCATGCGCCAACAGGGCGGCCAGTGGACGTCGGGCCAGAGCTTCCCACGGCCCGGTGTCGAGCCGACCCGGCTGTACCTGACGCCCGAACCGTCGTCGACCGCCGACCACGCCGTCCACGACGGGTCCCTCAGACCGTCTCCTGCGCAGGGGGTTTCGTCGCTGCACGTCCGCCCGGACAACCGCGGCCTGCGGTCCCGGGACATGACGCAGGTGACCGCAGGCGCGACCCTGGTCCTGGGCGGCGACTGGTCGAAGGACGCGCGGTTCCAGGAGCACGGCGCGCTGTCGTTCACCACTCCCCCGGTGTCGGTGGCGACCCCGATCAGCGGCGCGATGAACCTACGCCTCAACGTGGCGACCCATGCGCACGAGGCGATCTGGGCGGTCACCGTCAACGACGTCGCGCCCGACGGGACGTCGACCGTGCTGACCAACGGCGCTCTCTCGGCGTCGAACCGGGCGCTGGACCGGAGCAGGTCGGTCTACGCCTCCGACGGCAGCCTCCTGTCTGCGCACCACTACCTGTCGCGCAAGCGGAAGTTGCCGGTCCCCGCCGACGAGCCGATCCGCATCGACGTCGACCTGGTGCCCACCGACGCCGTGCTGCAACCAGGTCACCGGCTCCGCGTCGACGTCTACGCAGGGAGCACGCCGCGGTATCTGACGGTGGTTCCGGACCTCATCAAGGCGCGTGGCCGCCGCGAGCAGCGCCTGGTCCTCGATCCCGAGCACCCCAGCTACCTGACCCTGCTCGCCGGCGAGGGACTGAGCTTCGCGGTGGAGCAGATCAGCGTCTGACCTCGGCGACCTCGACCTCCGGGCGGCGCCGACCTGCCCTTTGGGACGGTATGCTTCAATCGTCTCATTGACAGCGACCATCCATGGGCCTAACGTTTTTGGTAACAGGTGTAGCCAGAAACCGGGTCAGACGCCCAGAACGATCGGAGTCCGTCCGATGACCACGTCACCGCTCGCCGCCGCGACGTCGCGGACGGCAACCGCCGCATCAGATGAGCCCACCGCGCCGAGGTCCCCTGCGCCGAAGATCCCCCAGCGCCACCCGGACCGTCTCTGCGAGATTCCGATCGGGCTGCGCCTCGTCGGCCCGATGCTCGGCCTGCGGAAACCGAACCGGGAACTGTTCAGGCACCTCGGCGAGTTGCTCAACGTCGGCGACGAGGACGCCGACCGCCTGGTCGAGTGGATGTACTCGGTGGGCATGAAGTCGGCGCGCCCGCTCTTCGAACGGGCTCTGGAGAACGGCATCGCGTCGATCCCCGACGCGCCGGCCCCGCTGCGCGAGTTCTTCGAGATCTACGAGAGGGTCCCGGGCTGGGTGAACCGCGAGATCATCGAGGAGGGCGCCCGCGTCATGCGCAGCGGCGGCGCCGACGGCCTGTACATCGCGCGTGACGTCGCGCTGCTCGGCGGCTACCAGTTCTCCGGCTTCAACCAGACCCTGCTGCGGACCGGAGCCCTGGAGAAGGGTTCCAACCGGCGGTTCGCCGAGACCACCCGGTGGGCCACCGACGTGATCACCGAAAACGGTTTGCGCCCACAGGGAATCGGATACAAGTCGACATTGCGGGTGCGGCTGATCCACGCCATCGTGCGGCGCCACGTCGCACAGATGGACGACTGGGATTCCGACAAGTGGGGTCTGCCGATCAACCAGACCGACATGGCCGCGACGCTCGTCGGAGCGCTGGTGTCGCCCAGCGTCGGTGCGATCATGATGGGAATCGTCTACCGCCCCAGCGAATATGACGCCGTCGCACACCTGACCCGGTACACCGGCTGGCTGCTCGGCGTCGATGACGAGTTCCTGCCGCGCGACTTCCGCGACGCGATCCGCGTGCTGTACCACACGTCGTACGTGCTCTCCACACCCGACGAGACCACGCGCCGGCTGTCGATCCCGATGGGCGACGACACATACCAGTGGAACTACCGGCGGTTCCCGACGCTGCGTCGCAAGATCGCACGGTCGCAGCATCTCTCGGTCACCAGCGGTTTCCTGGGGCCGAAGGCGATGCGGACGCTGGGGTTGCCGTTCGTGTTCCCGTGGTATCCGCTGATGCGGTTGCCGATCAACCTCGTCCGATCGGTCGCCGCGTTGCGGCCCGGCGGGCGCGAGCGCGCCGCGATCCGCGGGATGGCCGAACAGCGCGAGTTCATGCGGATTATGTCGGGCGACGACGTGACGATCGGGCATTCGGCGAAGGAGATCACCGGGCACTGACCGCGAACGCAGCCTCCGGCACCGATCTGGTCCGGCGGCGGCACGTCCGGCACCGTGGCGAAACGCACCACAGCAGGCCGAGGCCGTAGCTGGCATAGTGGCACCCATGCAGACCGACCGTGTCAATGGGGAACCGACGTGAAACTCGGGATGCTCTACTCACTGTCGGGTGTCCAGGCCGAGATGGAGCAGTCGATCCTCGACGGCGCAATGCTGGCCGTGCATCAGATCAATGCCCGCGGAGGCGTTCTGGGCTGCGCTATCGAGGTCGCGATCTACGACGACCAGTCCGAGGTCTCCTCGACTGCGCGCGGCGTGGACCACCTGTGCCGGGTCGAGAACGTCGACGCCATCGTCGGCGGGTACACTTCGGCCGCCCGGTTGGCCCTGATACCGGCGATCCACTCCAACTCGACCCTGCTCATGTACCCCACCTACTTCGAGGGTGAGGAGACCGATCCCCGCATCTTCTACTGCGGTGCGGCCCCGAATCAGTACATCGCCGACTACCTCGCGTGGATCGCCGACACGCTAGGCCGGCGTGTGTACGTGGTCGGATCGGACTACATCTATCCGCGGGTGCTGTCCGAGGCGATCCGCCGGCTCGCCGGGCGGCTCGGGATCGAGGTGGTGGGCGATCGATACAGTCCGATCGGCGAGACCCGGTTCGAGGCGATCATCGATGACATCGCGGCCAAGCAGCCCTCGGTCGTCATTTCCAACCTGGTAAGTACCGACTCGACCACCGCGTTCTACACCCAGTACCATCTCGCGGGATTCACCGCCGAGACCACGCCCATCGCCGCGACGGTCACCACCGAACTCGATCTCGCCCACATGCCCACCGAGGTGAGCGACGGACACTACATGGTCGCGACCTACTTTTCCGGCCTGTCCTCGGGCGTGAACGCCGACTACCGGCGGCAGCTGCTCGAGGTCCGCGGACAGGTCTGGAGTCACGCGGTCCAGGTCGGCGCGTTCAACGCGGTGCACGCCCTCGCGCTCGCGGCGGAGACGGCGGGATCGCTCGACCACGACGACCTGTCGCGCGCGCTGATCGGGATCCGCTTCGACGACAGCCCCGAGGGGGCGCCGTTCTTCTTCCGCGCCAACCACTACAGCGCGCATCCGGCCTACATCGGCCGTGCCGAGCACGGCCGATACTCCGTCATCCGGGAGTTCGACGCGCGGCTGCCTGATCCCTGGTGGTCAGGGAGCGACTTCCCCGCCGCGGTCGACCCGGCCTCGGGCCGCCTCGCCGAGACATAGCGCGAGGTAGTAGTCGGTCCGGTCGGCCATCGTCTGCAGGCCCCGGCCGGTCAGTTTCTCGATCCGCGACAGCCGATAGCGCAGCGTGTTGATGTGGATGCCGAGCTCGTTGGCGGTCGCGCCCGAGCTGCAGTCGAGGGCGAAGAAAGTCTGCAGCGTGGACACGTAGTTCGTGTCCTTCTCCCGGTCGTATGCGGCAACGGGTCCGAGCAGCGACCGGTGAAGCGCCCGGGCGCGTTCGGGATCGCCGGCGAGAAGGGTGGCCGCGAAGGGGACCGGCAGGACCACTCCGACCGACCCAGCGTCGCGGGACCGGGACCGCCGCTCGGCCATCTGACGGGCGTTGATCAGGCCTCTCATGAGATCGTCGCTACCGCGGATGAGGTAGGAACTGCCGCCTACCGCCAGACCGGGATGACGCGCGACGAAGAGTTCCTCGAAGACCTTCATCTGCCGGCCGAAGTCACCGCGCGACGGCGCCTGCGGTTCCTTCTCGGTTCCCGTTTTGACCAGGGCATAGGCCGACGACCCGTACGCGGCCGCGATCGTCGACAACCCGGCGGCGGCACCCAGGTCGTGTAGGGCCTCGACGACCCGGGACGGTGTGATGGCCGCCTGCTCGTCGACGATTACCGCAACCGAGTGCACGCGGTCGCCGGACACGTATCCGAACGACTCGACCCACGGCTCCATCGCGGAGGCCGGCAGCCGGGCCTCGAGCAGCTCGCGCACCAGCACCGCCTCTAGCGGCCTACGCATCAGCCGCTGGGCCTTCAGGACGTACGTCGCGGCGTCGAGGTCGTGGACCAGTTTGCGCACCCGGGCCGGCTCCAGCGGCCGCCGCTCCGGATTCGACAGCGCCAGCGCGGCCTTCGACCGGGGCAGGGTGATGTTCAGCGCCGCAGCGATTCCCGGGATCGCATGCATGGCCGCCGCCGGAAGGGCGACCGTCTTGGCCAACAGTCCCAGATCGGGCTCCTGTGACGGCGCCACGAGGACCGCTCCGTCGAGGACCACCGCCCCGAAGATCGAGGACCTGCGGCGGAACGAGTCGAGCAGGTCGGCGATCACGGTAACCGGGTCCGGGTCGGACTCCTCGACAGCCTGCGGCTGGGCCTCGTCGAACAGTGCCCGGATGTCGTCGAACCGGCACCCCTTGGGCAGCATGTAGATCGGCACGCCCTGCTGCACACATGCCGAGACGAACTCCGCTGTCAGACAACGATCATCAGTGTCGACCACCACGGCGCACACTCCACGCCTGCGGATCGCGGCGACGAACGCACCTGGTGCGCCCGCCGCCCGCCAGCCCATCTCGCGCATACAGACCAGGTTGCCGGCCTTCACCTCCGGCGCGGCCGACGCACACTCGGCGACCCCGGTGACCTCCTGGCGGCGGGTGCGCTCGGCGGGGCCGGGCGTCAACGGCAGCAGACCGAGCCGGTCGGCGACCTCACCCACCGTCGGCATCCGGACCTCCCGTGTGTCGTGGCCCCTCGATTATCGACGCACCCGGCAGATCCCTCCACTCGACAGATCGCCCATTCGACCGATCGCCGCAACGAGGTTTCCGTTGTGTGACAAAACGTTTCGTATCCATTTCGGACACAACCCCGTTACCGGCCCCCAGTTCCGCGTTTGCCCTGGTCGCGCCGCCCCGGTGGCCACCGGGGCGTGCCGGGGTCCAAGGCCGGACCGCACCGGCCTGGCAACTGAGCCAATTGTCTGCTTCCGCCGCACGGCGTTTCGTAGTGGCGTCCCCGCACCGCCTACCAACGAGGTGTCCATATGACCGAAGCCATCAGCCCGAGCGGAAAGTTCCGGACCGCCGTCGACATCGGCGGCACGTTCACCGACGTCTTCGTCCAGCAACCCGACGGGACCATCCGCACCGCGAAGTACCCCACCCAGAACAACCCGATCGACGGCGTGCTCGCCGGCATGGAGCAGACCGGGGTGGGCTGGGAGGACGTCGAGTTCTTCTCGCACGGCACCACCATCGCCACCAACGCGCTGATCACCCGCCGGTTCCCCAAGGTGGCATTGGTAACCACCGATGGCTTCCGCGACGTCATCGAGATCCGGCGCGGCGACCGCGAGTCATGGGATCCCTACCAGGAGGTCGCCCCGCCGGTGGTCCCGAGGCGTCACCGCCTGACTGTGCGCGAACGCATCGGCTACGACGGCTCAGTCCTCGAACCGCTTGACGAGGACGGCGCCCGCGAGGTCGCCCGCGTCCTGCGTCGCCGCGAGATCGAAACCGTCGCAGTTTGTTTCGTCAACTCCTTCACCAACCCGGTACACGAGAGCCGGATGGCCGAGATCCTTGCCGAGGAACTGCCCGGCGTCTCGATCACCACGTCGAGCGACGTCCTGCCAGAGATCTTCGAGTACGAGCGGTTCTCCACCACGGTCACCAATGCCGCGCTCATCCCGATCATCGGCCCCTACGCACGCACTCTCGAGGGCCGGCTCGCCGAGGCCGGTTACGACAACGACGTGCTGCTGCTGCACTCCGGCGGCGGCGTGATGACCCCGGCGATGGCCGAGCGGTACGGTGCCCGACTCGCGGCCTCCGGCATTGCCGCCGGGGCGATCGCCAGCCGGCACATCGCGCGCACCTGCGGCTTCGAGAACTCCATCGGCTTCGACATGGGCGGCACCTCCACCGACGTGTCGCTCACCGACAACGGGGTGCTGGCTACGACCAACATGTGGAGTGTCTCGTTCGGCCACCCCATTTGCTTCCCGAGCATCGAGGTGCTGACCATCGGCGCCGGCGGCGGATCGATCGCCTGGCTCGACGACGCAGGATCGCTGCGAAACGGCCCGCAGTCGGCCGGTTCCGATCCGGGTCCGGCATGCTACGGCGGTGCCGGCGAGCTCGCGACCAACACAGACGCCAACCTGATCTTGGGCACCGTCGGCAAGAAACTGGCCGGTGGTGTCAAGGAGCTCGACGAGTCACTGGCGCGGGCGGCGGTGGCCAAGATCGCCGAACCGCTGGGACTCGATGTCGAGACCGCCGCGCAGTCGATCATCAAGGTCGCCAACGCCAACATGGCCGACGCGATCCGGCTGATCTCCATCCGCAAGGGACACGACCCTCGCGACTTCGCTCTGGTCGGCTTCGGCGGCGCAGGCCCGCTGCACGCCGCCTATCTCGCGAAGGACCTCGGAATCCCGACGGTCATCATCCCCCCGCATCCCGGCGTCACCTCGGCGATGGGCTGCATGCTCGTCGACATCCAGCACGACATCACACGGATGTATCTGGCCGACACCGACAACGCCGACCTCGATCACCTCACTGCGACGTTCGCCGAACTCCGGGAGGAGGGGCGCGCTCGGCTGACCGCCGAGCACGTCGATCCCGACGACATGCTCTTCGAGTGCTACCTCGACATGCGCTACAAAGGCCAGTGGCGCGCCATCTCGGTCCCGGTCTCCATGCCGCTGAGCGATCTCGACGAGGTGGTCGCGTCCTTCCACGCCGCCCACCTCAAGGAGCACAACTTCTCCTCAGAGGACTCCGGGGTCGAGATCTACCGGATCTCCCTGCGCGCCATCGGCCTGACGCCGCGGATGGATGCCACCCCGGCCGAGCTCATCGATCCCGCGGACTTCGAGCCGCACCCGCTCGAGGTGCGGCAGGTGCTCTTCCCCGACGAGCAGGCTCGGCTCGCCACCCCCGTCTACGACCGGGCAACTCTGCCCCCCGGTGCGGTGCTGAACGGCCCGTGCATCGTCGACCAGCTCGATTCGACGACCGTCGTACCGCCGGCCACCACGGCCCGGGTGGACGAGTGGGGCAACCTCCTGCTCACTGCGGCTGAATGAACACCCTCTCCGACAGACAAGGAAAACCACGTCATGGCAACCACTCTGGACCCGGTCACCTTCGAGGTGCTCAAGAACGCCTTCATCAACACTGTCGATCAGATGGCCGAGCAGATCCTGCGGACCTGCTACTCGTTCGTCATCTATTCGCGCGACTTCTCCTCGGCGATCTGCGACACCGAGGGCAACACGGTGATGCAGGGCACCGGCGACATCGCCGCCCACGTGGGCACGCTGCACTACACCGCCAAGGCCGTCATCCGGCAGTTCGAGGGTGACATCCATCCCGGCGACGTCTTCGTCATCAACGACGTCTACGAAGGCGGCAGCCACTTCAACGACACCCGGATCATCCGCCCGATCTACTACCACGGTGAATTGCTCGGCTACGCGCAGGCCAACGGCCACTGGGCCGACGTGGGCGGCGCGACGCCCGGTTCGTTCAACGTCAAGGCGCTCGACCACATGGGCGAGGGGCTGCGTATCCCGCCCACCCGCCTGTGGAGCAGGGACCAGTTCCTCGAGGACGTCGCCCACCTCATCGCGAAGAACACCCGCAGCCCGCGCGACGTCATCGGCGACATGCAGGCGCAGGCGGAGGCCACTCGCGTCGCTGAGCGCGAAATCCAGCGTCTGTGCGACAAGTACGGCGTCGATACGGTCAAGACGGCGATGGCCGAGGTCCAGGACTACGTCGAGGACCTCACCCGGGCCAAGATCGCCGCCCTGCCCGACGGTGTGTGGTACACCGAGGACTACATCGATCAGGACCCGGCGCTGGGCGAAGGACTCATCCCGATCAAGACGCGCATGACGATCTCCGGAGACACCGTCCACTATGATCTGAGCGAGTCCCACGCCTCGATCTCGTCGATGCTCAACGCCGGGTTCGGCGGTTCGTTCGCCGGCATCGTCGCCGGCACCAAGATGCAGTTCCCGGACATCCCGCTGAATTCCGGCTTCTACCGGGTCGTCACCGCCGATCTAGGGCCGCTCGGTTCGATCGTCAACGCCGACTGGCCCTCACCGTGCGCAGGCTTCTGCTCAGGTCCGTTCGAGAAGATCATGAGCTCTGTCTTTGAGATCTGGTCCGATATCCAGCCCGAGCGCGCGATGGCGTGCACGTTCAACCTTGAGTACCTGCTCGTCGGCGGCCGCGATCAGCGTGGCGAGGGCAACCCCAACTTCATGTGGTACGACTGGATGATGGGCGGCTGGGGCGCCCGAAACGGCGCCGACGGCTACAACGCCTCGGCCGCGGTGTTCGGAGTCCAGTACGGCACACAGCCTTTCGAGGGCCAGGAACGCCTGGCGCCTGTGCTGACCAGTTGCCACGACCTCGTCCCCGACTCGGGTGGTCCGGGCAAGTACCGCGGCGGCCTAGGCGCCGAAAAGGGTGGAAAGCTCTGGGCGAGCGACAACACCGTGATGTCCTACTGCTGCGACCGGGAACGGTCGGTGACCTGGGGCCTGTGGGGCGGCCTGCCGTCCATCCCGCACGGGGTGTGGCTGAACAAGGGGACCGAGAACGAGCGGTATCTCGGCTCGATCTTCGCCGCCGAACCGATCAGGTCCGGCGACGTCTTCACCCGCCCCTCGGCCGGCGGCGGCGGACTCGGTGACCCGTTGCAGCGAGACATCGACGCCGTACTCGAGGACGTCATCGACGGCTACGTCACCATCGAGCGCGCCGAGAAGGACTACGGCGTCGTCATCAAGGCGATCGATCCCGAGATCCTCGAGTACGAGGTCGATCTCGAGGCGACCCTCGCCGCGCGTGAGTACATCCGCACCCACCGCCGGTCCTGGATGGAACGCGACCCGCACGAGGTCTCTGACGAGTACCGAGCCGGCCTGATCAACGAGATGGACTGCGTACGTCAGTTCGGGGTGATCCTCGACTGGGGCAGCGGCGAGGTCCTGGCCAAGACGACGGGCCAATTCCGAGAGATGTTGCAGCGACGCACCATCGTGCACTGGACCGACGACCCGAACGTCGACTATGTCACGGGCACCCTACGCGTCTCCGAGACCGCGACAGTCTGAGCCGCCGACCCGGCCGGTACGACCTCTCCTACTCGACACCCAGCGGCGGGTGGTGGGCAACGACGCCCCCACCCGCCGCCCCTGGATCCCTCACGTCTGCGAAAAGGAACGATCTCCATGACTCTTGACATCTCCTCCTCGAAGTCGGGTGGCGTGCCCGCCCTCGAGGTGACCCACACCGATGACCCGCATGTCCTCGCGCGCGCCGCGGCCGAGGACTATTCGCTGCACATCGTGCCCCGGTCGTGGCGGACCTCCCGGTCGTCGGTGTCGATGGCCTGGTTCGGTTTGATGAGCGCGATGTTCTTCGTGGTCGTCGGCGCCACAGTGTCGCTGTCGGTGGGCGCGGCCGATGCCCTCATCGGTATCGGCCTGTCGGTGCTGGCCTACGGGGCCATCAACTCGGTGGCGGCGAAGTTCGCCAACCAGACCGGCACGAGCGTCTCACTGTTCTCCCGCGTGGTGTTCGGGCGCGCCGGCTCCGCCTTCGCCGCAGCTTTGTTCGGCATCACGATCGCCTACTACGTGGTCGCCGAGGGTGCGATCGTGGCATCCGCGCTGCACGCCTACTTCGGCGGACTGCCGATGGCGTTCTGGGCGTTCGTCGTGGTGGCCTACCAGGCGCCGCTGGCCTGGCGCGGTGTGACGACCTGGCTCGACCGTCTCAACGGCGTGCTCCTGCCGCTGTACGTGCTGGGACTCGTGGGATCGGTCGTGTGGGCAATCGCCGAGTACGGTTACAGCAACGAGTGGCTGACCTACAAACCGGAGACCGCCGCCGACATCGGCGTCCCGGGTTGGTGGTTCTCGTTTGTCATCTATATGGGCGTCTGGGTGGTCACCATGATGGCCTGGGACTACGCCCGGTTCGGACGGCCGCAAGACGCGGCCTTCAATGCGCGCGTCTCGTTCGGCACCCCGTTCTACGTGGTCACCCTGCTCGTCAACGCGGCGGTCGGCATGTTCCTGGCTCAGACCATCACCATCGCCGGCCCACTGTCGGAGGAGTCCGCCATTCTCGGCGTGATCGGGATGATGGGCATCTGGGGCCTGCTGTGGGTGCTGGTGAGCCAGACCCGCGTCAACAGCGGCAACTTCTACCTCGCCTCGACGAACTTCCAGAACTTCTTCGCCCGGACGCTGAAGTTTTCGATGCCGCGCACCTTCTGGGTCGCTGTGGTGGCGGTCATCGTCTACCTGATGATGCTCACCAACGTGCTGTCCTGGATTACCACCTCGCTGCAGTACCAGGGTGTGCTCATCGTCGGATGGGTAGCGATCGCTCTCGCCCACATCGTCTGGATGCGACTGCGCAAATTGGCCCCGGACTCGCTCGAGTTCCGACCGGGTCGGGTTCCGGCAGTCAACCCAGCGGGCGTGGGCGCATGGGGGATCGCGTCGGCCATCGGCATCTTGCTCATCCTCGTCGACGAAGGCTCCGGTGCGCTGTGGGCACCCCCGGTCGCCTTCGTCGTCGCCGGCGTCGTCTATTCGGTTGCCCTCGCGTTCTACCGCGACGGTTGGTTCGTCATGAAGCGGCCGTACGACCCGCGCGACGAGGTCGACGACATGTGGGAGGCGCGCGTCCGCTGCCATCGCTGCGGCGACGCCTACATCGCCTACGAAATGGATCGCGACCCGGCGGCCGGTCACGCGCCGATCTGCCTCGCCTGCGCTTCCGATGACCTCGCTTTCCAGCGGGCGGCCGATCGCGAGGCGGCTGCATACCGCACCAGCTGATCTCCGGCACTAGCGGTGAGCAGGCCGTCCCGGGTCCTCCGGGACGGCCTGTCCGCGTGAACCGTCAGCCAATGTCGACCGTCAGTCAGTATCGACCGTCAGCCAATGTCGACCGTCAGCCAGTATCGACCGTCAGCCGATCCCCGAATCGGCCAACACGACCCGGTACACGAACGCGGCCTCGGGGCCCAGCACCAGCCCGACGAGCTCGATCAGCGTCAACACGAAACCCCGACCGTGGCTCGGCCCCTCCGTGTCGTCCAGGTGATGCGCGACCTCGTGCAACACGACGAGTTCCCGCAATGCCCACCGGCCCTCGGAGTCCGACGGAATCGCGATCTCGGCCTCCACCGGTCCCCCACCGGACACCGGGACCCTGCGCGCGTAGTGGGCCTGTCGTCGGCCACGCCGTTTCCGCACCGACACCGGTTCGGCGGCGCGCGGGAATCGTTCGCGAACGCCGGGCAGGTCCAGCACTCGCCGGACGTAGTCCTGCACGGCGTCGATGGACGCGAAGCGCGCTTCCGCGGGCAGCGTGATCTCGGCACCGGCGAGCTGCACCGTCCTCGATGACGGTGCGTTGTCGAACAGCCGGTGGACCAGCCGCTCGGCGTCGTAGAACGCGGCGCGGCCGGTGTCGCGGGGACTCACGGCCATGCCCTCACGCCTCGAGAGCCCCTCGCGGAGCACCGAATTCATGGTCGGTACCGATCTTGGCCCGACGCCCCGCGCGGTCGCCGGCGCGTCGTGCGGCTTCGGAGTAACCGGCCGACGCGCTCGACGGACGCCACGTACCGCGGGCCGTCGACTCCGTCTTGTAGAAGTCGCGGACCTCGATTTCCTTGTTGCGCAACGCAAGTGCCGTCGACCGCTCCGGTTCGCCCGACTTCCGCTCGGCGTCGAGCGCTTCCTCACGCGCGGCGTCGCGGGCCTCGGCGAGGCGCTTGCCGATACGTTCGGCGAACGCGGACTGGAAGTTCAGCCGTGCGGTGATCGGCGACAGCGGTTTCTCCTCGATGACGCGGCGTGCGCGCCAGCCGGTGCCCTTGGTGACGACCCGCGCGAACGTCTCCCCCTTGTAGGCGCCGGATCGCAGGTAGGCATCGCTGGCGGCCACCATCTGCACGATCAACGACGTGTACAGCGCCTCGCAGGCGTCGATGTCGGCCTCGTAGCCGTAGGCGAGGACGAAGGTCGAGTTGGATGCGACGTCGACGGTCACGTCGTTGGCCGATGCAATGGCGACGAACAGCTGCACGTATGTGCGGAGGCCACGCTTTCCGGGTTCCCCGATCTTGATCTGCCGGCTGATCGGGGTGACCGTCCTGCGGGCGGCGGGATCGTGCGCACGGGCCACCGCGAGGTCGATGGCCGATGCGGTGGCCAGCCGCTGCGCGGCCTGCATGAATGCCTCGGCCTCGTGCTCGTTGTCGGTGTTCTCCGCCTTGCGGAGAAGGGCCGCGATCTTGGAGAGCAGCTTGTCGTCGCGCATGCAGTTCAGACTATCTGCGCGCCCGAACGGTTCCATCGGGCGCGCAGATGGTAGAAAAATCGCAGGTGGTGGCCACCCGCCACGGGCGGCCGGGCCCGCTGGGTCCCCGGGCGGTGCCCACCGGCGATGTCGTCGTCGCTGATCTGCGGCTGCCGCCGGTGCCGCCGGGTACGCGACCGATCGTCGGGCGATCGAACGGAGACGGCGATCGGACCGAGACGATGTGGGTCAGTGTTGTTCGCAGGCGATGCCGTCGCCGTCGCGGTCGCTCTCCGAGTTGGCGTTGTAGAGGTCCTCGTCGACGGTGAAGTTCGTGACCGGGGTGCCGGACGTCGAGTCGACGGCACCCGGCCTGCCGACGCCGTGCGGGTAGTCCTCACGGAGAGCGGCGCAGTTCGGGTAGTCGGTCGCGGCCGACGCCGGGGCGGCCACGGCCAGCGGCGCGATCATCAGCGTTCCCGCCGCCATGTAACCCAGAACCGTCTTACGCACAACGCTCATCGTCGAACCCTTTCCACACCGGTGTGATCAGATCGAACCTACCGGTAGGCGGCGTGCGGACCCGCATCGGAAACGAGGATTGGTCCGGTCGAGCGACAGGCACCCGAGCCCACCCGAAATCGCGGGTCGAGCGCACAATCGTGACCTCCACGCATCCCGCGAAACCGCACCCAAACCCGCGACGCCGAGTACTTCGACGTCTCGGTGGAGGAGTTGCGCGGGCCCGGCAAGACCCGCTCGATCGCGCAGGCCCGTCAGATCTCGATGACCTGTGTCGTGATCCTGTCGGCCTCTACAACCCGAACCTCGTCTGCATCTGCCGCAGCGTCTCGGCCGACGCGAGCAGGCCCGCCCGCTCCTCGTCGGACAACGGCACCTCGAGTCGTTTGTACGCACCCTCCCGCGCGACGACGGTCGGCAGCGACAGGCACACGTCCTCCAGCCCCGGGAAGCCGGTGGCGACCGTCGACACCGGCAGCACGCGATGCTCGTTGTCCAGCACGGCCTCGACGATCCGCGTCGCCGCGAGCCCGATCGCGTAGTTGGTCGCGCCCTTGCCCTCGATGATCCTGTAGGCCGCGTGCACGACCTCGTGCCGGATTCTCTCGCGCGCAGCGTCATCCATCGGAGGACGCCCGGGCAGCGGCGTCCACTGGGTCAGCGGCACCCCACCGATCATCGCCGACGACCACAGCGGAATCTCACTGTCGCCGTGCTCCCCGACGACGTACGCGTGCACACTCTGCACGGCCACCCCGCAGTGGTCGGCGACGAGGAAACGCAACCTCGACGAATCGAGCACCGTCCCCGAGCCGAACACCCGATTCGGCGGCAATCCACTGACCTTCAGTGCGGCATGGGTGACGATGTCGACGGGGTTGGTGACCATCAGGTAGATCGCGTCCGGCGCGACCTCGAGCACCTGCGGCAGGATGGTGTGCGTCAAACCGATTGTCGCCTCGGCCAATTCGAGGCGGGATTGTCCGGGCTTCTGTTTGGCGCCGGCCGTGAGCACGACGACATCGGCGTCGGCGCACACGGCGAAGTCGTCGGACCCGATGACGTCGGCGCGCGGCACGAACTCCAGGCCGTGCGAGAGATCGAGGACCTCGGCGGCGACCTTCGTCGCCTTCACGTCCATCAGCGCGACGGTGCGCGCCACCCCGCGGATCAGCGCGGAATAGGCGATCGCGGTGCCCACCGCGCCCGCGCCGATGATCGCCAGCTTCGTCGGTCGTCCATCCATCGGATCACCGTCCGCCTCGGTTCGCTTCGGGTCACATCGCCTCGTGGACACAAGGATAGGTGTCGTCGTCGTCCCGCGCCCGACGACCGCCTCGCCGGCGACGCCGCCCGGCGCCGGGGTTGGTACCCTCACCCTCGAGAGCGGTCGCACCCGCACCACGCGGAGGCAAGGGAACCTGGTGGGAATCCAGGACTGGCGCGCAGCGGTATGGGGGACGAGCCCGACACCAAGGCCACTGGGGCAACCCGGGAAGGCGTCGGGCCCGGTCGATCCCGAGTCCGAATACCTGCCGCTCTCCACGAGTCCACCGGCGTCTCGCGCACAGACGCCCAGACCGAGGTAGAAACACGTGTCCCGTCCCCCAGACGGCACGACCGGGGTCGCCGGCGCATCAGCGCCGCGACTTCCGTCGACGCCGCTTGCCCTGATCCTGTCGGCGCTCACGCTGGTGAGCATTGTGCTCGCGACGGCGTTCGGCGCCGAGTCCATCCCGATCGAGGAGGTCGGGCGCACCGTCGTCGGACGCCTGCGCGGCGACGAGGTCGACGCCGCGCACTCGGTCATCATCTTCGACCTCCGCCTGCCACGCTCGATCCTGGCCGCGATCGTCGGCGCCGGGCTCGCACTCGCCGGAGCACTGATGCAGGCGCTCGTCCGCAACCCGCTCGCCGAGCCGTATCTGCTGGGAGTGTCCGCCGGGGCGTCGGTCGGCGCGACGGTGGTCATCACCCTGGGTTCCCTTGCAGCGCTGGGTGTCTGGGCTCTGTCGGCGGGCGCCCTCCTCGGGGCGCTCGCGGCATCGGTTGCGGTGTAAACCATCGCTCGTGCGCAGGGGGGCCTCACGCCCCTCCGACCTCGCCCGACTTCCGGCGCGGCGTCGCGCCCGCTCGATCGCCGTCGTCACGCAGGACGAACACCCGTCAGCCGAACTGACCGTCGCCGAGGCCGTGGGCCTGGGCCGAACACCGTACCGGTCATCCTGGGCGACAAGCAGTTCCGACGACGCGGCGGCCGTTGAGGAGGCCCTGCGCACGGTCGGTCTGGCCGGCCGGCAACGATGGTCGTGTACCCGATTGTCCGGTGGAGAACGACACCGCGTCGTGCTGGCCCGCGCGCTCGCGCAGCGGACCCCGATCATCGTTCTCGACGAGCCGACCAATCATCTCGACGCCGCGTGGCGCCTGCGTCTGATGCAGGTCCTCGACGAACTCGACGCGACGGTTGTCGCCGCGATGCACGACCTCGACCTCGTCCTCCGCCATTTCGACGCGGCGGCGGTCGTCGCCGACGGCGGGATCGTCGCCCAAGGGCCACCGCTGGAGGTGCTGACACCCGATCTGCTCGCCTCCGTGTTCGACGTGACCGGCAGCATCGTGCCGCATCCCGAAACCGGGCGGCCGCACCTGTTGCTCAACTCGCCGAACACATCCGAACTGCCGACTCTCAACCTCGAGGAAATCCCGTGAGGCTCGCACTCCCCAGCACTCTCATCGTCGTCTCCGCGCTCACCGCCGGACTTCTCGCCGGATGCGGCACCGACGACTCCACCGCATCCGCGGACTCGGTCACCGTCACCAACTGCGGCGAACAGGTCGCCTTCCCCCAGCCCCTCGAGCGTCTCTTCGTCAACGACGGCGGCATGATCGCCATCGCGCTCGCGGCCGGAGCGCGAGACAAGATGGTCGCCGTCAGTTCGTTGGCACGCGACAAGGACGTCCTACGACTCGTCTACGGCCCGGAACAGGTCGACACCCTCAACGAGGTCTCCACCCAACCGCCCACGCTGGAGAACATCGTCGGCGCCAGGCCGCAGGTCCTCTACGCCGGGTACAACTACGGCATGAGCGAATCCCGGGGGATCACCCCGGAGATCCTCGCCTCGCACGGCATCGACGTGTACCAACTTTCGGAGGCATGCCGCAAGGTCGACGGACAGGCCCAGCGGGGCACGATGGACCCGTGGGTCGCACTCGACACCGACCTGCGCAACATCGGCACGATCACCGGTAACCCGGGCCGGGGCGCGAAAGCCGCCGACGACGTCGCCAAGCGCCTCGAAAAGCTCCGCGGCGCACCGCAACCGGAGGTCCGGCCGACGGTCTTCGTGTTCGACAGCGTGTCCGACACCATCTTCACGTCTGGCTCCTTCGGCGGGCCCCAGGGCATCATCGACGCCGCGGGAGCGCGCAACGCCACCGAGGACGTCCGGGACACGTGGACGGCGGTCAACTGGGAGCGGATCACCGTCGCCGATCCCGACCTGATCGTCTTCGTCGACTACCCCGGCCAGAGCGTCGAGCAGAAGATCGGGGCGCTGCGCTCCAACCCGGCAAGCCGGAACCTGAAAGCGGTGCGGGAGAGCCGTTTCGTGAACCTGCCGTACGCGATGTGGGTGTCCAGTCCGCTCAACATCGATGCCGCCGAGACGCTTCGGGCGGTGCTCGAGGCGCACGACCTCGCACCCGCGTCGGGCATCACCCCGCCGCTCGACGTCCGGAAGCTCGGACTGGCGGGCAACGACTGGCTGAACTGAACACCGCCCCAACGAAAAAGCGCTACTTCGCCCCCCCAGAATCGCGAGTCCCATCTCGCGATTCCGGGGCGAAGTAGGGATTCTTGGAGGGCTCGGGTTACGCGATGGCCCGGATCGCGGTGCGCACGAAGTCGCTGTGCTCGGTCCGCAGTCTCAGCGCGGAGTCGATGTCGACGGCGGTGAACCGCACCGAGTCGGACGCCTTGACCTGTGCGAGGAGGTCGAGGTCGGGCGTGATGACGGTGCCGACCACCAGCGCCCCTCGGTCCGGGACGGCGTCGCGCAGCAGACAGCTCAGCGACCCGTCGGCCACGCAGAGCGAGCCGAACGGGTGCGCCACGGGTACCTCGTCGGCACGGCGGGCGTCCTCGGGATCCTCGGACTCGACGACCTGCAGCGACTCGCCGACGAAGCGGCAACGCGACCGATCGGCCTCCGCCACGACCTGGAACTCGCGTTCGGTGAAGTGCTGCAACGACTCCGGCGTCAGGCGATGAGCGCCGACACCCAACACGATGCGGATCTCCTCCGACGCCGACAGCGTCGGCCGCAGCCGCACCGGGAGGTGGCGCCCTTCTTCGACCGCGCGCATCCGCTGTCCGACGCGCAGCACGTCCCCGGCGCGCAGCGCGCGACCGCCGAGACCGCCGACTCCGGTGAGCAGATCCGTTGCGCGGCTGCCCATCACCACCGGGACGTCGAGACCGCCCGCGAAGGCGATGTAGGAGTGTGCCCCACCGCGGATCTCGCCGATCCTCAGTTCCGATCCGGCAGGCAACCACAGCGCCGTCCACGTCGGGTGGGCCACACCGTCGATGAGGACGTCGACGTCTGCACCGGTGACCGCGACCGTGCAGTCGGCGTCGGTGGCCAGCGTCAGCCCCGACAGCGCGGTCTCGAGGGTGGCCGCCTTGGGTCCGTTGCCCACCAGCGCGTTGGCGACGCGGTTCGCGAACTGGTCGAGGGCACCGGCAGACGGCATCGCCGTCGTCATCGTGCCCGTGCGTCCGAGGTCCTGGACGGTGGTACGCACACCGGGGTCGACGATCGTGATCACGGCAGCTCCTCCACCAGCGCGCGGGAATAGGCGAGACGGTCCGCGGCGAACTGCTGCAGGTCGAATTCGACCTCGGCGCGGTTGATCTCGTAGGTGCCCGCCTCGTAGGCCGCCACGATCTCGTCGTAACCCGACTCGTCGACCGGGGTGAACTTGACGACGGTGGGTGCGCTCAGCAGGAACGGCGACCCGTCGGCCCCCTTGCCGTTGTCGAAGTCGACGACCGGCACCGCCGCGCGACCGAGGAGCTGGAGGTCACCCGGGACGTCGACCGGCTGGACGTTGGTCGCGTTGCGACCGTGCCCGACGGCCCCGACCGGGGTCTCGGTGCGCGGTGCGGAGTACCTGGGCGCCTTCAGCTGCATCTCCCGCGGCACCAGCTGCAGGCATTCGGCGTTGCCGGGGACGCCGCCGGTGTAGGTCACGATGAACGGATGCGCCGAGTGTGCCGCGACCAGCCCGTCGACCGTGTCGAAACCGTTGAGGCGAGCGGTGAATTCGAGGTCGGTCTCCGCGGGCGAGGGATGCCGGTCGCGGAACCGCGCGGCGACCTCCGCAGTCACCGGGTCGTTGTAGAACACCGGGATCTCGACGACGGTCGTCGCGAAAGTCGGCGCGAACTCCCCCTTGCCGGCGATCGCCTTCTGGTGCGCGGCGATCAGGATCGGGATCAGATCGCGCGGGTCGAGCTCCTCGGGACGGACCCGGATCGTGTACCCGGTGTGCGCGGGGGCGATGTCGACGATCCCGTCCAAGTCGAGCGAGATGACCGCGGCCACGATCGCCTGCACCTGCAGCGCGGCCTTGACGTCGAAGCCCACCGCCGGGTCGACGACCTCGCGCAGCTGCACGACGACGAACTCGTCACCGCCGAAGGACAGTCGCGCCTTGCCGGGGAGCATGAAGAACTGGGGTTCCACGGTGGCCACCGCCTGTGTCATCGCAGCGCCACCGCCCGCCGGTCGTCACATCGGTTTGCTCTGATTGCCACTACTTCTCACACCTCGTCACTGCCGTCAGCCGCATCTGTCGTCCTGATCACCCGCGGCCGGAGCCCCCCCACCGCCACGCCGATGGTGAACAAACTCGGCAAGCTTATCGGCAGGCCCGACGTCGGCTGCGTCACGCTCCACGCCGGCTTCGAGGCCCCTGCGACCGGCCGCAAACGGGCGCCACACGACTCGGCGACGGTTCAGCGGATGGTCAGCGGTTGCCCGGCGACCATCAGGACCACCTCGTCGGAGGCCTCCGCGACCCTTGCGTTCAACCGTCCCAGCTCGTCCCGGAACAACCGGCCCGACGCGGTGTCCGGCACGATGCCGCTGCCCACCTCGTTGCTCACCGCGACCACCGGCACGCCGCACGTCCGCCATGCGTCGACGAGGTCGTCGACGTCGGCCCGCACCGCCGCGAGATCGCCGGTCTCCCAGGCATCGTGGTGATCGATCCGGGCCGCCAACCAGGTGCCGAGGCAGTCGACGAGCACCGGACGCCCAGCCGTGCGCAGCACCCCGGCGACGTCGGTGTCCTCGACCGTGGTCCACGACGCCGGCCGGCGCATGCGGTGTTCGTCGACGCGCCGCGCCCAGTCCGGATCATCCTCGCGCGGGCCGCCGGCCGCCGCGTAGACGACGTCCTCGGCGCCCGCGAAGAGCCCCTCTGCGTACCGCGACTTGCCCGACCTCGCGCCGCCGGTGACGAACACCCGCCGCGGTGACGGCCTCCCCATCTCGAGCACCTCCCCGTCGTGTCCCGGCCTGGCCCCGTACTCGGCGAGCCGCCGCCGCAACTCGCCCAGCGGCGGGTTGTGGTGACCGAGATGGACGGCGACGACGTCCGTCCCGTCGACGACGGCGCCGACACCGCGCATCTTCCCGACCATCCGCCCGAAACGGCTCAACCCGAGGTGGCCGTCGGACAATCCCTCCCGGTCGCCGAAGGTCTCCTCGAGGAACACCGCGTCATAGGCGGTGCCGGCGACCGCATCGAACCAAGCCGGTGGCCACGGCCCGGTGTCGGTCGCCCACAGGAGCCGATGCCCACCCGGGCCGGTGAGGTCGTAGAGCACCGCGTCGCCGTCGCGAAAGACTCTGTGGCGGGCGGGGAGAACCCGGACCTCGTACCCGCCGACGAACACGCGGTCCCCGGCCTCGACGGCCCGGAACCGGACCGGATCGTCGGGTCCCAGCCACGGTCGGCAGGCGTCGAGCGCATCGGCCGGGCCGATGAGCTCCAGGTCGCCGACGCCGGCGATCCAGGACCGGTACAGCAGCGCCGACGGCGCGAGGTGGTCGGCGTGGGCATGGGTCACGAGCACGTGTCGCACCGCGGCGAGCGACACCCCGTGCCGGACGGCCGCCCCCATCGCATCGGCCCCGAGGTCCAGCAGCAGTGCGTCGTCCACGAGCGCCGCGGTCTGTGCGCGATGATCGCCGCGGCGGCGGGCGTCGTCACAGGACCCGCAGCGGCAGAATGCATTCGGCCACCCGTCGGCGGCTCCCGTGCCCAGCAGCGTGACCCTCATCGGTCGCCGAACCTCGACGTCTCGGCCGTGACCGACGGCCCGTCTCCCCGGACCGGAAGCACCGCGGGCCCGTCCCGGCGTTGCAGCACCTCGACGTTCGCCGCGTACACGTCCCGGAGCCGCTGCGCGGTCAGCACGTCCGCGGGCGGGCCGTCGGCGACGATGCGCCCGCGGTCGAGCAACACGAGGCGCTGTCCGTACTGCGCGGCCGAGGTGAGGTCGTGCATCGCGGCGATCACCGTGAGGTCGTTGGCCCTGCGCATCGAGTCGACCAGGTCGAGCACCTGCTGCTGGTGGCCGATGTCGAGTGCGCTGGTCGGTTCGTCGAGCAGCAGGACCCGCGGCTGCTGGGCCAGGGCGCGTGCCAGCACGACGCGCTGCAGCTCACCGCCGGACAGCGCGGACGCGAACCGGTGCGCGAAGGCGCGCAGATCCAGCTGGGCGATCACCTCGTCGACGATCGCCCGATCGGCCCGGGTCGACGGCCCGAACCGGGGCAGGTGCGGCGTGCGCCCGAGCGCGATGAGTTCACGCACGGTGGTCCCCTCCGGGACGACGGGCCGCTGCGGCATCAGCGCGACGGCCCGCGCGATCTCGCGGCGGCGGGCCCGTCCGGGATCGACACCGGCGACGTCGATCACCCCGCTCGCCGGGACGAGTCCGGCGAGCGCGTGGAGGAGCGTAGTCTTGCCCGAACCGTTGGGCCCGACCAGCGACACCCACTCCCCCGCGCGGATCTCGAGGTCCACGTGGTGCAGGACCTCGACCCCGCCACGGGCGGCACCCACCCCACGACACACGACGGCGGTCATGACACAACCCGGCCGGTGCGCCGGAGGACGACGAGGAAGAAGGGCGCACCGATCGCGGCCGTCACGACGCCGATCGGCAGCTCCGCCGGCGACATCGCGGTCCGCGCCACCACATCCGCCAGGACCAGGAAAGCCGCCCCCACCAGCATCGACAGCGGCACCAGCAACCGGTGGCCGGGACCGACGAGCAGCCGCACCGCGTGCGGTATCACGATGCCCACGAATCCGATCAGCCCGCTCACCGATACCACGGCCGCGGTCCCGAGGGTCGCCACGCACACGAGGAACAGCCGAACCCGCTCGGGACGGATGCCCAGACTCGACGCCTCGATGTCACCGACCGCCATCACGTCCAGGGTGCGTGCGAACAGCAGCACCACCACGCTGCACACCGCGACGTACGGCGCGACGGTCAGCACCTCCGACCACCCGTCGGTCGCGAGGCGGCCGAGCATCCAGCTGTACACCTGCCGCAGCGTGTCGTCGTGCTGCTGCATGAGGAAGGTCTGGATGGCGTTGGCGAAGGCCGCGACGGCCACCCCGGCGAGGATGATGACGACCTCGGTGCGCGCGCCCCCGACCGTGCGGCCGAGTGCGTAGGTCGCGCCGACGGCCACCAGGCCGCCGAGGAATGCGGCGGGCGGCAGCGCTGCCGAGCCGAGTGTGCCGCCGACGACGATCGCTGTCGTCGCACCCAGCCCGGCGCCGCTGGAGACACCCAGCAGGTACGGATCGGCCAGCGGATTGCGGAAGACTCCCTGATACGCCGCGCCCGCCACGGCCAGCATCGCCCCGACCAGCGCGCCGAGTACGATGCGCGGAACCCGGACCTCCCACAGGATCGTCCGCTGGCGAGGTGTCAGTCCGGAGTCGACATCGACGAGCGGGATCCGGTCGGCCAGCTCCATGAGTACGCCCTTGGCGGTGAGTCCGGCCGGGCCGACGAGCACCGCGAGCAGGCAGGCACCGAGGAGCACGAGCACCGCCCCCGCGATCACGCCGGGGACCATCCGGGCACGCCGCGCGGTCACCGCCTGCGCCGTCATCGCGGTTCCTGTGCTGACCAGGTCACGGCGTCGCCTGCACCCCGGCGTCGGAGACGATCCGCGCGACCTCGCGGAACAGGTCGACGACGCGGGGTCCCCACCGGCTCGCGATGTCCTCGTCGAGCACGTGGATCCGGTCGTCGGCCACAGCCCGCAGATCACCCCAGCCGGCGCGCGCGGCCACCTTCTCCGGCGTGACGCCGCAGCACTGGGAGTCCGCGAGGAAGATGACCTCGGGATCGCTGTCGATGATGAACTCCGCCGAGAGCTGCGGATAGCCGTCCTGACCGGTCGCGATCGAGCGCAGTCCCAGCAGGCGGTAGATCTGGCCGATGTAGGTGTCGTCGGTGACGGTGTAGTACGTGTCGTCGAGTTCGTGGTAGTAGGTCAGCGGCACCTCGCGCAGCGGGACGGTGCGGATGATCTGCTCGATCTCGGTGCGCATCGACGCGACGAGCTTCTCCGCCTCGTCCTCGTGGCCGGTGGCCTCGCCGACCTGCTCGATCTGGGCATAGGTCTCGTCGAGGTTCTTCGCGGCCGGCAGTTGCAGCACCTCGACGCCGACGCGTTCGAGGTTGGCGACGATGTCGTTGTTGTCGTCGGTGAGCACGACGAGGTCGGGATCGTGGGCGAGAATCGCCTCGAAGTTGGGCGTGTAGCCCGACAGTTCGGTGCGCGGCGCGTCGGCCGGGAAGTCGGACTGGTCGTCGACGGCCACCACCTGGTCACCCGCGCCGACGGCGAACAGCATCTCGGTGCCGGTCGGACTCAGTGACACGATCGTCGACGGCGTGCCCGGCGACCCGGTGCCCGACGCCCCGCCGCCGTCACCGGAGGAGCCGCACCCGGCGACGGCCGCGACGAGCAGCGACAACACCACGACGACCGCTGCCCGGGCCGCGTCCCGACGACGAACGGACGAATGCCGGAATCCGACCTGCACGACCACCTCCATGGACATCGCGACGAGAAACGCCCCGCCCGAGCTCACCGGCGCACCAAGCGCCCCTGCACAAGGATGCAGAAGGGGCCCGGCACCAGTGATGCCGGGCCCCTTCTGGGTCTTGCGGAAGATCAGCTACGAAGCGATCACGCCTGGGCGGGCGCCTCGGCGAAGTTCCGGCTCACCTGCGGATCGACGGGGATGCCCGGACCCGAGGTGGTCGAGATGGTGACCTTCTTGATGTAGCGGCCCTTGGCAGCCGACGGCTTCGCGCGCAGGATCTCCTCGTACGCGGCGCCGTAGTTCTCGGCCAGCTTCTTGGCGTCGAACGAGGCCTTGCCGATCACGAAGTGCAGGTTGGCGGCCTTGTCGACGCGGAAGTTGATCTTGCCGCCCTTGATGTCGTTGATCGCCTTGGTGACATCGGTGGTCACGGTGCCGGTCTTCGGGTTCGGCATCAGGCCACGCGGACCGAGGATACGGGCGATACGACCGACCTTGGCCATCTGGTCCGGGGTCGCGATCGCGGCGTCGAACTCCAGCCAGCCTCCCTGGATCTTCTCGATCAGGTCTTCCGAACCGACCTCGTCGGCACCCGCGGCGGCGGCCTCGGAGGCCTTGTCGCCGGCGGCGAACACGATCACGCGGGCGGTCTTACCGGTGCCGTGCGGCAGGTTGACGGTGCCTCGAACCATCTGGTCTGCCTTACGGGGATCGACGCCCAGCCGGATCGCGACCTCGACGGTCGCGTCGGTGTTCTTCGACGAGGTTTCCTTCGCGAGCTCCACAGCCTCCAGCGGACTGTACAGCTTGGTGCGGTCGACCTTCTCGGCCGCGGCCTTGTAGGCCTTGCTCTTCTTGCTCATTGCTCTGTTCCTTCTCCGCACTCACTCGGCGGGGTTTGTGGTGCGGGCCGAGCCGGCCCTCCCACGTGGTCTTTCAGTTGGAGGGCAAGCTCACTCGACGGTGATACCCATCGAACGCGCGGTACCGGCGATGATCTTGGCGGCGGCGTCGATGTCGTTGGCGTTGAGGTCCTCGGCCTTGGTCTTCGCGATCTCGCGGACCTGGTCCATGGTGACCTTGCCGACCTTCTTCGAGTGGGGCTCGCCGGAGCCCTTCTGCAGACCAGCGGCCTTCAGCAGCAGCTTCGCGGCCGGCGGGGTCTTCAACTTGAAGTCGAAGGAGCGATCTTCGTACACGAAGATCTCGACCGGCACGACGTTGCCACGCTGCGACTCGGTCGCGGCGTTGTACGCCTTGCAGAACTCCATGATGTTCACGCCGTGCTGACCGAGCGCCGGACCCACGGGCGGGGCCGGGTTCGCCTGGCCTGCCTGGATCTGGAGCTTGATGATCCCGGCGATCTTCTTCTTCTTGGGAGGCATCCTTGTTCCTTGATTGTTTCCTTGCGAATCCACGCCCGCTGGAGACGTGAAAGTCCTGATGTGTGCGGGCCGAGCCCGCGCGCGCCGTCACACGGCGCACCGGATCAGATCTTCTCGACCTGATTGAATCCGAGCTCGACCGGGGTCTCGCGACCGAAGATCGACACGAGCACCTTGACCTTGCGCTGCTCGGCGTTCACCTCGCTGATCGAGGCGGGCAGCGTCGCGAACGGGCCGTCCATGACGGTGACCGACTCGCCGACCTCGAAATCGACCTCGATGTTGCTCGACGCCGCGGCGGCAGCTGCGGCCTCGACACCCTCTGCGGCCGAGCCGCGCTGGGTGGCGGTCTTCTTGGCCTCGGTACGCGGCATGAGGAACTGCAGCACCTCGTCGAGCGACAGCGGCGACGGCTTGCTGGTCATGCCCACGAACCCGGTGACGCCCGGGGTGTTGCGCACGGCGCCCCACGACTCGTCGTTGAGTTCCATGCGAACGAGGATGTAGCCCGGCAGAACCTTGCGGTTGACCTTCTTGGGCTGGCCGTTCTTGATCTCGGTGACCTCTTCGGTCGGAACCTCGACCTGGAAGATGTAGTCACCGACGTCGAGGTTCTGGACGCGGGTCTCGAGATTGGCCTTGACCTTGTTCTCGTAACCGGCGTAGCTGTGGATCACGTACCACTCGCCGGGCGCGCGGCGGAGCTGCTTGCGCAGTTCCTCGCGGGGGTCGAGCTCCTCTGCGGCAGCCTCTTCGGCGGGGGCCTCGTCAGCGCTCTCCGCCGGGGCCTCGGAATCGCCTTCGGTGGCGTCGGAGTCGGTGGCGCCCGCCTCGTCGACGGCAGCCTCGTCGGCCTCGTCGGACACGGCCGAGTCGACGTCGGTGTCAGTCACCTCGACGGCGTCGGTCGATGCGAGTTCGTTCTCCGGGGTGCTCACTGCAGCCCACGCTCCTTATGGTTCATTCCGGTCGGCTCCCGCTCGCCCGGCCACCCACCGCGTGGGTCAGCCGAACAACCAGAGGACGCCCTTGGCGAAGGCCAGGTCGAGGCCGGCGATGAACGCGGTCATCACGATGACGAACACGAGCACGACGATCGTGTACGTGATCATCTCGCGCCGCGTCGGCCAGATGACCTTCTTCAGCTCGGCGACGACCTGCGTGAGGAACACCCAGATCCGAACGAACGGATTCCGGCTCTCCTCGGCAGGTGCCTTCTTCTTTTTCTTGCGGTCCTTGACGGCCACCGACCCCTTGCCGGAGTCGGCGTCTCCGTCGGTGACGGACACCGTTGACGAGCGGCGGCCACGAGCCGAGCGCTTGCCGGACGGACGCAGCTCCTTGGCGGCGCCGGTCGACTTCTCGTCGGCCTCCTCACCGCCAGTGGCAGCGTCGAGCTCAGCCGCGGTCGAATCCGCCGCGGAACCCTCCGCGGCTTCTTTCGCGCGGGCAGCCCGGTCTCGCTTGCTCAACTTCGCGGTCCTCTCGTCAACGTGTGCCCTTCACCAGGGCAGGGGCGACAGGACTTGAACCTGCAACCTGCGGTTTTGGAGACCGCTGCTCTGCCAATTGAGCTACGCCCCTTTGCGACTTCCCCACCGGGGTGGGTCGGTTGCCATCTCATCGATTCCCGGCCACTAGGGCCGTCACCGGCGTTTCACCGCCGACAAAACCAACGCGCCACCCTGAGGGCAGCGCGCAAGTCTGAATCAATCAGACACTTCAGTGTAGATCACCGGAGCTGCGGACCCAAAATGCGCTCCCAGACCCAGTGTCCACGACCGTACACGCTCGGCCCCGACGGCCGCTCAGGACACCCCCTGACCGGGAGGTTCGGGTCGCGGCCAGTCGTCGAGATCACGCAGCACGGCGCGGTCGTCGGTGGCCACGGCGACCGCCGCGGAGCTGTCCCGCAGGCCCTCGGTGAGCTCGTCGCCGACATTCGCCGGCATCTTCCACCGGCGCTCTACCGCAGGCCGCGGCGGCATCGTCTCGGTCGGTTCGTCGAGGGGCAGCAGATCCGGCCGGACGGCCGGACCCGGCGCGAGACGGAGCAGTCATTGCCGGCCCCGAGAGAGCCGGGAGACGGCCGTTCGCGCGACCTCGGCGACAGCGGAAGCCCCCCGGCAACGCGGGCGCGTCGACGCGTCCGCGTCGCCGGTCCCGGGCGTCGAGACGGGTCGCGCGGCCGAGCGCTTCGGCGTAGCCGTCCTCGGCGTCCGGCAGGTCCCGGCATAGCGCGTCGGTGGCGGTGTCGAAGGCTCGAGCGCGGCCCGCGCGTCGCTGATCGCCTCGTCGACGAGAGGTCTGGTCTCGTCGCCGCCAGCGACGCCACCGGAGCTTCAGCGGTGCGATACCCGGATGGATGGGCACGACGCCATCGCCCGACGCCCCTCGCGCTCAACGGACCGTCCAGCGAGTGACCGAAAACGGCATCGATCCAGCGGGACCCGGTGTGGGGGAGGGTTTTTCACCCCTGGGGACAGGAGACCGAAGACCACCGGACAGACAACAGACGGCGGCGCCCGGGGTGGTCGCCGCCGTCTGTCACTGTGAGAGGGTCAGTTGAACTGGATGACGGCCTGGGCGCGGCCGAAGATGCGACGATCGCCCTGCTTGGCGGTGATCGCGATGGTGCCGCGGCGGGTCTGGGGGTCGAGCGACTTGACCTTGCCGCTGAAGTCGACGGCCGCGCTGTCGTCGGCCGGCACGTACACCGGGCTGGTGAAGCGCACGTTGTACTCGCAGAAGGCGGCCGGATCACCGATGAACTCGGAGATGAAGCTGGCACCGAGACCCATCGTCTGCATCCCGTGTGCGACGACGTTCTCCATGCCTGCGGCGTTCACCACGTGGTCGGAGAAGTGGATCGGGTTGGGGTCCCCGGCGACGCCGGCGTAGTTCGCCAGGTTGCCGCGGGTCAGGTAGAAACGCTTGGGCTCGAGCTCCTGGCCGACGGTCAGGGTGTCGAAGTCGATCGCGCCGTACGCACCCGGGGTCTGGGTGGGGTCGGGCAGATCGTAGCGGCCGGTCGGGGCGTCGACGGTGTGGCCCGGGTCGCCGATCTTGTCGACCTTCATCATCACGTGGTCGAGCGATGCCTCGAGCGCCGGATCGACCTCCAGGCCGGGGCGAGCGGCCAGCGACGTCCAGGTGGTCATGACCGGCTCGTCGTACTGGTTCCAGATGACGTTCTTGGTGACCATCAGGTCGATGGTCTCAGGGCTGGTGACGTGGCGGAAGGACTCGAGCGAGACGTCGCAGACGAGGCGGTCGCCGACCTTCATGGGCTGGTGGTAGACCAGGCGCTGGTCGGTCTGCATGATCTGCCACATGTCATAGCCGGTGACGAAATCGGCGAACAGCTTGCGCTGGGCGATGATGCCGAGCACCGACACGTAGGTGGGAGCGGCGATCAGGGTGTCGTGGCCGTAGGCCTTGGCGCCCTCCTCACTCCAGTGGGTGGGGTGGGCGTCCTGCACGGCCATCGCGTGCTTGCGGACCTCTTCGCGACCGATCTCGTAGTAGTCGTCCACCGTGTAGTGGAAGCCGACCAGCGACGCGGTGTGCGCGGCGATCTCGTCCGGGGTGAGCTTGTGACCGCCGTTCTTCGCCTCCACGATGCGCTCCTGGAGGTCGGTTCCGCTCGCTGTTGTCATTGACCAGTTGCTCCCTTCGCATGACCGGTCCGTGAGCTGGGACCGGACTTCTGTGGACCGTCTCGCGACGTCCCACCCGCGCCGCGCTGCGCGTGTCTTCCTGTGTTCGGTGGCGGTGTGCCGCGGAGCGCTCGTCTACGGATCTCCCGTGTCAGATCCGGCTGGTCCGTGTCCCCCGGCGAGGGCGCGACACACATCCGAGTTCGGTGTTGCGTATTCAGTTGTGCGAATCACTTGCCGATGAGGAGCGAAGCTCCCCCAACAGCAAGACGGGCCACCTCTGGAGTGAGGCAGCCCGTTCGCTGGATCCTGTAACCGGAATCGTGCAGACCTGAGGTCTAGCGGGATTCCTTGTGCGCCTGATGCTTGCCGCAGTTCGGGCAGAACTTCTTGATCTCGAGACGATCGGGATCGTTGCGGCGATTCTTCTTCGTGATGTAGTTACGGTGCTTGCACACCTCGCATGCCAAGGTGATCTTGGGGCGAACATCTGTTGAGGAGGCCACTTGGTTGCCTTCTTTCGGGTGGTACGTGGTCGGGTTCGGCAGTTCCCTCAGGGCTTGCGACCCTTGCGCTCGGTTCCGGTCGGACCCGATGTGTAGCGGTGGGGGGACTCGATCCCCCGACCTCACGATTATGAGTCGTGCGCTCTAACCAGCTGAGCTACACCGCCCCGCGGACTGTCGTCCAGCGAGCCCCCTGACGGAATCGAACCGTCGACCTTTTCCTTACCATGGAAACGCTCTGCCGACTGAGCTAAGGGGGCGTGCCCCGGGCTTTTCTTCCCGAGAGCCTCAACGAGGTTACACATTCATTTCTTCGGAGACAAATCGCAGGTCAGGGACCGTCTTTTCGTCTGCAGTTCTCATGAACGTACACCACGTCGTGGCAGGTATAGGATTCGAACCTATGTAGCTTGCGCGACGGATTTACAATCCGCTCCCTTTGGCCGCTCGGGCAACCTGCCGTGCTGTTCTGCCGGCCGCCGTGGCGGTCGTTCGAACAACGCCGTGAAGAATACAACGAACCCCACGCACCCATGCAAACCGGCTGGTCAGAGGCCTGTTTTTCCGCGTTCGGAACGCACCGACCGGCAGTGCGCCCATGCCCGGCGGGCGGGTACGTCCCGGGCACCGGTGCGTGGACGGCATGGGCCGCCGAGTCGATGACATACGCTGTCCGACATGGCTGATTCATCGTTCGACGTGGTGAGCAAGGTCGACCGCCAGGAGGTCGACAACGCCCTCAACCAGGCCGCCAAGGAGCTCTCGCAGCGCTACGACTTCCGTGGCACCAACACCGGCATCGAGTGGTCGGGCGAGGAGACGATCGTCATCACCTCCGACTCCGAGGAGCGCGCCAAGGCCGGCCTCGAGGTCTTCAAGGAGAAGCTGATCCGTCGCGACATCTCGCTGAAGGCGTTCGACGCGGGCGACCCGGTCGCCTCGGGCAAGACCTTCAAGATCACGGGCAAGCTCGTCCAGGGCATCGACGCCGAGCACGCCAAGAAGATCTCCAAGAAGATCCGCGACGAGGGCCCGAAGGGCGTCAAGGCGCAGATCCAGGGCGACGAGCTGCGCGTCTCGAGCAAGAAGCGTGACGACCTGCAGGCCGTCATCGCCATGCTCAAGCAGGAGGACTTCGGTATCGCCCTGCAGTTCGTCAACTACCGCTAGAGCCGTACAGAGGCGATGTCCATCCCCGCCTGGCGCCGAGCCGGGCGGGGATGGCTTCTCTCGACACCCCGACCCCGACACCCCCAGACGACCGATCCCGACGGCACCCGGCACCGCCGATGCCCCGAGGGCCGCCATCGACTTCGGCAAATGTGGGCAACATCGCACCACAGGGCAGATGTAATCGACATCGACCGGAAACCCGGAGAGGCGTTGCGTCGTTTGACCGATGGATGCGCCTTCCCCACGCCGATCCGATCGGGACCCCCACCCGGCCCGGCGCGGGCTCCCCGGCCGAAGGCGCCGGACACCACGAGGACCCCCATGAATCTGAACGGATTGAAGACCGCGGCACTGCTCGGCCTGATGTCGGCGATCATCGTCGGCATCGGCGCGATGTTCCGCAGCCCCCTGATCCTGTGGGGCTCGGTCATCCTCGCCGTCGGCATGAACGCCTTCGTGTATTTCAACAGCGCCAAGATGTCGCTGCGGGCCATGCACGCCCAACCGGTCACCGAGCTGCAGGCTCCGGTCATGTACCGGATCGTGCGCGAGCTGGCGACCGCGGCGCACCAGCCGATGCCTGCGCTCTACATCTCCCCCACCGAGTCCCCGAACGCCTTCGCGACGGGTCGCAACCCGAAAAACGCGGCGGTCTGCTGCACCACCGGCATCCTGCAGATCCTCGACGAGCGCGAGCTGCGTGCCGTGCTCGGCCACGAGCTGTCGCATGTCTACAACCGCGACATCCTGATCAGCTCGATCGCGGGCGCCATGGCGTCGATCATCAGCGGTCTGGCCAACTTCGCGATGTTCGCCGGCGCGTTCGGAGGCAACCGCGACAACGGGCCCAACCCGCTCGCCATGCTGCTGGTCGCCCTGCTGGGCCCGATCGCCGCCACCCTGGTGAAGCTGGCCGTGTCGCGCTCACGCGAGTTCCAGGCCGACGAGTCGGGCGCCGAGCTCACCGGCGATCCGCTCGCCCTGGCGTCGGCGCTCGCGAAGATCTCCGGCGGCGTGCAGGCCGCACCGCTGCCGCCGAACCCCGACATCGCCGCCCAGTCGCATCTGATGATCGAGAGCCCGTTCCGGGCCACCGATCGCATGGCGAAGCTGTTCTCCACGCACCCGCCGACCGCGGAGCGCATCCGCAGGCTGCAGGAGATGGCGCGCGGGCATCGCTGACGGCGCCACTCCGCATCAGTACCAACCAAGTACCAACCCGGCATCGCCCGCCCGGCCGAGCAGCCGGCGAGACGGCACGCACCCTTCGCCGGCCGGGTCACGACGACGCGCGGCGGCCAGACCCCCGGGGTACGAGCGCCACGCGCGGGGGCGCCGGGTACGCGGTCAGCCCACCCGGTCGATCGTGTAATCCACCAGCGACGACAGCGCCTTGTGCGCCGGCGTCTCGGGCAGCCCGGCAAGCATGCTGTGCGCCTCGTCGGCGAAGCTCTCGAGCTTGGCGCGGGCCGCCGCCATGCCCTCCGACGCGACGAGCAGCTTCAGCGCCTCGTCGACCTCGGCGTCATCGGTGAGCGGACGCGGTGCGCCATCGGGACCGACGAGTAGTTCACGCAGCCGCTCCGACGTGGCGTCGGCGCCGGTGAGCGCGTACAGCACGGGCAGGGTGTGGACGCCCTCGCGCAGGTCGGTGCCCGGGGTCTTGCCGGAGTCCCCCGACACCGAGCTGATGTCGATGATGTCGTCGGAGACCTGGAACGCGACGCCGACGATGTCGCCGATCCGCGAGAGCCGCTCGATGTCGTCCTCGGACGCCCCGGATGCCATCGCGCCGAAGCGTGCGGCGGCGGCGATCAGCGACCCGGTCTTCTCCCACACGACCTGCAGGTAGTGCTCGATGGGGTCGGCGCCGGGCTTGACCCCCACGGTCTCCCGCATCTGGCCGGTGACCAGTTCGGCGAAGGTCTCGGCGATGATCCGCACGGCCTCGGGGCCCAGGGTCGACACCAGTCGCGACGCGCGGGCGAACAGGAAGTCGCCGGACAGGATGGCGATGCTGTTGGTCCAGCGCGCGTTGGCGCTCGGGGCGCCGCGGCGCATGGTGGCCTCGTCCATGACGTCGTCGTGGTACAGCGTCGCGAGGTGGATCATCTCGACCACGGTCGCCGAGGTGATGACGTCGGCATGGTCGGGCCTCGGGCCGAACTGGGCGGCGAGGATCGCGAACATCGGGCGGAACCGTTTGCCTCCGGCCTTGGCCAGGTGCGTGGCGGCCTCGGTCATCACATCGTCGCCGGACGAGAGCTCACCGAGCAGCAGATCCTCGACCCGCTGCAGTGAGGAGCGCACCGTCTCGGCGAACTCATCCGATACCAGGTCCAACCCGGCGAATGTGGACTTCACAGCAACGCCGCCCCATCTCGTCTGATCCGGAAATTCATCTGCGCGGAGAGCCGGAGTCTGCTCGTCTCCCCGCATGCCTGCCGAGCCTATCCCGTCAGGCGTACGGACATACTGTTCGGGTGAGCACCGCATCGTCCAGCAGTCCGGAGCCCCAGGGCGCCGGCTCGTCGCCCGAGGTCTCGTTCCCCGAGTATGCCGACGTACTGGTGGTCGGCGCAGGGCCAGGGGGCTCGGCGGCCGCGGCCCACGCCGCCGACGCCGGCCGCGACGTCGTGCTCGTCGACGCCGCGATGTTCCCCCGCGACAAGACGTGCGGTGACGGTCTGACCCCGCGCGCGATCGCCGAACTCGACGCACTCGGCCTCGGCGACCTGATCGCCGACCGGCCGCGCATCGACGGCCTCCACCTCCACGGCTGGGGCGCGCAGCAGCAGGTGCGGTGGCCGTCGGGGCGCTTCCCCTCGTATGGCAGTGCCATCGCGCGTACCGAGTTCGACGACGCGATCCGCGCGCACGCGGTCGGCAAGGGCGTGACGATGGTGCAGGGCGCCAAGGCCGTCGACGTCACGATGGACGGCGACCGGGTGGGCGCGGTGACGTTCGCTGCCGCCGCCGGCACCCACACCGTTCGGGTGTGCGACGTCATCGTCGCCGACGGCGTGCGGTCGGGACTCGGCAAGGCGCTTGGGCGACAGTGGCATCGGGACACCGCCTATGGCGTCGCGGCGCGCGCGTACGCGCCGTCGGGCCGGGCCGACTCGTCGTGGATGGGTTCGCATCTCGAGTTGCGGGGCCCCGACGGCGATCTGCTGCCCGGCTACGGTTGGGTCTTCCCGCTCGGCGGCGCGGGCGGCGGGCTGGTGAACGTCGGCGTCGGCGCGCTGGCGACGTCGAAACGTCCGGCGCACATGGCACTTCGCCCGATCCTCGAGCACTACGCGACGATGGTCGGCGACGAGTGGGAACTTCACGGCCCACCGGTCCGAATCGCGTCGGCACTGCTTCCGATGGGCGGTGCGGTCACCGGCGTCGCCGGACGCAACTGGATGCTGATCGGCGACGCCGCGGCATGCGTCAACCCACTCAACGGCGAAGGCATCGACTACGCGCTGGAGACCGCGCGACTGGCCGTCGAACTGCTCGGCACCGACGACTACACGACCCGCTGGCGCGATACCCTCGTCGAGCACTACGGGCTCGCGTTCTCCGCGGCACGACGCCTGGCCGGACTGCTGACGATGCCCAAGACCGTCCCGACGCTCGGTCGGCCCGGGATCCGGTCGGCGCGGCTGATGTCGACGGTCGTGCGGGTGATGGGCAACCTCATCACCGCCGAGGACGCCGACCTGGTCGCGCGGGCATGGCGGAGCGTCGGGCGGGTGTCCACGGTCGTCGACGCGCGGCCGCCGTTCAGCTGAGGAGCGCACCCTCCGCTGCCCGGGGTGCGGTGCGAGGAGCGCCTGCGACGAGGGGCCTAGCCCCCGGATCTTGGACACAGGGTGGGATTAATGCTGCGTGTGGAAGTCCAGCAGCGTAACGGTTTTCGTAGGTGAGTGGCGATAGGTGCCCGCACCACGAGTGTCGTCGGCGGTTGTCGTATCGCGCGAGCGAGCTGAACACTTCGCGATTGACAGTGGCGTTTAACGCCTCGGCCATCGTATTGGTGTACGAATCACCTGTGGAGCCAACAGACGTCACCGCATCGGCCTCGGCCAGCCGCTCGGTGTAGCGGATGGCTCGATACAGCACCCAATCCCCATCCCCGAGGTGCGGGAAAAACAGCCTCTCCATAATCAGACTTATACAATTCGTGCCCAGCAATCACACGGTTGACACAAAGAGACATCGGCGCGCTATTGTTCCATTGGCTGTGTGGCAGCGGCCATACCCGAACGACCAGCGAGAACACCGTCGACCGCAGGAGATGCCGATGCCCGCATCCGCCCTCGCCACCCGTGCAAAGCACGCCGTCCAGAACCGGATCGTGCAGCGCTACCGCCTGCGCGGCGAGATCGCCCGCATGGACGCCGTCGAGGACCCGACGTCGATCGCCCACGCACTCGGCACCCTGGAGTTCCCGTGGGGCATCAACCAGGCTCTGAGTTTCGCGCTGTTCCGCACCTACGCGGTTCCGTCGATCGGTGACCTGCTGTACCGGACCCGCCAGTTCACCGAGCACACGCAAAAGCGCTACGACGACACCGCCCTGCTGCTCGAGGCCCCGATCGAATACGGCATCGAGAGCCCCCTCGGCCGCGCCGGCATCCGCCGCATCAACCAGATGCACGCCATGTACGACATCTCCAACGACGACTTCCTGTACGTGCTTTCGACCTTCGTGGTCTGCCCGGTCGAGTGGGTCGCCGCTTACGAGTGGCGCAAGCTGACCGACCACGAGATCCGCGGCCTCACCAACTACTACCGCCGCCTCGGCCGGCTCATGGGTATCAAGGACATCCCGGAGACCTATCAGGAGTTCAAGCAGCTCTACGAGGGCTACGAGAAGGCCAACTTCGCGTACAGCGCCGATGCCCTGGCCGTCGCCGACGCAACACTGGACCTACTCGGCACCTTCAAGCCGTTCACACTGCTCCCCCGGGCCGCGGTTCGCCGAATCTCCTTCGCGCTCATGGACGATCGTTTGCTCGAGGCCTTCCACTACCCGAAGCCGACCCTCGTCGAACGCATCCTGGTCCGCGGCGGCCTGAAACTGCGCGGCCTGGCCATCCGGTTCTTCTTCCCGCCGCGCACCGAACCGCTGTACACCCGCGACACCGGGAGGCTACGCAGCTACCCGGACGGCTTCCGTCTCGAGGAGCTCGGCACGTTCCCGCCCGGCTGCCCGGCACCGAAGGCCGAGAAGCGCAGCGCCGCACCGCAACCTGCGGGCTGCCCGGTGCCGCACGACCCGATCGCGGAGACCGAGAGGTCGGCGACGCCGTAGGGCGCGGTCAGGCCCGCGCCGAGTGGATCGCCGCGATCCCGCCGGTCATGTTCTGCCAGCGCACCTGCGAGAAACCGGCCTCGCGGATGAGGTCACCGAGCGCGAATTGGTCGGGCCATGCCCGGATCGACTCGGCCAGATAGACATACGCGGCCGGGCTGGAGGACACCTTGGTCGCGACCGCCGGGAGCGCCTTCATCAGGTACTCCATGTACACGGTGCGGAACGGCTTGAAGGTCGGCGTGGAGAACTCGCAGATCACCAGTCGCCCACCGGGTTTGAGCACGCGGCGCAGCTCCGCGAGCGCGGTCGGGACGTCGTGGACGTTGCGCAGGCCGAAGGAGATCGTCGCGGCGTCGAAGGAGTCGTCGGCGAACGGGAGGTGCAGCGCGTCGGCCGCGACCTTCGGCACGTCCCGGTGGGCGCCGGCCTTCAGCATGCCGAGGGAGAAGTCGGCGGCGACGCAGTGCGCTCCCGACCGCGCGAGTTCGACGGTGGACACCGCGGTGCCGGCGGCGAGGTCGAGCACCACCTCGCCGGGCTTCAGGTCGAGCGCCTTGCGCGTCTTGCGGCGCCATCCGCGGTCCTGTCCGAACGACAGCACCGTGTTGGTGATGTCGTAGCGCTTCGCGACACGGTCGAACATGGCCGCAACCTCGGCCGGATCCTTGTCCAGACTTGCCCGCTGCGGTGGGTTCGTGCCCGTCGGTGCCATGGGAGACAACCTACCGGGAGCCGAATCCGTCGGACCAGGTGACCTCTGGGCGCTCAGGCCGGGCGCCCGAACCCCTCGGCGACGTCCGTGGAGGTCACCGACCTGTAGTGGCGGACGAGGTCGGCGCACACCGCCGGCCAGGTCCGCGACCGCACCACCTCGAGCGCCGCCCGGCCGAACGCCGCGCGCACCGCGTCGTCGCGCAGGGCTCCGACGATCCCGGGCAGCGTCTTCTCGAAGTCGTCCACACCGAGGAGATATCCGGTCCGGAACGGCGCGACCAGGTCTCGCGGTCCGCCCGCATCCGGTGCGACGACCGGCAGTCCTGAGGCCATCGCCTCCTGGATGGTCTGGCAGAAGGTCTCGTGCTCGCCGGGGTGGACGAACACGTCGAACGACGCGAACGCGCACGCCAGTTCGGATCCCCGCAGTTCGCCGGTGAACACCGCGTCCGGGAGCAGCCGTTCGAGGCGTCGTCGTTCGGGTCCGTCGCCGACGATGACCGGGCGCACGCGCGGATCGCCGGACAGGCACGCGAGGCGCTCGACGCGCTTCTCCGGGGCCAGGCGCCCGACGAATCCGACCAGCAGCGCGTCGTCGCGGTCTGCACGCCAGCGCTCCCGTAGCGACTCGTCCCGACGCTCCGGGCAGAACAGCCGGCCGTCGACGCCGCGACCCCACCGCCGCAGGCGCGGCACCCCGCGTGCGGCCAGGGCCACCATCGCCTCCGACGACGGGACCAGCGTCAGGTCGCACATCTCGTGCAGACGTCGGGTGTACCGCCACGCGGCCTGTGCGACCGCGCCGAGCCGGTACGCCGAGGCGAACCCCGCGACGTCGGTCTGGAACACCGCGACCACCGGCACACCGAGCCTTCGTGCGGCCAGTGCTCCGGCCGCCCCGATCACGAACGGCGACGCCAGGTGCACGACGTCGGGCGCGAAGTCCCGCAGCACCCGGTAGAGCAGCGGCACCGGGACCCCGACCGGCAACGACGTCACCCGCGGAACCCGCACCGACGGCACCAGATGCACCGGCGTCCGCCGCCCCGCGATCCGCGGGGCGGGCGGGCTCCCCCGGGGCGATTCCGGGGCGACGAGGACCACCTCGTGCCCGGTGGCCTCCAGATGCTCGACGACCCGCAGCACGGAGTTCACGACCCCGTTCACCTGCGGCAGGTAACTCTCGGCGACGATCGCGACGCGCATGCCGTCGACCCTCGTCGCCGGACCTGACGGGCACGCGGTCACGGCATGACGCGGCGTCCAACACTCGATGAACACGCGGGTCACCGGCGTCGTCGCCACGGTCCGGCACAGTGGACATGTGCCCTCCACACCAGACCTGCTGTTGCTGAGCCGGTGGCTCACCCCCGTGCCCGGATTCCTCGTCCCGCTGGTGGGCAGGGGCGCACGTATCGGCTACGTCCCCACCGCGTCGTCGATCTATCCCGATCAGGCGTGGCTGGAGCTCGACCGCGCCTCGTTGGAAGCCCAGGGTTTCGACGTCGTCGACGTCGACCCGGAACAGGTCTCGACGGCCACGTTCACCCGGGCGCTCGGTGAGATCGACGCGATCTTCGTCGCGGGCGGCAACGTCTTCCATCTGCTCGGCGCGCTTCGGCGCACCGGTGCCGACCGACCGCTGGTCCACGCGGTGGAGCATGGGTTGCCCTACATCGGTGCCAGCGCGGGAGCCTGCATCACCGGCCCGGACATCGCGCCGCTGGCCCTGCTCGACGACCCCGCCGAGGCCGAACCGCTGGATTCGACCGAGGGGCTCGGGTTCATCGGCGTCACGATCGTTCCGCACGCCGAGGGCACCGTCGGCGGACGCGAGCGCATCGACCGGACCCGCGAGCAGTTCGCGGACCATCCGCTGCATTTCCTCCGCGACGACGAGGCGATCGTCGTGTCCGGCGGGATCACCCGTGTCATCCCCGGCTAGCCGGCCCACCGCGCGGTTGTCAGCGGTGGCCGAGCGTCTCCTCGCCGGTGCTGTCGGTCCCGGTGCTGCCGGTCGCTGCGGTGACATTCTCGACGGTGACATTCTCGACGGTGACATTCTCGGCGGTGACGTTGTCGGCGGTGACGTTGTCGGCGGTGGCGGTCTCGCCGACACCGGGCTCGTCGACACCGGGCTCGTCGCCGCTCTCCTGCCGATTCCGCCACCGGCGACCGAACTCGGCGACCCCGAACATCAGCAGACCGACGATCACCCATCCGACGAGCGCGACCGACAGTCCCGGGATGATCGACAGCATCGCGGTGCGGCCCGTCGGCCGGGCGAGATCCGGGTTGTAGGCGGCGTATTCGACGCTGATGCGCTGCCCCTCGCTGAGCTCGGTCGGGTACAGCAGCCCGAAGCGCGGACTGTGGAACGAGCCGTCGGGGGTCTGGAAGTCGACCGCCGCGTGCAGGGCGTCGACCGAGACCACCTCGGCCATCACGGTGGCCTTGCTGGCCTCGATCGCCGAGTCGTTCTTGAAGCATCCGGCGACCAGTGAGAACGCCATGGCGGTGATGGTCAGACCGACGACGAGCAGCCCGAGCTGCACGCGTCGCTGGATCACCGGAGTCATGGCGTTCAGCCTAACCGGCGGCGCGCGTCACGGGTGACGAGAGCCGGGCGTAGTGCCCAGCGCCTGGGCACCCGCCGGGCGTGGTCCGGCAGGTCGGCACCGCCGGGCATGGCTCCCGGCAGGGTCGGCACCGCCGGGCATGGCTCCGGCAGGTCAACGCAGCCGGGCGGCGATCGCCTCGTGCACCGACCGCAGGCGCCCGCGGTCGGTGGTCACCTCGATGACCTCGATCCCGCCGGCGGCCGGGTCCTCGGCCAGCGCGGCGCGCAGGTCGTCGACCGCGACGCGGCGGTGTGGGATGTGGAAGCCCGCGCACATCGACGCGATGTCGGTGCGGTGCGGGGTCCCGAAGACGCGCTCGTAGGCGCCTGCGTACCGGCCCTGGTTGTAGCGGGGGTCGCCCTGTTCGAGCAGGCCGAAGATGCCGCCGCCGTCGTCGTTGGCCACGACGATCCGCAGCGAGTTCGGCCGCGGTTCCGCGGGGCCGATGATCAGGCCGGTCGCATCGTGGATGAACGTGAGGTCACCCATGAGGGCGACGGTCCGCGCTCCCGGACGCTCACGATCGAGTGCGAGGGCGGCGCCGATCGCGGTCGAGTTGGTGCCGTCGATGCCGGCGACACCGCGGTTGGACAGCACCCGCACGCCCTCGGCGACCCGTCCGGCGAGCGCGATGTCGCGGATCGGGTTCGACGCCCCGACCACGAGCTGGTCGCCGGGCTCCATCGCCGCGGACACCGCCCGCGCGACGTGCAGGCCGGTCGTGGTGCCGGACTCGTCGAGTTCTGCGGCGACCGCCCCGACGACCTTCTCCTGCACGGCCGCGCACTCCTTGAGCCAATCCTCACGCGGTTCGCCGACGGCCTCGATGCGGGTTCCGGTGGCGTACACGTTGCCCGAGACGTCGGGCCAGCGCGGGCCGGTGGTCAGCGCGTAGACCCGCACCTCGGGGTCGGCGAGGAGCCGCGACACACCGCGGTGCAGCGTCGGGCGGCCGCAGATGATCGCCTGCTGCGGCTTGATCGAGTCGAGGGCCAGCGGGTGCAACGGGGTCGCCGGATGCGGGGCGGTCGGTTCGGCGACCGTGGGCACCGCGGCGAGTGCCGGATGAACGCCCGAGCCGTGCCCGGACACCACGACGGTGTCCAGCGACAGGTCGATGGTCAGGGGGACGTCGAGCTTGCCGACCGGCGCCTGCGTCCACGGCAGGCCGCCGGGCCGCCCGGCGAAGGAGCCGAGGTCGTCGTCGGCGATCTCCTCCGGGTCCGGGACGAGCGGTTCGCGCAACGGGATGTCGAACTGCACGGGCCCCGCATTGCCGGTGCGGGCGCCGCGCGCGGCGGCGAGCACACGGCCGACGGCCGACCGCCACTGGCTGTTGGTGTCGAGGTCCTTCTCGGCGAGACCGAGGCTGATCGCGGCGCGCACCTGTGTCCCGAAGATGCCGAACTGCTCGACGGTCTGGTTGGCGCCCGACCCCAGCAACTCGTACGGCCGGTTGGCGCTGACCACCACGAGCGGCACCCGCGCGTAATTGGCCTCGAAGACCGCGGGTCCCATGTTCGCGACGGCGGTGCCGCTGGTCATGACGATCGGGACCGGCACCCCCGACGACACCGCGAGACCGAGCGCGAGATAACCGGCGGAGCGTTCGTCGATGCGGACGTGCAGGCGCAACCGTCCTGCGGCGTCGGCCGCATGCAGGGCGAACGCCAGCGGCGCATTGCGCGAACCCGGGCACAACACGGCCTCACGGACCCCACCGCGAATCATCTCGTCGACGATGACCCGCGCCTGCAGGGTCGAGGGATTGGAGACCGGTCGTTTCATTCCTCAAGCCTAGGGACTCGAACTGCGGACGTGGCGCGTGGGCACGGCGCTACGCTGGCCGGGTGGGATTCTACGGCGACCGGATCCCGCCGCATCTGATCGAGCTGACCTGCGGCATGAGTGCGCTGACCCCACTTCGTCGACGGGCGTGCGCGCCGCTGGCCGGCCGCGTCCTCGAGGTCGGGTTCGGCTCCGGCCTCAACGTCGAGGTCTACCCGGCGACCCTCACCTCGGTCGCGGCGGTCGAACCGTCCGATGTCGGCTGGCGGATGGCCGCCGACCGGGTCGCGGCATCGCCGGTCCCCATCGAACGCAGCGGTCTCGACGGGGAGTGCCTGCCCTTCGACGACGCCTCGTTCGACACCGCGCTGTCGACGTTCACCCTCTGCACGATCCCCGACCTGCGGGCCGCCCTCGCCGAGATCCGCCGGGTCCTTCGTCCGGGCGGCACCTTCGCCTTCCTCGAACACGGCCTCGCTCCCGACCCGGACGTGCAGAACTGGCAGCGCCGACTCGAACCGATCCAGAAGCGCGTCGCCGGTGGCTGTCACCTCACCCGTGACGTGCGTGCGGAGCTGACGGCGGCCGGGTTCGCCCTCGGAGCCGTCGACGTCTTCTACCAGCCGGGTGTCCCGAGGCCGCACGGTGCGCTGAGCCTCGGCACCGCGCGACCCGACTGACCGGGCAGGGGTAACGCAGATCACCCGCCCACGCACCCCGACCCGCGGGACCGGTCCTGCTCGCCTAGCGTGAGGCGAATGCGTCGCTGGACCCTGCTGGCCGTCCTCTCCGCGGTCGCGACGCTCGCCCTCGAAGCCGTCGACGTCGACGCCGCGGCGCTGTTCGCCGGACTCGCCGTCGCCGGAATCCTGGCCATCGCCGGTGTCGCGCCACGGCCTCGCAACGGTCTACCCGACCCCGATGCGCCGATCGTTCCCCGGCCGGCCTTCCTCGTCTCCCAGGGCGTGCTGGGCGTCTACATCGGCACCATGGCCGACGAGGAGACGCTGGGCGGTCTCGGGTCGTCGTGGTTCCCGGTGCTCGTCATCGGCGTCGCGACGCTCGCCGTCTCGGTCGTCTGCGGCGCCCTCCTCGGACTGCACCGCGACGTCGATCCGCTCACCGGGTCCCTCGCCCTCGTCGCCGGCGGCGCGTCCGGACTGGTCGCGCTGACCCGCGAGCTCGGCGGCGACGAACGCATGGTCGCGGTCATCCAGTACCTGCGCGTCGCACTGGTCACGGTCACGATCCCGATCGTCGCGTCGGGCGTCTTCGGCGTGGGCGAGGGCGTCGTCGAGGAGGAGCCGGCGTCCTGGGCCGACCAGGGCTGGGGCCTGCTGCTGCTCGCGGCTTGCCTGGGCGTCGGCATCCCGCTGGGCCGGCTGCTGCACCTGCCGGCCGGCGGCCTCCTCGGTCCGCTCGCCCTGTCGACGGTCGCCGAGCTCACCGGTGTCGCCGCCGACGCCGCGGTCTCCCCGATCCTGCTCACCGTCGCCTACGCCGTCATCGGCTGGCAGGCCGGGCTGGGGTTCACCATGGAGCGCCTCCGCGCGATCGGCCGGGTCCTCCCGTTCGCGCTGGTGCTCATCCTCGCGATCGGCGCGGCCTGCGCGGTGCTCGGTGTGGCCCTGTCCGCGTGGACCGGCGAGTCGATGTTCGACTGCTACCTGGCGACCACCCCGGGTGGCATCTACGCCGTTCTCGCCGCCGCGGTCGGGGCGGGCGGGAACGTCGCCTTCGTGGTCGCCGCGCAGATCCTGCGGGTCCTGCTCATGCTCTTCGTCGCCCCGTTCGCAGCCCGTGCGGCATCCCGACGGCGCGGGCACCAACCGAACTGACTCCGCGGTCACATGTGACGTCCGTCCCACGTAAGGTCGGACGCATGAGTGGGGAAGACATCACGGAGACCACAACCGCCGGGGCACCGGAGTCGCAGGCCGGGGACGGCGACCGCGAGTTCGACCTCGTCGTCTTCGGCGCCACCGGCTTCGTCGGCGAGATCACCGCCCGGTATCTCGCCGACCACGCGCCGATCGGCACGAGGATCGCCCTCGCCGGCCGCAACGAGACCAAACTGAGCGAGGTGCGCCGCCGCCTGCCGCTGCGCGCCCACGACTGGCCGCTGATCGTCGCCGACTCGAACTCGCCGGCGTCGCTCGACGCGATGGCCGCCCGCACACGCGTCGTGTGCACCACGGTCGGGCCGTACCTGAAGTACGGCGAGGCCCTCGTGGTCGCGGCGGCGAGCGCCGGAACCGACTACGTCGACCTGACCGGCGAGGTCCCATTCGTCCGCTACTCCATCGACAAGGCGCACGAGACCGCCGTTGCGACCGGCGCCCGCATCGTGCACTCCTGCGGCTTCGACTCGGTGCCCTCCGACATCAACGTCTATGCGCTCTACAAGAAGATCTCCGACGACGGCGCCGGAGAACTCACCGACACCACCTTCGTGCTGAGGTCGATGCGCGGGGGCGTGTCCGGCGGCACCATCGATTCGATGCGGGTGATCGCCGACCAGGCCCGCGACGCGGCCACCCGCCGCCTGCTGCTCAACCCGCAGGCCCTGTCGGGCGGTCCGGGCGAGGTCCCGCGGGCCGGCATCTCGTCCGAGCCGAGCGACCTGAACCTGGTCCAGGCGAAGAAGGTCGACCCGTCGCTGCGCGGCACCCTGGCGCCGTTCTTCATGGCGTCGTACAACACCCGCATCGTGCGGCGATCGAATGCATTGCTGGACAACGCCTATGGCTCGGATTTCCACTACGCCGAGACCATGAACGTGGGGGGCGTCCCGGCCCTGTCGACGCTGGCGGCGGGTGTCGTGGCGGTCGGCACCGGCGCCTTCCTGGGTGCGATGAGCTTCGGCCCGACCCGACGACTGCTCGACCGCGTGCTGCCCGAACCCGGCGAGGGTCCGAGCGAGAAGACCCGCAACAGTGGATATTTCGTCGCCGAGACATACACGAGGACCACGACCGGCCGCCGCTACCGGGCCCGCATGCGCGCGAAGGGCGATCCCGGCTACAAGGCCACCGCGGTGATGCTCGCCGAGAGCGCGCTCACGCTCGCCCTCGACCGCGACCGCCTGCCTTCGCGAACCGGCGTCCTGACACCGGCCGCGGCGATGGGCGACGCACTCATCGCACGACTCCGGGACGCCGGATTCACCATCGAGGCAACAGAACTCACCTGAACCCGACACCGGCCACGGCGCCGGGTCCTGGTTAGCACTCTCCACCCGAGAGTGCTAGAAGTCATCCGGATCCGGTGCTAACTTGGTGTTGGTACAGCTCGTGTGCTGCTCGCCTGGACGAGTGGCGGGCAGCCTGTGTGAGACAGGAGGTGAAGTGCTGTGCTGCGTTTCGATCCATTCTCCGATTTCGATGCCCTGACCAGAAGCATGTTGGGCACCGCGACCGGGACGGCACGAGCGCCCCGTTTCATGCCCATGGACCTGTACAAGGTCGATGACCACTACATGCTCGTCGCCGATCTCCCTGGCGCAGACCCCGGTTCGATCGACGTGAGGGTCGACAACGGCGTCCTCACACTGTCCGCTCAGCGCAGCGCCCCGTCCGATGAGGGGGTCGAGTGGCTGGCGAGCGAACGCTTCTCCGGCACCTTCCGCCGCCAGTTGACCCTCGGTGACTCCATCGACGCCGCCGGCATCTCCGCCCGCTATGACAACGGCGTCCTCACGGTGACGATCCCCGTCGCCGAGAAGGCGAAGCCGCGTCGCATCGCGGTCGAGAGTGTCAGCAGCGGCAACCAGCAGCAGGCCATCGAGACCGGGTCCAAGAGCTGACGGCCCGGCACACCGAGGCACGACAGTTTCCTCCGATCACTCGAGGGGGTCACCGAGAACGACACCCGAGGGACAGGGGTGCACCGGCGGCCGGTACGCCACAACGGCGTACCGGCCGCCCCCACTTGATCATTCGTCCCACTCGCCCCAACGGCCGCGGTCACGACAAATCCTCTGCATGATTCCTTTCCGATTCTCGCCGGGATCGAGTACGCCCGTACCAGTCACCCGCCGGCCTTCGCCACGGAAGGTGAAAATCTGAGACAGGGCACCGGCGGACGCGTTGCCGACGGAGGCCACACCATTCACGATCGACTCGGACGGACCGCATGTATCGCACACGGCGGGCAAACAAGTGCGGTCAACGTTCGACCACGAATTCGCCATGAAGTATCGCTCATTTCGATTGTCCACGGCGGAACGAACAATCCGGCCGAACAATTAGAAAGGCTAGTAAACGGCTGCTAGGGTGGAATCCGGTCCTGAGGCAGGGTCACCCAGGATTCGTTGGTTCCGGTTACGATTCTGGTTCCCGAACACAGCTGTTCAGCGGAGCCCGCGGCCGCCGTCGCGGCCCTCGAGAACGGAAAGCGGTCACGCCGTATGGCATTGATCAGGAACGTGATGCGCCGCTACGACGCGCGGTCCATGGCGACGCTGATCTCCACCGGAGGAGTACTTCCCCTTCCGCTCATCGCGCTGCTCGCGCCCGGAACCGTGAAATCCGGGATGATGATCGTCCTGACGGTGATCTGGTCGTTCATCGCACTGGTCTTCGCCATCACCCTCTTCCGCCGGCGCCTCACCGACCGCGAGTTCGCGATCCTCGGCGGACTCGGCATCGCCGGCATCGGCGGCACGTCTCTGATCCTCGCCGACCCGAGGACCTCCGCGCTGGTCCTGTCGATCGTGGCCGTGATCCCCGCGATCGGCGCGATCACCGCCTCGACGCGACTCACCCTGTCCCACCTGGGTGTCGCTCTTCTGTGTGCGGCCGTGGTCCTGGGGCTGACCGCGTCGTCGACGGCGGCGTTCCTCATCGGCTTCGGCGCGACGGCCGGCGTGATCGTCGTGCCGGTGTTCCTGGTCATGACCCTGCGCCGGTCGATGGAGGCGGTGCTCGACCAGCAGACCCGGCTCTGCGGGATCGACCCGCTCACCGGGCTACTCAATCGTCGCGGCTTCCTCATCCGGTCGTCGCAGCTGCTGTCCGCGGCCCGGTCGTCCACGGGGCGCATCGGCGTCCTGCTGGTCGACGTCGACCACTTCAAACGCATCAACGACCAGTTCGGGCACCTCGCCGGCGACGGCGTCCTGCTCGCCGCGGCGGCCGCCATCCGCGAGCACGCACCCGTCGGTGCGGAGGTGTGCCGCTACGGCGGCGAAGAGTTCCTGCTGTTCCACGTCGTCCGCGACGAGACGGAGTTGCGGCACATCGCCGATCGGCTGCGCAGCGCGGTCGCCGCGACCGCACCGGTGACCGTCAGCGTCGGCGGGGTGTGCGCACCGATCCTGTCCGCCCGGGCCTCCGACGCCCTCCCCACCGACGACGTCATCGGCGTCCTGCTCGGAAACGCGGACGACTGCGTCTATCGGGCCAAGGAGATGGGCCGCGACACGACGGTCCTCGACTCGGTCCCCCCGATCCTGTGGCACGACGGGACACGCAGTGCGCATGCCGACGCCGACCCGCCCGCGTCACCGCCGTCGGCGAGCCTCTACGAGGTCTTCTACCAGCGTCCGGACGACCTGGTGGACGCCGAGAGCCGGTCCGCGAGCCGGTGAGGCGACTGCGCCTGCAGGATGTCGGCCTCCATGCGCATACGCCGCCACGTCTCCGGGCTGGTGCGCTCGCGCAGCCGGGCACGATCCCACCACATCAGCCGGGTGCGATAGCGCTCGTCGGGAAAGGGGGTCGGAGGGACGGATTCGTCGACCCGGCCACCGCCGGACTCCCAGCGACGCAGCACGTGGTCGGCGGCGGTCGCCATCATGTGGTCGGTGCCCGACATCTCCATGATCACCAGGCCCAGGCGCGACAACTGCGCGGCGACGGACCTCGCGATCGGCGACCGTTCGTCCACCCAGGCGGTCTTGACCTCGACGACCCCGCCGGCCAGCCGAGCCTCGATGGCGTTCACCAACTGCACCTGACCGGGGCGGCCGGCCCACTCCACCAGCGCGTGGGACTGCGCCGCAGCGGTGAACCGGGGCTGCACCCGCAGTCCGCCGCACACCCGGTCGGCCTCGTCGAGCACCGCGAAGAACAGCGCGGTCCCGTCGCCCGGGAGCACCTCGTCGTAGTCGAGTGCGGCGGCGCACCCGTGGCGGTCGTAGGACTTCGCGGCGCCGTCGAGATACTGCTGCCACAGGCCGCTCTCGCGGCGCGGCGCAGAGGCGACGACAGTGTATTCGGCGCAGGCCTCCGGCGCGTACCCCCGGAGCACGCCGGTGCGCAGCTCTCCACGAGCGGCTTTCGTCGATTTCATCGCAGGATTACGCCTTCCACGAAAAGGGAGAATTCGTCGCGAGATCTCCCCTGACCCCCGCAGCAATGTTGCCACAGCGCCGGTTTCGTGCACGTTCACACGTCCACGACCCCGCCGAAAATGCGTGCCAACAACCCCGGTTGGCAGTCACAGATCGGGTGGGCGAACATGTCCATATGCACTCCGATCCGGCCGCCGGCGGCTCCCCTTCCCCCGAGATCGCTTGCTCCGCAGTCGTGTACCTGGCCTCACGGATCCCGGATTCCGTGACCGCCGACCCATCGCTGGAGATCCTCGACATCACCGGGCAGACGACCCGCGCGCTCGGCGAGATCCTGCCCGCCGCAGAAGCCGAATCATACGGCGAAGAGCCGCGTTACGCCCACTTCCCGTGGCGCCGTGCGTTGGTGAGGATCCCGGGCCCGAAGGCATTTCGACGACTTCGGCTGGATCGCAATCGACACAAACTGACCGCGGCCGACCTGGATTCGGCCGGGAAACTGCGTATCGGAATCGTGGGTCTGAGTGTCGGCCATGCCATCGCGCTCACCCTGGCGCTGGAGGGATTGGCCGGGGAATTGCGTCTCGCCGATTTCGACGGCATCGAGCTGACGAACATGAACAGGATTCCGGCGACGCTGATGGATATCGATCAGAACAAAGCCGTGGTGGCGTCGCGCCGGATCTCGGAAATCGATCCCTATCTTCGGACAAAGGTGTTCACCGACGGGCTCACCGGAGAGAACGTCGACGAATTCCTGGACGGACTCGACCTCGTCGTCGAGGAGTGTGATTCGTTCGACGTGAAAGTGCTGGTGCGCCAACGCTGCCGCGACCTGCGCATCCCGGTGCTCATGGAGACCAGCGACGGCGGCACCCTCGACGTCGAACGCTTCGACCTCGAACCCGACCGGCCGCCGTTCCACGGGCTGGTCGGCGATCTGCGCGTCGAGGATCTCGTCGGCCTCGACCGCGCGCAGATCACGCCGCTCGCGGTCAAGATCCTCGAACCGGAGAGGGTCACCGCGTCGATGGCCGCCTCCGCGATCGAGCTCGGTCACACCGTCACCGCCTGGCCGCAACTGGCCGGCGACGTCCTGCTCGGCGGCGCGACGGTGGCCGCGGCGGTCCGACGTCTCGTGCAGGGGCGGCCGCTGCCGTCCGGGCGTGTGCGGTTCGACCGCGACACCTGGCTCGACGGACTCGATGATCCGCTCGCCCCCGCGGTTGTCCCACAGGGGGATTCCGTGGACGCACCGGCGGTCGCACCCGTCGAGATCTCCCCCGACGAACTCTCCGACATCGACCTCATCGCGTATGCCGCGGGACGTGCCCCCTCACCCGGCAACCAGCAGCCGTGGCGGATCGTCGTCGACGACGACGCGGTGACGATCGAGGTGGACGAGGACCGGACGTCGACGCTCGATGTCGGACACCGTGGTTCGGCGGTGGCGGTGGGCGCCGCGCTGTACAACGCCCGGATCGCCGCGGCGGCGCGCGGGGTCCTCGACGACGTCGAGATCGTCGCCGACGGCCGGACCGTCTTCGGGCGTGTCCGGCTCAAGGGGGTCGGCGCCGGTGTCGAATCGCCGGACCATCGCGCCGAACTGGAGGCCGTGCTCGCCCGCGGCACCCGCCGGGGCCCGGGTGACGGTTCGTCGCCGGCGGCCGACGATCTGGTGCGTCTGACCGATGTCGCCGACACCGACACCACCCGCCTCGTCGCGCTCACCACTCGAGAGCAACTCACGGCGTTCGGGTCGATCGCCGCGCGCTCCGATCGCGTGCGGTTCCTCACCCCCGATCTGCACCGGGAGATGTTCGCCGAACTCACCACGGACCCGGCGTCTCCGACCGGGATCGACGTCGCATCGCTCGAGTTGCCGCCGGCCATGGCGGGGATGCTCGACGTGCTCGCCCGCGCCGACGTCATGGCGCTGCTCGATGAGTGGGATGCGGGTACGGCCCTCGGCGCCGACGCGGCGGCGCGGGTCGCCTCGGCGTCGGCGGTCCTGATGGTGGTGCAACGCGGCACCGACCCCGCCGACTACCTGCGGGCCGGCGCGGTCATGGAGCAGGTGTGGACCGAGGCCGAACGCCTCGGTTACGCCGTGCACCCGATGACACCGACGTTCCTCTATGCGCCCGACGACGCCGCGGCACGCTCGTTGTCGGCCGGCCACGGCGACGAGCTGGTCGCCCTGCGACACGAGCTCGGCGAGTTGTGCCCGGTCGCCGACGGCGAGGCGATCACGATCGTGCTGCGACTGTCGCGGAGTACGTCACCGGCGGTGCGCAGCCGGCGTCTGCCTGCCGCGCCCGTCAGGCCTGCCCGGGGTTGAGCTTGATGAACAGTGCGTCCATCTCGGCGCACAGCCGGTCGCCGTCGTGCATCGTTCCCTTGATGAAGACCTTGCGGCCCTCGATCCGCTCGGCCCAGGCGCGCACGCGCAGGGTCTTGTTGAGCGGGGTGATCGAACGGTATTGCACGTTGAGGTAGGCGGTGCGGCTGACGTGCTGGATCGCGACCGCCGACGCGTAACCGCCGATGTCGTCGAAGGCGACCGCGATGTGACCGCCGTGGGCGGCGTTGTTACCGCCGAGGTGGAAGTCGCGGAAGACCAGGTCGGCGACGACGCCGGTCTCGGTGACCTCGACCACCTCGTAGGGCGGGAGGGTGATGTTGCCGCGGGATGGCAGGTCGATGCGGGTCCCGGCGGGTGAATGCCATTCGTCGATGCGGACGGCGGCGAGCTTCTCGTTGACGACGGTGAGATGCTCGATCAACTCGTCGACGAGGTCTCCCTCGGGACAGGCGTACCGCGCGTTGTCCATGAGCAGCCGGACCTGCTCGCTGAACTCGGCGTACCGAGGGCCACCGCGTTCGGTGGTGACCGCGGTGTGGGCGCGGAACCCACCCTCGTGCGGATCTTCCTCTACGGTTTCGACAGCACGATCGTTGGCTTCACTCACCGGTCAACCGTATAAGAAGACCGAACGCGCCATCGGATGCGGCCTGCCCGGGCCGGGTCAGCGGCTCGTGCGATCGCGATCGGTCACCGATCGTGATCTGGCCGGCGATGCTCGGCGAGGTCGATGTGGGCCCCGCCGTGATCGGCGAGCCCCCGCACCGACCCCGGGACGAAATCCGGAACGCCCCGCGGTCCTCGTTCCTTCTCGTCGCGGATTCTCACCGCTCGTCCGACGATGAAGGCGACCACCGCGGCCAGGATGCACCAGGCAACCGCGACGACGAGAATCCACCCCCAGATGTCCATGACACCCACCTAAGCACCACGAACTGGGAATTTGCTGAAAACGACGAAGATATACCACCTCGTTACCGTCGTCACGATCGGCTCTGACCAGGTCATTCGACCCGGTGGACGCCCTCGACGGACCGGAGGGGACACCCCGATCTTCGACCGACCCGGCCTCCACCTCCGACGCAGCGGACGCCGGCCGCGTCACTAGGCTGAGCGCATGACAGCGACCGACGACACACGTACCGCCGACCAGCCGTTCGACCCGTCCCAGTGGGCTGAGGTACCCGGGTTCTCCGACCTCACCGACATCACCTACCACCGGCATGTCGGGAAGGGCCGGGAATACGGCATCGTGCGGATCGCATTCGACCGCCCGGAGGTCCGCAACGCCTTCCGGCCCCACACCGTCGACGAGCTGTACCGGGTCCTCGACCACGCCCGTCGCTCCCCCGACGTCGGCACGGTGTTGCTGACCGGCAACGGCCCGAGCCCCAAGGACGGCGGCTGGGCATTCTGCAGCGGCGGTGACCAGCGCATCCGCGGCCGGTCCGGCTACCAGTACGCGACCAGCCACGACTCCGACGTCGAGGCCGCCGGCGCCGACTCGATCGACGAGGCACGCGTCAAGGCCGAGGGCGGACGCCTGCACATCCTCGAGGTCCAGCGCCTCATCCGCACCATGCCGAAGGTCGTCATCGCCGTCGTCAACGGCTGGGCCGCGGGCGGCGGGCACTCTCTGCATGTGGTGTGCGACCTGACGCTCGCCTCCGCCGAGCACGCCCGCTTCAAGCAGACCGACGCCGACGTGGGCTCCTTCGACGCCGGTTACGGCTCGGCCTACCTCGCCAAGCAGGTCGGGCAGAAGTTCGCCCGGGAGATCTTCTTCCTCGGCGAGGCCTACGACGCGGAGACCATGCATCGCATGGGTGCGGTGAATCGAGTTGCTCCGCATGCCGAACTGGAGAACGTCGCGATCGAGTGGGCACGCAAGATCAACGGCAAGTCCCCCACCGCGCAGCGCATGTTGAAGTTCGCGTTCAACCTCACCGACGACGGCCTGATGGGCCAGCAGGTCTTCGCCGGTGAGGCGACGCGCCTGGCCTACATGACCGACGAGGCCGTCGAGGGCCGGGATGCCTTCCTGGAGAAGCGGCCTCCGCGGTGGGACGACTTCCCGTACTACTACTGATCACCGGCGCGTGCAGCGGTGACTCCCCTCGATCACTCCTTCGGCCCGCACGCCGGCACGTCGACCGTCACGGTCGGGTCGTCGACGAGCGGCTGGACCGGCACCTCGGCCTCACCCTTCGCGGAGGTCGGTTCGTCGATCTTCAGTGTGATCGTGGCGGTTTCGCCCGGCGCGATGCCGACGCGGGTCGAGTAGTACGGCCGCCCGTGCAGCGTCTGCTCGACGTAGAAGGCACCGCCGTCGCCGAGCGTCATCTCCTTGAGGACCGCGCCCTTGGTCGTCAGGAACTCGACGTTGGCGAGATTGGTGCCCTTCTTCACGTCGAGTTCCGTTCCGAGACCGCCCGCCTCGTAGTCGGTGAGGTCGGTCTGTTCGAGGGTGTTGGTGAGCCTGACGGTGATGACCGACTCGCGGGTGTCGCCGCTGCAATCGCCCGAGGTGTAGGAGATCTCGCGGCGTAGGTGGTAGTCGAGCTTGGTGCCCGACGCATTGCCGATCGCGACCTGCAGATACGGGGAGTCGGTGTCGGAGATCTGGTGACCGAGGTTCGTGGTCTCCAGGATCTCCTGCTCCTCGGCGTGGGTGCTGTAGACCATGATCCGGCGTTCGTGGACGCCCCGGCCGAGGGCCTCGAGCAGGTCGCGGGTGTTCGCACCCGAGTTGACGAGCTTCTTCACCACGGCCTGCGAGATGTCCTGCAGGTACTGCTTACGGGCCCGGTTGTCGTCCGCGAACCGCTTGTACGCGCTCGACAGGGTGATCGGCACGACGTTGTCGGCGGTGATCTTCTCCCCGTTCGCCGACGTCACCGGACCGACGACCTCGAGCACGTAACTCAGTGCGATCGGGTCGACGGCGATTGCGCCGTCGAGGCGCTGCCCGGTCTGGGCCTTCCAGTTGGCGATCCAGATCTGTGCGGCGTCCGGGAAGTGGGCGCTGAGGTTGCCGTTCCGGAAGTCCGTGTACGGGTGGTAATAGGAGTAGATCGCGTCGTACTCCGGGCCCAGGTCGACCTGCGGGGTCCGCGGGTCGCGGAACTCCGAATTCGCCCCGAGTTCCGGCACGCTCACCCGGCCGCCGGTCGCGTTGAGGAGGCCGAAGCCACCGACGAGCCCGCCGGTTCCGCGCGCCTCGGACGGGGTCTGGAACGCCATGAAATAGTTCCGCGGTCCGGTGGAACCGAGCATCGGCGGCAGCAGTTGCGCGGCGATGTCGGTGGCCACGAGGGTGGCCTCGGCGGCATCGACCTGTTCGGCCAACCGGGTCCTCGCGTCGGCGACGACGCCCAGCCGGCCCGGGTCGATCGCGGCGACGTCGTCGGCGACCTCGACCGACCGGGCGGCGACCTCGGCCAGCTCCGGTTGTGCCTCGCGAAGGAGCCTGAGGTTCACCGTGTTCCCGGTGCGGAGGGCGTCCGGGTCGAGGACGTGCGCCAGGTCGGCGGCCGGGATCAGCACGTCGGAGGCCAGGTCCTCGACGGCATCGCTCATCTGCTGCACCGCCTTCAGCGGCGTACCCAGCCACGGGATCGCCGCGACCGTCGACCAGAGGACGCCGTGCGCGCGGTCCGACGCGGCGCGTGCGCTCTCGGCGGCGGCCTCGGCCGCGGCGCTCGCGCCGTCCTTGTCGCCGCCGAGCATGAGCGACCGCGCCCGCGATGCGTCGGCGCGGACCGATTCGAGGTCGCTCTTGACCTGTAGTGCCGAATGGGCGAGCCACGCGATCGCCGCGGCGACGAGCACCACCACGACGACGAGGACCTGAACGGCCCGGTTCCCGGCGATGCGGCGGATCATCGGATCTCCCCTGTGTGCTCGGGCCGTCCGGCGTTCCCGATCGGCCCCGTGTTATCCGTCGACGCCGTGTACTCCGTCGGCGCTGTGTTGTCGGAGGACACCGACTCGGCCGCGTGGTGCGTGGCCAGCCAGGAGGCGACGACCTCCACCTTGGGTTCGATCTCGGCGAAGACCCGGTCGAAGTCCTCGCGGGGACGCCCCATCGGGTCGACGATGTCGAGCTGCGGCGAGTTCGGATCGATCCGTCCGCGGCCGGCGATGACCTCGGGCAGCGGGCCGAGGTCCGACAGCGTGACGAACTCGGTGAGGGTGAAGACCCGCTTCCAGCGCGCGGGCGCCATCTGCTGGGCGGCGGCCCGGTGTGCGCGGCTCATGCACAGCACCAGATCGGCCGCGGCGAGCATCGGCGGACGCAGGTACCGGGACTCGAATCCGCTCGCGTCATAACCGCGTTCGGCGAGCACGGCCGCGGAGTGCGGATGGATCGGCTGACCGTTCAGGGCGCCCACGCCGGCACTCGCGGAGGTCACCTCCAGCGCCTTCCCCTCGGCACGCATCCGGTCGACGAGCCCGCCCAGCACCCGCTCGCCGATCGGCGAGCGACAGATGTTGCCCGTGCACACGAACAGGATCGACATCGCCGCTGACGGCTCGGTCACCATTCCTCCTCTAACAACCAGGTCTCGAACGATTCCGCGAGCCGACGCATCACGTCGGGCTCACCCATGCGCGCATGCGTGACCCCGGCGGACACCACGTCCACCCGGGTCCTCGAATCCCCGACCGCACCGGCCCAGCGGCCGGGTTCGGGATTGTCCTCCGCGACAACGTAGACGACCCTGCCGACGCCCACGCCCGCGTCGACGGCACCGAGGTCGTGGGAACGCACCGCGTGCGCCAGCGTCCGGGTCCGTTCCTCGAAACGGCGCAGGGCGTCGGGGTCGTACCGCCGCGCCAGGTCGCGCAGCGGGTGGTCGTCTCCGAGCAACTCGTCGTCGGGCACGTCCCGCAGCTCGTCGGGGGCCCGGGAGTCGAGGATCAACAAGGTCGCGACCTCGGCGCCCGCGTCGACGAGTTGTCGCGCGATCTCGTGGGCGAGATTGCCGCCGAGCGACCAGCCGACGAGGTGATACGGCCCGTCCGACTGCCGCTGCCGGATCGACTCGACATGCAGCGCGGCGATCTCCGCGAGGGTCGAGGGCAGTTCGCGGCCGGCGAGCACCAGTTCCGGCAACTGCAGACCGAGAACCGTCACGCCCGGCAACGCCTCGGCGAACGGCCTAAACGGCTCGACCACGCCGGCCGCCGTGTGGACACACCAGACGATGCGCTCTCGCTCCCCCACTCGCGGATGTCGAGACAGCGGCACCACCCGCAGGTCGGAGATCGGCGCACCGGACGCCCTGGCCTCCAGGAGATCCGCAACCTCGGCGGGCGTGCGGTGAGCGAACAGCTCGGCCACCTCGACCCTGACCCCGGTGCGTGTCGACACCTCGTCACGCAGGGCGACGAGGGCCAGCGAGTTGCCACCGAGCGCGAAGAAGTCGTCGTCCATACCGACCTGCGCCCCACCGGACACATCATCGTCATGCCGGCGGAGCACCGCGCGGAACGCATCGCGAACCGTTGCCTGCGTGACGTTTTCGGGCTGTCTCGTCGACGACGACCACTGCGGTTCGGGGAGCCGGCCCCGGTCGATCTTGCCGGCACCGGACAGCGGCAGGTCGTCGAGTTCGACGACGCGGCTCGGCACCATGTGCCGCGGCAACGTCGCCCGGCACACCGCGAGCAGATCCTCGGCGGGAGCCTGCGAGACCACATAGGACACCAGCGCCGGGCCGGCCGGACCGTCCCGCAGCACGGTGATCGCTCGGTCGGCGCCGGCACGCACGAGGACCGCGTCGATCTCGGCCGGCTCGACCCGCTGACCGCGGATCTTGATCTGCCGGTCGGCGCGTCCGACGTAGACGAGTTCGCCGGTGTCGCGGTCCCAGCGCACCAGATCGCCCGTGCGGTAGCGGCGTCGTCCGTCGGGTGCGGCGACGAAGGAGGCCGCGGTGAGCGCTGGGTCCCCGAGATAGCAACGCGCGACACCGGTTCCACTGACATAGAGCTCGCCGACCACGCCGGGCGGCACGTGCCGCAGCCGGGCGTCGAGGATCTCCACACCGATGCCCGGGCGCGGCGAGCCCAGCCGGATCGGCTCGCCCGGGCGCACCGCGCTCGTGGACACGGTCACGGTGGTCTCGGTGGGGCCGTAGATGTTCATGACCCGCGCGTGCGCCGACCACGCCTCGGCGAGATCGGCGGTCAGCGCCTCTCCACCGATGTAGACCAGCCGCAACGTCCGGATCGTCCCCGGCCGCATGGTGCGCATCACCGACGGGGTCGCGGTGAAGACGCTGACCCGGGTGCGGTCGAGGAAGCCGGCGAGATCGTTGCCGCCGACGATCTCGGCCGGCACCACGACGAGGGTCGCGCCGGTCGCGAGCGGGAGGAGCATGTCGTGGAAGGTGGCATCGAAGCCGGGGCTGATGGCCATGCCGACCCGGTCGTCGGAGCGGACGTCGCCGAGGGCGGCCACGCGGTGCACGCCGCGGTGTGGAACGCCGACGATGTTCGGGGTTCCGGTCGTGCCCGAGGTGGTGATGACGTAAGCCAGCGAGTCCGGGGACACCCGCGCGACCGGTTCGGAGGCAACGGGTCCGGCGGGCCGTGCGGGGATGTCCGACGGCCGGATCGGCGTGGCGCCGGCTCCGGCCGTGACCTGGTCGATGCGGGCGATCGGGTAGGTGACGTCGACGGGCACGCAGGTCCCGCCGAGACGGCTGACCGCCCAGACCGCGACCACCGATTCGATCGAGCGCGGGATGACCACCGCCACCGCGTCGCCGGCACCGATGCCCCGGTCGCGCAGAGCGCGGGCGGTGACCGAGACCCAGGCGTCGAACTCGCGGTAGGTGAGGGTCCGGTCTCCGTCGGTGATGGCCGGACGATCGCCGTGGGCCTGCACCGCCTCGGCGAGCAGGTCGGCGAGCAACGGCTCGTTGCCGGTGGGCGGGGCGGACCGCGCACGGAGACCGACGAACTCGCGTTCGGCGACGGTGAGCGGTTCGACCCCCGCGACACGGCGCTCCGGTGTGTCGACGACGGCCACGAGGGCGGCGGTCAGACGTTCGCCGAGTTCGTGGATCACGTGGTCGTCGAACAGGTCTCGCGCGTGATACAGCCGAAGCCGCCATCCGTCCCCGGAACGCACTGCGACGATGTGCACGTCGAACTCACTGTGCGAGTCCGGCACCGCCTGTGCAGCGTTCGGGTTCGCCGCCGGCGGCCCGGCGAGCGCTGCGGTCGGCACCGTCGCATCGATGACCGAGAACGCGACCTGGACGAGCGGATGCCGTCCGGGGACGCGGGGCGGGTCGACCAGGGCGACGACGTCGTCGAACGCGATGGCGGCGTGGTCGAGCGCTTCGAGATCGGCGTCGCGGACCTGCTCGATCAGCTCGCCGAGGGTCGTCGCCGTGGTCAACCGGGTGCGCAACACCACCGTGGAGGTGAGCATGCCCACGGTGCGAGCGCTGTCGTTGTCGCGGCGCATCGATGCCGGGGTCGCGACCGCGATGTCGTCGATGCCGGTCTGCGCGGCGAGGGCGAGTGCGGTCGCGGCGTGCAGGATGTGGAACCCACTCGCCCGCGAGCGTCGCGCGGCTTCCGAGATCTGTTCGGAGAGTTCGTCTCCGACCCCGATCTCGATCATCGAGGTGCGCAGGTCCCGAACGGCGGGACGGCGGGACGCGAGGTCGAGCTCGCCACTGTAACCGTCGAGCGTCCGCCGCCAGTGGTCGAGTAGGTCGGCACGCGTCGCCTGTTCGTCGGCGAGCATGCGACGGGCGAGAACGTCGAACCCGACGGGAGCCTCGTCGAGGACCTCCCCGCGCAGCAGTGCGGCGAGTTCGGATTCGACGATCGCCGCCGATTCGCCGTCCATCGCGATGTGGTGCGCCACGAGCACCACCGCGACCGGGGCCGCGGTCATCGGAGCGGCGTCCTCCGGGGTCCCGCCGACCGAGGCACCGCCGGCCGGGACGTCGTCGGCCGGCACACCACCGACCGGGACACCATCGGACACCAGCCACACCCGGACGGGCGGTTCCCCGGAGAGGTCGAACGGCGTGGCGAAGTCTGCGGCCGCGAGATCCTCGAGATCTCCTGTCGTCACGCGCCGGATCTCCGGGTGCCACCCGGCGACCACCCGCTGACGCGGCCCGTCGGGGGTGGCCGGGTAGCGGGTGCGCAGCGCGGGGTGCCGGTCGACGATCCGCTCGACCGCGGCGACCACCTCGTCGTCGGTCGATCCAGGCGCCACCGGGACGACGACCGGGACCGAATAGATCGGCACCGGGCCGAGCAGCTGGGCCGCGACCCACATCCGCCGCTGGGTCGGGGCGAGCGGGACGTCCGAGACGCCGCCGCCGGTCCCGGTCGGAGCGGATTCGGCTGCCGTTTCGGTGTTCTCGGTGACCGCGCGCTGTGCGATCAGGGTGGCCACCGCGGCGGCCAGGGCCTCGGGCGTCGGGTTCTCGAACAGCAGGCGTGTGGGCACGCGTACGCCGAGGCTCCGGCCGAGCGCTGAGGTGACGCGGGTCGCCGACAGGGATGTGCCGCCGAGAGAGAAGAAGTCCCCGGACGCCGAGGGCGCAGTGCCCGGGAGTTCGAGCACCTCCGCCATGATCGCGGCGATCCGGCCCACCAGGCCGGCGGTGTCGGCGCCGGCCCCGCGGGCGGCGGCGGACGCTGTCGTCTGGTCGTCGGTCTCACCTGCCCGGTCCGGCTGTCCGAGGTCGGCGGTCACCGCCGGGATCTGCCCGAGGTCGGCGGTCACCGCCGGGAACGGTTGCGCCGCATCGGTGATACCGGTCAACACATCGGTGTATGCGTCGAGGAACCCGCTCGCGACGGCGCGCGGGATACGCGCCGAATGGACGAGCGTGATCCGAAGGTCGTGGTCGCTCTCGGCGAGGACGACCTCGATGTCGTACTTGGCGTCGACGGTCTCGACCATGTCGTCGATCACCCTCGCCGTGGCTGGTTCGGGTGGGCCCGCGTCACCAGTGGACGGCCCCCAGAGGGTGACCGCGCCGGCGAGGTGCGGGACCACGTCCTGGCTGACCAGCAGCACCGAGATGAGCGGGTCGTCGCCGTCATGCGCATCAGGGCGGACGGCGCGCGCGACGTCCTCGTACGGGACGTCGCCGTGCGCGAGCGCGGCCAGCGCGGTCTCGCGGACGTGCTCGACGGCGTCGCCGACCGGGGCGGCGGGGTCGAGTCGAGTGCGGAGGGCGACGGTGTTGACGAACATGCCGACCACCGACTCCCATTCGACGGCGGTGCGTCCGTGGACCGGGACACCGACGACGGCATCCCACCGGCCGGTCACCCGGCCGATGGTGGCCGCGAGCGCCGCGTGCGCCACCTGGAAGACGGTGGCCGACGACCGCTGCGCGATCGTGTGCAGGGCCTCGGTGTCGGCGACCGTGGCGGTGAGCCGTCCGGAGCCGGCGCCGATCGCGTCGTCGCGGCGTCCGGGGAACCGCACCGGATCTCCCGCGTCGGCGAGAACCGCTGTCCAGTAGCGGATCTGACGTGCGTACAGGCTCGCCGGGTCCGCCGGGTCGCCGAGCCGCGCGATCTGCCACTGGGTGAAGTCGGCATAGGTGAAGGCCTCGTCCGCCGCGGTCGAGAGGCGTTCACCGTCGTAGGCACGGACGAGGTCGTCGAGCAGCACCCGGATCGACCAGCCGTCGACCGCGATGTGGTGGAGCACCGCAGCGAGGTAGAGGTCGGTGTCCGCGGGGCGGTCGTCGCGAGTCGCCGCCCCGGACGCGACCGGCTCGAACACCGCTGCCCGGAAGCCGGGTTCGGCCTCCAGGTCGAAGGGCTCGCGCAGGTACTCGGTGATCCGTTGCCGGAGTATGGTTTCCGCGTCCCCTGCCGCGTCGACCCGCACCAGCTCGTGCGACAGCACCGGGCTGCGACGTTCGATGCGCCGCTGGACCGGCCCGCCCCCGGTGTCGGGGTAGACGGTGCGGAGCACCGCATGGGCGCCGACGACCTCGTCGACGGCCTTGCGGAGTCGAGCGACGTCGACGCGCCCGCTGACGCGCAACACCACCGGCACGTGGTACGCGGTCGACGTCGGATCGAAGTGGTGATGAATCCACATGCGCCGCTGCGGATATGCCAGCGGCAGCAGGTCGGGCACGGGTAGGCGGGCCGGCACCGGCAAGGCTGCAGACGAGGCGGCGTCCACGGCTTCGTCGACGCGGCGGGCGAACTCCCGCACGGTCCGGGCATCGAAGAGCGAGCGGACGCCGATGCCGGCACCGGTCGCCGACGCGACACGCGAGGTCACCTGGGTCGCGGACAGCGAGGTGCCGCCCTCGGCGAAGAAATCGGAGGCGGCGTCGAGAGCACTCACCGGACGGTCCAATATCTCGGCGAAGACACGCGCGACGAGCTCTTCGGTCGTGCCCGTGAGTGCGCGGCCGTCGGTTTCCGCCGCACCCGCGCCGGCGAACGCGGGTTCTGGCAGGGCCGCGACGTCGATCTTGCCGTTGCGCCCGATCGGCAACGCGTCGACCCTGACGAACGCGGCCGGGACCATCGGACGCGGAAGCCGTTGCGCGAGATGCCCGGCGAGGGTCGCGGAGCCCACCTCGGCCCCGGGTTCGGCCACGACCCACGACACCAGGATCTTCTCCCCCGCCGCGGTGGTGCGGGTGTCGGTGACCGACGCCGCGACGCCCGGCGCGGTCGACAGCGCGGCGTCGATCTCGGCCGGTTCGAGGCGGACGCCGCGGACCTTCACCTGGTCGTCGGTGCGGCCGTGGATCACGAAGGTGCCGTCGGGACGCCGGTGCACGAGATCACCGGTCCGATACATGCGCCCGCCGGTTCCGGCGATGTCCGGGAGGAATGCGGTCGCCGTGGCGCCCGGATCGTCGAGGTATCCGCGGGCGAGACAGTTCCCGGCCAAGTACAGCTCGCCGACGGTGTGGTCGGGCACCGGCCGCAGCCGTTCGTCGAGCACGTGCATGGTCACGCCGTCGAGGGCGTACCCGATGTGCACGGGCCCGGCCGGCGCGTCGATATAGCGGGCGCTGCAGACCGCGACGGTCGCCTCGGTCGGCCCGTACTCGTTGCTGAGGGTGCCGGTGCGGGTCCATTCGCGGACCGCCGCCGCGCCGAGCGGCTCACCGCCGACCGCGACGTGCCGCACGCCGGGGACCTCCTCTGGACGCAGGGTCGGCAGCACCGACGGGGTGGTGAGCAGGACGGTGACGGCCTGATGGCGCATCAGGTCGGCGAGGTCGTCGCCGGCGATGACGTCCGGTGGGCAGATGATGATGGTCGCGCCCGCGATCCGGGGTGGCAGGACACCCATCAGATGAGCGTCGAATCCCGTTGCGTACGTGTGCAACACACGATCATACTCGGTCAGACGCAGGCGCTCGGCGGTGTCGCGCGCCCATCCCGCGAGGCCGCGATGGGTGACCTGTACGCCCTTCGGGACGCCCGTCGTCCCCGAGGTGAAGGTGAGATAGGCGACGTCGTCGAGCCGCACCGGGCGCACGCGTTCGGCACTGTCGAACGGTGCGCCGTCGAACCGTGCACGGTCCGGTGTCTCGCGCTCCGCGCCCGTGGCCCACCCCGCGAACACCTCGTCGACGGCGATGACGGGGATTCCGGCCGCGCCGGGTTCCGGCGCTCCCGCGATGGTGAGGACGGCGACCGGACGGCACCGACGGATGATGTCGCGACGCCGTTCGTCGGGGTCGGCCGGATCCACGTTGACGAAGGCGGCGCCGGCCCGCGCGATCGCACCGGCCGCGACCACCCCGAAGACCGAGCGCGGCAGCGCCGCTACCACGACGTCACCGGCGCCGATGCCGCGGGCGATCAGCACGCGCGCGAGACAGGTTGTGGCGCGGTCGAGGTCGGCGTTGCTCAGTTCGGGACCGAATCCGGGGATGATGTGGCGGTGATCGACGACCGCGGTACGCGACGGGTGGTCGGCGAGTCCCGTCGTGAGGAGGTCGGCGAAGGTCTCCGGCGCATGCCCCGGTTCGGCGACGGTGTCGTCCACCGGCGCGGTCAGCTCCGCGATCGTCCGTTCCGGTGCGGCGACCGCCCGCCGCAGGGTCTCGACGACCAGGTCGCACAGGGCGTTCAGACGGTCGGCGTCCGCGACGGCGTCGGTGCACGTCATGGTCACGTGCAGTGCGCCGCCCTGCCGGTGCATCGACACGTCGATACCGAAGAGCGGGACCCCGAGGGCCGCGAACCCGGGAAACCGATCGGCGATCGCGTCGGGGACGACGCCGAAGGACACCTCGAACAGCGGGGTGCCGGCGCCCGCCCGGCCGGGATCGGCGATCTCGGCGATCTCGTTCAGCGGCAGGTCCGCATGCGCGAAGGCCCCGAGGTCGACCTGGGTCACCCGGGCCATCAGTTGGTCGAACGTGGCATCGACGTCGACGGGCGTGTGCAAGGGGACCGCGCGCGCGAACAGGCCCGGGACCCGGATCACCGCGGGATCGAGCCGTCCGGACAGCGCGGTGCCGATGGTGACGATCTCGGCGCCCGACTGCCGCGCGAGAACCGCGGCGAGGACGGTGTGAACGGCGACGAACGGGGTGGATCGTCGGCCGACGGTGAGGTCGTCGAGTGCCGCGGTCGTCCCGGGGTCGAGCGTGGCCCGGGCACGCAGCACGGTCGCGCTGCTGCTCGCGCCGTGCCCTGCCTGCAGGTTCACCTCGCGCAGGCGCAGCGGTTCGACGGGACGCGAGAACGCCGTCCGCCAGTACGCCGCCAGCTCCCCGCGGCGCCGTTCGAGCACCTCGGTCCGCCACAGCGCGTACCTGCGGTAGTCGACGCCGGTGTGCTCCGGCAGCGAACCGGTGAGCGCGGCCCGGAACTCGTGGGCGAGGATCGCGAAGGACTCGCCGTCGGCGGCGATGTGGTGGATGACGCCGAGAATCCAGTTCCGCCCGTCGATCTCGGCGATCCGGACGCGCCACGGCAGCGTGGTCGCGAGGTCGATCGGGGTCATCAGTGCCGCGAGCGCATTCGGCAACCGTTCGGCGCGTTCGGCGATCCGGCCGCCGAGTTCGCGCTCGAGGTGCGCGAGAACCTCATCGTCTCCAAGCCGTTCGAGTACCGGCTCACGGTCACGCGTCGGGAAGACCGTGCACAGCGCATCGTGACGGGTGACGATACCGGACAACGCTTTCCGGATCTCGTCCGCCGTGGCGTCGACCGGCAGCGCGATCGGGAGCAGGTAGCCGGAGAACTCGGGTTGGGTCCGCCACCGCAACCAGACGTCCATCTGCTCGGGGGTGAGCGGGAGGTCGGCCGGGAGGGCGCGGTCGTCGGCGAGCAGCGGAGGGTGCCGCCCCTTCGACGTTCCCGCCGAGAGGGTGTCGCGCCCGGGCCGGACTATTCGCGCCGCGAGCCCGGCGACCGTCGGATGTGCGAAGACATCGGCGACCTCGACCCGGTGTCCCATGCCCTCCAGGGTCGCCGCGAGACGAGCCGCCGAGAGCGATGTTCCGCCCGCGGCGAAGAAGTTGGTATCGGGACCCATCACCCCGACGTCGTCACCGATCACCGTGCGCATCGCCGACGCGACGGTCTCCTCGAGTGGATCAAGCGTCCGGGCGGGGGCCGGTGTTGCCCCGGCGACCTGATCGAAGAGTTTGTCCCGGTCGATCTTTCCGGTGCGGGTCATCGGCCAGCCGTCGACGATCGTGACGCGTGACGGGATCTCGTGCCGCGGCAGGTGTTCGGTGCACACCGCCAGGATCGACGGCTCGTCGAGCGCGTCGAGGACGTCGAAGTCGGCGAGTCCGTCCTCGGTCACGAACGCGAGGAGCTGTTCGTCACCGGGCTGCCGGCCCGGACGGACCAGCACCCGCGCATCACCGACGCCGGGCACGGAACGCAGGACCGAGACGATCTCGCCGAGCTCCACCCGGAAGCCGCGGATCTGGATCTGGTCGTCGTTTCGTCCCAGGTATTCCAATGTGCCGGGCGCGACCTCGCGGACCCGGTCGCCGGTTCGGTACATCCGCCGCCCACCGCCCGACGGGTCGGCGACGAAGCGCGCCGCGGTGAGGCCGGGCGCGGCCAGATAGCCGAGCGCCACCTGTTCCCCCAACAGGTACAACTCGCCGGCTGCTCCGGTGGGCACCGGCCGCAGCTCGCGATCGAGGATCATCCAGCCGACGCCGTCGAAGGCCGTGCCGATCACGCTGCGGTCGTCGTCGAGGTCGACATCGGTCGCGGTGAGCACGACGGTGGTCTCGGTGACCCCGTACATGTTGATCAGCCGGGTGTTCGGATGTTCGCAAGCCCAGGTGCGCAGCGCTTCGGCGGCGAGGGACTCACCGCCGAAGATCACCGTGCGCAGCGACGACAGCTCCGATCGGGTCGTCACGGCGGCCAGGCCGGCGAAGGCGGTCGGCGTCTGGCACAACAGGGTGATCCCGCGCCGCTCGACGGCGGCGGCCATGGCCCATGGGTCGCGGATCGTGGGGAGATCGACGACGGCGACGGTGCCGCCCGAGGCGAGTGCACCGAGGATCTCCCAGACCGAGAAGTCGAACGCGTAGGAGTGCGTCCACGCCCACACGTCTCGCTCGGTCGCGCCGACGATGTCGAAACCGGCACCGAGCAGGGCGGCGAGATTCTCCCGGCTCACCACGACGGCCTTGGGCACACCGGTGGACCCGGACGTGTGGATGACGTATGCGGCGCCCGGCATCGGTTGTGCGCGGCGCAGTCCCGGCCCCGGGGAGATCTCCGGGCCGTCGCGCACGATGACCGCCGGCGCGGTGCCGTCGAGGATCACCTCCCTGCGTTTCTGCGGGAGGTCGGGGTCGATCGGCACGTAGACGGCGTCGGCCATGAGGGCCGCGACGATCGCGACGACGGTGTCGAGGCCGCGCCCCATGAGCAGTGCCACGCGGTCCCCCGGGCGCACACCGCAGCGGTGGAGCTCCCCGGCGAACGACCGTGCGCGGTGCACCAGTTCGCCGCGGGTGAGGCGGGCGCCGTCGGAGACCACGGCCGGGGCGTCGGGCCGTCGCAGCGCGTGCGCGACGAGCGCCTCGACGGGGTCGATCAACGCCGTCGTGCGGGCGGGCGGCTCGTGGATGCGTCCGGCCGGCAGGGCCTCGACGACACGGCGGTCCGGGTCGGATGTGCCCAGCTCCGCGACGGTCGTGACGAAGGTGTCGAGGATGCGTTCGGCGGCGCGGACGTCGACGCGCTGTGCGGCGACGGTCAGGGTGACCGACAACCCGGATCCGTCGTCGATCAGAGTGAACTCCAACGATGTTCGGGCGTCGGCGGTGCGCAGCGTCCGGCCGGAGGCGATCTCGGCCGTCGCGAGGTCAGGGGTCGCGGGATGGTAGGCGAAGATGACGTCGGCGAGACCGGTGGGTGCGCTCGGCGCATGGGTGACGACACCGTCGAGGTCGTCGCCCACGTTCCGCAGGGCGTCTCCGACGCGGCGCGCCCGTACACCGGTGACCCGGACCGGCACCGTCTCGACGAACATGCCGACGGGCCGGAGCTCGTCGCTGGTGCGTCGTCCGGCCACCGGCATCGACATCACGATGTCGTCGGAGTCGGTGTACTCGGACAACACCGCCGCCAGGGCAACGCACAACAGGGTGTTGAGGGTGGCGCCGGATGCGCGGGCGAGGGCGGCCGCCGCGTCGACGGTCTCGCGGCCGATCCGGCGGCCCGTGTGCACGGCCGGTCCGGCGGTGAGTCCGAGGGCACCGGCCGATGTACGGGCCGGTGCGCGGGCCGGTTCGGGAAGAGCGAGCCGTTCCGGCGTGTCCCGGAGGTACTTCGTCCAGAACACCTGCGCGCCGGGTGAGTCCGGCGCCTCGTGAGGGCCGCGATCCTCCAGGACCGCGCTGAATGCCACGGCCTCGGTGTCCCAGGCCGGTTCCCGTCCGGCAGAGCGGGCCGCGACCGCGTGGGCGAAATCCGCGAGCACGATGTGCAGGGACCACTCGTCCACGGTGATGTGATGGGCGACCAGGACCATCTCCACCGGGTCGCGGGTGTCGTCGACGACCGCACGCCACGGGACCTCGGTGCACAGGTCGAAGGACGCCGACACGGCGAGTTCGACACCGGCGGGGTCGAGGGTCGCGCCGGTGATCGGGGCGGCGGCTGCGGCCTCGGCGCGCGGACGGACCCGGGCGACCGGACGGCCGTCCACCTCCGGGTACCGGGTGCGCAGTGCCTCGTGACGCTCGGCGACATCGATCAGCGCCGCGCGGATCGCGCCGGCGCCGACGCCCGGCACGAACGACAGCCGTACCGCGAGGTGGTACACCGTCGCCCGCGGGTCGGCGCGGTTGAGCAGCCAGATCTCCTGCTGGACGCGAGTGGGACGGAAGGTGACGGTGCCGTCACCGGTCGTGGTGCGACGCGGTGCGGCCTGTTCGACGACGGCGGCGATATCGGCGAGCGTCGTCGCCGCCAGCAGTCCGGCCACGTCCACCACGACGCGCAGCCGGGTGCCGAGCAGGGTCGCGAGCTGCATCACCCCCAGAGAGGTGGCGCCGAGTTGGACGAGCTCGTCGTCCATCGACGGGTCGGGCACACCGAGCACATCGGTCACGGCCTCGGCGACGACCTTCTCGACCCCGGTGACCGGGGAACGGTGGACGCCACGGAGTTCCGGTGTGGCGGCGATCATCTCGGCGACACGGGCACGGTCGACGGTCCCGGTTGCATCGCACGGCAGGCGATCGACGATCACCACACGCCGCGGTCGCGTCACGACGGGGACCTCCTCGTCGACCCGCCGGCGGACGGCGGCCCGGATGCGTTGCGGGTCGATGTCCTCCCCGGCGGCCGGACCCACCGCCCCGTCGTCGGCGAGGATCGCGACGTCCAGGCCGGCGGCGGTCGCCACCGCGACCGCGTGGCGCACGCCGGGGACCCGCGCGGCCGCACGGTCGAGGGCGGCCAGGTCGAGTTGTACGCCCGTCCCGGACCCGAGGCCGACCGTGACGAGGTCGACGGCGCGACGGTCGACGACGAGCATCCCGGTGGCCGGGTCGAAGTGGCCCCGGTCGCCGGTCCGCATCATGCGCGTACCAGGACTCCACGGGCAGGCTACGAAGGTGGTGGCGGTCCGGGCGGCGTCACCGGCGAACCCGGCGGGCAGGAGGACCCCGGCGACGTGGATGTCGCCGGTCACGCCCGCCGGCACGGGACGCAACCGGTGGTCGAGGACCGCAAGCGCGGTTCCGGGTGCCGGTGCACCACAGGGGATTCGGCTATCCGATTCGGTGCCCGGGGCCACCCGTCGGGAACGGGTGAACGGACCGAGGGTGCCGAGCGGGACGTACGGGGTCGTCACCTCACGCCCGAACGCGAGGCGGGCCACCACCGCGGGCGGGGCGTCGTCGGCGACCACCAGGATCGAGGTCTCCGGACCGCGGCCGTCGTGGCGCAGCAGATCGGCGGTCGTGGCGATGACATGGGTCGGCGGTGCCGCGACGCCGGCCGGGGCACCGGCAGGGACGAGCCGCAGGCCGTGCGACGCCGCGGCCACGATCTCCAGGTGCGCCGCCCAGGACATCGCAGGGGCGCCGAAGGACAGCCGGCCGTGGTCGAGATCTCCTGCCGGGGCGTCGAAGACGCCGGTGGTACTCGGGGCGTCGAAGACGCCGGTGCTATTCGGGGCGTCGAAGACGCCGGTGACGACGAGGGCGGCCAGCGCACGCTGCGGCACCGCGACCGTCCGGGGGCGGCCGGCCGCCCCGGATGTCGTGACGTGGCAGGCGATGTCACCCGGCGCGGGCGGTCGTCGAGGTGTCGGCGCCGGTGCGGCCCCGGCGATGTCATCGAGGGTCATCACGCGGTACGTGCCGTCGACGTCCCCGGCGCGCGGCACACCGATGACGAGCGACGGGCGCGCCACCTCGGGCAGGTCGCCGAGGCTCTCGCAGGCGGGCCGGTCGGGATCGAGCAGGACGACCGCCGCGCCGGCTCGTGCGACCGACCACCACGCGACGAGCCGCTCCTCCCCCGGCGGTAGGGCGATGCCGACCGCGGCGCCGGACCAGATGCCGAGGGCGTGCAACCGGACGGCGAGATCACCGGCGCGAGCATGGATCTCGCCAAAGGTCGGCGGCCGCGCGGGCCCATCGGTCGCCGTGCACTCGATGGCCGGGAAATGAGCGTGTCGTGCAACCGCTTCGGCGAGCGCCTCGGGGACGGTCGCCGGGTGCCGCCCGATCTGCGCGCCGCTCGCGGCGGGAACCGGGCGGTCGAGGGACAGGTCGTCGACCAGCGTGTCCGGGGCGTCGACGAGCGCCTCGGCGAAGCGGGAGAGCATCGCGACGAACTGCCGGTGGTGTTCGGCGAGTTCCGCGTCGTCGTACCGGTTCGGGTTGGCCTCCACACCGATCATCAGCGCCGCGTCCCGGTCCTCGCCGGCGACCGGGAAGATGTTCACCGCCATGTCCTCGGCAGGTCCGACGGTGATGACGTGGAAGGTGCCGTGAGCTTCCCCACACGGGAACTCCCTTTGGAACAACATGAGATTGAGCATCGGCCCGGACCGCTCCGCGGCGGCGGTCCGGCGCGCTCCGCGGCCGGCGTCGGAGTCACCGAGAGCAGTGTCGGCCCAGATGTCCTCGCCGCGATACCGCTGGTGACGCAGCGCGCCGAGCAGCGCCGCCTGCGTGGTGGCCAGCGCCTCGGACACCGTCGCCCGGCCGACGACCCCCGTCCGCAACGGCACGACGTTCGACACCGGCATCGGGGTCGAACGCAGCGCCGCGGTGGTGCGGGCGGCGACCGGGAACCGGAAGATCACCTCGTCGCCGTCGGCGGCCGCCCGACACAGGTAGGCGGAGAAGGCCGCGACGATGACGTTCGGCAGGATCGTCGAGCGTTCCTCGGCCGCCCGCCGCAGCGCACGCATCGTGGCGTCGGGCAGTCGTCCGGAAACACGGCGAGAGACCGCTTCCGGGCGTCCCCGTCGATGAGCCAGGGTGATGGGCGTTCCCACGCCGGCCATGACCTGCCGCCAGTACTCACGGTCGGTGGCGAACCGCGTGGAGGCGCGGTACTCGTCGTCGGCGCGTGCCGGCAGACCCAGATCGACCGGCACGGCCGGCGGCGGCTCGGCGCCGGTGACGGCGGCCGTGTACGCCGCGAGTGCCTCCACCATCCGGTCCTTGCCCCCGACGCCGTCGGAGAGCAGGTGATGCCCGCGGTTGTAGACGAGGAACTTCTCGTCGGCGAGCCGGAACAGGCATCCCCGGGCCGTCCGGTCGACGCGCGGGTCGAGCGGTCGGGCACAGTCCTCGCGCATGATCGCCTCGGCCGCGGCCATGGGGTCGGGACGGTCCCGCAGATCGACGACGTCGGCCCAGTAGTGGAGCGACGGGTCGTAGACGCCCACCGGCCCCTCGTCGGTCTCCTCGAACCTGATCTGGGTGAACTTGGCGCGGCGGACCACCTCACTGGTGACGTGCTGGAACAACCCGATATCGATCGGCCCGTCGATCTCCACGTACTGGGCGATGTTGATCGGGACGTCGAGCGCGGCCTGCTGGGTGTACCACAGCCACCGCTGGGCGGCGTTGAGCCGGAATCGATGCGCGCCTGCGGCGATGTCGTCCGTCTGCTCGTGGGGCTCGGGGGACGTCGGGTCGGTCACGGTCGGACCGCTCCCCGCTCACCCCGTCCGTCGGGCCGGGACCTCATGGGGCACGCCGGCCGTCGAATCCACCCGGCCCGTGAAGTGCACCCGCCGGCACCCCGGTACCCGGACCTCCGCAGCGGAATCCGCTGACCGGATGGATATTCCCGGAAAAAGAACGCGCAAACCGAGAATGACCGCGCGAATTGAACGTGTTTGCGGACAAGACCACATTCTCGGAGCCCCGAGTCAATGAATTCGGTTTCACCGAAGAAGACCCTGCCTCACCACTCACCATGCGCCGTCCTCGTCATATTCGACCGCCGCTCGCCTGCGCACGGAAACCCTCGGCGCAGTACCGGCGCGCCCGGTTTTCCCGGTGCACCGACTTCTCCGGAACCACCTGATCGCAGACGCCATCTGTTGGAGCACAGTGGAGAACGAAGGACCCGGTCACACCTGCGTGCCTGGGCGAATGCCCTTCTCCCGCCGCGCGGACAACGAGAAGCCTATGGGACGGGTCGGCGCCCCACAACTCGGGGGTGCAGGTGTGCACCCGGCCACGGTTCGCATCGGGACCTAATACCCTTGCGGCCCGTCCGTGGTATATCGAATCGTTTTCGACAACGCCGAAGAATTCACTTTCTCGTACGTGACGCGAAGTGCTGTGAAATCCCGACGAATGCGTGTCGTCCATTCGGCCGACACCCAGCGAGGGATTCTCGGAGATTCGAGGCGGTCTTTTGTGGGTCAGTGCCCCACGGGGACCGGTCCACGACTCAGCAGCGTTTCGACCGCACCGTGCGGAATCCTCCGCTCCCACCGGTCGGCATTCGCATCGAAGATCCGCTGCCCCTCTTTGCGGGCCAGATCCGCGTCGAGCAGGAACGCGCGGGCGCGCTCGACGAACGCGCCCTCGTCGTCGTACGGGGTCAGCCCGAAGACGGGCCCGAGTGAGCCGATGGCCGCGGTGGTGCCCACCACCGGAAGACCCCGGCTCGCGGCGTCGAGCAGCTTCACGCGGACGCCGCCGCCGGTCTTGATCGGCGCGACGAGCGCGCGGCACGAACCGAGGAACGCGTCGAGGTCCTCGACGAACCCGATGTCGCGGACACCCTCGGGCAGCGGCGGCGGCGTGGCACCGGGTTTGGGCGCGCCGATGATGCACAGTTCCGCTCCCGGGATGCCGGCCGAGATGCGCGGCCAGAGCCGGAGGATCTCGAGGAAGCCCTCCTGGTTCGGCGGCCAGTCACGCGTGCCCATGAACACCAGGCGCGGAACCTCGGTGTCGGCGCCCGCGCGCCGACCGGGCGGCAGGGTGAGGTCGATCCAGCGGGCCGACGGACAGCCGCGGTCGCGGTAGAACCGCGCTTCCTCGAGGTCGTACGTGCCGACGGCGGTCGCCTGACGGGCGGTGCGCACCTCGTCGGCGAGGATGCGGCGCGCCTCGAGCCGACCGGGCAGTCCCCGGGTCACCCGCCACACGAGGGACTCGGAGTTGACCGTGTTGATGACGAGCTCGCTACGGCCCACCTGGGTGGAACGGAGATACGACTCGGCCATGTACGAGTGTTCGGCCAGGAAGACATCGCTCTCCAGATCGTCGAGCGTGCGAACCAGATCGTCGACGTCGAACCGGACGTGGCAGACGCTGCGCCCGGTCCTGAGGCTGTCCGCCACCAGCGACGGCAGACCCACCGGCGGCTTGGCCACCCGGATCAGCCGGCCGTCGCGGGAGACACGCGGCGCCTCACCGGCGGCGAACTGATTGGACAGGCACACCACCCGGGCGTCGAAGCCCTCGGCCGCGATGCCGACGATGACCCGCGTGAGAGCGATGTCCCCGCCGTGATCGTGTTCGAAGTCCTTTGCCACGATGAACGTCACGGTCGTCATGCGTTCTCCTCTGGGGTCTCGGGCGATGGGGTGCCGACCCCTGCGGGTCGCACCGAACGTAGGTAGACGGCCAACAGCACCGCGTCGGTGACGACCGATGCGACCGAGGCGCCGACGGCGCCGAGGGTCGCCAGGGCACCGACCAATCCGAGCTTCACCGGCACCAGGGCCGCCGCCGAGGCGCTGCGCACGAGGTCGCGCCGCTGCACGTAGAGCACTGTGGTCAGCACGTTGTTCATCACACGCAGGCCCACGAACAGCGAGATGACGACCAACGACCAGGCGAGTTCGGACGAGTACGACGTCGCGAGCAGCACGAACCCGGCGACCATCACCAGGGCCGCGGTCGCCGCCGCCATGACGACGACGTGCCGGACCGGCGGTCCGGCCGCGACGGCGCCGCCGGCCGCGCGCAGTTGTTCGTGGTAGGTGCCGGCCAGGGACATGCCGACCTGTCCGGCCGCCCATCCGACGGTGCTCGCGATCGCGAAATAGCCTGCGACATCGGAATCGGTCAGCCAACCGAGAAGCAGGATGTCGCCCTGCATGTACAGCGCGTTCGCGAGGTGCTCGCCGAACAGGATCGCGATGAGACGCGCGGAGCCGGGCAGGTGCGGCCGGGCCCCCGGGACGAGGGTCGCCGCATATGCGGCGATCACGAGATACGGTGCGAGATACCAGAAACTGGCGATCGTGAGGTCCGGTGAGGACGCGAACTGCAGGTATCCGAGAGCGGCGACGATGCTCACCACCTGCCGGGTGGTGTCGTATCGCATCACGCGGTCGGGGTGCCCGTCGCGCAGAGCGCGACTCTTCACCGCGTTGAACACGATCTCGCCACCGGCCACGATCAGTGCGAACCACACCAGGTACGGGGCCGCCAGGCACAGTGCGCCCACTGCCATCAGGCCGATGCCCAGCAGGATGCGCGTCACCCTTTCGGCGACGAATGCCTGCTCGGACTCACGGATGGCGCGGACGGCGAACGGGTTGTCCAGCGGCGCGGCGATGATGGCCCCGAGTGCGAATGCCATCGCGTACTGGCCGTATGCGCCGACGCCGAGATGGACGACGAGGGCGACGGTCCATGCCAGGCCGGCGGCGCGCCCTCCGTAGGTCCAGCCCGCGGCGATCAACGCCTTGACGAGGTGGCGCCTGCCGGTACCGGACGTCGACGCCGAGACGTCCGGCCGATCCGCGGTGTTCGGGGTGTTCGGGCTGTCCGGGGCGCCGGCGTCCGGGCGGGCGTTGTCCGTGTGCGGCGTCTCGGTCAGGCCCGACATGTCAGTCCCGCCCAGGTCTCGAGGTAGGTGCGCACCACCTGCTCCGGTTCACGCACCGCCCGCATCGCCTTGAGCGCGATGGCCATGTCCGACAGCCGATCCCGAGAGTTCACCAATTCGACGGCCGCGGATGCGAGCCCCGCAACGGTCGTCGACGGATCGTCGCGGTCCTCGTCGACCACGACGACGCCACCGGTGGTACGCAACTCACCTAGCGCACCGTGTCCGGTGCAGACGACCGGGGTCAGATGCGCGATCGCGTCGGTCACCACACTCGACCCGGGGAAGGCGTCACCGTAGGGACTCCGCGACCCGTAGGGGACGACGAGTGCCCGGATCGACGAGAAGAAGTCCGCCAGGTCGGCGTCGTCGACGCCGCCGAGGATCTCCACGCCCTCCATTCGCGGCAGGGATTCCGTTCCCCGCCCCGCGATACGGATCGAGATGTCGTCGGGCAGCAGCGCGCGCAACCGTTCCACGTGCTCGAAACCCTTGCCGCGGTATACCAACCCGAACAGCCCGACGGCGCGTGGACGGTCCGGCGCCGCGACGACCTCCCCACGACACCACACCGGCATGTGGGCATGGCGCACGGTGGTCCTCGGGTATGCCGCGAGCAACGACCGCACCCCGACGTCGCTCATCGCGAACAGGGTGCGCGACCCGGCCACGGCACGTTCCACCGCACGCGACACGGGCCGCAGCGGGTAGTGCAGCGCATGGGTGAGCAGCTTGTGCTTCGCCATGAACCCCACCCGCGCCGGCCACCAGATGAGTCCCGGCGGATCGTGAACGGTCGCGGTGACCACCACATTTCCGCGGCGCACGTCGAGACCTGCTGTCGGCCAGAATGATTCGACCGAACCGCCGGACAACTCCACGTGGACGACGACCGGTCGTCCGGCGGCCCCCTCGATCAGGTCGACGACCTGGCGACGCCGGGCCACGAGACCGGAGATCGTGTCGGTTCCCGGGCGGCCGTGGCGCACCTCGTGGAAGTCCGCGACGAAGGGTCGCACCATTTCGGCGAAGACCTCGGAGTAGTTGCCCACCCCGCCCGCCGAACGCTCGGCCGCCACGTAGACGAGGCGCACCCCGGAGAGGTCCGGCGCGCCGTGAGCCCCCTCCACCCTGTCGGCCGTCATCAGTAGAACAGCGGCCGGTACTTCGGCCGGTACTGCAGGGCCGACTCGGGTCGCTTCGCGATGGTCTTGGCCGGGACCCCACCCACGATGTCGAGATCGGGGACATCGCGGGTGACACAGGCGGCCGCGGCGACGACCGCGCCGCGGCCGACGTTGGCGCCGCCGACGATGGTGGCCCGGGTCGCGATCCACGCGTAGTCGCCGATGTACACCGGCTCGAGAATCGGCTCGAAGTCCGGGCTCGCGGGATCGTGCTTGCCGGCGATGATCTGGGTGTCGCTGGCGATCACCACGTTGTCGCCGATGCAGATCCCCGACCGGGCGTCGAACAGCACCCGGAAGCCGATCGAGCAGCAGTTGCCGATGCGCAGCTGGTCGATGTCGAAGACCTGACAACCCCGGAGGATCGAGGTGTCCTTGCCGATCTTCGCGCCGAACAGGCGTAGGAATCCCTGCCGGACGGTGTGCGACGGGATGTACGTGATCAGGTTGTTGAACAACAGGATTCCGACGCGGTTCTTCGCCTTCGCGATCGTCGAGATGGCCGTGAAGGAGTACCGCGGCTCGAAGTCGTCCCGCTCGGGGAGGGTGAGGACGGCCGGACCGGCCGCCGGGGTCGTCGTCTCGGTGGTCACGCGCACTCCACTTCGTTCGTCGCCGCACTGACCGCGGCGAGTTCCTCCGCGCCCGCTGCCGCATCGGCGCCGTCGGCGCCCGACACGGCCTCGGACACGAGGGCTCTGATCTGCTTGATGAACGTCTCCTCGCCGAAGCGGGAGACGTGGGTCTTGATCTGCTCGGAATCCCAGTCGCGAGAGGAGACCTCGGCCACCGCCGCCCGGATGGCCTCCGGCTCGGGCCGGTCGAAGAACACGCCGTTGACGCCCTCGGCGATGGTGTCGAGGAATCCGCCCCAGCGCAGCACCGCGCACGGCTTGCCTCGCATGCCACCCTCGAGCGGGGTCAGTCCGTAGTCCTCGTAGCTGGCCGCGACCACCGACGTGCAGTTGTCGTAGAGCCAGCCCATCTCCGCGTCGGTCAGATCGCAGAGCATCGTCACGTTGTCGGGCTTCATCGCGCGCAACCGGTGCGCCTCCGGACCGCGACCGACCACCACGAGGTGGTCGTCGGTCTCACGGAAGGCCTCGATGATCGCGTCGACGTTCTTGTATGCCAACAGCCGTGAGACACACAAGTGGAACGGTCGTCCAGGAATGCCGGCGGGCGCGCACCGGCCGTCGACGGGCGGAAGCGGCGCGAGCACCGGCGCCGGCACGACGGTCGACTCGAGACCGTAGGTCGTGGCGATCCGATCGCGGACCGCACTGGAGATCGCGAGGTAGCGATCGCAGCCGTGTGCGGCGTTCCGGTCCCATCGGCGCAACCCGCCGCCGAGCAGCTTGATCGCGAATCTCTTCAGGAGCGAAGAGGATTCGCCGAGGTACACGTCGGTCTGGTACAGCCAGCGCGCAGGCGAATAGCAGTAGACGAGCTTGTAACCGGTCGTGGGGAACCCGTGTGCCCAACCACTCGAGCTCACCAGCACGATGTCCGCGTCGATGTGCATCCGGGATGCCGCGAACGGCAGCACCGGCAGCGCGGTCCGATGATCCCTGCGTAGCGCGGCAACCCGATTCACCGCGGACGTGATGATCGTCTTGTCCCGGAACTCCTCGTACGTCTCATCCGGCTCGTACAGGAGCGTGTAGATGGGAGCGTCCGGAAATGCCCTACTCAAGGACAGGACGACCTTTTCCGCTCCACCTCGCTGGGTCAGATAGTCGTGCGCTATCGCCACCCTGGGCGCGGTCTGCACGACGCGACCAGCTTCCATCATGTGCACCAAAGAACCACTTCTCCCCCGACTTGATTTCGAGAAGAATTCTCGTGACGACGAGTGAAAGCACTCGCGCGGACCCCGATGTCCGCATGTCGGATGATCCTAGATGTAGGGCGCCCGCGCCGCGCGTCGAGCCCTCGGAAATGTGAGCTCGCCGACGCGGCGCGGGCGCAGGAGAATCGGCCTCGCGCAGAACACGATCACGTTCCGCGCGCGGGATGTCAGGCGGCGCCGAGCACGCCTGCCGTGTACTTCGGGGTCCAGTCGTGCTTGTAGATGGCGCCGAAGTTCTGTTCGCGGTCGTTGGGGTCGGTGCCGCTGTCGCGGATGGTGTAGATGAGCACCGGACCGACGAAACCGGACGACTTGGCGAAGCTCATCACGTCGGTGATCTGCTTGGCCTGCTCCTGCTGCGACACCGAATCCGGGGTCGAGCCGGTCGCGGCGCCGATCTCGGTGAACCAGATCGGCTTTGCACTGTCGCCCTTGGCGACCATGATCGTGCGGACCGAACCGACATCGGAGATCGCATTGTCCGGATTCGCCGTGACGCCGCCCGGGAACACGTACGGATGCAGCGCCAGCGCATCGAAGTAGCCGTGTGCACCGTTGTCGTACATGGTGTTGACGAAGTTCACCGGCGAGTTCCAGCCGGACGATCGTGCCAGACCGGCGGCGACGACCGTGGCGTGCGGCTGCGCGCCCTTGATGGCCGAGTAGGCCGCCTTCAGCAAGGAGGTGTACCGCGCGGCGTCGACGTTCAGGCCGAAGAAGATCGGCAGGTTCGGCTCGTTCCAGATCTGGTAGTTCGTCACCTTGTTCCCGTAGCGGGCGATGAATGCACGCAGGAAGTCGGCGAGATCGGCATTGTTGTTGGGCGGCGCCGTGAAGAACGTCGCGACCCCTCGCGTCCATCCCGGCGACGAGACCGGATTCGCCAGGACCTTGAGACCACGAGCCCGGGCGGCATTGATGATCCGGTCCGGAACGGTCCAGTTGAAGCTGCCCTTCGCGGTCTCGATGCTGTTCCAGTCCAGACTCATGCGAATCCAGGTCGCCTTGGCCCGCTTGGCCGCGTCGAGCTCGCGGCCGAGATCGGATTCGCTGAGAGTCAACAGGTGCGCGCCACCGGCGAAGCCGTATCCGCCGGAGGTGAGCGGAAGGGCCGTGTTGGTGGATTCGGAGCTGCCGAAATTCATGTCATCGGCATTCCCCGGTCCGGCGAGGCCGCCGGCGATCCCGAGTCCGAGAACCAGAGAGACACTCACCACAAACGGGGCGAGGACACGGGATTTCGATGGGCGGAAATGCCGGAATGATCGTATTCTCATGGCGCAGAGAATACCGCCAAGATCGGGGACCCACATGGGTGGCGGTTCCGGTCGAGGCTGTGTTCGCCTGATTTACATGCATGCTCTGGTCGGGGAATCAGTGCGTGTTCGAATCCGGTCGATCGATGCCGATGCCTCCTGGCACCGGTGTCTTTCACCTCGCACTGGGAGAAATGTTCATGAAATCTGCGCTGATCACCGGGATCACCGGTCAGGATGGCCTCTACCTCGCCGAACTCCTCCACTCAAAGGGTTACCGGGTCGTGGGTCTGGTTCGCGGACAGAACAATCCGAAGGCGGCACGCCTCGCCGAGTCCCATCCGTTCGTCGAGATCGTCAGCGGGAATCTGCTCGATCTGTCGAGCCTGATGCGGGCGATGACCATCGCGAACCCGGACGAGGTCTACAACCTCGGCGCGGTCTCCTTCGTCGCCTACTCCTGGCAGAACGCCCGGCTGACCAGCGACGTCACTGGTACGGGCGTACTGAACATGCTCGAAGCCGTTCGGCTGCACCAGGAGATGTCGGGCAAGCAGATCCACTTCTATCAGGCCTCGAGCTCGGAGATGTTCGGCAAGGTCCAGGAGGTGCCGCAGCGCGAGTCGACCCTGCTGTGGCCACGCAGCCCCTACGGCGTCGCCAAGGTCTTCGGCCACTACATGACCATCAACTACCGCGAGTCCTACGGCATGCACGCCAGCTCCGGCATCCTCTTCAATCACGAATCCCCGCGTCGCGGCCCTGAATTCGTCACCCGCAAGGTGACCCAGGCGGTCGCCCGTATCGCCCTGGGCACCCAGGAGTCGGTGTCGCTCGGCAACCTGGACGCGCAGCGCGACTGGGGTTTCGCCGGCGACTACGTCCGTGCGATGTGGATGATGCTGCAGCAGGAGACCGCCGACGACTACGTTATCGCCACCGGTGAGACGCATTCCATCCGCGAGCTCCTCGACGTCGCGTTCGGGGCCGTGAACATCGACGACTGGGAACCGTACGTGACGATCGATCCCCGCTTCTTCCGCCCCGCCGAGGTGGACCTGCTGATCGGCGATGCCTCCAAGGCCCGTGAGGTCCTCGGCTGGAAGCCGGAGGTCGGCTTCTCCGAGCTGGTCACCATGATGGTGGAGGCCGACGTCGACGCCGAATCGAAGAAGCTGGCCGGCAAGGTCGCATGACCCCGCCGCGCGCCCTCGTCACCGGCGCGAACGGGCAGGACGGGCACCTGCTGACCGAGGAATTGGTCGGCCGCGGTTGGGAAGTCATCGCCGTGGTACGTCCGGGGACCGAACCGTCGTTCGTCCCCGAACGTCCGGTGACGGTTGCCTCCGTCGACCTGGCCGACCCGGAATCGACGCGCCGCGTGATCACCGATCACGCACCAGACCACATCTTCCATCTCGGGGCCGTGTCCTCGGTGGCGGAGAGCTGGCGGGATCCGCTCACCACGGCCCGGGTGACCGCGATGTCCACCGTCGCGATCCTCGACGCGGTGTCCGCCCTCGCCGAGCGCGGGCAGCGGACCCACGTCGTGAATGCCTCGAGCGCCGAGATCTTCGCCGGCTCCGGGGTCACCCCGCAGGACGAGACCACGCCGATCTCACCGGCCTCGCCCTACGGCGCGGCCAAGGCGTACGGCCACACGATGGCCGCGGTCGGACGCGCCAAGGGGCTCGAGGTGGCCAACGCCATCCTCTATCCCCACGAATCCACGCTCCGGCCGACGCGGTTCGTGACCCGCAAGATCACCGCCGGGGTGGCGGCGATCGCTGCGGGAACCGGTGAACGGCTCGTCCTCGGCAATCTCGACGCACGGCGTGACTGGGGTTGGGCGCCGGACTATGTCGAGGCGATGATCACCCTGGCGACCAACCGCGCCAACGACGACTATGTGATCGCCACCGGCGAGTCGCACAGCGTCGGCGAGTTCGTCGCGACCGCATTCGAGGCGGCGGGGATCACCTCCTGGGAGGAACTGGTCACCACGGATCCGTCCTTCGTGCGACCGGCCGACGGGGTCGACCTGGTCGGTGATCACACCAAGATCACCACCGAATTCGGGTGGCGGCCCACGGTCCGGTTCGCCGGCGTGGTCGGCGCGATGGTCCGACACGATCTGGAGATCGCCAGGACCACCGACGACCGATCGGCGGCGATCGCATGACCTCCGCCCGCGAATCGATGACCGCCGGCCCGGGACACCACCGCAGGCACGGCTTGGTCGCGGTGCGCCGCAGGCCCTCCCGCTCCCGCTCGTGGGTCCCCCGGTACACCCGTTGGGTGCGGCTCACCGACTTCCTCGTCGTCGTGGGGTCGGTGGCACTCGCCCAGCGGGTGCGCTTCGGCCCCGAAGGCCATCTCGAATCCGCCGCCGGGGTGCACATCCCGGCGATCGGGGTGTCGGTCTTCCTGGTCGTCGTCTGGATGCTCGCGCTGACCGTCTTCCAGACCTACGACCGCCGGATCTATGCATCGGGCCCGCAGGAGTACAGCCGCGTCGCCACCGCGTGTTTCGCCGTGTTCGGCACGCTCGCGATCGTCGACCTGCTGTGCCGCCTGGAGATCGCCCGCGGGTATCTCGCCGTCGCGCTGCCCGTCGGCACCGTCGCGCTGGTGGTGAGCCGCAACCTCTTCCGACGCGGTCTCGCCCGGGCGCGGGTGCGCGGACGCCACCGCGAGTCGGTTCTGCTGGTGGGTGGCCCGGACTCGGTGCGGCCGACTATCCGCCGCCTGGCCGCTGCCGCCCCCCTGGGCTACGAGGTGGTCGGGGTATGCCTGCAACCGGGCCGCAGTAGCACCGATCCAGAGATCACCGTCGACGACATGCGAATCCCGGTTCTCGGTGACTTCGACGACGTGCTCGCCGCGGTCGGGGCGTCGGGTGCGACGACCGTCGCGGTCACCTCGGCCGAGGCGCTCGGACATCAGGCGATGCAGGACCTCTCGTGGAACCTCCACGGTCTCGACGTCGACATGGTCGTCGCGCCGGGGGTCACCGACGTCACCGGCCCGCGCATGATGCTGCGGCCGGTTGCAGGACTACCCCTGCTGCACATCGACCATCCTCGCTACGAGGCCGCCAACCAGTTCCGCAAGGCCGTCCTCGACCGGTGCGGCGCGGCGCTTCTGCTGGTCGCACTGATGCCGGTCTTCGTGGTCGTCGGCATCGCGGTCGTGGTCGACTCCGGGTTCCCCGTGTTCTACCGCGCCGAGCGGGTCGGGCTGCAGAACAAACCGTTCCGGATGTGGAAGTTCCGGTCGATGGTCAACGGCGCGGACAGGATGCGCGGCCGGCTCAGCGATCTCGACGAGGGCGCCGGCCTGCTGTTCAAGGTCCGCGACGATCCCCGCGTCACCCGGGTGGGCAGGTTCATCCGTCGCTACAGCCTCGACGAGCTCCCGCAGCTGTTCAACGTGCTGACCGGCCAGATGAGCCTCGTCGGTCCTCGTCCGCCGCTGCCGGAAGAGGTCGCCAAGTACGACGGACGCGTCGCCCGGCGAATGCTGGTCAAACCCGGGATGACCGGACTGTGGCAGGTATCGGGACGCTCCGACCTGTCGTGGGAGGAGTCCGTCCGCCTCGACCTCTCGTACGTCGAGAACTGGTCCATCATGCAGGATCTGACGATCCTCTGGCGGACCGCCCGCGCCGTCGTCGCCAAGGACGGCGCCTACTAGGACGCCACAGCCCCCAAAGACCAACCGGCGACCCCGTAGATCGCCACTTCGGCTCGCGACCCCGTCGAAATGCCCTCTCGGCGAGCCGAAGTGGCGATCGCGGTGGGTCGGCCGGGTTCGACGGTCCGGGGTTGCGAGGGACGAGGACGCTCCTCGCCTCAGGGAGCGAGGCCCCGGTATGCCCGGAACATCGCCCGTCCGAGCGCACGCTGCCCGGCGGCGTCGTAGTGGATCCGTTCGCCCGGGTTGTGCATGCCCTCCGGGCCCGGGACATAGGCGCAACAGGTGTGGCGGGCGGGTGTGTCGGCATGCACCGCATCGATGCCCGGATACCCGGGGTGGCCTCCCGCGATCTCCTCGGGCACCATCTGCCCGATGATGAACGGGACATCGCCGAATCGTTCGCGAAGCCCGGCGATCAGCCGGTCGAGTTTTCGCCGGTAGTCCTCCGGCGCGGTCAGCGGAACATCGCTCTCCCCCTGATGCCAGAGGATCGCGGCGAGTCTCGATCCCGTCCCGGCGGCGGAAAGGGCGTTGGTGATCTGCTTGACCGCCAGCTCGTAGAGGTTGGTTCGCGCCGTGCGATCGTCCGGGTCCCAGCTATAGCCGTTCTTGGGGTGGAAGGCGGTGTCGCCACGTGCCGACGGAACCAACAGAACGGCCTCACCGGTGTGGTCGGCCAGGAGGGATCCGAAGGTCGTGGCGAATCCGACACCGGCACCCGGGATCTCATGCAGGAGCGGGTCCTCGGCCAGGAGGATGCGTCCACGATTGCGTCCGCAACCGGGCCATTGGTGCACTCTCGGGTCGGGACGTGCCGGCGGGTCTGCGGGTGAGGGCATTCCCGCGCCGTGCGCGTTCGACTGTCCGAGCACCGCGACCACCGCGTACCGCTCGGCAGGTTCGACGATGGTTCCCGAGGCCAGCAGACGCTTCACCACGTCCTTCGCCCGGATCTTCAATTGCACGTGAACCGGTGCATCACCGTGTCGGCGCAACTCCTCCGGCGTCTGCGCCCACGGGAGCCGCGGTGCGGGATCGGTTTTCACGGCGTTCCTCTCGTTCTCATCTCTCCGGACAGTCGGACGACACCGGTTCGTCGAGGAATCGCCCCGAGATCCACGGCAGTAGCGCCGCCCCGTCGACGTCGCCGTGCCCGCGATCGGGCTGGAACTCGACGGTGACCGAATCACCCGCGGCGCAGGCCCGGTCGACGAATGCGGCGGTCCAGGCGGCGTCGATGAAGGTGTCCTTCCCGCCGTAGAGCACGTACATCGGAACCGGCGTGCGCTCGACGGGGACCGCGTATGCGGTGAGGCGTTCGGTCAGCGCCGTCGCGGCCTCCGGGGTGCCGGGCCCGATGTCGCGCGGATGCAGTCGATCTGCGGCGTCGTCGCGACCGGAGACCTTCGGCCCGGTGCACGCCGACAGGGTGTCCCATCCGGTGAGCGCCGCACCGCGCCGGTAGTCGTCGAGCCGCACCGACCGGTCACTGCGCGACCAGGCCTCGATGATCCACTGCAGCATCAGTTGTTGGTCTCGGGTGATCGTCCCGTCCTGTGACTTCTGCACCACCCCGGAGACATCGGCGGCCGGCACCATGGCCGCAGCGCCGAGCATGGTCAGTCCGCTGCCGTATACGGGGGCCGCCATGGCGGCCGCGAGAACCGCTCCCCCACCCTGGGATCCGCCGTAGGCGACCCATCTGTCCCGGGCGTAGGGGAACACGGCTCGCAGTGCGCGCACGGAGTCGATGACGTTCATTCCCGCGGTGCGGGCGTCGAGATACGGGTGCACCCCGGGACTGCCGAGGCCTTGATAGTCGGGTAGCGCCACCACGAATCCGGCCTTGGTCAGCGCCTGCGCCAGCGCCCCGAGCCCGTACATGCCGGGTTGCACCGACGGTGCGCACGGCTCGTCGATCCCGGTGGTGCCGTGGGCGAATGCCACGACCGGCCGGGTCTCGCCGTGCTCCGGCGGCGGCCCGGTGACCACGACGCCGCTGACCACGGTGGGCAGCCCGGTGGTCGCGTCGGTGGACTGATATCTCACCCTGACGGCCTTGACGTCGTCGAGACGTGCCGAGATCGGCAGGGAATCGGCGTACTCCGCGGCGATCACCCGGCCGGGCCCCTCGACGACCGTGAACGGAACAGGTCCGGAGTCGGGGTCGACGATCATCACCTTGCCGAGTCGGATGGCGATGACCCCGGCGAACAGCATGACCGCGGTGGTCACCAGCGCGAACGGCACGGCGACGAGAAAGGGATGACGGCGGACGAAGCCGATCATCGACGGCGCATCCTCCGCGCCACCGCCATCGCCGGCTGTTCGACACAGCGGTAGGTGAGGCCGGCGAAGACCAGGGTGACGGCGCCGACGAGCATGACGTTGGCGATCAATCCGGCCCACGAATCACCCTGCAGCAGATCCATTCTGCCGAGCACGATCATCAGTGGGAAGTGCCACAGGTAGATGCTGAGCGACACCCGGCCGCTGTAGTCGAGGGGCTTCCAGTCCAGCGCCCGTGCGAGCTTGCTGTCCTGTCCAGCGGCTGGCGGCAGCACGATGATCAGGATGACCAGCGCCGACGCGATCGCGGTGAAGGTCGACTGGAACGACGAGCCGGACGCGATGAGCACCAGCATCACCAGCAACGACGGCGCCAGCGCGATGGTCGCTCCGATCCGCATCCTGCGGGCGGTGCCCACCGAGATGTGTCCGGCGCCGACCGCGACGAAGGCGGCGGTGGCGAACATGCCGAAGGCGAAGTTGTCGGCGGCGGCGAAGAAGCTGCGCAGGATCACCGCGACCGCGTTGGGGCCCCAGTTCTGTTCCGGCACCTCGGTGATCCCCTCGGCCTCGGCCACCTGGGCGGCCACGATCTTGCCGATCGTGCCGATCACGATGAGGATCACCGGCGGCGTCAGGACCAGAACCGCGGCGTGTGTCCCGAAGCGGCGACGCAGCCACCACATCGCCCAGCCGAACAGCGGCAGGCTGAGGTAGAAGCCGAATTCCAGTGTCAGCGACCACGACGGGCTGATGCCGGTCTGCAGATACTGCGGGAAGTACGTCTGCGTGAGGGTGAGGTTGGCGAGCAATTGTCCGGGGTCGGTGATCATCCCGGTGCCCGCATCGGTGCCGACCTCGCCGGCGAGCCACTCGTTGACCACGAAGCACGCCCGCAGGATGTAGTTGGCGACCAGGAAGATCAGCAGGTACGCCGGGAACACCCGCAGCAGGCGATGAGTCGCGTAGGAGCGGACGTCCGGCGGCGACGGCCGGCCCCGCACGATGCCCTTGACGTAGGGCAGGTACAGGAGGAAGCCGGACAGCGCGAAGAAGAAGATCAACGCCTGGCCGAGCAGTTGGAGGCCGCCCTGCGCCATCGTGTCGGGCGAATTCTGCACCGCCACGTGGACGATCAGCACCGCCCAGCACGCGATGCCGCGCGGACCGTCGAGTCCGGCGATGCGCCCGCCCGCCGGCCTCACCGGCGCAGGGGCTCCGGACTCCGGTGTGGGGAGGTTCTCGGGGGCGCCGCCCCGACGTTCCAGGTTCTCCGTCATCCGGCCCTCTCGATCTCTGCGCAGCGGTTGTAGCTCGGGTCTCCGGCGAAGCGGGCGGTCAGCCACCCCACCACCTGGCGGCCGTCGACGCCGCCGTGATCGGCCGCGGGCTGGAACTGGGTGTGCACCTCATCACCCCGGGCGCAACTGCGGCGGACGGTCGCGGCGGTCCACTGCGCCGGGATCAGCTCGTCCTTGCCGCCGTAGATCACGATCGTCGGCGCCGACGCGCGCAGATCGGGAATCGATCGTTCTTTCAGCAACTTCCGCAGACGGGAGGTCGCCTCCGGGGAGGACGGCCTCAGGTTGTCCGCGGTCAGCGTCCCGAGCACCTCTCCGCGCTGCGCACCCTTGAGCGCGGTGCACTGCGAGAGTTCGTCCCAGTGTGCGATGACCTCGGGGCCGACGTAGTCACTCAGGTCGAGCTGCGGGTTCTCCGCGCTCAACGCGAGCAACAGCCAGTTGTAGAGGCCGTACTGCTCGGCGGTCATCTTGCCGTGTGCGGCGAGATCGGCGAGTCCGGACACATCCGACGCCGGCGACAACGCGGCCACGCCGACGAGTTCGAGCTCACCACCGTAGGTCTCCGACAGGGCGTTCGCCGCCCAGACCGCCTGTCCGCCCTGGGAACCACCGAGGGCTCCCCACCGGTTCCCGGTCTGCGGCAGCAGGTTCCGCGCGGCGCGCACCGAGTCGATCACATTGCGCCCCGACGTCCGGGCGTCGAGGTAAGGATGCGTCGGCCGGGTCTCGCCGGGGTCGCCCAGTCCCTGATAGTCCGGGATGACGACGACGTAACCCAGTTGCAGCCAGCTCGCCGCGGTGACCGCGAGGTCGCCCAGGCTCGACTGCAGGGTGACGCCGCACTCACCGAGGACACCGCTGGTTCCGTGCGCGAGCACGATGACCGGGCGGCCGTCCTTCGGCGCCGGTCCCTTCGGGGCGAGGATCGCGGCCCAGGTCTCGGTCTCGCGACCGGTGCGGCCGTCGGTGGACACGTATCTGACCCGAAGCGCCAGGTGCGCGTTCGCGCGAACGCGGCGGTCGAGCAGCGGCATCGTCTCCGCCGCGCGCAGCGCACCCGGGCCCACGGCCCCGGTGTCCACCTGGTACTCGACGCCGCCCACGCCGCCGGTCGGTGTCGCGGGTCCGTCGGAGGAGCATCCCGCGAGCGCCACCGTGCCGGCCATGGCGACGGCCACCAGCACGCCGGTCAGCCGGCCCCGACCGGCATCCTGTCGTCTCGTCACGTTCTTCTCCATCACGCCCTCCCTCCCGGAGCCCCGGTCAGATCTGCCCCCTCGCGTCCCGGCCGGGCGTCCCCCGCGCCGTATGCGGCGACACCCGCACCGTCGCCCACGGCCGGGATCACCGCGCGCCGCACCAGCGCCTCCCGTGGTTCGACGATCCGGTCGCGGGCGACCTCGATGCCGATCACGAGGACCAGCGCCAGCAGCGCCCCGAGGGCAGCGGCCTTGGTCATGGTGTCCCAGAAGTCCGGCGCCACCGGAGAATCCGGGCTGCGGGCGGGGTCGATGACGTCGATCTCGTGACGCGGGCGCGGAATCGGATGGTCGCTCCACTCGATCTCCACCGCGAGGGTCTTCAGCTGGTTCACCACCGCATTGGCGAGGTGCGCTGCGGCCTGACCGGTGTCACCGGTGGCGACCACGTCGAGGACCGCGCTGTCGATCGGCGAGGTCACGGTGAGCCGCTCGCGTAGTTCCTCCACACCGACGCCATCGCCGAGCACGCCCTGCTTGTCGGCGAGGGCGACACGGGCGAGCACCTGATCGGACGCGGCCAGTTGCACGTACGACGCGGATCGCAGCTGTCCGGCCAGGTCGCTGGCCCGTTCGGCGTTGACACTCGCCGGCCCGCCGGCCAGGATCAGCGCGCTGGCGTGCGCCTCATAGGTTTTCGGCGTCATCACGTATGCCACCCAGCCGACGCCGACCGCGGCGAGCACCGAGACGACGATCACCGCGAGATTTCGCCGGAGGATCGCGACGTAGTCCAGCGGACCACGCGTCGACGGCGACATCATGACAGGTCCCCGCAGTTCTGCGCCGGCTTCCATCCGTCGGCGAGCGACTTCATCCAGGCCACGGACTGGCCCGAGTCGAGATCGGCGTGGGTCTCACCGACGCGGCGCAACGCCATGATCGGGGACCCGGCGGCGCAGGCCCGCCGGATCGCGCGTTCGGTCCACGGCGCGGCGATGAGCGGGTCGTCGGTGCCGTACATGATCAGCATCGGCTTCTTCGACACCCCGACCGGCAGAGCCGTCGACGCGAGGTGTGCGCGCAGCTTCTCCGCGGCCTCCCGGCTGTGCGGCTTCACGTCTTCGACGCCGATCGAGTTCAGGATGCGCTGGGTCTTCTCGGCATCGACCGGGATACAGCGCAGGACCTCGTCCCAGTTGGCCTTCAGATACTCCGACCGGTAGTCGTCGCGATCGAACTGACCGGGCCTCACCCGGGCCAGCGAGTCGATGAGGTAGGCCATCATCGGCACCTGGTCGAAGGTGAGCGTTCCCTTCTGCGCACGCTCGACCAACCCGGTCATGTCCGACACCGGCACGAGCGCAACGGTTCCCAGCAGGTCGAGCCCGCCGCCGTAGGTGGTGGCGATCTCGCCGGCCGCCCATGCGGCCATGCCGCCGAGCGACACCCCGTAGGAGATCCATCTCTCACTCAACAACGGGAAGACGTTTCGGGCGGCGCGAACCGCGTCGACCATGTTGTAGCCGTACGTGCGCGCGTCGAGAAACGGGTGGTGAGTACCACGGATACCGAGTCCTTGGTAGTCGCTCATCGCGACCGCGAACCCGTTGAGCACAAGCGCGGCGATGATCTCGTCGCTGCCGATGAGGTTCACGTACTCCGACGGACCGCAGTTGTCGAGGACGCCGGTGGTGCCGTGACCGAAGGCGATCGTCGTCCAGCCACCGGGCGGCGGCGGACCTTTCGGGGTCACGACGATGCCGGACACCACGGTCGGAGAGTTGTCGATACCCGACCTCGACCGGTATTCGACCCGCTTGACGATCGCGCCCAGTTCGGTGATCACCGGGATCGGCCCGCGCGGGGGTTCCATGACCCTCAGGACCGCACCGGGCCTGCCGGTGTCGGCGGGTCCGCGCATCACCGGTTCCGGATAGGGGGTGACCAGCTCGGGTTCGGGCTGCAGCGACAACGGGATCCCCGGAAGTCGCTCGGACTCGTCGTCACCGAATCCATGTGCCCCGCAACCGCTCACCGCGGTCACCGTCATCGTGACGGCTGCGGCGACGGCGGCCAGCCGCCTCCGGGTCGAGCGCCCCGTCAACGACCCCGCCCGTCGGATGGGCTCCCGACCGGTGCGGCCGGCCCGGAACCGTTGCGCGAACCATGCACGACAGTGCGGATCGGGTCGTCTTCGGAAGCACCTACCGAGAGGACGTCCTCGGCGGGGACATCCTCGTCGGCTTCGACTGCAACGTCGATGGATTCATCCGATGACGAAACATCTGCGGTCTTCGGCCTGCCGCTGACCAGCACGGTGCCGACCACGGAGCCGACCAGCTCGATCGCCGCCACGTTGTCGCGCAGCGACCTCCGGGTCGCCGAGCCCGAACGTACGACGACGACCATGGCGTCGGCGAGCGCCGAGTACACGATGGAATCGGAGGTCGGCCCCATGGGCGGGCAGGCGATCACGACGTAGTCGTACTGATCCCGCAGGTCGTCGAGGATCGTCTGCAACCGCGGACCGCTCACCAGCACACCGGAATCCGGCGCCGCCGGGCCGACCGGAAGGATCGTGAGCCGCTCTTGCTCGATGAACGGGTCGACGCTTCCGACGCTGTCGGTGAGGAGCGTGGACAGACCGTGATCGGCCGACAGCGCGGTGCCGCCGGTCAGACCCTTGCCGGACAGGTCGCCGTCGATCAGCAGGACGGTGTTGCCGGTCTCGGCGACGGTGCGGGCGAAGCGCGCGGCGACCTGGTCGGCGTTCGCATCCTTGCCGACCGCGGTGAAACCGAGAACCCGGGGTGCGCGGACGTGCCGGTCACGACGTCCACCGAGAAAACGGATCAGGTTGTGCAGGCGATGAATCGAGGCCGCGTCGTCGTCGACGTGGTCCGCCGAGCCGAGCTCGGCGGGATCGACCGTCCGGGGCGACAGTTCGGCCAGCACCGGATGGTGGGTGGTGTCGACCGCGGTCACCTCGTCGACGACGGTCTCCCGACGTCGCCAGCCGAGCAGGAGCGCGACCACGACACCGACGGCGAGTCCGGCGCCTGCGCCGACGCCGGTCCACAGGATCCATGGCTTGCCCTTCGACCCCGGCAGGCCCGGCTCGTCGTACAGGATCGCCGACGCCGCCTGCACGCCACCACGGCGCGAGGTCTCGAGCTCCTGGACCACCTCCACGGTCTGCTGGGCGATGGCAGCCGCATACGACTGTGCGCGTTGCGGACTCGGGCCCGACACCGAGATGTCGAGGATCACGGTGTCCTCGACGGGCAGCGCGGTGGTGCGGGAGCGCAGGTCACCGGGGCTGATGGCGCCGCCGAGTGCTTCCGAGGCGCGGATCGCGACCTGCTCGCTCGTCGCGATCTGCGCGTACGAGTTCACGCGCCCCTCGGCGAACAGGTTGTTCTGGTAGGACTCGCCCACCGACGTGCCACCCTCCGCGGTGACGAACAGGCGGGCCGACGAGACGTAGTCGACCGACTTGAAGAACATGCCATAGCCGAACCCGACCAGTGCGCCCACGAGAATGCACGCGACGATGGCCCACCAATAACGGACCACGATGCGGACATATTCATTGAATGGCACGAAACCTACTCCTTCCGGCGATGGCGGAGCAGGCCTCAACATCGAACAATCCGACGTGAAATGCGTGTTACACGTTTTCACGCCAGAGCATTCGACCTCTGGCCTTTCCCCGACCCGACAACTTTAACCATTGCGGCCGGTTTGCGCGCTTCGAGAGCTGTGATGTCGAACTCGTTGCGGCCGCGTGTCTTTCTGTCCCCCACTGCTCAACCCGATGGCGCGCGGAACTTCGTGCAATGATTCTGCGCGTGGGGTTTGTTCGTTCACTTGCGATCGTGGCCATCGTGACGGCCGGCACATTCGGCTGCCTTCTCGCCGGCGGTTCGGTCGTGACCGCGGCTTTTCTGGGAATCGTGCTGATCATCGGAGCCTATGTCGGACTGCAGCATCCGACGTGGTTGGTGTGGGCACTGGCGGTCGTCGTGGCCATTCTCCCGGCCGGGTACGTTCCCGGTACGCCCGTACCATTGATCTTCACGCTGACGATGGCCGTGCTGCTCGCCACTGTTGTGCACCCTCGCGAGGTGACGTCTTTCACTCCGCTCGAATACGCGTTGATGGTCTTCATCGGCGTGGCCGCACTGTCGGTGGTGGCGACGATGCGCCGACCCGTCGACGACGTCCTCGAGTACGTGAAGTGGACGAGCGCGACCCTGCTCGTCATCGCGTTGCTGCGGTTGCGCGCCGATCAGCTGCGCACCTTCGGCCGGGTGTTCGTCGTGACGTCGGCCATCCAGGCCGCGGTCGGTGCCGCGATGCTCACCGTGGACAAGGGCGCCAAGACCTTTGATCTGTTGTCCCCCTTCGGATATGACTCGTCATTCGGTGGACGCTTCGTCTTCTCCGGGGCGTCGGTCACCGCACGCCTGTCGGGCACCTACATCGATCCGAATGCCGCGGGGATCGGGTTCCTCGCCGCCCTGATGATCAGCCTGCTGGTCTTCGAGGGTTACTGGCGCTGGGGTTTCGCGGTCGTGCTCTTCGGTGCGGTCGCGATGACCCTGAGCCGCGCGGCGATCTTCTCGGTCGTCCTCGCGCTGCTGCTGGTGCTCGCCTTCCACACCATGTCCACTCGCAACCGCACCGCGATCATCGGCAGCCTGGTCGCCGGAATGGCGACCCTCCTGGCGATCCCCGCGTCCCGCAACCGCATCTTCTCGTCGTTCGGTGACGAAGACACCGGATCGTCGGCACGCGGTGAGGCGCTGCGCGAGTTCCCGGAGAAGATGAGCGGCTCCTGGTTGTTCGGACATGGTTGGGGTATCCCGGAATTCAAGGATCCCGAGAAGGCCTTCAACATCAACTACGTGGCCAACGCCCCACTGCTGTCGGTATATCGCGGCGGCATCCTGGTGGGCATCCTGTTCACCGGGATCATGCTCTACGCCTGCTATCTCGCCTATCGCTGCATGCGGTCACGGCGCTTCGAGGTCGCCCTGTACGGAGGCCTGTTCATCGCCTTCTTCGCCCTCGGCATGCAGCTCGACTTCTCGACGGTGTCCATCCCGGTGTCGGTGACCGACCTGACGCTCATGCTGGTGTTCCTCGTGGTGGCGCTGCGTCGAACCGCCGATCCGAGCACCGTCGGTCATGTGGGATTCCTCTACGCGCCAACGGTTCTGGGCCGTCCCGCCGATTCCGGCGACAAGGTGCGTTCGCTGCGGTGAGACGTGCTGTCCGGGTGGCGCTGTGCGTGCTCGTCGTCGTGGTGGTCGGAGGCGGCGCGCTCGGATTCCAGTTGTTCACCCGGGTCCACGACGATCCGCTGCGTCCCGCGGATGTGATCGTCGTGCTCGGCGGCGAACACGACGGGCGCGAGGACCATGGAATCGAGCTGGCGCGCAAGGGATATGCCGATCATGTACTCATTTCCGACCCGTACCGCCCGTACACGGACGCCGACGCGATGATGCCGCGGGTGTGCGCGTCGGGCACGCGGGAGATCACGGTGACGTGCTTCGAACCCGACCCGTCGACGACGCGCGGCGAGGCGATGTTCGTCCGGGACATGGCGCGCCGTCACGGCTGGCAGAGCGTCATCGTCGTCACCTGGAGCTACCACCTGGTGCGGGCCCGCTACATCTTCGGCCAGTGTTTCGACGGCGATGTGATCATGCACGCCGTCCCGCGTGACTACAGCCCGAACCCCGTCTTGTGGGGCGCTGTCTACGCATACCAGTACGGCGGCCTCGCGAAGGCCGCCGTACTGGGGTGTTGACATATCGGGTTGTCGATCACGGCTCCCGGCCGCCGATCAGCTCAGCCGTTGAAGATGTCGCGCAGGAGCTCGATCTCGGCAACGCGCTCGGCGTGGGTCGGGGCGACCGGCGAGGCCAGCAGGCACGTGACGCCCGCCTCCTTGAAGGCGGCGACGCGTTCGGCGACATGCGACTTGGGACCGATCAGCGACATGCCGTCGACGAGGTCGTCCGGCACGGCCGCGGCGGCCTCGATCTTCTTGCCGTCCAGGTAGAGGTCCTGGATGAGCTTGGCCTCTTTCTCGTAGCCGTACCGGATCGCGAGCTGGTTGTAGAAGTTCTTGTCGCGCGCGCCCATGCCGCCGATGTACAGCGCCGCGTGGTGACGCACGAGCTCCCGCGCGTTGTCGAGCTGTTCGGCATCCTCGGTGACACGGGCGGTCGCCTGGACGACGATGCCCAGGTCACCCAGCTTCGGATCGCGCTTGGCCTTGCCCGCGGCCAGCGATTCGCCGAACGCGGCGTCGATGTGTTCGGGGTGGAACAGGATCGGCTGCAATTCGTCGAACACCTCGGCGGCGAGTTCGACGTTCTTCGGGCCGATCGCGGCGAGCAGCAACGGGATGTTCTCGCGCACCGGGTGGTTGATGATCTTCAGCGACTTGCCCAGGCCCGAACCGCCGTGTTCCTTGTCGAGCGGCAGCGTGTAGTGCTTGCCCTGGTAGTTGAGCTTCTCGCGGCGCCACACCATGCGGCAGATCTCCGCGTGCTCGCGGGCGCGGCCCAGCGGGTAGTCGTACTTGACGCCATGGAAGCCCTCGATGACCTGAGGACCCGACGCACCGATGCCGAGGACCGCGCGGCCGCCACTGATGTAGTCCAGGCCGGCCGCCGTCATCGCGAGGTTGGTCGGGGTGCGCGAGTACATGGGCAGGATCGCGGTCTGCAGCTCCATCTTCTCGGTCTTCGCGGCGATGTAGCCGAGCTGGGAGACCGCGTCGAAGCTGTATGCCTCGGGAACTGCGATCCGCTCCACACCCGCCGCCTCGTAGTCGGCGAGGTTGTCGATGGTCTCGCGGAAGTCACCCGCGTAGTTGATGGGCATCCCCAGCTTGATCGATGTCATGGCGTCGGATTCTTCCACAGGGACCGGCGGTTCGACCATGGCTTGGCCGAGCGTTCGATCGCCCGGTTCTCCCGACGGCGAAACCTCATGGTCCACAGCGGAATGAGACCCATCCCACACCGGTCGGCACCCCGGCGTGATGAAGGCGTGACGAACATGACACGCCGAGGCACCCGCAAATCCCCACGAAACCGTGCCCAGGCGTTTAGGAAATTCGAACCCCAGCCCTCATGATGAAAGGTATGAGCGGCGAGACGCTGATCCTGGTGCTGTTGGTGATCACGGCCCTCGGCTTCGATTTCACCAACGGTTTCCACGACACCGGCAACGCCATGGCGACGTCGATCGCCACCGGAGCCCTGAAACCCAAGGTCGCGGTTGCCCTCTCCGCCGTTCTGAATCTCGTGGGCGCCTTCCTCTCCGTAGAGGTCGCCGCCACCATCACCAAAGACGTCCTGAACATCCAGCAGACCAGCGGCGAGGGAGCCGGCGAGATCGTCTTTGGCCTGACGCCCACCACCGCGCTGCTCATCATCTTCGCCGGCCTCATCGGCGGAATCCTCTGGAATCTCTTCACCTGGCTGTTCGGCCTTCCGTCGAGCTCGTCGCACGCCCTCTTCGGCGGCCTCATCGGCTCCGGGATCGCGGCCATCGGACTGTCCGGGGTGAACTGGCACGGAGTCTTCGCCAAGATCATCGTCCCCGCGCTGCTCGCGCCGGTGATCGCGTGCGTCGTCGCCGCCTGCGGCACCTGGCTGGTGTTCGCCATCACCCGTCGCGTCGCCGAGGGCCGCAAGGAGCAGGGCTTCCGCTACGGCCAGGTCGCCAGCGCGTCGCTGGTGTCGCTGGCGCACGGCACCGGTGACGCGCAGAAGACCATGGGCGTGATCGCGATGGCCCTGATCGTGACCGGCCACCTCGACGCGTCGACGGTCAGCCACGGCCTGCCGTTGTGGGTGGTCGCGAGCTGCGCGACCGCGATCGCGGTCGGCACGTATCTGGGCGGCTGGCGCATCATCCGCACCCTAGGCAAGGGCCTCGTGGAGATCAGCTCGCCGCAGGGCATGGCCGCCGAGGCCTCCTCCGCCGCGATCATCCTGACCTCGAGCGCCGCCGGCATGGCGCTGTCGACGACGCAGGTCGCGACCGGCTCGATCCTGGGTTCCGGCGTCGGCAAGCGCGGCGCCCAGGTGCGCTGGGGCGTCGCGGGACGCATGGCCGTCGCCTGGCTGACCACGCTGCCGGCCGCCGGCCTCGTCGGCGCCGCGTCGTTCTACATCGCCCACCTGCTCGGCAACGTCGCAGGTGGCATCGCCATCTTCATCCTGCTGGTCGCCGCGTCGGGCTACATGTACTGGCGCGCCCAGCAGAACAAGGTCGACGCCGGGAACGTCAACGACGACTGGGACGACCCCAGCGGCCCGGTCCTCCCGGCCGACCTGACCATCACGCCCACGGCGATCGCTCCCGAGTCCACTCCGGGAACCACCGCGGGACCGACCGCGCGTTCGGCCTGAGGACCGGTCGGGCAGCGCGAGACACGAGAGGAAAAGCGGATGGACATCGTCGAGGCGATCGGCAAGGTGCTGCTCGTCGGGCTCGTCTTCGGCGCCGGCCTGCCCGCGCTGTTCGCCATCGGGATGCGTGTCCACTCGCTCGGTTCCGACGAGGCGGCCGCCGACGGCACGATCGTCTCGCACGGGAATCCGGCGATGCGGGTGCTGAGCTACGCCATCTTCGGACTGGTCGCGCTGGTCATCGTGGTCGCATTGCTGTGGATCACGCGGCAGACGATCTACTACTACACCGACGTCAAACTCTTCCCGTTCGGTTACAAGTGACGGCGACCCGGGTACCCGGCCATCCCGCCACTGTCGATCCGGTCGGAGACACACCCCATGGGCAACGAGACACCGTTCTTCGAATCAGTGATCAACTGGATACGCAAGGGCTATCCGGAGGGTGTCTCGCGCACCGATTTCCCGCCGCTGATGGCACTCCTCACGCGCGTGCTCAGCGAAGAGGAGGTCACCGATGTGGCGATGGAGCTCGTCAAGCTGTACGGGCCCCGCGAACCGGTGACCAGGCAGCAGATCGCCGCGGCCATCAAGCGCGTGACGAGTTCGCCGCCCACGGCCGAGGAGGTCGAGCAGGTCGCCGACCGGCTGACCGCGGTGGGCTGGCCGTTGCGCAACCGGGAGTGACCGCGCCCCGGCGACGACGGCCGTGGCCGGTGGCGTCGGGGTCCGAACCTAGAATCGTTGTGTGTGCGACGCGGCCGCGTCGTGTCCGGCCCGCACCGGTGTGCTCGCGACAGGAGAGGGGGTGAGGAGTGTGGATCGCCCGCAGTTGCTCTTCCGCATCATCGAGTGGCTCCGTGCCGGGTATCCGGACGGCGTACCGCAAGGCGACTACATCCCGCTGGTCGCCCTGTTGCGTCGCCAGTTGAGCGACGACGAGGTGCAGGAGGTGTCCTCGCGCCTCATCCGGCAGTCGCCTCCCCCGCCTGAGCCCATCACCAAGATCGACGCCGCGGTCGCGATCACCAAGGTCACCAACGAGCTCGCCCACGAGGACGACATCGCCCGCGTTCGGCGTCGGCTCGAGTCGGCGGGCTGGCCGTTCGACGCCCCGGACGAGAATCGGGACCAATCCTGAAAACACTCCGCACGCTCGAACTTCCGGCGCGACCCGAGGTCGTGGACCGGCGCGACGAGCTGCTCGCGATCCTGGACGGGTCGTCGTATGCGGTGGTCCCGACATCCGGTGAGCCGCAGGAGGTCTCGCTGTTGAGCGACGCCCTGGCCGTCGGCGGGGAGATCGATGACGCGATCAGCCTGGTGATCTCGACGTCGGGGTCGACGGGTACCCCGAAGGGCGCGCAGCACACACCGGAGACGCTGTCGGCATCGGCGCGGGCGACGCGGGCACGACTCGGCGGGCCCGGCAACTGGCTGCTCGCGCTGGCGCCACACCACATCGCCGGACTGCAGGTCCTGTTGCGCGCCCTGGCCTCCGGGTACACCCCGGTCGCCCTGGATCTCTCCGAAGGGTTCGACGCCGACGCATTCGCCGACGCGCTGGAGCGGCTCGACGGACCACGCCGCTACACGTCGTTGGTGCCCACCCAGCTGATCAAGGCGCTCGACTCGCCACGGGCAACCGCCGCCCTGGCCACCTGCGACGGCCTGCTGGTCGGGGGCGCGGCGACCCCCGCTCCCCTGCTCCGGCGCGCCGTCGACGCCGGGATCCCGATCATCCGCACGTACGGGATGAGCGAGACCGCCGGCGGCTGCGTCTACGACGGCGTGCCGCTCGACGGCGTCGAGCTCCACATCGACCAGCCGAACCCGGAGGGCGTGGGACGTGTCGTACTCGGTGGCCCCATGGTGGCGAAGGGCTATCGCAACCTGCCCGATCATCCGGCGTTCGCGGAGCCGGGCCGGTTCCGCACCGACGACCTGGGCCGGTTGGACGACGGGGTGCTGCGGATCGTGGGACGCGCGGACGAGGCGATCTCCACCGGCGGCCTGACCGTGGTGCCGCAGGTCGTCGAGGCCGTCGTCGTCGAGGACCCGGCGGTCGCCGAGTGCGTGGTGATCGGCCTGCCCGACGAGCGGCTCGGCGAGAAGGTCGTCGCCGTCGTCGTGCCGAAGAACGGAGAACGGCTCGACGCCAATCGGATTCGTGGTCTGGTCGCCGAACGACTGGACCGGTATGCGGCGCCGCGGGAGGTCATCGAACTAGACCGGTTGCCGCTGCGGGGTCCGGGCAAGCCAGACCGGCGGGCACTGCGGGAGCGTTTCTCGTCGTAGGTGTCGCTGATCGTGTCGGGCGACAATACGTTTCGCCACATCTGCGGTCAGGAGGCGGCGGCGAGCGCCTGGCGGATGGTCGCGACGACATGGTCGGCGCGCTCGATCGGGTCACCACGCGGCCGCCGGCCCGGAAAGGATCGCGGACGGTCCGACGGACAGTGTGGCGATGCGGACGGTGGTCGCGTCGGTGACCGGATGGTCGGCGAGTCGGTGGAGCCGCGGTCGCACCTCGACCCCTCGCCGGCGGTCACCCGCCTGTGCACCGCGGAGCGATCGAGTCCGTGCGTCCGCGCGTCGGCAGCGGTGAGGACACCGGCGTGGGCGTGGGCGTGGGCGAGGCGAGGGACCTCAGGTCCGGGGAATTCGCAGGTGCATCGGACGTATCCCCAGGTCGATGCGGTTCCGTCGATGTGTGGCCGACGCGCGATGTCGGCCATCGTGTCGCTCGCCGCAACGACCCGCGACGTCTGATGCGGTGGTCGGTGGCGATGCGGTGTCGTGGCAGGATCGAAGCCGTGGCTACCGCATCGCAGTGGATTCAGGGCGCTCGTCCGCGAACGCTTCCCAACGCCGTGGCGCCGGTGGTGGCCGGCGCCGGGGCCGCGCTGCACGCGTCGTGGGACGACTTCTCGTGGTGGAAGGCCGTGCTCGCACTGGCGGTCTCGATTGCCCTGATCATCGGTGTGAACTTCGCGAACGATTACTCCGACGGCATTCGCGGCACCGACGACGACCGGATCGGGCCGTTGCGGCTGGTGGGGTCGGGGCTGGCGTCGCCGGGTTCGGTGAAGGCCGCGGCGTTCGCCTGTTTCGGCGTCGGCGCGGTGTGCGGTCTGGTGCTGGCGATCGCGACGGCGTGGTGGCTGGTCCTGGTCGGCGCGCTGTGCATCGCGGGCGCCTGGTTCTACACCGGCGGAAAGCGTCCCTACGGTTACGCGGGGTGGGGCGAGGTCGCCGTGTTCACGTTCTTCGGGCTGGTGGCGGTCCTCGGCACCCAGTTCGTGACGTCGGACCGCGTCGACGGGGTTGGCCTGGCCTGCGCAGCGGGCGTGGGCGCGGTGTCGAGTGCGGTGCTGGTGGTGAACAACCTGCGCGACATCCCGACCGACGCCGAGAGCGGCAAGATCACCCTCGCGGTCCGGCTCGGCGACGCACGCACCCGAATCCTGTTCGCGATCCTGCTCGCGACGCCGCTGGTGATGAGTCTCGTCCTGGCGCTCGCGACGCCGTGGGCGCTCGTCGGACTCGTCGCCGCTCCACTGTTGTGGCAGGCGTACACGCCGGTGCGCACGGGTGCACACGGGCCGGAACTGATCCCGTCCATCGGCTCCACCGGCAAGGCGATGCTCGCGTGGGCGGTCGTCACCGCGGTGACGCTGGCACTGGGATAGCCGGCACGGGGGACCCCCGCCTTCTGTGAAGACCGCCCGCCCCGGAACGGATGTCCCGGGACGGGCTGCTCGGTGTCCGTCGGGGTCACACCCCGGCGTCGACCTCGGGCAGGCTCGCCAGGATGGCTGCCTTCAATTCGTCTCGGGCGGTTGCCGATTCGATCAGGCTGCGTGATGCCGCGTCGTCGATGTCGATGATCGCGAGGAGCAGGTACTCCGCGCGGAGCCGACGGTCGCCGCGCTCGCGGGCGATCTCGACGGCGCGGGCGAAGACATCACGGGTGCTCGACGCGAAGCGGGGCCGTACTCCCCGACCGCGTGGACCGCGACGGCCGCGACCGGGTTCCCACGGCCCCTCGCCGGCGAACGGCCCGCCGGGACCACCAGGTCCGAAACCCGGACCATAGACGCGGGTGCCGAACCGGCCACGGAAGATCTCGTCAGGACCGTCCGGACCTTCGGGACCTGTGGGGCCCCACGGACCGGGCCCCCACTGACCGGGCTCGAATCCCCGTGGGCCGCAATCGGGACGCGGTCCACGACCACGATGCGGGCCGTGCCGGTGTCCGCGACCCCGCCCACGTCCGCCATCGGGCCGGCCGCGTCGGCCGGGACGCTCGCCCCAACCCTCGGTGAGATCCTCACCGAACCGTCCGCGCACGGCCTCGCGAACCTTGTCGAGGTCGATCCCGATGGAGCGCAGGGCTTCCCGGTCTTCTTCGTATCGTTGCCGGGCCGACTCGGCGTCGACGTCGCCGTCGGCGGCCTCCTCGGCCTTCTCGTCGTGGAACCTGCGGACCACCTCACGCGCCGGCGCCAGGGTGAGCCCCTGGTCGGCGAGGACCGAGAACAGCGGACTCCGGGCGTTGCAGAGCATGCCCAGGATCAGGTGTTCGTTGCCGACCCGGGTGTGCCCCAGGTCGGCGGCTTCCTGCGTGGCGAATGCCAGCAGCATCTTGTCGTCGCGAGTGATTCGTTCAAACATCACTCTTCTCCCCTCCGTGTCCGCGGTCGCGGACCTCACGTTGTGAATGCTTCTGATGCACGGCCTGGCGGCTGATCTGCAGCACGTCTGCGATCGACTGCCAGCTCCATCCGTGTGCGCGGGCGTTGGCGACCTGCACTTCTTCGAGCCGGTCGGCCAGTGTCCGCAACGCCCGTACCGCAGCCAGCCCCTTCGCGGGATCGTCGCTCGCGGCGGCTCCCGCCAGATCGGCGCCGGTGGCGTCGGGCTGCTGTTCGGTGTTCTGGTCGTCGTGCATGGTTGTCAGGTTATGTTGACGATTGAACTGTGTCAAGAATTATTGACATGCGACCGCTGTGGACACGAATGGGAGGGACACGGCCGATCAATCCGACAACCCTCATGTACTTTGGCGCTCATCGCCGGCGGTTCGGCCGGTGAGCGCACCGCAACGGCCGGGATCGCATTCGTCGGCGGGTTGCTGATCGTCTCGGCGACATGGCAACTCAGCTCTCGACTCGCGGCTGGGAAGCATGCTGGTTGGCCCCGGCGGACGACGCCGGACCGCCTGCGTCGGAGGTGGTCTGACGATGCTTCCGGCCGTGAAGAGCCTGACAGGCCGGGGATCGCCGGATCGACGTTGCGCACCAGGTCTCGCCGAGCGTGACCTGGTGCCGAACCGCTGCGCACATGCCCCGGCCACCGGGTTCCGATTCTGGGGGGTGCTGTCGCGCGCGACAGCAATCCGGTGGGGCGGTTCCCCGTCTCGGGCCGAAACCCTGTCGGTTGTCGTACCCCAGGGGGGACGACGGGTCACTCCGCCTGGATCGACTCACTGATGTTCATCCGCGACGCACGCACCGCAGGAAGGAACGCACCCACCAGGCACAGCGCGACCGCGATCGCGACGAACATCGCCACTGACGGTCGCGGCGAGTAGATGACCGTCAACGACGTTGTGACCGAGAGGATCTCGTCGCTCAGCAGATGCATCGTCGCGCCGAGCACGATCCCGACCAGCGCACCGACGATCGCGACCGCGGCGGCCTCGGCGAGCACCATGCGGGAGATGAACTTCCGCGACGCGCCCATCGCACGCAGCACACCGAGCTCGCGGCGCCGTTCTATCACCGACAACAGCAGGGTGTTCAGCAGCGCGATCGCCGCCGCACCGGCGACGATCCACTGGATCGCGACGGTGAACGAACCGGCCTGTTCGACCACCGCCTGCGTCGCGGCGAGCGCGGCGGCACCGGTGTAGACGTTGATCGGTTTGTTGCCGGTCGTCGGTACGTCGGCGACGAGCGCCTCCAGCGAACCCTGCACGGCGGCGGGGTCGGCGTCGGGCGCGGTGATCACCTGGAGATAGGTGTCGCCGTCGCGTTCGAACCACTCCCCCAGCAACTCCTGCGACATCGCGGCGACACCGGAATCGACCGCCACGTAGTCGACGGTGTCACGCACCACCACGTCGTGCGGACCCGTTGGCGTCGACAGCGTGACGGTGTCGCCCGTCTTCGCATCCAGCACGCGTGCAAGCACATTCGACAGCAGGATCCCGTCGCCGTCGAGGACCCGGGCGACGGCCTCCGGCGATGCCTTGCGCATGAACGGCGCCCGCGAACCCGGCTCCAGTCCTTGGATGTTCGCGCGGCTCTCGCCGATGTTGACCGCTGCCCACTGGCCGCCGACGACCTCCGTGACCCCCGGGATCCGCGCGACCTCGCCGCGCAGCGACGAGGGCAGGATCGGACCGAGTGGGAGGCTCGACTCCGAGGAGGACGACACGTAGAAGTCCGGGTCGCCGAGTCCGTCGAGGGACTTCGACATCGATGACACCAGGTTGTCCAGCGCACCCGAGGTACCCATGCCGACCGCGATCGCCACCGCGACCGTCATCAGCGTCGCCCACGCCCGGCGCGGCGCCCGCTCGGTGTTCACCGAGGCCAGCGCACCCGGTCCGCCGAACCACCGTGCGACCCGAACCACGAGCCACGACAGCGGTTTCGACAGTGCGAAGCACACCAGCAGCGCGCCGATCAGGTAGACGACGCCCGCCAGGATCGCGGGGCGCCCGGGCACGGTCGCGACGATCACCCAGGACGCGATCAGGCCGGCGAGGCCGACGACGGCGGAGATCGCGATCAGCGGTCCCCGTCGCACCATCGAGTCGGACACCTCCACCGGGGCCATCGCCTCCACCGGCGACACCGAGAACACCGCGCGTGCGGCCAGTGCCGTCGCGGCCACGCACGCGATGATGCAGGCGAGGACCGCGACCATCGGCGCGTACCACGGCAGGTGGTAGTCGATCACCGTTCCGACGGTGTCCGGTGGCGGATCGGGCAGGCTCGCGATCACCGCTCGCCCCGCCAGGATGCCGATCGGGATGCCGATGACGCCGCCGGCGATCCCCATGATGGCGGCCTCACCGAGCATGTCCCCGACGAGGTGGGTTCGCTTTCCGCCCAACGCCCGGATCATCGCGAGCGAACCCCGCCGCGACGCCACGGCCATGTTCATCGTGTTGAAGATCAGGAACGCCGCGATCACCAGCGATACCAGCGAGACGAGGAGCGTCGCGTCGCGGGTCACCGAACTCGAGACCTCGGCCTGCTTGGCGCGGAAGTCCGGGTTCACGACCACCGCGCGGCCGTCGACGATCTTCTCGACCTGTGACCGCACAGCACCGACGTTCACGCCCGACTCGGTGACGATGAGGATCGAGTCCAGCCGGCCCTCGAGTCCGACGAGCCGTTGCGCGAGGTCGAGGTAGGCGAACATGAAGCGGCCGTTGTTGAGCTGCGACGCCTGGCGGTTGTCGACGACCTCGAGGACCTCCACCTCGATGCCGTTGACGGTCAGCGCGTCCCCGGGTGTCAGACCGAGTCCGGGTCCCGCGAAGACGCCGGTGCGCAGCTTGTCGAAGTCGATGCTGCCCGCGTTTTCCTGCTGCACCGCGGCACGCAGTCCGCCCGACAGCGCGGTCACACGCTGGTCGGAGCCGATGAGCGGCACCGCCGAGTCGTCGACGACGACGGATCCGCGGATCATCGGGACGACGGCTCTCGCGCCGTCGACGTCGCGACGAATCGCACCCGCCAGGGAGGCGTCGATGCCGGTGTCGGCGATCGCCGCCACCTCGAGGTCGGCGTTGCCCGACACCGCGTTGTTGAACGCGCGCACCGATTCCGACGTCGACCCGAATGTCCCGAGCACCGCGATCAGCAGAGCCGACGACACGACCACCACCGCCAGCGAGGTGAACAGGCGTAGCCGATGCGTCCGGATCTCCCGGAGGTTGAGCAGGCGGATGCGGGTGAGACCCGCGAGGAAGGCGTCGACGTACCTCCTCGCTCCTCGAGTCGGCCCCTCGTCGGGCGGGACGCCGATCACTCCGCGATCTTCCCGTCGCGCACCGTGATCGTGGTGTCGGCGTGGGCGGCCGCCTTGGGGTCGTGGGTGACCATGACCACCAGGCGGTCCTCGGCGGCGTGCGCGACGTCGGCGAGCAGTTCCAGCACCGCTTCGCCGGTCTTGGAGTCGAGGTTGCCGGTGGGTTCGTCGGCGAGCAGGATCGTCGGGTCCATGATCAGCGACCGCGCGATGGCCACGCGCTGCATCTGGCCGCCGGACAGCTCGTTCGGCCGGTGATCGACCCGGTCGCCGAGTCCGACCTGCTCCAGCAACTCCACCGCGCGCGGCCTGGCCTTGCGCAGCGACTGGTTGTCGAGCAGTCGCGGCAGCGCAACGTTCTCCCACGCCGACATCGTCGGTACGAGGTTGAAGAACTGGAACACGAAACCGACGCGATGACGGCGGAACTCGGAGGCCGCGGCGTCGTCGAGACTCCCCAGGTCCACCCCGCCGACGGTGATCCGCCCCGACGTCGGTGTGTCGAGAGCGCCGAGGATGTGCAGCAGCGTCGACTTACCGGCGCCCGAGGGACCGACGATCGAGGCGAACTGGCCGCCGTCGATGGTCAGGTTCAGGCCGTCGAGGGCGCGGACCCGTTCCTGTCCCATCTGGTACTCCCGCACCAGGTCGACGGCTTCTACGAGTGGGCGCTCGGTTTCGGTCGGCACCCGATGGATCGTAGCCCAGCGGTCACCGGCGCCCCAGGGGCCGAAGCGGTCGACCTAGGCGGTCCAGCGACCGGTCGCGAAGAACTCGTCGAGCACGGCGTTCGCCGCGTCGAGGTCGAAAGACTGTGCGGCGATCCAGGATTCGTCGAAGTACGTGTTGGAGTAGCGGTCACCGGGGTCGCAGAGCAGCGTGACGATGCTGCCTGCCCGGCGTTCGGCGACCATCTCGGCGACCAGCGAGAACGCGCCCCACATGTTGGTGCCGGTGGACCCGCCGACGCGGCGACCGAGCATGTCCGAGACCCGGCGCGTGGTGGCGATCGACGCCTCGTCGGGCACCCCGATCATGCGGTCGACGACCTGCGAGACGAACGACGGCTCCACGCGCGGACGGCCGATGCCCTCGATGCGGGACCCCTCATCGGAGGTCAGCGACCCGTCGGCGGCTTCGTAGGCGGGCAGGAACACCGAGTTCTCCGGGTCGACGACGGCCAGCCAGGTGTCATGCCGCCGGTAGCGCACGTAGCGGCCCAGCGTCGCCGACGTTCCGCCGGTGCCCGCGCCGACGACGATCCACGTCGGGATCGGGTGCTCCTCCTCGGCGAGCTGCGCGAAGATCGACTCGGCGATGTTGTTGTTGCCACGCCAGTCGGTGGCGCGCTCGGCCATCGTGAACTGGTCGATGAAATGGCCGCCCAGTTCCTTCTCCAAACGCAGCGCCTCTGCATACACGTCGCCGGCATGCTCGACGAAATGGCAACGCCCGCCGTGCCGTTCGATGAGCGCGGTCTTCGCGGGCGAGGTGCTCGACGTCATCACCGCGATGAACGGGACGCCGATGAGTTCGGCGAAGTATGCCTCGCTGACCGCCGTCGAACCGGACGAGGCCTCGATGACCGGCGTTCCCTCGGTGACCCAGCCGTTGCACAGGGCGTACAGGAACAGCGACCGCGCGAGCCGATGCTTGAGCGATCCGGTCGGATGGGTCGACTCGTCTTTGAGGTACAGGTCGACGCCGGTCTCCCCGTCGGCGCCCTGCCACCGCGACCATGCGGGCAACGGAACCCGCAGCAGGTGGGTGTCGGCGCTGCGTCGTGCGTCGGCCTCGATCAGGCGGACCGCGTTCTGCACCCAGGCGCGGTCGGCCCGGCGGTCGACGACCCTCGTCGGCTTCACTCGCCCCGCCCCACCCGGTCGCTCACTTGTTGCCGCGCAGGCGGGCCTGCAGGTCCTCGTGCCTGGCCTTGCGTTCTGCGTCGATGGCGGCGATCTGGGTGTTGACGGTGACCCGCAGCGACTTGAACAGGAACATGCCGAGCGGCAGCGCGATCAACACGCCGAAGACGGCCGCGACGAGGAACGGGACGTCGACGCCGACGAGGCGACCGCCGAAGAAGACCAGCGCGCCGACCACGACGACGAGGAACATGCGCGCGACGGTGTACCCGAACAGCGCGAGCGCGAGCTTCGCCGGGCTGGCCGGCGGCAGGTCGGCCGGGGTCTCGTGTGCGGGTCCGCGTGCGTTGTTCTGCGCTTTGCTCACCCTCCCAGAGTACTCATCGGAGAACGAGGACCTGCAGGTCGCAGGCCTTTGCTCTCTCTTTACCTCCGGCTGAAGGTTCGAGTACCTGGGCGATTTGCGTGTATTCATGGATTACGCGTCATCGACGCGTCCCGGCCGATCCGCATTCCGGCGGTATTCCGACAGGGAACCATCCGTTTCAGGGGGAAACGTGACAAGCACCGAAGAAACCACGTCGAACACCTACATCACCCCGGGAATCGCGAGCCAGCACACCTTGACGCCCGGCCAGGTGGCGGCGATGTTCAACGTGAATCCCAAGACCGTCGCTCGCTGGGCCAGCTCGGGCATCCTCGGATCGATCCGCACCCCGGGCGGCCACCGACGCTTCCGTGAAGAGGACGTGGTGGCGCTCCTGAACCGTCGTACGCACTGATCGCGTACACGGTCGGGACGAAGTAGTCGCAGTCCACGGGCCGCGGCAGCCGGCGTCGAAACCTCCTGCGCCGGCCCCGCCGCGGCTTCGGTTCCAACCGGCGCATCCGAACCGGCGCATCCGAACAGGCGCTGACGCCACCCGGGGAACTCCACGGCCTCGGGGCTGGGCCCGGCTGCGTCGACTGTCCACCGCTCGGCCGACCCTCACGGTGCGCGCGTCGAACTGACGTACGCTGGGTCAGGGAGGTTGTCATGACATATCTGTTCGCGGTTATCGGCCTGCTCGCCATCGGTTTTCTGCTGTGGCGCGCGTTCGGACCCCAGTCCGACGCCGGCAACTCCCCCTCATCGGTCGGCTCGCGCGGCCGCAACCGTCGCCCGGTGGGACCGGACGACGACCCCGATTTCCTTCGTGACCTCGACAACCGGACCCGCGGTCCCAACGGTGGCGACGCGGACGACCTCTGATCGCGGAGAAGTCGAACGGTGTCGCCCACGGGTCGGCCTCCGGCCGGTTATCCAAGGTGTCCGGCCGGTTTCGTATACGAACGGTCTGACCTGGCTCATGAGAGCCACGTAACATACCTCACGGTAGGGTAAGGTCTCCTCATCATCGACCCGACGATGAATGATCCGAGAGAAGGCGCCGTTGAATCCGGGACGATCTCCGCAAGGGGCGTCGACCGTTGACGACCTGAGCTTCGCCGACAAGATCGGTTACCTGTTCGAACACAGCCGTGACGAGAACGGCGTCCGTTATACGGGCAAGAAGATCGCCGAGAAGGCGAACCGCCTCGGCTACTCGCTGTCGGACGCGTACATCTCCCAGCTGCGCACCGGCAAGGCCCGCACCCCCTCGTTCCGCACGGTCGAGGCGATCGCGCGCGCCTTCGAGGTGAGCGTCACGTACTTTCTGTCGAATCCCGACGAGGACCTCGAACGGGTCCGACAGCAGCAGCACTACGTCGAAATGCTCGAGGTCACCGGCAGCCACCTCGCCGGGATCGACCTGGCGTCACTGTGTCCCGACACCATCGATGCCCTGATCGACCTGTTGAAGCTGGTGAAGGCGCAGGCGATCGCCAAGCGGGCGGAGACGGACGCGGCCGAGAAGGCAGGATCCGACCCGGAGACGACCGAGAATCCCGGTCCGTCCCCGGGTGCAGCGTCCGGCGACTAGCTCCGGGTCGCGGTCACAGGAACGCCGACGCCGTCGCGGTCGCACGCTCCCGGTGGGCCCGCTGCGCCCGGCCGCGTGCGCCCCGCGAACCCCTACGCGCGTCGCCCTGCTCGAAGGCCTGCTCAGAGGCCCGCGTACGAGTGCAGGCCGGAGACCACCAGGTTGATGATGAACAGGTTGAACAGCATCGCCACGAAGCCGGCGACGTTGATCCACGCGGCGGCGGTGTTGCGCCAGCCGGCGGTCGCGCGGGCGTGCAGGTAGGCCGCGTAGATCACCCACGCGATGAAGGACACGGTCTCCTTCGGATCCCAGCCCCAGAAGCGACCCCACGCCGCCTCGGCCCAGATGGCGCCGCAGATGACGCCGAGACCGAACAGCGGGAAGCCGACGACCACGGACCGATAGGCGAGACGATCGAGGTTCTCCGCGGCCGGGATGTGGTCGATGATCCGGCGCATCGCACCGGCGAAACCGGGGCGGGTCGCCGGCGATGTGTCGTCGGCGGGGTTCGACGCCCAGCGCAGCTTCATCAGGTACAGGATGCTGGCGACGCCGGAGACCATGAGGATGCCCGACGACACCGAGATGATCGACACGTGGACGGCGAGCCAGTACGACTTGAGCGCCGGGACCACGGGCGCGGCCTGCGTGTAGAGCCAGCGGCCCGCGATGAACATCAGCAGGACGACGGGCAGGAGCACGAACGACATCAGCGGACGGTGTTCCGACTTGCGCAGGATGACCAGTGCGGCGATGACTCCCGCGGCGCAGGTCATCGACACGAACTCGTACATGTTGCCCCACGGCACCCGGTCGGTGGCCATGGCGCGCAGCACGATCGACGCGACGTGGGCGATCAGGCCGACGATCGCCACCGGCAGGCCCATGTTGCCGAGCTTGTCGCCCAGGCTGCGGCGCTGCTGCGGACCGTCGACGCGGCCGGGAACGCGTGCCTCGGAGTCCGTGCCCGGTGCACCGACGCCCGCGCGAACCAGTTCGCGCTCCTCGAGCTTGCGTCCGCGGACCGCGGCCAGCGCACCGAGGAACAGCAGGGCCGCGACCACGTACACGGCCATCGCCGTGCCGAAGAGCAGATCCGAGTACCGCGCCAGCGTCTCGTCGATCTGGGTGGATCCGTTCATCACCAGGTTCCTTTCGCGGCCTAGAGCCGCCGGGTCGTGCGCCGTGAGGCGGGTGCGTCGTCGGCCACGAGGGCGGCCGCCTGCTCGTCGAAGCCCTCACCCCAGCCGGCCTGGTCGGTGCGCGCCAGCCCGGCAATCTCTACTACAGTACGTCGTTTCGCGGCGGCGGGTTCCACGGCACCCGTCTGACCGGCCGTTTCCCCGGCCGGGGCGGGGACCAGGCGTGCCCAGATCCGGCGACGGCGGATCAGCAGGGACACCAGCAGGCCGGCGAGCATCGTGATGGCGCTGACGAGCACCCAGACCTGTGCCGGATCGTGCGAGACCTGCACCGACACCCAGCGCTGGTAGCCGTCGAAGGTGATCGTCGTGCCGTCCGCGAGCGTATGGCTCTGGCCCACCGCCAGGTTCACCTGCGCCTGGCGCTGTAGACGTCCCTGCTCGACGAGGTCTTGGTCGAGGGAGTAGGCGTTCTGCGGTTTTCCGGTGTCGAGGCCCGTGTCGCCCTTGAAGATGCGGATCGCGACCGCCGGGTCCTTCGGTTCGGGAGACGACGACGTCAGCAGGGTCCCGTGGTAGAGGGCGGTCGGGGCGAACAGGCCCTCGAGCGCGATCTGGTTCTTGCGGCGTTCGTCGGCGTCGGGATACATGCCGGCCGGGGTGTCGAAGCGCACCGCGCCCGACGACAGCATCGTCTGGAGTTCGTCGGGGACGAACGGCGTGGTCTGCGTACGCTTCTCCCCGTTCGGGAAGGCCACGGTGAAGGTCGGCGCGAAACCGTTGCCGAGCACGTAGACGCGGTCGCCCGCGACTCGCAGCGGCTCGTTGACCTTGACCGACGTGGTCTTCCAGGCGGCGGGGTCGCGCACGGCGTCGCCTTCGGCGTAGCTGATCGTCGCGTCGTACATGTCCGGCTGACCGCTCGGCAGGAAGGTCGCCGAGAAGTCGTCGACGCGGAAGCAGAACGGCGACAGGTCGGTGCCGTCGACGAGGTTGCCGGCGCGGAACGAGTCGTAGACCGCGGTGGAGGTGTTGCACATACCCTGCTCGCCGTCGGCGACGAGGCTGCGGGTGCCCTCGTAGCCGTACAGCTTGCCGACCGCGATGGACACCAGCAGCGCCAGCAGCGCGAAGTGGAAGACCAGGTTGCCGAACTCGCGCAGGTAGCCCTTCTCTGCCGAGACCTCCACGCAACCGTCCGGGTATGCCTTGCTCGGCTCGCGGACGGTGACCTCGCGACGCCAGCCGCGCAGTCGGGTGCTGATCCGCTCGGCGATCTCCTCGGGGGTGCCGTCGACGGTCCGGGTGACGTGCCGCGGCAGGCGCGACAGGTTGCGCGGGGTGGCGACCGGCTTGGCGCGCAGGCTCTTGAAGTGCTCCACCATTCGGGGCGTGAGGCAGCCGACCAGCGAGACGAACAGCAGGACGTAGATCGCGGTGAACCAGGCGCTGGAGAAGACGTCGAACAGCTGCAGTTTGTCCATCAGCGTGCCGAGCCTGCCGCGTTCGGCGATGTACTCGAGCGTCTTCTGCTCGTTCAGGTCCCGCTGCGGCAGCAGGGCGCCGGGGATGGCGGCGAGCGCCAGTAGGAACAGCAACAGCAGCGCGGTGCGCATCGAGGTGAGCGATCGCCACAGGTTGCGCAGCGGCCAGAGGACCCGGCGTCGGGTCCAGTGCGCGGTGGGTGGCGCGGAGGCTGCGGTCTCCGCCCGCGGAGGGTCGGTGACGCCGGTGTCGGTCACATCTGCCATGGGTTCCTACACACTCAGATCGGTAGCTCGGTGTCGGTGACGAAGTGCACCTGGATCCAGACGATGAACTGGTCCCACCAGCCGGTCAGCAACGCGACGCCGACCGCGATGAGCAGGACACCACCGATGATCTGGATGGTCCGGGCGTTGCGGCGCAGCCAACCCAGGCTGCGCAGTGCCCACGCCGACGAGAAGGCGAGGACCACGAACGGCAGCCCCAGACCCAGGCAGTACGCGATGATCAGGGTCACGCCCTTCGCCGCGGTCGCGCCCTCGGTGCCGCTGACGGTCGCGATGACCGACGCGAGGGTCGGCCCCAGGCACGGCGTCCAGCCGAGCGCGAACACCGCGCCGAGCAGCGGGGCGCCGACGAGATTGGACACGCGCACCGGCTCGAACCGGACCTCTCGCTGCAGCGGCCGCACCAGGCCGATGAACACCAGGCCCATCGCGATGGTGACCACCCCACCGAGGCGTTGCAGCAGTTCTCGATTCACCACGAAGGTGCTGGTCACACCCAGGACGGTGGCGGTCGCGGCGACGAAGACGACGGTGAAGCCGAGTACGAACAGGCCGGCCGCGAACGCGACCCGGGAGCGGCCCTTCTTGGTGCCCTCCCCCGGCCGGACGGCCGGGGCCTCGGCGCCGACGAGTCCGGCAAGGTAGGACAGATAGCCGGGAACGAGCGGCACCACGCAGGGCGACGCGAACGAGACCAGGCCGGCCAGCAGGCACGCAGCGAGGGCGAGCAGCAGCGGGCCGCTGGTCACGGTGTCGGCGAAGGTGTCTCCGATCGACGCGGCGAGGACGGTTTCCATCAGGGCTGCCCCGCCGGTTCCGCCGCCACCCGCTCGACGACCTCGTTCAGTTCGGACTCGGAGACGGCCTTGAGGAAGACCGCGGCCGGGCGGTGCTGCCGGTCGAGCACGATCGTCGTCGGGACCACCGAGGTCGGGGTGGTCAACGACGCCAGCGACAGACCCGGGAAGTCGTAGATCGACGGGAACCCGACGTTGCGGTCGATGACGAAGTCCCTGGCGGAATTCCGGTCGTCGCGCAGGTTGATGCCCAGGAACTCGACGCCGTCGGCGCGGTTGCGCTCGTAGACGCGTTCGAGGTCGTCGGCCTCACCGCGGCAGGGTCCGCACCACGAACCCCACACGTTGATGACCACGACCTTGTCGTCGAACTGCTCGTCGGACAGCGACAGCGGCTCCCCGGTCACCAGGTTCTCGCCCTCGAGACCGGCGATGGGCTTGCGGTCGGCGGGCTCGTAGGTGATGACCGTCTGCCCACCCGGCGACACGAACTGGAAGGTGTTCCCCTGCGCGACGGCGTCGTCACCGGTGCTGCAGCCGCCGACCAGCAGGATCAGGGCGGCCGACAGCACGGCCGGCAGGAGGAACTTTCGCACTTTGACTTCTCAGACCTTCGGTTCAGGCACCGGTGGCCAGCGGGTCGGACGCCCCGGCCGGCTCGGAGTAGATGATGTCGACGAGCGCGTCGTCGTCGTAGATCAGGCTGGTCAGCGACGCCAGCGAGCACTGCCGCCGACGCGGGTCGTGCCACAGCCGCTGACCTTCGAGGAACCGGCGCAGCGTGTAGACGGGCAGCTGGTGGCTGACGCACACCGCCTCGTGACCGCGCGCGGCATCGCGGGCCCTGTTGGCCGCCGCCAGCATGCGGTGGGCGAGCTGGATGTAGGGCTCACCCCACGACGGCGTGAACGGGTCGCGCAGCTTGGGCCAGTGCCGGGGCTTGCTGAGTGCGCCGTCGCCGACGGAGACCTTGAGGCCCTCGAAGACGTTGTCGGCCTCGATGAGGTCGTCGTTGGTCTGGATCTCGAGTCCGTGGGCCGCGGCGATCGGGGTCGCGGTCTCCTGCGCGCGCTGCAGCGGCGACGCGAAGACGGCCTTGATGTCGTGGTCGGCGAGTGCGTCGGCGACCTTCTGGGCCTGGGCGCGGCCGTCGGCGGAGAGGTGGAAACCCGGGAGGCGGCCGTAGAGGATGCCCTCCGGGTTGTGAACCTCTCCGTGGCGCATCATGTGGACGATCGTGTGCATCAGGCGTTGTCCCCCGCGGTGGCTGTGGCTGCTGCCTGCGCTGCGGCGGGCAGCGCGTCGGCGATCTGCGAGAAAGCATCCTCGTCGAGTGCGGCGGACACAAACCAGGCCTCGAAGGCGCTCGGCGGTGCGTACACCCCTCGTTCGAGGAGAGCGTGGAAGAACGGCGCGAATCGCCAGGTCTCGGTCGCGTTCACGCCCGCGTAGTCGACGATCGGGGTCTGCGGGTCCGTCGTGAAGAACACACTGAGCAGGTTGCCCGCCTTCTGCACCCGGTGGCTCACGCCGGCGGCCATGAGGGCGTCGGTGAGCAGCGCTGCGAGACGGTCGGCGTTGGCGTCGAGCCTCCGGTAGACCTCGACGTCGGCGTTGCGCAGGTTCGCGAGGCCGGCGGCGACCGCGACGGGGTTACCCGACAGGGTGCCCGCCTGGTAGACGGGTCCGGTGGGCGCGAGGCGCTCCATCACGTCGGCGCGACCGCCGAACGCGGCGGCGGGCAGGCCACCGCTCATCACCTTGCCGAAGGTGTAGAGGTCGCCGGCTACGCCCTCGAGTCCGTACCAACCGCTCGGGCTGACGCGGAATCCGGTCATGACCTCGTCCATGATCAGCAGCGCGCCGTGACGGCGGGTGAGTTCGCGCAGGCCGGCGTTGAAGCCGTCGACCGGCGCGACGGCGCCCATGTTGCCTGCGGCCGCCTCGGTGATGACGGCGGCGATGTCGTCGCCGTGCTCGGCGAAGGCCGACGCGACGGCGCCGAGGTCGTTGTACGGCAGCACCAGGGTGTCGTGGGCCGACGCGCCGGTGACGCCGGGACTGGTCGGCAGGCCGAGGGTCGCGACACCCGAGCCCGCGGAGGCGAGCAGGGCGTCGACGTGGCCGTGGTAGCAGCCGGCGAACTTGATGATCTTGGAGCGTCCGGTGTGGCCGCGGGCGAGACGGATCGCGGACATGGTGGCCTCGGTGCCGGAGTTGACCAGGCGGACCCGTTCCACGGGGTCGACGCGGCCGATGATCTCCTCGGCGAGTTCCACCTCGCCCTCGGTGGGCGCGCCGAACGACAGGCCGCTCGACGCGGCGCGCTGCACGGCCTCGACGACGGCCGGGTGGGCGTGGCCGAGGATCATCGGGCCCCACGACGCGACGAGATCGACGTACGTGTTGCCGTCTGCGTCACGGAGTCGGCATCCCTCGGCGCTGACGATGAAGCGCGGGGTCCCGCCGACCGCGGAGAACGCACGGACCGGGGAGTTGACGCCGCCCGGGGTCGCCTCGCTCGCGCGTGCGAACAGCGCTGCGGAGGCTTCGGTGTGTTCGACCTTGGGGGCGTCAGCGGTACCAGTCACGGCCTACAGTGTTCCAAACGGCACCGGGTGACCCAAATCGCCGCTGGTCAAAGGTGTGACCGGTCACTGGTCGGTGTGCAGGGACGCCTCCCCGGGCGTCATCCGGCGAGGGCCTTTCGGACCTGTTCGGCGATCGCCTCCTGCCCCGCGGCGTTGGGGTGCAGCCTGCCCGGACCCGATGCGGTCATCGGCTCGATCCACCGCTGCGGACCGGCGCAGGCGTCGTGCCCGGCGCTCGGCGGGAGCATGTCGACGAACCGCACGCCCTCCTCGTCGGCCGCGCGACGTCCGGCGTCGTTGACCGCGACCTGCAACCGGCGCAGCAGCGCGAGGTCGCCTGCCGCGACCTTCATCTCCGGGTAGCAGCCCCCGTCCTCGGGCACCAGCCACGGATAGCCGATCAGCAGCACGTCCGCGCTCGGCGCCTTCGATCTCACCTGACGCAATGCCTCGCGCACGGCCGGGTAGATGTCGCGGTCCACGGGGTCGATCAGGTCACGGCCATGACGTTCGGTGCACGGCGCCCCGAGCGGATCGGCCTCGGCGGCCTGCCCGCACAGATCGATGGCGCGACCGTAGGTGCCCTCGTTGTTGCCGCCGATCATCACGGTGACGACGTCGGCGTACCCGTCGAGCGCGTCGAGTTGCGGCAGGACCCCTTCGTACTGTGCTTCGGTGAGGTCGCCGGTGTCGGCGCCGGCGCAGCTGACGTCGACGAGGTCGTAGTCGTCCTCCGCGGCGACGATGTGGGCGAAGTTCCGGCTCGACCGCAGGCAGAAGATCGGCGAGTCCTCGACCAGCGGCCGCACGCCTGTCCCCGACGCGAAGCTGTCGCCGAGGTTCACCAGGCGCACGCGGCCGGGTTCGCGCGCGCTGCTCTCCGCGGCCGAGGACGTGACGGTGTCGTCGGTCTCGGACCGCCCGTCGTCGGCCGAGCATCCGACCGCGAGGGTCGCAACCGCCGCGAGCATTGCGAACCCGCGTAGGGCAGCTCTCCTGCGACCGACTCGGGCGGTTCGTCGTTCGTCCACACCGCCATCGTGCGTGTGCGCGAAGCCGGTCGGCAACCACACCCGGCGCCGGTAGCGTGGGAAAGGCGTCAACCGCAGGCGACAACCGACGACGAGGATGTGAGGCCGCATGAGCTCCAGCGAAGCCGACAGCAAGGACGTGCTCGATCCGCAGGCGATTCTCGACGGCGTGCCGACCGGCCTGTGGATCGACGGGCGGTCGACGCCGGCCGCCTCGGGCAAGACGTTCGAGGTGTTCGATCCGGCCACCGAAGAAGTCCTGACGTCGGTGGCCGACGCGGGGGCCGACGACGCGATCGCCGCGCTGGACTCCGCCGCCGGTGCGGCCGACGACTGGGCCGCGACACCGGCGCGCGAGCGCAGCGAGATCCTGCGCCGCACCTTCGAGCTGCTCACCGACCGTGCCGACGACATCGCCATGCTGATGACGCTCGAACTCGGCCGCGCACTGCCGGACAGTCGTGCAGAGACCAAGTACGGCAACGAGTTCCTGCGCTGGTTCGCCGAGGAGGCGGTGCGCATCGACGGCCGCTTCACACAGGCACCTGCGGGCAACGGCCGAATCCTGGTGGCACACCAGCCCGTCGGCGCATGCCTGGCGATCACACCGTGGAACTTCCCGTTGGCCATGGGAACCCGCAAGATCGGCCCGGCGCTGGCGGCGGGCAGCGTCATGATCGTAAAGCCGGCGCGCGAGACGCCGCTGACGATGCTCGCGCTGGCCGAGGCGTTCGCCGAGGCGGGCCTGCCTCCGGGTGTGTTGTCGGTGCTGCCGACCAGTTCGAGCGGCAAGGTGTCGTCGGCGCTGATCTCCGACGACCGGATCAAGAAGATCAGCTTCACCGGGTCGACGCCGGTCGGCCGGATTCTGTTGGGACAGGCCGCCGAACGTGTGCAGCGAACCTCGATGGAGCTGGGCGGGAACGCCCCGTTCCTGGTGTTCGACGACGCCGACGTCGACGCCGCTGTCGAAGGCGCGTATCTGGCGAAGATGCGCAACGGCGGCGAGGCCTGCACCGCCGCCAACCGGTTCCTGGTGCAGTCCGGCATTGTCGAGGAGTTCACCGCCAAGCTCACCGAGAAGATGTCACAGGTCGTGATGGGTCCCGGCTATCGGGAAGGTGTCACGCTCGGGCCGCTGGTCAACGCCGACCAGCGGGACAAGGTCGCCGCCGCGGTCGAGCAGGCGGTGGCCGACGGCGCCCGCGTGCGGCTGGGCGGCGAACGACCGTCGGGCCCCGGGTTCTTCTATCCGGCAACGGTTCTCGACAACGTCGACCCGTATGCGCCGGTAACCCGCGAGGAGATCTTCGGCCCGGTCGCGGTGATCAGCGCGTTCGACTCCGAGGACGACGGGATCGCCGCGGCGAATTCCACCGAGTACGGCCTGGCGTCGTACTTCTACAGCCGCGACCTGGAGCGCTGCATGCGGGTGGCCGCGCGCCTGGAGTCGGGCATGGTCGGGGTGAACCGCGGCGTGATCTCCGACGCGGCAGCGCCGTTCGGCGGGATCAAGCAGTCCGGCATCGGCCGCGAGGGTGGCAGCGAAGGCATCGAGGAGTACCTGAACGTCAAGTACGTCGCACTGACCTGAACCGCGCGAAGGCACCTTTCCGGTGGGTCGAGGCGGTTTGTTGCAGTTACGTGAGTGACTGGTGATTCAGATGTTATCTCCTGGGGCGGCGCGAGTCGGTCATCGCCTCTAGACTTCGAGGTCATGCGTCTGCGAAGAATCATGTCCACGGTCGCCCTGACCGCGGCGGTGCTCACCGGCGGTGTGGCCGTGTCCGCAGCGGGCGACGTCAACGTCACGAAGATCGAAACGGCAGCGGTCAGCACCGATTTCGGCAGCGTCGACCTCGGCAGCTCGGAGCTCGGCACCCCGAACAGCATGTTCCTGTGGGAGAGCCCGCCGACCCGCTACATCGTCGTGCTGGGCGCCAAATTCGGCACCTGGGGCGAGACGCCGGAGATCATGAACCGACGCCTGAATGTCGCGGCGAAGCTGGCCAAGCAGCACCCGTTCAACCGGGTCATCCTGTCCGGCGGCGACACCCACTGGCTGCCGATCACCGAGGCCCAGTTCATGAACATCGGCATGATCCGACGCGGAATCCCGGTGTGGCAGATGGTCAACGAGGGAGCCTCGACCTCCACCGTCCAGAACGCGCAGAACACCGTGCGTATGCTCAAGCGCCTGGGCGCCACCGGCGCGCTGATCGTGACCAACGGCTTCCACATGGAACGCGCCATGAAGAACTTCCGCGACGCCGCGAAGGCCCAGGGCGCGAGGCTGGTGTTCCGGCCGGCGTACGCGTAGGAACCACTGCGGCCGGAGCCCGGTGAGAGGACTCCCCGGGGGCGGTTCGAGATCTTCGATTGCATGAGGACACCACCACCAGGAAGTCCGGGTTTGTCGATTCGTCGAGCGACTACTACCGAAAGTAGTTGCTGTGCATGACAATTCGACTGTAGATTACGAACCGGGATTGTCATTCCCCTCTTCTGGAATGTGGGTATGGCTTTCGAGTTCGGCACCCTCGACCCCGCCGGGGACCACCCCGGCGCAGGGTCCGCGGAGTTGGGGTTCGACGCATTCGCACCCCTCGCCGAGCTCTCCCCGCAACAGTGGGTCGACACCGCGGTATATGCGTGGTCGATGAACGCGGCCGGCATGTGCAACGTGCTGATCGCCGCCTCGTTGACCCACGAACGCCGAGAGGTAACCGCTGTGCCGGTTCCACCACCGCGTCAAGACCTTCGGACGGTGAATGGACACCCAGGACGCCTACATGTCGATCTGGTTCGACGCACCCACCGGCCACACCTACCCCGGCAACCCGTTCACCGGACGAGACCTGTTCGCGGCGTTGAAAACCCAATCACCCGACCACCCCGCCCGACAACGGCTCGCCGATGAACGCGCCAACCGCACCGACGCGCATCGTCGCCAACAAGACGAGTGGGACCGCAACAACCCACCACCCTTTTGACCGAGTGAATGAAGCTCGTCGGAGTCGAACAGCAACGAGATCTGCGCAACGAGTCTCTTCAGTGGCGGCTCCGTCTCGCGCATGCCGAAGGGAACGCCCCTCGGCAGCTCGCCCGGTGCATCGAACCCGACCCTCCCGAGAACAATTCGCCCCGCCGACGGTGGTCGGCGGGGCGAATTCCCTTGGTGAGCTGGTGAGCTAGACCGTGCTCATCGAAGCAACGCGCGGCTCATGACGACGCGCTGGATCTGGTTGGTTCCCTCGTAGATCTGAGTGATCTTGGCGTCGCGCATCATGCGCTCGACCGGGAAGTCGCGGGTGTAGCCGGCGCCGCCGAAGAGCTGGACGGCGTCGGTGGTGACCTCCATGGCCACATCCGAGGCCAGGCACTTCGAGGCCGACGAGATGAAGCCGAGGTTCTTCTCGCCGCGCTCGGCGCGGGCGGCGGCGGTGTAGACCATGAGGCGCGCGGCCTCGACCTTCATCGCCATGTCGGCGATCATGAACTCGACACCCTGGAACGAGGCGATCGGCTTGCCGAACTGCTTGCGGTCCTTGACGTATTCGATGGCCTTGTCGAGCGCACCCTGCGCAATGCCGACGGCCTGGGCGCCGATGGTCGGGCGGGTGTGGTCGAGGGTCTGCAGGGCGGTCTTGAAGCCGGTGCCCTCGTCGCCGATGATGCGGTCGAGCGGGATGGTGCAGTCCTCGAAGTACAGCTCCGCGGTGGGCGAACCCTTGATGCCGAGTTTCTTCTCCAGCGGGCCGACGGTGAAGCCGGGATCGTCCTTGTGGACCATGAACGCCGAGATGCCGTTGGCACCCTTCTCCGGGTCGGTGACGGCCATGACGGTGTACCAGGTCGACTTGCCGCCGTTGGTGATCCAGCACTTGGAGCCGTTGAGGACCCAGTTGTTGCCGTCCTTGCGGGCGCGGGTCTTCATGCTCGCAGCGTCCGAGCCGGCCTCACGCTCGGAGAGCGCATAGGAGGCCATGGCCTCACCCGAGGCGATCGACGGCAGGACCTTCTGCTTCAGCTCCTCGGAGCCGTTGAGGATCAGGCCCATGGTGCCGAGCTTGTTCACGGCGGGGATCAGCGACGACGAGGCGCACACGCGGGCGACCTCTTCGATCACGATGCAGGCGGCGATCGAATCGCCACCCTGGCCGCCGTACTCCTCGGGGACGTGGATGGCGTTGAAGCCCGAGGCGTTCAGCGCGGCGAGCGCCTCCTCCGGGAAGCGCGACTTCTCGTCGACGTCGGCGGCGTGCGGCTCGATCTCCTTCTCGGCGAGCGAGCGGATCGCCTCGCGCAGCGCCACATGCTCCTCGGGGAGCTGGAAGACGTCGAAGTCGGGATTTCCGTAACCCATGACAACTCCTCACGGCACGGGGTGCCAATATCGGTGGTTGACTACCAGTGCAACACGGCACTGAGTGCCATGTCAATGTGCTGCGCCCCGGCGGGACGGCCACCCACGCCACCGATTGTCCTCGCCAGGTCCCGCCGTGTCCGAGACCTGCGAAAACCCGTCACGGTTTCCGGAGTTGCTCCTGTACCCGGAGCGCGATCTCGTCGGGCGATGTCCCGGCCGGATAGGTCACCACCGTGACCTGTCGCTCGTCGACACCCGGCCCGCGTCCGGCACCGAGTGCCGCACGGACACGCGCCAACTCGATCCGCAGCCGTTCGAGGGTCGCCTCCTCGTCGCCGCGGATCATCTGCCGCAGCAGGAAATTGTGGGTGCCGGTGATCGCCGCGACATAGGCGACGATGTGCACCGGCGGCTCGTCGGGCAGCTCCCGTCGCAGGAACTCCTCGAAGGCGCCCTGGTACCGATAACTGGTCACCAGCTCGCGATCACGGAGCGCAGGGACCTCCTGGACCACCTGGGCGCGGCGCACCGCCAGGTCGCGGTCCCGCTCGAAGTGGCTGAACACCACCTCGGCCGCCGCGCACACCGCCGACCACGGGTCACCCTCGTACGACGCGAGGGCCTCGCCGACCTGCGCGAGCAGGGATTCGTGGTCGGCGAAGATGACGTCTTCCTTGGACCCGAACTGGCGGAAGAACGTCCGGCGCGACATACCGGCCGCCGACGCGATCTGCTCGACCGTCGTCGACTCGTATCCGTGCTCGCTGAACAGACGGATCGACTCTGCGACGACGAGCATGCGGAAGCTCGCACTGTCGACATCGGCAACTGACATGGGTCAAGTATCAACCACACGACGGCCGTCATTCGTACAGTCCTCGCGGGCGGTGTCCGGCGCCGAATAGGATCTGACGACGATGACCCAATGGCCCCAAGGGAATCCCGGCACCCACGGACGACACCCGCAATGCCCACAGGTGTGGAATCCCACCCCGCCGCAGCCCGCGCACCCTCCCGTCCTCCGGACCGAGATGATCGCCGATGAAGGGCTCGCGAAGCGGATACGACGCGACGACGGCGGGCGCTCCATCGCGGCGTGGGCGGCGTTGTTCGTCGGCGCGCAGATCTTGTTCCTGGCCACCTCCTGGCTCACCGGATCCCGTGACCGCGACACGCTGCTGCTGCTGTCGTGCCTGCTCGTCGCCGGTGGGGTCGCGAGCGTCCTCATCTTCACGGTGATCAGGCCGGCGATGCTGCGGCGTCACTACGGACCCGGAACCCGCCTGGCAGCGGAGTTCGGGCCCGATTTCGTCGCCTTCACGACGGGTTCGACCCGGCAGATCATCCGCACCTCCCAGATCGACCGAGTCGTGGTGGACCGGAGTGTGATCCGTATCCGGGGAAACGGGCACTTCGCGGAGCGGATCGTCATCCCGCTGGAACTGGTTCCCCCACACGTCGCCCTCGGGTTGCGGCAACGCTTCGACGACGAGAGGAGCCGACGGTGGGTGTGAGCAACGGCGATGCCGCGCGCGACGCCGTCATCCGAACCGAGATGATCGCCGACGAGGGACTCGCGAAGCGCATCGAGCGCGAGAACGGACTCGGCGGCCTGCTCGCGCGTATCGCCCCGGTGCTGGTGGGTCTGGGGATCGTCGTCGTGGCCGGATACCGGAGCTCGCCGGACGACCATGGGGTCCGCGCTGCACTGATCGCCTGTTTCGTGTTCTTCACCGTCTTCGTGGCCCTGCTCGTGACCGTGTTCATCCCGAGCCGGATCCGACGCGCCCACGCTCCCGGCACGTCACTGCGTGCCGAGTTCGGCCCCGACCACATCTCGTTCATCTCCGGCACCGGACGACAGGACATCCAACTGTCCCGGGTGTCCGGAATCGTGTTGGGCCGCACGGTGATCCACCTCAGGGAACAAGGCAACAACGGCGAGCGCGTCGTGCTCCCGAGGGAGCTGGTGCCGCCGCAGGTCGCTCGCGAACTCGGGCAGCGGTTCGGCGGCAGGCGCTCGTTCTTCTGGGCCTGACCGGCCCCACGCCCGAGGACCGGGAAGAAAGCGCACCCGGGAAACACCCCAGCAGTCACACGAGTGACATATCGGCTACCGGTCGGCCTGCCGAAGGTCGTTCTCAGGGCGTATTCCGCTGGCGGGGCTCAGACCCGCGTCGCCGAGCCGGTATCTCCCCGCCCGAACACACCCGTCGAGAGCAAGGGCGCGCGCTCGTCCTCGCCGGCGACATAGCCGCGGCGCGGGCCCACCCGGACACGACGGACCGCGGGCACGCCGTCGTGCGCGGAACGCCCGTCGTGCCCGAGGGTCTCGGCGGCGTCACTCCGTGCGGGCACGCTCACGCAGCTCACCCTTCAGGACCTTGCCGGTGGGCGTGCGCGGCAGGTCGCCCGCGAACACGATGTCCCGCGGCACCTTGTAACCGGCCAGCAAACGCCGGCCGTGCTCGATGAGTTCCTCGGCCGTCAGCGTCGCACCCGGGTGCAGCAGGACGTAGGCGCGCGGACGCTCACCCCACTTCTCGTCGGGGACACCGATCACCGCGACGTCGACGACGGCGTCGTGGCTCACCAGCGCCTGCTCGACCTCGATCGTGGAGATGTTCTCGCCCCCCGAGATGATGATGTCCTTGGCGCGGTCACGCAGCTGGATGTAGCCGTCGGGATGCATGACGCCGAGGTCGCCGGTGTGGAACCAGCCGCCCGCGAACGCCTTTCGCGTCTCCTCCTCGTCGCGGAAGTAGCCGGCCATCACGTTGTTGCCCCGCAACACGATCTCGCCCATGGTCTCGCCGTCGGCCGGGACGTCGGTCAGCGGCAGCGTGTCCTGGAGCACGACGCGGGCATTCTCGGCCTGCACCATGCCCACACCCTGCCGCGACAGCTTGGCCGCGCGCTCGCCGGGATCCAGTGCGGTCCAGGCATCTTGGTACTCGCAGATGGTGTACGGCCCGTACACCTCGGTGAGCCCGTAGACGTGGACGACGGTGACGCCGATCGCCTCCAGCGCGCCGATGACGGTCGGCGACGGCGGCGCGCCTGCCGTGGTGATGCGCAGCGGACGGTCGAGCTTGTGGGCGCGCGGCGAGCCGACGATGGTGGTGCACACGGTCGGGGCGCCGCACATGTGGGTGACGCCGAGATCGTCGATCGCGTCCCAGATGGCCTCGGCCCGCACCGCGCGCAGGCATATGTGGGTACCGCCGGCGTGGGTGACCGCCCACGGGGTGCACCAGCCGTTGCAGTGGAACATCGGCAGCGTCCACAGGTAGCGGGTCCGGCCGGTGAACTGGTTGTGGAAGGTCTCGCCGAAGGAGTTCAGGTACGCACCTCGGTGGGTGTACATGACGCCCTTTGGCTTGCCGGTGGTGCCCGACGTGTAGTTGATCGCGATGATCGCGTCCTCGTCGTCGACCGTCCACGGGATCGGCGTCGGGTCGAGCTCGTCGGCCCCGGTCAGATGGTCCTCGTAGGCGACGAGGCCGGGGATGCCGGCCCCGGCCACGGGACCCGGCGTCACGCCGAACTCGGGGTCGGCGATCTCGACGACGGTCTCCACCTGCGGCACTTCGCCGATGATCGCGGCGACGGTGTCGCGGAACTCGGCGTCGAAGTACAGCGCCTTGGCACCGGAGTGCTCGAGGATGTAGACCAGCTCGGGTCCGGCCAGGCGCGAGTTCAGCGCGACGAGCACACCGCCGGCGAGCGGCACGGCGAAGTGCGCGATGAGCATCTCCGGGATGTTCGGGGCCAGGTACGCGACGCGATCACCGGGCGCGATCCTCGACCTCAGCACCCGGGCGAGGCGCTGCACGTGGTCGGCGAACTCGGCGTAACTGTGCCGGCGCTGCCCGTAGAGGATGGCGTCGCGGTCCGGGAACACCGACGACGTGCGTTCGAGGAACCGGAGCGGGCTGAGTTCGGAGCGGTTGGCCCCGCCCCAATCGCTGGTCGACGAACCCAGGCCCGTCACTGGTGCATCCGGGGTGGACACCGACATCTCTCCTCCAGGGTTTATCTCGCCCGCGTCACTTCGCCGGGGCTCATGTGACGGCCCATACACAGACGGCGGATCAGGCTACTCATGCCCGGCAAACCCCGGCACCCCCCGAAGAGGGGGTTCGGCGCCGAACCCGTGACCGGATCGGTGCAGAGTCCAAACCGATGGGGACAGCCACAAAACGTGGGTCGCGCGTCACAGGGCTACGTACGGTGGATTCATGTCGACTCCCACCGAGCGCTCCGAACCCACTCGTCCGCACACGCCGATCGCCGAGAAACCGACGGTCGACGACCCGGTCACCCCGGCCGACGTCGAACCCGACGACGACCTGTCCGCCGACGAGCGGGCGCTCCTCGTCGACAACCTCCGATTCGTCCTCGACGGGCGATGGCGCAGCGTCCGCGAGACCGTGCGCGAGAACTCCAACCGCGCCGACCTGCTGCCCGACCCGTCGCTCACGCTCGACGAGGCGCGCGAGCGCATCCTCGGGATCATGCGGGAACTGGCGTCGCAGGGCTTCGCGGCCGCAGGGTTCGCCGCCGACCACGGCGGTACCGGCGACATCGGCGCGTCGATCACCGCGATCGAGATGCTCGGCTACGCCGATCTCTCGCTGATGGTCAAGGCCGGCGTGCAGTGGGGCCTGTTCGGCGGGGCCGTGGAGAATCTCGGCACCGAACGTCACCACCGGAAGTACGTGCCGGGGATCATCGATCTCGACGTCCTCGGTTGTTTCGCGATGACCGAGACCGGCCACGGCTCCAACGTGCAGGCCATCGAGACGACGGCGACCTACGACCGCGACACCCGCGAGTTCGTCATCCACTCCCCCACCCCGTCGTCGCGCAAGGACTACATCGGCGGCGCCGCGAAACACGCGCAGTACGCCGCGGTCTTCGCCCAGCTGATCACCGGCGGGCCCGGTGAGGAGCCGACGGGCCGCGGCGTGCACTGCTTCGTGGTGCCGATCCGCGACGCCGACGGCAACGACCTGCCGGGCATCACTACGAGCGACTGCGGGTACAAGGGCGGCCTGGCCGGCGTCGACAACGGCCGGATCATGTTCGATCAGGTCCGCATCCCGGCAGAGAACCTGCTGAACCGGTACGCCGACGTCGCCGAGGACGGCACCTACAGCTCGCCGATCGAGAACGAGAACCGGCGCTTCTTCACCATGCTCGGCACCCTGATCCGCGGCCGCGTGTCCGTCGCCGCGACCGCCGGCGCCGCCGGACGCAAGGCACTGACCCTCGCCACGCGGTACGGGCTGATCCGCAAGCAGTTCGAGGCACCGGACGGCACCGACGAGATCACCGTACTCGACTACCTCGGCCATCAGCGCAAGCTGCTGCCGTTGATCGCGAAGTCCTACGCCATCGCCTTCGCCCAGAACGAGATCACCGCCGAGCTCCACGACGTGCAGTCGGCGGCGCCCGACGACTCCGACGCCGGCCGTCAGCGTCAGCTCGAGGGTCAGGCCGCGGGGCTCAAGGCGTACGCCACCTGGCATGCCTCGCATGCGATCAACGTCAGCCGCGAGGCCTGCGGCGGCGCCGGGTACCTCGACGAGAACCAGATCTCCGTCATCCGCGGCGACATCGATGTCTTCACCACCTTCGAAGGTGACAACACGGTCATGATGCAGCTCATCGCCAAAGAACTACTGTCGTCGTATTCCGAAGACGTGCAGGGCCTTTCGGCCGGCGGTTGGGTCAAGTTCATCGCCGGCATGGCCCGCGACGTGGTGGCCGAGAAGACCGCGGTCCGGCAGGTGGTGCAGACGCTGCTCGACAGCTCCGACGAGGACACCGAGAAGTCGGCGCTCACCAACCGAGGCACTCAGATCCGCTTGTTCCGCAACCGCGAGGATCATCTGGTCCGCACCTGTGCGCAGCGGCTGCGCCGGGCACTCGACGACGACAACGACGCCTTCGACGTGTTCAACAACGCCCAGGACCATTTGCTGAAGGTCGGGCATGCACACATCGAACGTGTGGTTCTCGAGGCGTTCATCGAGGCCATCGAGAACTGCGATTCGCGTTCCGCCGCAGACCTCCTGGGCAAGGTGTGCGACCTTTTCGTCTACTCCGCCCTCGAGGCGGACCTGTCCTGGTTCATGATGCACCGCCACATCTCGGTGGAGCGCGCCAAGGCGGTCCGGCGCGGCGTGAACGAACTCTGTCAGGAGCTGCGGCCGCACGCCCGCACCCTCGTCGACGCCTTCGGCGTCCCCGAGGAACTGCTGCGCGCGCCCATGCTCGTCAACGGCTGAGCCCCCGCAACACCGTCGGCGTACCTGCGCCCGGCCCGCATGGGCCGGGCGCCTGTCGTTTTCCGTCGATCGTGCGGGTTTGAAATCCGATCGGCGGGGCACCCTGTCCGCGACGCCGCTGTGTAGAAGGCCGCTGCGACGCATCACGACGACTCGGCTCTGCCCGCACCGGCTCCGGCGACGGGCGAAACACCACGAATGGCAGGGGAATCCATGTTCCGCCACACCGATTACATGCAATTCGACGTCAAGCCCGAGAAGCCCGACCCCGTCTACGCCCGCAAGCTGCAGGAGCTGCTCGGCGGAGCCTTCGGCGAGATGACGGTGACGATGCAGTACCTCATGCAGGGCTGGAACTGTCGCATGAAGGGCAAGTACAAAGACCTCATCATGGACATCGCGACCGAGGAGATCGGTCACGTCGAGATGATCGCCACGATGGTGGCCCGGTTGCTCGAGGGCGCGCCCGTCACCGACTCCACCACCAACGCGCTCGGCGATCCCGTGGTGGCCGCGGTCCTCGGCGGGTCCGATCCCACCCAGGCGGTTTTCTCCGGCGGCGGCCCGCGTCTCGCCGACTCCAACGGCGTGCCGTGGAATGCCGGCTACATCGTGCACAGCGGCAATCTGCTCGCCGACTTCCACGCCAACGTCACCGCCGAGGCCCAGGGACGCGTGCAGACCGCGCGCCTGTGGCACATGACCGACGACCCCGGCGTCAAGGACATGCTGCGGTTCAACCTCGCCCGCGACACCCTCCACCAGAACCTGTGGCTCAAGGCCATCGAGGAACTCAAGGAGGACGGCCTCGAGGGGACCATCGCCCCCGACGCCCTGTTCGACGAGGAGTACGGCGAGCACGCGAGCACCATCTGGCACCTGTCCGACGGCGAGGACGCCGCCAAGGGCGGCTGGGCCAGTGGACCGACACCCGACGGCCAACACGAGTTCAAGTACCTCACCGACCCGCAGCCGCTGGGCGACCGCCAATCCGGTCCGCCCCCGGATCCGAAGCTCTATGCGACCTACGATGGCGCCATGGGGACGCCGCAGAAGCCGCAGTTCGGCACGGAGAAGGGCGTCATCGGCAAGATCAAGGACGCCGTCGATCCGGACCCGACCGGCTAGATCCACGACCGAGCGCCCGCCGCGGACCCCGAATGCACCACACCGGGGTTCGCGGCACGTCACGTCAACGAATCGCCCGGCGTCGTTCGAACCCCACGGCGTCCGAACCCCACGGCCGCCGACCACGGAGGAAGCTCATGATCGCCCTACCCGACCTGCTCACGACCCCGTTCCGATGGGCCGCCGCGCTGCGCCACGCCCGGGTGTTCCATCCCGACGGCCTGCTGTGCGGCGGCAAGGCGTCGGTGTCCGGGGATCACCCGTTGCCGTTCCGCACCGGCCCCGTGATCGTCCGTCTGTCGAAGGGCATCGGCACCCCGGGCAGCCTGCCCGACATCGTCGGGGTCGCGATCCGCTTCCCCGGCACCGGCGGCAATCCCGAGTCGAGCGCCGGCGCGTGGGATCTGCTGCTCGCCGGACCGGCGCCGTTGTCGGGACGCGTCCCGATCCCGCTGCCGTCGACGCACTGGGCGCCGACCGCGGTCTCCAGCCTCACGCCCTACCGGTTCGACAACGAGCTGTACTGGATTCGTGCCCGTATCGAAGAGCCCACCGGCCCGTCGGGCCTGTCGATCGAGGACCTCGCCGCGTGCCTGCGGATGAACCGGAAGATCGTCCTCATCCTCGAGGCCGGGTTCGGTCGCTTCGTACCCATCGCGCGCATCGAGCTCGACCATGCGCTGACCGGTCTGGATGTCGACTTCGATCCGATCCTCAACCGGCCCGACGGTGTCGAGTTCGCCCCGTCGTGGCTCGGCGACCTACGCCGGCGCGCCTACCGCGAGAGCCGCGAGGGGCGTCACTCGGCGGTGTCCTGACCTTTCTCCGGCTCGCCCGCCGCCTTCTCGCGCCCCTCCGGGCCGGGCTGCACCGACCGCTCCGGAGCGGGCTCGGCGCGCTTCTTCGGGCCGAGCCCCATCCGCGCGGCGGCATGCGCCTGCATGAGTTCGCTCCGGAACCGCTCGACGTCCCGCGCCCACGCCTGCGCGAGCTTGCCCGATCTCAGCCGGACGCCGACGCCCTTGCGCCGCCGCGGCACCCCGTGCAGCTCGCCGAGAGCGGGCGCGCTCTCCCAGTCCTCGGGGGTCGGACCGTTGTTCGCAGGGAAGATCTTCTCGATGTCGGCCAGCTCGATCGTCACCGCGCCCTGACGGAGCGTCGTCTCGGTGAGTTCCACGCTGACGTGCTTGCGTGCCGCGGACACCTGCACGACGGAGAACCCGACCAGCAGGACGAGGAAGACGATCAGGACCGGCCAGTGCACCGGCCCCGGCGACGACAACTCCAGGGCCAGTACGGCACCGACGAGGACCGGACCGATGAGAATGACCCACCAACTGCCGCCGGGCTCGTGGAACAGCACCTCGCCCGGATCGTCCTCGGGAGCGGAGGAGTCGCGGATCTCGTCGGTCACGGTGTCTCGATCAGAATTCTAGGTCGGGGCGCGGTCACGGCCTGGGCTTGCGCGCGTCGCCGCGCTTCCTGCGCGGTTCGGGCTCCTTGCCGGTGTACCAGCGTTCGGAGTCCGGACGGTAGGCCAGCAGCGAGCCGAACAGGCCGATGATGCCGGCGACCAGCGTGAGCGCGAACAGCGGCGAACCGAGGCCGACGCTCAGGAACAGCAGCATGGCCACGACGACGAGCGTCAGGGCGGACAACGACGACCGCCACCGGGCGTCGCCGGTGAAGGCCTTGCTGCCCAGCAGGATGTACGCGACACCGACCACGAGCACAAGGACGCCGAGCGCACCCGACGCCACGGTTCCCGAGTCGTCGAAGACCGAGACGACTAGTACGAGGGCGCCGAGGAGCCCGAGCAGCAGACCCGAGGCGAGCCAGCATCGGTAGGCCCAGACGACGAGTTTCGGACGCTGCGCCGGGTCGGGACTTGTCACTGCTTGTTCGATCCTTCGCTGTCGGGAACGGAGTTCTCGGTTCCGGCACCGTCGCGACTGGCCTCTGCCGAGTCCTCGTGCGGGGCATCACCGGATCGATTGCCACCATACGGCGTGGCGCCGGTTGGCGGCGGCGTCTGTGACGCAGACCTGTGCGGGTCCTGGCCGGATGTCGGCTGACCGTACTGCTGCTGCCCGTGCGGCTCGGTGTGCGGATTCTGCGCGCCGTACGGGTTCTGACCGTACTGATCCTGACCGTACTGATCCTGACCGTACTGATCCTGCCCGTACTGATCCTGACCGTGCGGGACCTGCGAGTACGGACCCTGCGCATGCGGCGGCTGCCCGTAGGGGTTCTGCGCGTAGGGATTCTGCGCGTAGGGGTTCTGCGCGTAGGGGTTCTGCGCATGCTGTCCCTGACCGTATGGGCCCTGGGCATATGGGCCCTGGGCATAGGTGTTCGGTGCGTACGGGTTGGGCCCGTACGGATACGGCCCGGGGACCGGCGGCGCCTTGTGCGCCTTGCGCTCCTGGGCCATCCGACGGCAGTACCGCTCCGACTCGCCCCGCATGAGCAGCACGGTCGCGCCGAGCGCGGCCACACCGGAGAGCACCAGCGGGATCATCGCCCAGGCCGGCGAGACGTCGGCGAAGAACGAGAACACCATGTCGACGATGACATAGACGCCCATCGCGCCGAGCAGGACGCGCGCCCAGTTGTACCCCTTGCGGGTGAGCCAGACGACGAGCGCGGTGATCGCCACGAGAACGACGGTCATCGCCACGAGCACGCCCACCACGAAACCCGACGACGTCAGCGTGTTCAGCTGATCCGGGGTCAGGCCCTCCGGCGGGTTGTCGCGCACCGATTCACGGAAGGCGTCGACGGTGCTGCCGGTCTGCGCGAACCGTCCGACGATCTGGCCGACCACCACCACGATCCACAGCTCGAGGGCGATCGCGATGGACTCCGGGATCGACGGACGCGGTCGCGGGTCGGTGACGGACGACGATCCGGGGGACGGCGCCCCGGAGGACGGATCGATGGGTGCGGACATGGTCCCCAGCCTAGGACAGCAGTTCGGCGACCTCGGTGGCCCAGTACGTGAGGATGATCGACGCACCCGCCCGGCGGATGGAGGTCAGCGACTCCAGGATCGCGGCGTCGCGGTCGATCCAGCCGCGTTCGGCGGCCGCGGTGATCATCGAGTACTCGCCGCTGATCTGGTAGGCGGCCACCGGCACGTCGCTCATCTCGGCGACGTCGCGGACGATGTCGAGGTAACTCATCGCGGGCTTCACCATCACGATGTCGGCGCCCTCCTCGAGGTCCAGCCGGACCTCGCGCAGGGACTCGATGCGGTTGGCCGCGTCCTGCTGGTAGGTGCGCCGGTCGCCCTGCAACGACGAACCGACGGCCTCGCGGAACGGGCCGTAGAACGCCGAGGCGTACTTGGCCGCGTAGGCGAGGATGCCGGTGTCGGTGAAGCCCGCGGCGTCGAGGACCGCCCGGATCGCGGCGACCTGGCCGTCCATCATCCCGCTCGGACCCAGCAACCGGGCGCCCGCGCGGGCCTGGGCGAGCGACATCGCGACATACCGGTCGAGGGTCTCGTCGTTGTCGACGCGGCCCCGGCCGTCGAGAACGCCGCAGTGTCCGTGGTCGGTGAACTCGTCGAGACAGGTGTCGGCCATCAGGACGGTCGAGTCACCCAGATCGTCGGTCAGCGCGCGCAAGGCACGGTTGAGGATGCCGTCGTCGGAGTCCGCGGCCGAACCGGTGGCGTCCTTGTCCTCCTCCTTCGGCACCCCGAACAGCATCAGGCCGCCGACGCCCGCCTCGACGGCCTCCGCCGCGGCCTTGCGCAGCGAATCCATCGTGTGCTGCACGACGCCGGGCATCGACGAGATCGGACGGGGATCGTCGATGCCGTCGGCGACGAACATCGGCAGCACGAGTTGCCTTGGGACGAGCGTGGTCTCGGCGACCAGTCGCCGCATCGCGGCGGTGGTGCGCAGCCGGCGGGGACGGATCAGCGGTGCCATGTCACGCGCCCCGCTCACGAACGCGACCGACGGGACTTCTTGCGCGGCGGGGGCAGTGCGCCCTCGGCACGCAGCCGGGCCGCGTGCTCGGCGAGCGCGTCGACCAGCTCGATGACCGAGGCGTTCTCCGGCTGCACGTCCACGCGCAGGCCGAATTCCGTTGCGGTCTCCGCGGTCTTGGGGCCGATGCAGGCAACGATGGTGCGCGCGTGGGGCTTTCCGGCGATGCCGACCAGGTTGCGGACCGTCGAGCTGGAGGTGAAGCAGACCGCGTCGAAGCCGCCGGTCTTGATCATCTCGCGGGTCTCCGCGGGCGGCGGTGCGGCACGCACGGTGCGGTACGCGGTCACGTCGTCGATCTCCCAGCCGCGGTCGCGCAGACCCTCGGAGAGGGTCTCGGTGGCGATGTCGGCACGCGGCAACAGGACACGGTTGACCGGATCGAAGACGTCGTCGTAGGGCGGGAAGTCCTCGAGCAGGCCGAGCGAGCTCTGCTCACCGGACGGCACGAGTTCGGGGTTGATGCCGAACGAGCGCACCTTGTCCGCAGTGGCCTCGCCGACGCAGGCGATCTTCACGCCGGAGAACGCGCGGGCGTCGAGACCGAACTCGGCGAACTTCTCCCACACGGCGCGCACCGCGTTGGTGGAGGTGAACACCACCCACTGGTAGCGGCCGTCGACGAGTCCCTTGACCGCGCGCTCCATCTGCGCGGGGCTGCGCGGCGGCTCGACGGCGATCGTCGGAACCTCCTTGGGGATGGCACCGTGGCTGACGAGCCGCTCGCTCATGTCGGCGGCCTGGTCCTTGGTGCGCGGCACCAGGACGGTCCAGCCGTAGAGGGCGCGCGACTCCCACCACGAGAGCTTGTTGCGGGCGCCGACGACCTTGCCGACGGTCACGACCAGCGGGCCGGTCAGCGCATTGCCCTGCTCGTTGAGGGTCGCGAGGGTGGCCTCGATGGTGCGCTGGGCGCAGGTGGTGCCGTTGATGGTGATCGCGGCGGGGGTCTGCGGCGCCATGCCGTGCTCGGTGAGCGCACTCGCGGTCTCGGCGAGGTGGCCGGAGGTCGCGTGCAGCACCAGCGGGCCCGGGGCGGCGGCCAGCGCGGCCCAGTCGACCTCGCCGCGCACGTCGGCCTCGGTGTGCGTGGAGCCCAGCGGCATGCCGGCGTAGCTCGGGACGACCGATGCGGCGGGCAGGCCCGGCAGCACCTCGAAGGTGACCGAGGTGCGGGCGACTGCGTTGACCTCGGCCAGCACCGAGTCGGTGGTCAGCGGGTCACCGGAGACGACGCGCACGACGTCCTCGCCGTTGCGCGCGGCGGCGACCAGGGTCTTGGCGACCTCGGCCGGATCGCCGAGGGCCGGGCGAACGATTTGCTCCTCCTCGGCCTTCTCGGCCTCGGGCGCGGTCTGGTTCTCGTCCTTGGCTGCGTCCTCGCCCTTGGCGTCGGCAGCCTTGTCGGCCTTCTTGGTCGAACGGCGAGTGTTCGGTGCGGGTTCTTCGCGATGCGCGCTGCCGATCAGCGAGACCACCGTCGACGGCACATCGGGGTCAATGTAGGCCGTGGTCGCGTTCACGATCACGGTGCGTGCCCGCACGGTGAGCAGGTCAGGATCACCTGGACCCGACCCCACGAACAGGATCCGTCCGGGGTTTGCCTTCTTCGTACGGCTCATGGGTTCGCACTCTCCTGCCCTCTGCCTCGAGGGCTGCAGTTCGTTCTCTGCTAGGGAGAGTTGACGAGTTCGCCCGCTCCCAGCTCCAGCAGTTCGGCGGCGAGGTCCTTGCCCAACTGGACGGCCCGATCGACGGGGCCCACCACCGAGGCCCGGATCACGTCGGATCCGTCCTCGGCCGCCACCGCCGCGCGTAGCGACAGTTCGGCGAAGATGCGCCCGTCGTCGTCGATCGACTCGACCACCTCGGCGATCGCACCGACCGGTGCGGTGCATCCGGCCTCGAGGGCCGCGAGCACCGACCGTTCGGCCTCGATGGCCGCACGGGTGGACGGGTCGTCCAACTCGGCGAGTATTCTCACCAGTTCGGCATCGTCTGAGCGGCACTCCACAGCGAGAGCACCCTGCGCCGGAGCCGGCAGCATGACCACCGGATCGAGCGCCTCGGTGACCACTTCGGTCCGTCCGATCCGCACGAGCCCGGCCCGGGCGACCACGACTGCGTCGAGTTCGCCGCTGGCGACTTTGCCCAACCGAGAATCTAGGTTGCCTCTTAGGGGGCGGATTTCCAAACCGAGACCCAATGCTCTAAGCTGTGCGGCCCTGCGCGGTGCCGAGGTCCCGACCACCGAGCCCGGCGGCAGCTCGCCCAGTACCAGTCCGTCCCGGCTGACCAGCGCGTCCCGCGGATCGACGCGGGTCGGGACGGCCGCGATGGTGAGGTCCGGCTCCGCGGCGGTCGGCAGGTCCTTGTACGAGTGCACCGCGACGTCCACCTCGTTCTTGCGCAGCGCCACGCGGATCGCGGTGGTGAACACGCCGACGCCGATCTCGGCGACCGGCCTTGCCGACGCGTCGCCCTCGGTCTTGATGATCACCAGTTCGGCGGGGTGGCCGGCCGCCGTCAGCGCGTCGGCGATGGTCTGCGCCTGGGTGGTGGCCAGCAGCGAACCACGGGTGCCGATCCGGATCGGCGAGGATGCCGGGCTCATCGGTCGCCCTGCTCGCCCGCAGCGTCGGTGGTGAACCGGTCGGGAGCCGAAACCGACTCCGCCGCACCGGGCTTCAGCTCGAAGAGCTCGCGCAGCGCCTCGGCGTAATGATCGCCGTTCGGGGTCGAGGCGAGCTGCTTGACGCGCACGGTCGGCGCGTGCAGCAGCTTGTCGACCACGCGGCGGACGGTCTTCGCGATCTCGTCGCGCTGGCTGCTCTCGAGGTCGGGCAGACGGGTCTCGAGGCGCAGGATCTCGGCCTCCACCACGTCGGCGGCGCGCTGGCGCAGCGCGGCGACGGTCGGGGTGACCTCGGCCTGTCGCTGGTGGGTCAGGTAGTCGGCGAGCTCGGACGCGACGATCGAGCGGGCCGCGAGGGTGTCGTTCTCGGCGGCCTGGGTCGCCGAGTCCCCGCGCAACCCCTCGATGTCGACGACGTGCACGCCGGGCAGGCGTGCGGCAGCCGGGTCGACGTTGCGCGGGAGCCCCAGGTCGCAGATGACCAGCGGAGACGTGTCGTCGTTGCGGTTGCGCTCGGCGAGGGCCGAATGCACCGCACCCACGGTCACCACGGCCCCGACGGAGCCGGTCGCGCTCACGACGATGTCGGCGGCGGCCATCACGCGCGGCAGGTCGTCGAGACCGACGCCGTGGACGGTGATGCCGTGATTGGCGGCGATGCTGTCGGCCAGGTGGCGCGCGTTCTCGACCGTGCGGTTGACGACGTAGAGCTCGGTGACGCCCTCGCGTGCGAGCTGCGCGGTGGCCAGGCCGCCCATCGCACCGGCACCCACGACCACCGCGCGGCGCAACCGGTGCGCGCCGGTCGCGGGATCGGTGAGCAACCCCTTCGCGCGGTGCAGGGCGACGGAGACCACCGACGCACCGGCACGGTCGATGCCGGTCTCGGTGTGCACGCGCTTGCCCACCCGCAGGGCCTGCTGGGCGAGCTCGTGGAGGACACGGCCGGCCGAGTCGTTGGCGTCGGCACTGAGGTAGGCGTTGCGGATCTGCCCGAGGATCTGCTGCTCGCCGACGACGAGCGAGTCCAGGCCGGCGGCGACGGTGAACAGGTGCTCGACCGCCGCCTCGGAGTAGCGCACGTAGGCGAAGCGGGTCATGTCGTTGACGGTCATCCCCGAGTGGTCGCCGAGGACCTCCCCGACCGCCTCCAGCGCCGGATGGAACGCGTCGACGACGGCATAGATCTCGACGCGGTTGCAGGTCGAGACGACCATGGCCTCGGAGATCGCCCGCGATGACAGCAGCCGGTCGACGAGCTTCGGACGGTCATGGTCGGAGACCGCCAACCGCTCCAGCACCTCCACCGGCGCACTTCGGTGCGATACCCCGAACAACAGAACACTCACGCTGTCACCGTTTCTTCACCCATTGCGTTTCCCTGGCGCCCGTCGGCCGCCTTCACCTCGCGAGGCGGCGCGGAGACGTCGTCGCGTGAGGAGATCTCGAGGGCGTTGCGTGCAGTCTGCGCAGCTTGCGTGGCGCCGCGGGAGGCCTGAAACGTCAACACCTGTAGCTCCAAGGCTAGATCAACTTGTCTGACGACGACATCCGCCTCTGCCGTCAAGGACACGGGCGTGACGTTGAGCACCTGTCGCACACCGGCCGCGACGAAGGCGTCGAACGCGTCGCGGGCGTCCTCGTCGGAGGTGGCCACCACCCCGATCTCGACCGCCGGGCGCATCCGCCCGCAGACCTTCGCGATGTCGGACAATGGGGCGATGACCGGCCCCCCGACCTGGAGAGATGTCCCGACCAGGGCGGGATCGGCGTCGAACATCGCGGCCACCTGGAAACCGCGACCGAACCCGGTGTGCGCGAGCAGGGCGTGTCCGAGTTGCCCGGCCCCGGCCAGCGCGACGGTGTGGACGCTGTCCGTGTGCAGCGTCATGGAGATCCGGGCGGTGAGACGACCGACGTCATACCCGACGCCGCGCACCCCGTTGGCGGCCACGTACGACAGGTCCTTGCGCAGGATGGCGGGGTTCACCCCGGCGGCGGTGGCGAGCTCGTTCGAAGAGGCCACCAGGACGCCGCGCCGGCTGAACGAGCGCAACACGTGGAGATAGGTCGCCAGGCGCGCCACGGTCGGCGCGGGGATGTCCGGAGCGGACGGCAGCGGTGCGGAATCGGCCGACGACGAAGGAGGGTCGGCGTCGCCCGACTTCCGACGATCGGCGCCCACATTCACCCCCACATCTCTTCGCTCACAGGTTCTGTCGAGGATATAACCCCCTTGTGAATCTCTTCACACGGGGTGCGGAATCAGCCCACCTGTGTTAAACGAAACCCCCGTTACGCGATCGCCAAGATCCGACAGACCGCCCACCTGCGACAACCGCGCCCGGTTGCTTCCGGAGGCGTTCAGGCCCGACGCGCCAGGTCGGCCCGCAGCCGCGATTCGTCGACCTCCCAGTAACTGTGTTCGACGCCGTCGAGCAGCACCACCGGCAACCGGTCGCCGTATTCGGCGCGGATCTCCGGGTTGCCGTCCGCCGCGGCGCGGTCGACGTCGACCTCGGTGAACCCGATGCCGAACTCGCCGCAGATCCTGGTCAGCTCGGTGCGCGCGGTCGCGCACATGTGGCATCCCTCGCGGGTGAGAAGTTCCACCGTCATGGCGTCCATCCTCGCAGTGCGCCGGCCCCGCGACGACGCCGGGCGGCGCACGGCCGGCGGTTCGCCGCGGCGCGCCGCGTCGTGCTCTGCGGGGCGTGAGACGTCGTGCGCTGCCGCTAGTCTGGACGAGCAGGCAGTGCAGTCGCGACGCGTGGAGGTGGGTAGTGGGCAAGACCCCGGGCCCGGGAGACGAGCAACCCGACACGGGCACCACCCCCCTGGACTCCGGCGACGACTGGGAGACCCAGGCGGCGGGGATCGAGTTCGACGACGACCTCGACGAGGACGCGGACCCGACCGAACACGCCGGGGAGGACGAAGAGACCCGGAGGGTCACCACGTGGATCTCCCAGCGCGCGAGCGCCGCGACCGGACGGTTCCGGCAGACCGCCCACGAACTCCGCCAGACCCTCGCCGGTGAGGCCAGCGCCAAGGCGGCCGTCGACTCGCTGCGGCTGCGCGAACCGTCGGACACGCCGCCGGAGCAGACGCCGCGCGACCTCACCGCGGCGGCGTTCTTCGACGTCGACAACACCCTGGTCCAGGGCGCCTCGATCGTGCACTTCGCACGCGGGCTCGCCGCCCGGAAGTACTTCACCTACGGCGACATCCTGGACTTCGCGTGGACGCAGGCCAAGTTCCGCATCACCGGAAAGGAGAACGCCCGCGACGTCGCCGAGGGCCGCGACAAGGCGCTGTCGTTCATCGCCGGTCGCCGCACCTCCGAGCTCGTCGAGCTCGGCGAGGAGATCTTCGACGAGTACATCGCCGACAAGATCTGGCCCGGCACCCGCGCGCTCGCGCAGCGCCACCTCGACGCCGGCCAGCAGGTCTGGCTGGTGACCGCGACCCCGGTCGAACTCGCACAGACCATCGCCAGCCGGCTCGGGCTGACCGGCGCCCTCGGCACGGTCGCCGAGAGCGTCGACGGCGTGTTCACCGGACGCCTCGTCGGCGACATCCTGCACGGACAGGGCAAGGCGCACGCGGTGCGCGCACTCGCCATCCGGGAGGGCCTGAACCTGAAGCGCTGCACCGCCTACTCGGATTCACACAACGACGTGCCGATGCTGTCGCTGGTCGGCAAAGCCGTCGCGATCAACCCCGACCCGGACCTGCGTGACGTCGCGAAGGTCCGCGGGTGGGAGATGTACGACTTCCGCACCGCGCGCAAGGCCGCGAAGTACGGCGCGGGGACCGCCCTGGTGTTGGGCGCCGCCGGCGGCGGCGCCGCGGCCGCCGCACGGCTGCTGCGGCACCGCTGAGGTCGAAACCCATTCAGAGCGAGGCGATCTCGCTCATGGGATCGATGAGCACCTTGGCGTGGTGTTCGGCCGAGCCGAGCGCGTCGAAGGCCGCCGCCACGCCGTCGAGGCCGATGGTGGCCGTGATCATCGGCCCGACGTCGACCTTGCCGTCGGCGATCATGCGCAGCGTCTCGTGATACTCGGCGGGGTCGTAGCAGAATACGAACCGCAGCTCGTGCTCCTTGTTGATCGCCATGGCCGGGCGGAAGACGTCGGGTTCCATGCACACTCCGACCACGACGATGCGTGAGCGGAACGGCGCCGCGGTGACGACGTGCTCGATCATCCCGGGCGTGCCGACGCATTCGAAGACCACCGGCCCCTTGGGCGTCGCACCGAGCGCGTCGGCCACCCGGAACAAGGAATCCCACGGCACCAACGGGATTCGGCGCAGCGTGCGCATACCGTCGAAGGCTGCGCCGAGCAGGTCCTGCGCCTCGGTGATGTACTTGCCCGCTTGCGCGCACCGCTCGAAGGGCGAGGAGGACGCGGGGTCGACGACGATGTCGGCGCCGACGCGTGCGGCCAGCCCGCGACGCCCCGCGGACAGGTCGCTGGCGATCACGGTACGCACGCCGGCGGCCTTCAGCATCGCGATGACCGCGAGGCCGATGGGGCCACACCCGACCACGACCGCGACGTCGCGGCGACCGATGTCGCTGCGACGCACGGCGTGGTGGGCGACCGCGAGCGGCTCGGTCACGGCGGCGTGCTCGACCGGCATGCCGGCGGGCACCTCGAAGGTCATGTCCTCGGACACGAGGGTGAACTGGGCATAGGCGCCTGCGGCGGAGGCGCTGAGCCCGGTCAGGTGCGCCTTCTCACCGTGCCGGATCATCGGCACCGCGACGACCCGCGTGCCCGGCGACCACCGCTTGCGGCACCCGGGGCCGTAGGAGACCACCTCGCCGACGAACTCGTGACCCATGATCACCGACTCGTCCGAGCGCATGAACGCGTCGTAGCCGACCTCGTCGGACACCTGCGCAGTGGCGTCGCAGTGCACCCGGGCGTGGAGGTCCGAGCCGCAGATCCCGGCACGGAGCACGCGGATGAGGACCTGGCCCGGTCCGGGTTCGGGGGTGGGGACTTCTTCGACCGTCAGTTCACCGGCTCGGCACACGACTGCACGCATTCCTCAATGGGTAGCAGCCGGTGCGCGGCATGTCAGGCGAAGCGCGCGGGCTGGTTCGCGTGGGCGGGTCAGCCGAAGTAGACGCTGCCCCGGCGGCTGAGCATCCGGAACAGGGTCTGCTGGATCTCCTCGCGCACGTGGTCGGTGAGGTCGAAGACCACCATCGGATCATCGGCCGACGACTCGTCGTAACCACCCGTCTCGATCGGCCGGCCGAAGTGGATGTGCCACTTCGACGGCAGCGGCACCATGCCCAGCGGGCCGAGCCACGGGAACAGCGGCGTGATCGGGAAGTACGGCAGGCCGAGGACCTTCGCGAGCGGCTTGAGGTCGGCGATCATCGGGTAGATCTCCTCCGAGCCGACGATCGACACCGGGATGATCGGCGCGGCGTTGCGCAGCGCCGTCGTGACGAAGCCGCCGCGACCGAATCGCTGCAGCTTGTAGCGGTCCTTGTACAGCTTGCCGATGCCCTTGAAGCCCTCCGGCCACACCGCGGTCAGCTCGCCGGCGCGCAGCAGGCGGTCGGCGTCGTTGTTGCACGCCAGCGTGGCACCGACGCGCCGGGCGACCTCGCTGATGCCCGGGGTGTCGAACGCCATGTCGGCGGCGAGCAGGCGCAGGTAGCGGTGGTCGGGATGGTTGTCGTGCACCGCGAGGGAGGTGATGATCGCGTCGACCGGGATGGTGCCCGCGTGGTTCGCGACGAGCAGCGCCCCGCCCTCGCGCGGCAGGTTCTCGATGCCGGTGACCTCGACGCGGAACCACTTCTCGTACACCTGCCGGATCGCCGGGAACCAGACGGCCTCGGTGAAGTGCGGGTCGAAGCCGAACTCGTCGACCTCGTACTCACCGGTCATGCGTTCGCGGATGAAGCCCGCGGTCGCGGTCAGGGTGTCGGCGATGGCCCCGCGGATCCCGCCGAGACTGAACAGCGGCGACGAGGTCGACGGGCCGCGATGCTCGACACCGAGGGCCTCGTCGGAGAGCGCGATCTCGTTGCTGATCGGGGTGACGCGGGCCGGCGGCCGACCGAACCCGTCGGTGTTCGGATGACCGACCGGAGCCGAATCCCGTTGCCTCACAGTGGTTTTTGCCGAGCTGGTTCTTGCCGAGCGTGAGGCAGACTGTTGACTCGGGTGCCTGCGGCGACCGGATTCGCGTGCGGCATCCGGACCCGACGGTGACGCGTAGAGCTGGATGACCTTCGCGGTTCGTGCATCTGTCGCTCCGCCACCTGTCAAGGCGCTCACCCCTCGTCTGCCTCTGGGCTCAACCGTCTGTCACAATCCCCCAGCTCCGTGTTTGAACCGGGGGGAGTTTCGGTACTACGAACACACCGCTCCGTCACAGGCCATTCCCCCCGGCTCTACTGGCGCAACGGTGCGCGGTCGATGACTTGAAACGGAAGACCCGCGAAGCGTCGTGGTCGCCCCCGACCACTCGTTCACGGGACCCCTACCAGTCCGCCGCGTCCGCGACCCTGCGTTCGCCTGCGTACTGGGTCTGGTGTCCAAGTCTACGGGTTGCAGTGACGTTGCGCACCTCGACCCCGCGTCTCCGCGCAAGATCTCACGTGATGTAAACCTACTGCAGCTGATGCGCTGCCGAGACGACCCGTTGTTCGAGCGCCCGCCACGTGTCGGTGCCGATGATCGGGGTGACGCCGCTGCGCGCGATGAAGTCGTCGAGGGTCTCGAGGGTCGTGTACTTGGGCACGAAGCCCAGTTCGGTGCGCATTCGCGTCGTGTCCAGGACGCGCCCGTAGGTGAGGAACTCGGTCTGCGAGCTGCGCAGCTTGGCCGCGCGCAGATCCTGGAAGACGCCCGAGATGGGGGCGAGCAGGCCGGCCGGCACCGGTAGCTCGATGTGCCCGATGCGGCGGATGGCCTGGGTCAGCGTGACCACGCCATCGCCGGCGATGTTGAACGTGCCCGGTTTGCCCGCGAGGGTCACGTACTCCATCGCGGCGAGCGCGTCCTCCTCGTGGAGGAACTGCAGCCGCGGCTGGTGGCCGATCACCGTCGGCACGACCGGCAGCGACAGGTACGAGCTCATCCGAGTGTTGATACGGGGACCGAGCATCGCCTGGGGCCGCACGATGGTGATCGCGATGTCGGGCCGGCGGCGACCCAGGCCCCGGACGTACCCCTCGACGTCGAGCAGGTCGCGCCCGTAGCCGCGTTTGGGCTCGCGGCGCGCCCGGGTCTCCTCGGAGAAGTGCGACGGGTCGTGTGCGCTCGCGCCGTAGACCATCGCCGTCGACCGCAGCACCAGGCGCTTCACCGACGGGGTGCGCTGGCAGGCCGCGCACACCTGCATCGCGCTGACGACGTTGAACTCCTTGATCGCGGCGGAATGCGGCGCGGTGTCCACGATCGACGTCGCCGCGTGGACGACGGTGTCGACGTTGTACGTCGCGAGGGCCTTGGCGATCGTGGGGCGCCGGATGTCGAGGCGCAGGAACTCCGCCCGGCCCATGCGCCGCAGCAGGTCCTTGCGCGGCACCCGCGAATCCACGGCCAGCACCCGCTCGATCCGGGGATCTGCGGCCAGACGTGCGACGAGATACCCGCCGATGAAGGTCGAGGCTCCCGTGACAAGGACGACGCGAGGCGGCTCTGCGGAGGATTCGGCCATGTCGTCGAGGCTAATCGCAAACGCGGGTTCCGGCCCGTCGAGCCCCCGGATGAGCAAAAGGACCCGTGCGGTACACGGGTCCTGGTGCCAAGGGAGTGCTTATTTGCCGAGCTTGCGGCGCTGCACCCGGGTCCGACGCAGCAGCTTGCGGTGCTTCTTCTTCGACATGCGCTTGCGGCGCTTCTTGATCACTGAACCCATCGGGGCGCTTCCTCACGATTGACACTGATGTACTTGACCGACCCTGGCCTGCACACGATCGGCTTCGTCGGTCGTCGACTGGTGTGTCGACACCGGGAGGAGCTACCGGTACATCCAGGTACGCGACCTCTGAGACTACCGGTCGGTGCCGCGGATCCGGAAATCGGGTACCCGATGGCACACCGCCCCGCCGACCCTCCGGCCCCGAAACGGCGAACGCCCCCGCGAGTGGCCTCCGACCACCCTCGGGAGCGTTCACGGCAAGCAGCCGAGCTGCGCGTGACGAAGACGACCTAGCCGGCGTCGAAGTACGACGTCTCCAGGTAGTCGTGCACCGCCTTGGCATGCACACGGAACGAGCGACCGACCCGAACCGCAGGCAGTTCGCCGTTGTGGACGAGACGGTAGACGGTCATCTTCGAAACGCGCATCAGCGACGCAACCTCGGCGACGGTGAGGAACTGCGACGCAGAAGTCGCATTGCTCACCGAACCGGTCCTGTCACCAGGAGTGTCTGCAGGTGCCATGGATCACTCATACCTCCGGTGCACGCGTCGCGGCCGCAGGCTTCCCCTCCTGCGGACATCAGACACGCACGTGCTTAAAGCAGCTTAGCGTGGCTGATGTGAAAAAAGCGACGAGAGGGACCAGGATTCTCGAAGTTTTTGTGTCTCAACCCCAACATCCTGGGGTTTGTCCGGTCATCGACCACTAGTCATGGGGTGTCGGTCACACCGTGACCGGGGTTCAAACCCTCGACTTCCACTCGACGTCCGCCGCGCGCACTGGCGGCGGCGCAGGCGCGGGTGGCCTGGTAGACGGCGTGCCGCAGACCGTTGGCCTCGAATTCGCGGATCGCCTCGGCGGTGGTGCCGCCCGGCGAGGTCACCGCGGCCCGCAGATCGACCGGCGACAGGCCCGAGTCGCTGAGCAGGATGCCGGCGCCGCGGATGGTCTGGACGGCCATCTCCGACGCCTGGGCGCGGGTGAGACCGAGCCCCACACCGGCGTCGATCATCGCCTCGGCGAGCAGGAACACGTAGGCGGGACCGGAACCCGAGACCGCGGTGACCGCGTCCATCTGCTTCTCCGGCACCACCGCCACGCGGCCGACGGTCTTGAGGATCTTCACGACCGCCTCGAGCTGCTCCTCACCGACGTACCGGCCGGCGGCGACCGCGCACATGGCCTCGTTGACCAGCATCGGGGTGTTGGGCATGACGCGGACGACCGGCGAACCGGCCTGCAGTGCGGCCTCATAGCGGGCCAGCGGGATTCCTGCGGCCAGCGTGACGGTCACGCGTTCGGTGTCGGCATTGTCCTCGGCCGACGCCAGCTCGCGCAGGACGGAGTCGATGTCGTCGGGCTTGACGGCCAGGAACACGTACTGGGCGGACTCGGCCGCCGACTTCACGTCGGTGACGAGGACGCCGTACTCGTCGGCGATCTCGGTCGCGCGCGCCTCGAACTTCTCCGCGACGACGAGGTCCTTCGTCGGGGTGCCGGCGCCGATCAGTCCGGCGAGCAGCGCCTCGCCGATCTTGCCTCCGCCGATGATGGCGATGCGTTCGCTCACGGATGTCTACCTTCCTGCGGGAATGAGTGCCAATTGCCGGGACTGCGCGACCACCGTCCCGGTCGAGTCCACCACGAGATGATCCTCCTCGAACATTCCGGGCCCGACCTCGGCACTGGTCGCGGCGAAGCGCAGCCACCCCGGGGCGGGACGCCGGCGGACGTAGGTGGTCAGCTGCACCGTCGGCGCCCAGCCGTAGAGCGCGAGGTTGAAGACCACCGGCGGCGAGACGTCGCACACCAAGACCGAGAAGTATTCGTCCGGGTCGAGTTCCTTGGGTCGGATCCAGCCGCGCACGACCGGCTCGCCGGTCTCCCCACGGACCATCGGGAACGTCTCCGCGTCGAGGACCATGTCGATCGCCGCGCCGAGGTGATTGACCTCGGCGACCGGTGAACCGTCCAGTGCGATACCGGTTTCCGGCGGCTCGACGGGCGTGTCGTCGAGCACGTTCGGACCGGAGTGATGCGACGGGGCGGTGTCGGGGCGGGCCATCGTCACCGACGACGTGACCATCGTGCGCCCGTTCTGCACGGCGTCGACGCGCAGCACCGTGACCGTCCGGCCGCGCTTGAGCACGGTGACCCCGAGCTCCACGGCGGCGGCGTCAGGTGCGGTGAGGTAGTCGCTGGAGATCGCCACCGGGATCATCGCCGCCGCCGCGTCCGCGAACTCGTGCGCGGCGGGGTCGTCCATGGCGGGTGCCGGGGTCAGTGCGGTCAGCGCCTCCCGTGCGGCCTTCGCGACCATCATCTGCAGGCTGCCGCCGTGCACCTTGGGCCCGATCGTGAAGGTGGGGTCGATGTGCCCGGAGTACGTGATCGAGTCGGGGCCCCCGCGAGCCACCTCGGTCAGGGTCAACAGCTCGGTGAGCTTTGCAGTCATGGTGCGCGCTTTCGTCGTGGGAGACCCCGACAACGGGCGACGGCGCCATGCGGGACCCGAGGGCCCGGCTGCTGCACCGGGTCCGCGGACCCGGTCTCAGCTCCCCGGTCGACCGGTGTGTTCGGGGTGCAGCTCCCTCTTGAGATGCTGCCGCGCAAAATCTAGCGAACGGGCCAGCAGGGCACTGCGTTCGGGCCTGGTGCGGGCGCAGCCGGTGCTGACCTCGAGCACCACCGCCCCGTTGAAATCGCTCTCGGCGATCCGCCGGCACACCTCGGCGCAGGGCTGTCCGCCGTCACCGGGGATGAGGTGCTCGTCGGTGGCCGCGCCGTGGCCGTCGGCGAGGTGCAGGTGGCTGAGATTCGAACCCATCCGGTCGAGCAGCCCGAGTGCGTCGACGCCCGCGGTCGCGGTGTGCGACAGGTCGAGCGTGTAGTTGGCGTACCCGTCGTCGGTGGGATCGATGGATTTCCCGAAGGCCGAGGCCGCCAGCCCCGGGCCGCCGCGCTTGCGCAGACGACGCACCGACGGCTCCCCTGCGCCGAACAACCGGTCGGCGCGCATCGGGAACATGTTCTCCACCGCCACCGCGACGCCGCTGTCGTCCTCGAGTTCGGCGACGAGGTCGTCGAACGCCGACACGTACCGGCGCTGCCAGCGGAACGGCGGATGGACGACGACGGTCGGCGCGCCGAGGTCCTCGGCGGCCTGGACCGATCGGGCGAGCTTCACGATCGGGTCGCGGCCCCACACCCGCTGGGAGATCAGCAGGCACGGCGCATGCACCGACAGCACCGGAACCTGATAGTGGTCCGACAGATAGGCGACGCGACGGATGTCCTGGCTGACCGGATCCCCCCAGACCATCAGCTCGACGCCGTCGTAGCCGAGATCCGCCGCATAGGCGAACGCCGCTTCGGTGTTCTGCGGGTATACCGAGGCGGTCGACAGCCCGATGGGTATCTCCGTCCGCGCGAGGGGCGGCATGTCAGGTGTCGGCATGTCGGGCGTCACGTGGCCAGCAACACCAGTGGTCCGATGGTCACCAGAAGACCGACACCGAGCGCGAGCAGCGTCGTCGCGAGGTCCCTGGTGCGCCGCACGACGTGCGACAGGGTGACGATGCCGAAGATGACCAGGACCGCCAGCACGAGCGCGAAGTACGGGTTCCAGCGCCACAGTTCGGTGAAGCCCCAGAACAGCCCGACCCCGACCGCCAGCCCGAGGATCGCCTGCCCGATTACCATCAGCCATGCGACGGCCGGCGACGGCTCGTGCTTCTCCTCGTCAGCGTCCGCGGTCGCGGTCTCGGCGGTCGCGACCTGCTCGGCCTTGCCGCCCTCATGGTCCTCGCCGTCGTCCTTGTCGACGTCGGTGACGTCGTCCTTGTGGAGGTCGACGGCGGGCCGGCCCACCGTCTCGGGCACCGCCCGATCCTCGCCGCGCCCGGTCTCGTCGAGGTCGGCGGTCTCGACGAGCTCGGTCCGCGCATCGGACCCGGACCCGGTCTGCGCGTCGGCGGCGACCTCACCGCCGGTCTCGCCGGGGGGCTGCGTGTCGTCCTCGTCGACGACCGGCGCCGCCCATGCCTCGGTGTCGTACCACTGGGCCGACGCCTGCCACGTCTCGGTCTCCCCGGCCGCGGTCTCGTCGGTGTCGTTCGTCGCTGTGTCGTTCGTCGCTGTGTCGTTCGTCGCTGTGTCGTTCGTCGCTGTGTCGTTCGTCGCGGTGTCGGCGCCGGCGGCCACCGACCCAGGGGTGCGGGGCTGCCCGCCCGTGGCGATCGGATCGAGGATCTCGGTCGGATTGTCGTCCCGATCGTCCGGCGAGGAGCCGCGCGCGGCGTCCGCGGTCCCGCCCGGGACCGCGGCGGCCTTCGCCGACGCGGCGCGGCTCACCGCAGCCCTCCCTGCACCGCTCTTGTCCGCAGACTTCTTGCGGCCGAACAGCTTTCGCGCGAGTCCGGCGAGGCCCTTGCCGCCCTCGTCATCCGCGACGACCTCCTCGTCGCCCTCGACGTCCGCGAAGTTGCGATAGGCGTCGAAGTCCATGACCTCGTCGAACGCCGCGTCCCCACGTTCGCGCGCCTCGACGCCGGAACCGTCGACCTCGGTGCCGTCCACCTCGTCGAGCCGGTAGGTCACGACGTCGTCGGACTCGACGACCGTGAGATCGGTGTCGGATTCGGGGCCGTCGACCACCGGGATGATGCCGGTTACGGCGTTGGCGGACTCGTCATCCACATCGGGCGCGGTCGCACGCGATCTCCCGAGGCGACGCGCCACGGCGTCGGCGCTGAAGTCGCGCGTCGCGAGCGGCACATCGCCGAATCCGGGCATGCCGCTGGCGGTCCGGCTCGTGGAGGGTCCGTCGGGTCGTGCGAAGCCCGCGGAATCGGCCACGGAGGTGTCGGCACGGGGGAACCGGGCACTCGGCCGGTCGTCCGCGGCACGACGCGGTGTCGGGTCCGCCGACCGCGGGAACGGGCCGCTCGGGGCGCTGCCGAACGACCACGTCGACGCTTCGGCCCCGGGCGCCTCGGCCTTGGGCGTCTCGGCCTTGGGTGTCTCGATCCCGAGGGCCTCGGGCCTGGATTCCGGGTTCTCGGGTTCGGGGGTCGCGGTTTCCCGCGACCGGGTGGCCGCGTCGGCGGGGCCCGGGCTCCGGGTCTTCGCCCCGGAGGTCTTTGCCCCGGAGATCTTTGCCTCGGAGGTCTCTGCCCCGGAGGTCTCCGCCTCGGAGGGCTTCGCCCCGGACCGCCTGGGCTCGGACTGCTTCGGCTCGGACGTCTTCGGCGCGCTGTCGGCGGACACCGGACGTGCACGGTTCGCACGAGGCGTCGAGGGATCGGTGATCTTCGGGATCTCGCCGGTCAGGGCCGACACCGTGACCGAACCGTCGCGCCCCGCACGCCGGCGTCCACGGCCATCGCGCCGGGTGCTCGGCAGGGAGCCGTCCGCCTGCGAGCGGGCCAGCAGCTCCGATACCGAGATGGGTCGAGATTCGGGTTCCGAATCCTTCGACATGAAGTGGCTCTCCGTCCTCGAACGTCACCGGATGCCGGTCGAGCACATCCGCTTGGGTACCTTGCGGCGACCGTTCCGGCGCCGACACTCCCCCACCCCACGCGACGGTCGAGCAGCGTCGCAGGTCGGATCAGCCGACGCCGCCCCGGGCGCCAGTCGTCTGTGAGGGCTCGAAGGAGTCGGCCGGTTCCGCGTCTAGTCGACGCAGAATGACCCCCTCCCGAAGCGCCCACGGACAGATCTCCAGTGTATCGACTCGCAGTGCCCGCATGGCCGCCTCGGCGACGAGCGCGCCCGCGACCAGCTGGCCTGCCCGGTCGGAGCTGACGCCCTCGAGTTCGGCGCGGTCGGCCTTGGTCATGCGAGAGATGAACGAGATCAGCTGGCGAAGTCCGCTCGCGGTGAGTTCGCGCTTGACGCGGGGGCCGGCGCTCGACGGTGCGGCGCCGGTCAGGCGGGCGAGGCTGCGGAAGGTCTTGGAGGTGCCGACGCACAGATCGGGGGCGCCCGGGGCGAGCAGCTCCTTCGCCGGGCCGCGCAGCTCGGCGTCGAGCCAGTCGCGCAACACCGACACCCGGCGGCGGTCGGGCGGGTCGCCGGGCAGCCACTCACGGGTCAGGCGTCCCGCGCCGAGCGGGAGCGAGAGCGCTACGTCGGGTTCCTCGTCGACGCCGTTGGACATCTCGAGCGAACCGCCGCCGATGTCGAGGGCGAGGATGCGCCCCGCGCTCCAGCCTCGCCAGCGGCGCACGGCGAGCGAGGTCAGCCGGGCCTCGTCGCGGCCGGACAGCACCGTGATCCGCACCCCGGTGCGCTGTTCGACCTCGTCGAGCAGTTCCTGGGAGTTGGTGGCGTCGCGGACGGCGGAGGTGGCGAAGGCCATCATCTGCTCGCACCCGGAGGTGGCCGCGATGGTGGTGAACTCGTCGACGGAGTCGATGAGCTTCTCGATGGCCTTGTCGCTCATGCGGCCGTCGGCATCGATGTGCTCGGCGAGGCGGAGGACCGCCTTCGTCGACGACATGGGCGTCGGGTGGCCGCCGCGGTGGGCGTCCACCACCAGGAGGTGGACGGTGTTGCTGCCGACATCCAGGACTCCCAAGCGCACGGGTCAACGGTAGTGCACGGGCTGTGCCGGAGACGACGGGAGTGCGCGATCCGCCTCGTCGGTCGCGGCCGGCCCCGGAGGGTTACCGTTGTAGTCGTGACCGCCGTTTCGCCGTCCGCGCCCCGAATCACCCCCGCCCCCGAGGTCGAACTCGACTTCCCGCGCGAGTGGTACGAATTCGTCGACCCCGCAGATCCCGAGCACGTCATCCGCGCCGACCTCACCTGGCTGCTGTCGCACTGGACGTGCGTGTTCGGCACCCCGGCGTGCCAGGGCATCCTCCCCGGCCGCGAGACCGACGGCTGCTGCAGCCACGGCGCGTACCTGTCGGACAAGGACGACCGCAAGCGCCTCGCCAAGGCGGTGAAGATGCTGACGCCGGAGGACTGGCAGTTCTACGACAAGGGTTCCGGCAAGAACCCGCTCGGCCCGAAGGGGTATCTCGAGGAGGGCGACCTCGACGACGAGCCGGCCCTCAAGACCCGAATCCACAAGGGCGCCTGCATCTTCCTCAACCGACCCGGTTTCGCCGGCGGCGTCGGCTGCGCCCTCCACTCGATGGCGCTGCGCAAGGGGCTCGAGCCGCTGACCGTCAAACCCGACGTCTGCTGGCAACTGCCGGTCCGGCGCGAGCAGGAGTGGGTGGAGCGCCCCGACGGCACCCAGGTCCTGGTCACCACGATCACCGAATTCGACCGCCGGGGGTGGGGCGAGGGCGGACACGACCTGAAGTGGTACTGCTCGGGCTCCCCCGACGCACACGTCGGCGCCAAACAGGTGTGGGAGTCGTATGCGCCGGAGCTGACCGAGCTGATCGGCGCCGACGCGTACGAGGAACTCGCCGCCGCGTGCCGCCGCCGGAAGGGCTTGGGGCTCATCGCCGTTCACCCGGCCACGCAGGCCGCGACGCGGCGCCGCGAGACCGACGTCAAGTACGAGCTGCAGCCGCCGGAGTGAGTCCCGTGGCCCATCCCGGACTCAGCCCTCGAATTTGTAGCCGAGGCCCCGCACGGTGACGAGGAACTTCGGGTTGCCCGGGTCTGGCTCGATCTTCGACCGGAGCCGCTTGACGTGCACGTCGAGGGTCTTGGTGTCGCCGACGTAGTCGACGCCCCACACGCGGTCGATCAGCTGTCCGCGGGTGAGCACCCGCCCCGCGTTGCGCAGCAGGTACTCGAGCAGGTCGAATTCCTTGAGCGGCAGGGTGATCGGTTCGCCGTCGACGGCGACGGTGTGCCGGTCGACGTCCATCCGGACCGGTCCGGCCTCCAATACGACATCGCCGGGGTGGTCCTCGGCCGGGTCGGCGCCGCGGCGCAGCACCGCGCGGATGCGCGCGATGAGTTCACGCGCCGAGTACGGCTTGGTCACGTAGTCGTCGGCGCCGAGCTCGAGGCCGACCACCTTGTCGATCTCGGTGTCGCGGGCGGTCACCATGATCACCGGGACGTTCGACCTGGCCCGCAGCGCCTTGCAGATCTCGGTCCCCGACATCCCGGGGAGCATCAGATCGAGCAGCACGATGTCAGGGCTGACGCGTTCGAACGCCGACAACGCCTGTGCGCCGTCGGTGATGATGCTCGCCTCGAATCCCTCCTTGCGCAGGAGGAAGGCCAGCGGGTCCGCGAGCGATTCCTCGTCCTCGACGATCAGCACGTGCGTCAACTCTTCGTGTCCTCCGGGATGTTGGGGTGACCGGCCGGCGCCCGGTCTAGGCGTCGGGGCCGCCGGGGGTCGGCGGCCAGCCGGTGTCGGAGAGGTCCTCCGGGATGTAGAGCGTGAACGTGGAGCCCGTGCCGGGCTCGCTCCACAGCTTGATGGTGCCGTGGTGGTTGGCGGCGACGTGTTTGACGATCGCGAGACCGAGTCCGGTGCCCCCGGTCATCCGCGACCGCGCCTTGTCGATGCGGAAGAACCGCTCGAACACGCGCTGCTGGTCGGCCTTGGCGATTCCGACACCGCGGTCGGTGACGGCGATCGCGACCATCGGCCGACCGTCCTCGATGGCCAGGCGACGGCTCACCGAGACGGTGGTACCGGCCGGCGAGTATGAGATGGCGTTGGAGATCAGGTTGTTCAGGGCGGTGAGCAGCAGCATCCGGTCGCCGCGGACGGCCTTGCGGATCGGCTTGTCGGTCCTCAGCTCGATCTCGGCCGCCTCGGCGGCGAGACCGGCGGCGCCGAGCGCGTCGTCGATGAGGGCGTCTACGTCGACCCGGGTGAACTCGGGGGTGTCACCGCCCTGCAGTCGCGAGAGTGCGAGCAGCTCGCTGACCATGTTGCCCATCCGTTTGGTCTCCGAGACCACGCGCGAACCGAAATGCTGCACGGATTCGACGTCGTCGGCCGATTCGAGGAGGGCCTCGGCGAGCAGGCCGATCGCCCCGACCGGGGTCTTGAGTTCGTGGGACACGTTCGCCACGAAGTCGCGCCGGGTGTCCTCGAGACGCTTGTGCTCGGTGTCGTCGAGCCCGTAGACCACCGCGTAGCGTTCGTCGTCCTGTGACACGATCTTCGCCAGACAGCGCACGTGCTCGACCGTCGGTCTCGGGGTGCGGCCGGTGGAGACGAAACCCAGGGTCGACGCCGGCGGGGTGAACTCGAACCGGCGGTCGGTCCCGGTGTCGAGGACCTCCTTCACGGCGTCCCAGACGGGGTCGGCGAGCAGCATCTCGCGGACCAGGCCCAGCTCGACGGCGCGGTGGTTGAACATCACGACGTCGCGGAACCGGTCGACCACTGCGACCCCGGTCTCGGAACTGCGCACGACCAGGCTGAGCAGTCCGGCCTTCGTCATCCGGCCGTCCGGTGTGGTGGAGGCGACGTCGGAGTCGCGGAGCTCGGCGGCCTCCGGGACGGTCCGCGGGGCGAGGGCCAGATCGGCGGCCCGGTCGGGAAGCCCGGCGTCGGCACTCCGGGGTGCGTCGCCCGCGGAACGGCCCCGGGACAGGATCGAGCGGAACGCGAACCCGCGGGGCCCCCCGGGGCCGGCGACGCGGCGTCCGATCATCACACCCAGTAGGAGTGCGATGACGAACGCGATCGTCGCGGCCGAGATAGCGGCGGTCACGGGCCCAGCTTACGGCGAGGCCAACACTGAACACATCTTCATCGCAGCTGTTCGACAGCTGTTCACGAAGTGTTCGCCTGCGGCCATCGGGGGTTCACCAGACCGCGGTCACGGGCGATCGGGCAGCCCCGCCCAGGGCGCTCATTGCGGCACCGGAACCGCCATGTCGGCGTACTCCGGGTGCTGGGAGATGAAGTGCTGGACGTACGAGCACACCGGGACGACCTGCTTGCCGCTCGCGCGGATGTCATCGAGCACCGCCCGAACGAGTTGTGCCGCATAGCCGTGCCCGCTGAACCGCTCGTGGACCACGGTGTGCGTCAGGACCACCTGATACGGCTCGGAGACATAGTCGACGTAGCCGACGACCTCATCCTCGCCCGACGGATCGGTGACGAGGACCGCCTCATACCTCTCCTGAGCAGGTGAATGATCGATCCGAAGAGTGCCCACATCCGCCATAGCGTCCAATGTAGCGCGCATCACATCGAGTGCGCCATGGCGAATATCGCCCACAGAAATACCACATACCCGCCGCGGGCCCACGGACCGCGGCGGGTATGAGGAAAGGGCTGCTTCCCGAGCCCTACTTCTTGAGGCCCTGGGCGGCCACGGCGGCGGCACCGGCCGCGGCGGCCTCCGGGTCGAGGTAGGTGCCGCCCGGGTTCAGCGGCTTCAGGTTCTCGTCGAGGTCGTAGCGCAACGGGTTGCCGGTCGGGATGTTCAGGCCCGCGATGTCCTCGTCGGAGATGCCGTCGAGGTGCTTGACCAGCGCGCGCAGCGAGTTGCCGTGGGCGGCGACCAGCACGGTCTTGCCGGCCCTGAGGTCGGCGGCGATGGTCTCGGTGAAGTACGGGACCAGACGGGCGACGACGTCCTTGAGGCACTCGGTCAGCGGCACCTGGTCGAGGTCGGCGTAGCGGGGATCCCCGACCTGGCTGTACTCGGAGTCGGGCTCGATGGGCGGCGGCGGGGTGTCGTAGCTACGACGCCACAGCATGAACTGCTCCTGGCCGTACTTCTCCAGGGTGTCGGCCTTGTTGAGTCCCTGCAGGGCTCCGTAGTGACGCTCGTTGAGGCGCCAGTCCCGCTTGACCGGGATCCAGTGGCGGTCGGCGGTGTCGAGGGCGATCTGCGCGGTCGAGATCGCACGCCGCAGCAGCGAGGTGTAGAGGATGTCGGGCAGCAGGTTGTGCTCGACGAGCAGCTCGCCGGCCCGGACCGCCTCGGCCTTGCCCTTGTCGGTGAGCGCCACGTCCACCCAACCGGTGAACTGGTTGGACGCATTCCATTCGCTCTCGCCGTGACGCATCAGGATGAGGGTGCCGTTGCTCATGGGCGATAGTTTCCCATAGTCCCGCCGGGCCCACTCCCCACGGCCCCCGGGCGCGATGTGCACGGCCCCCGGCCCACTTTCGCGGCCCCCGGCACCCGCGAAGCACCGTCACGTCCGCCCCGCGGCACGCCGCGCGGACGGGTGCACGCCGACGACTACCGCCGCGGTCTAGCTTTGTCGCATGGCCAGCGCGAACGCCGACAAGACCGGGGCGGGCACCGACCGGCAGCAACCGGAGCTCAAACGTGTTCTGGGCTGGAAGCTGTTGCTGCTGTTCATCGTCGGGGACATCCTGGGCACCGGCATCTACGCCCTGACCGGCCAGGTCGCCGGCGAGGTCGGGGGCGCCGCCTGGGGGCCGTTCCTGATAGCCTTCGCGGTCGCGACACTCACCGCCTTCTCGTACCTCGAGCTGGTGACCAAGTATCCGCAGGCCGCCGGCGCCGCGCTCTACGTCCACAAGGCCTTCGGCATCCACTTCGTCACGTTCATCGTGTTGTTCACGGTGATGTCCTCGGGCATAACCTCGTCGACCACGGCCTCGCGTGCCTTCGCGGTGAACATGCTCACCGCGTTGCGTGGCGGGGACTCCCCCGAGCCGACGAGCCCCGTCCTGTACGTGGTGGCCGCCGCGTTCCTGTTGCTGGTGATGGCCATCAACTTCCGCGGCGTGGCAGAGGGCGTGGGCGCCAACGTGGTGCTGACCCTCGTCGAACTCTCTGGTCTGCTCCTGGTGCTGTTCATCGGCTATTGGTTCATCATCGGCGGCAATGCCGATCACTGGGATGCCGTGGTGGTCTTCGAGAGCCCGGACGACAAGAACGCCTTCATCGCGGTGACCGCGGCGACGTCCCTGGCGTTCTTCGCGCTCGTCGGCTTCGAGGACTCGGTCAACATGGCCGAGGAGTGCAAGGACCCCGTACGGATCTTTCCGAAGGTGATGCTCAGCGGCCTCGGGATCACCGCGGCCGTCTACGTGCTCATCGCGATCTGCGCGGTCGCGATCGTGCCGGTCGGCGTGCTCGCCGACAGCGAGACGCCGCTCGTCGACGTCGTGCAGACGGCGGCGCCGGATTTCCCGATGTCGGATCTGCTGCCCTGGATCTCGATGTTCGCGGTCGCCAACACCGCCCTCATCAACATGATGATGGCCAGCCGCCTGCTCTACGGCATGGCCAAACGCGGTGTGCTGCCGCGCTTTCTGGCGTACGTACACCCGAAGCGACGGACCCCCGTCGCGGCGATCGTCTTCACCACCGTCATCGCCCTGCTGCTGCTCACCTATGTGAGCTACGACCCGGACAGCTCCATCGTCGGCCTGCTCGGCGGCACCACCGCACTGCTGCTGCTCGCGGTGTTCACCGTGGTCAACGTCGCGGTGCTGGTCCTGCGCCGGGACCGGGTGGCGCACGAGCACTTCCGCACTCCGACGCCCGTCGCCCTGCTCGGCGCCGCCACCTGCGGCTACCTCACCCTGCCGTTCACCGGCCGGGACGCCGAACAGTACGAGGTCGCCGGCGGACTACTGCTGATCGGCGTCGCCCTGTGGGCCCTGACGTATTGGTGGCGCAGGCGCACCGGCGAGGACGCGATCGGCTACGACGAGGTCCCGCCGCACCAGATCCGGTGAGTGGCAACGTCAGCAAAGGACACCGCTTTTCGGAGGACAACGCCGCTCGGAACACGACGGCGGCGCCGGAATCGATCCGGCGCCGCTGTCGTGTTCTCCGGGCTCGCCGAGCTACTTGCGCAGATCCTTCCGCAGGATCTTGCCCGACGCCGACTTCGGGATGGCGTCGATGAACTCGACCTCGCGAACCTTCTTGTACGGGGCCACCTTCGACGCCACGAACTCGATCACCTCGTCGGCGGTGAGCTCGGCTTCGGGCTGCTTCACGACGAATGCCTTCGGGATCTCCTCGCCGTCGGCGTCGACGGCGCCGACCACCGCGGCATCGGCGATCTTGTCATTGGTGAGCAGCAGTGCCTCCAGCTCGGCCGGCGGAACCTGGTAGCCCTTGTACTTGATGAGCTCCTTGAGGCGGTCGACGATGTACACGCAGCCGGTCGGGTCGACCTGCGCGAGGTCGCCGGTGTGCAGGAAGCCGTCGGCGTCGATGGTGTCGGCGGTGGCCTGCTCGTTGTTGAGGTAGCCGAGCATCACGTTGGGGCCCTTCACCCACAGCTCGCCGGGCTCCGACAGCCCCTCCTGCGGCAGCGGGATGTCCTCGCCGGTCGCCGGGTCGACGATCTTGTTCACCGTGTTCGGCACCGGCCAGCCGGTCGACGACAGCGGCGGATCCTCGCGGCCCAGCAACGCCTTCGTGTCGAACGGGATGATGTGGCTGACCGGCGACAGCTCGCTCATGCCGTAGCCCTGCAGCATGTGCAGGTCCAGGCGCTTGGCCACGGCCTGGCCGAGCTCGTCGTCGAGCGGCGCGGCGCCCGACATCATCGTGTGCAGCGAACTCAGGTCGTAGTTGTCGACGATCGGGTGCTTGGCCAGCGCCACCGCGATCGGCGGCGCGATGTAGGCCATGGTGACCTTGTGGTTCTGGATGTTCTCCAGGAACTCGACGAGGTCGAACCTCGGCATCACCACCAGCGATCCGCGGTTGATCAGCGCCGCGTTGAGCAGCACCGTCATGCCGTAGATGTGGAAGAACGGCAGCACCGCGATCACCACGTCGTCGGGCGTCATACCCTGCAGCGGACGGATCTGGGCGACGTTGGCGACGAGGTTCCGGTGCGACAGTGCCACGCCCTTGGGGTTGCCGGTCGTGCCCGAGCTGTAGGGCAGCACCGCGACGTGCGTCTTCGGGTCGAACGACACATCCGGGGCCGGCAGGTTCGGCGCGAGCAGGTCGACGGCATTGGGATGCCCGGACTTCTCCTGACCCTCGCCGTCCAGGATGATCAGGCTCTCGGCGGTCAGGCCCATCTCGTCGGCGGCCGCCTTGGCCTGCTCGGCCAGCGGCGAGACGGTGACCAGCATCTTCGCGCCCGAGTCCCGCAACTGCTTGGCGATCTCGTTCGCGGTGAACAACGCGTTGATGGTCGTCGCCGTCGCACCGGCACGCAGGATGCCGTGGAAGACGGTCGCGAACGCGGGGATGTTGGGCGACAGGATGCCCACCACGTCCCCGACGCCGATCCCGCGCGCGGCGAGCGCCCCGGCGGCGGCCTCGATCTGGCCGACGAGCTGTCCGTAGGAGGTCGTCGCGCCCGACTTCGGGTCCACCAGGGCCGTCCGCTCACGATCCTCGTCGGCGAGCGACCCGAACAGGAACTCGAAGACGCTCACATCGGGGATCTCGACATCGGGGAAAGGACTCGTGAAGCTCATTGCACCTCCAGTGGTGGGTGGTTTCGCCCGCGCATCGTACCAACAATCGTTGACACGGTGTGACCTGGACCTCTTGCGGCTCCCATCCTTCCCGAATCCGACGTCCTACGTCGTGGATTTCGCGACAGGTTGCCCCGTGCCCCACCGAGTGCGGCGAGGCTCCTCAGCCCTCGTCGGCCCCCTCACCACTGGCCGCCTGCGCGCCGTCCACCACGGACTCGCCCGGCACGTAACGTCCCTCGAGCGGCTCACCCGGCTCCGGGAGCGCATCCTTGTCGATGAGGTGCTCGAACGGCAGCAGGTTGCGCAGCGACTCGCCGCGGGCGACGCGCCACGCCCACTCACGCTGGATCGAGGTGATGAAGCCCAGTTCCAGCAGGGTGTTGAAGTCGGTGTCCGCGGCCTCGAGGACCTGTCCGAGGACGCGGTCGACCTCATCGGAGGTCAGCGCCTCGGCGGAGATCCGCCCCACCAGGTAGATGTCGCCGGTGTTGTCGATCGTGTATGCGACGCCGTAGAGGCGGCGGTTGCGTTTGAGCAGGAACTTGTAGACGGCCTCGAAGTTCTCGTCGGGACGCCGGCACACGAACGCCTCGACGCGGACTCCGTGGTCGCTGGCCGTCAGCAGCACCGTCGTCTTGAGCTTGTGCTCACCCGGCAGTTCGAGGACGATGTGGTCGACCTCGGCACCCCCACCACTCTTGCGGGAGAACTCGATCCCGCTGTCGGTCAGTGTCTTCTCGAGCAGTTCGACGACCTCGTTGCGACTCACGGCATCCTCTCTGGTGGTGTGTGCGAACACGATTCGATCCGATACGCAGGGGGCCTCAAGCGGTCACCCGGTTGCGGCGGCGGCGCCAGCGTCGACGGACGCGCGCCCCGCCCTGGCCAGGCCCGGACTGACCCGCATCGTACTGAGCGGAATCGCCTTGGGCGGCAAAGGATCGCATGGCATGACGGTAGCTCTCGACGAGCCCGTCCACGGTGTGCTCCCAGGAGAACTGTTCGGCGTGGGCGCGGGCGTTGCGTCCGAGCTCGGCCAGCCGATCGGGTTGTCCGAGAAGCTTTTCCAGAGCGTTGGTCCAGTCCCCGACGTCGTGACCGTCGACGAGCACACCGGACCGGCCGTCGTCGACCGCGACCCCGAGGCCGCCGACGTTCGCGGCGATGACCGGGGTCCCACATGCCTGCGCCTCGATGGCAACCAGACCGAAGCTCTCCGAATGACTCGGCACCGCAACGACATCCGACGCCCGATAGACCTGCGCCAGCCGGTGGGAGGGCTGCGGCGGCAGGAAGGTGACCGAGTCACCGATCCCGAGCGCGGCGACCTGGTCGATCAGCGCAGTGGGCCGTTCCAGACCCGAACCCGACGGGCCGCCGACGATCAGCAACCGCAGCTTGCGGGCGGCTGCGTCGGCGTCCTTGATGAGCGGGGCGACGGCATCGACGAGCAGATCGGGCGCCTTGAGCGGCTGGATGCGCCCCACGAAGGTCACGATGGTCTCGGCGGGGTCGAGGCCCAGGGCGGCACGCGCCTGTTGCGACGATCCCGGTGTGTAGCAGTCCAGGTCGGCGCCCGGGGTCACCACGTCGATGCGGTCGGCGTCGGCGCCGTACATCGAGATCAGTTCGGCCGATTCGGTTTCGGTGTTCGCCACGAGGCGATCGGCCTCGCCGACGACCTGCTGCTCCCCGATGACACGCAGCTGCGGCTCCGCGGTGTCGCCGGCGGCGAGGGAGGCGTTCTTCACCGCCGCGAGGGTGTGCGCGGTGTGGACCAGCGGCACGCCCCAGCGATCGCGGGCCAACCACCCGACCTGCCCGGACAACCAGTAGTGCGAGTGGATCACGTCGTAGTGACCGGGGGCCTGGGCGGCCTCCGCGCGCAGCACGCCCGCGGTGAACGCGCACAGCTGGGCCGGCAGATCGCGCTTGTCGAGACCCTCGAAGGGCCCGGCGACGACGTGGCGGACGGTCACCCCGGGCGCCGCGGCCACCGCGGGGGCATCGCTCGACGACGTGGCACGGGTGAAGATCTCCACCTCGATCCCGCGTCGGGCGAGACGGACGGCCGTCTGCCACACGTAGACGTTCATCCCGCCCGCGTCGCCGGTTCCCGGCTGCGCCAACGGCGAGGTGTGCACGGAGATCAATGCGACACGCCGCGGCATCGGGCTGGAGGTCATGCTCTCCACCTTAGAGAAGAGGCGGCGACGACGAGCGCACCGCACCTGCGACGAGGGACTTCGCGCGAGCACCGTCGATCCCCTACACTGTTTTCGGTAACGATTGTCATTTGCGTAAAGGGTGTCGATGAGAAGAACGCTGCTGGCGGCTGCCGGTGCACTGTCCGCAGCCGTACTGGTCCTGGCCGGATGTTCGGGCGAGTCGGGTGCCGGTGACGGCACCCCGAGTGTGGTGACCTCCACCGATGTCTGGGGTTCGGTCGCCTCCGCGGTCGCCGGCGACAAGGCCACGGTCACCGCGATATACACCGGCGCCGAGGGCGATCCGCACGAGTTCGAGCCGTCGGCCGCCGACACCGCGAAGATCGCCGACGCCGACGTGATCGTCATGAACGGCGGCCACTACGACTCCTACATGGAGCAGGCCGCACAGAACTCCGCCGCCACCGTCGTCGACGCCCACGACCTCCTCGGCGGGGAGGCGCACGGCTCCGGCGAGCACGAGGAGCACGACGACCACGCGACACATCACCACGAGGGCGAGCAGAACGAACACGTCTTCTACGACCTTCCCGTCGTGGCCGAGGTGGCCGAGAAGATCGCCGACGCGCTCGCCGAGCAGGACCCGGCCAACGCCGAGACCTACCGCGCCAACGCCGAGACTTTCACCACCGGCATCGACGAACTGCGCACCGAACTGGACGCGATCCGCAATGCACACGACGGGGCGAAGGTGGCCCAGACCGAACCGCTCGCGGGCCACCTGTTGGCCGAGGCCGGTCTCGTCGACGCCGCACCCGCCGGCTTCACCCAGGCGGTCGAGGAGGGGCAGTCGCCGTCCGCGGCCGACCGGGCCGCGATGCAGGATCTCCTCGCCGACCGCGGCGTGCGGGCACTGATCTACAACGTGCAGGCTGTCGACCCGGTCACCGAGGCGATGCTCGGCGTGGCCCGGAAGGCGGGCGTGCCCGTCGTCGACTTCACCGAGACCCTGCCCGACGGCGTCAGCGACTACCTGACCTGGCAGCGCGGCCAGATCGACGATCTCGCCGCTGCGCTCGCCTCCGGCGGAGCGAGGTGAGCGGCGTGCCGGCGACAGCGACGGGCGACCCGGTCGTCACGTTCTCCGGCGCCCGCCTGGCCTTCGGCGACCGCATCCTGTGGGACGACCTGGATCTGACGATCTCCCCCGGCGAGTTCGTCGCCGTGCTCGGGCCCAACGGCTCGGGCAAGACCTCGTTCCTGCGGGTGTTGCTCGGGCAGTACGACCTGCAGCACGGCAGGGTCGAGACCACCGAGGCGATCGGTTACATCCCGCAACAGCACGCCGACGATGCCGACCCGATGGCCATCCGCGGCCGCGACCTCGTCGGATTCGGCGTGGACGGCAACCGCTGGGGTCTCGGCCTGCGCGGGCGGTCGCGCCGGCGGGCGCTGGTCGACCGGGCCCTCGACGCGGTGGACGCGCGGCATTACGCCGACGCCCCGCTCGGCGTGCTGTCCGGCGGTGAGCAGCAGCGACTGCGCGTGGCGCAGGCGGTCGTCGGCGAACCCGACCTGCTGCTGTGCGACGAGCCGCTCGCGAGCCTCGACCCCACCAACCAGCACGTCGTCGTCGACCTCATCGACCGCCGTCGCCGGGAGGCGGGCACCGCGGTCGTCTTCGTGACCCACGAGATCAATCCGATCCTCCCCTACGTCGACCGAGTGCTCTACCTCGTCGGTGGCCGGTTCCGCATCGGCACCCCCGAAGAGGTCATGACCACCGAGACGCTCAGCGAGCTGTACGGCAGCGACGTCGAGGTCCTGCGCGTCAACGGCCGACTCGTCGTGATCGGCGGTGAGGACGCCCACCACTGCGTCGCGCCCGAGACCCCCGGGAGGCGCCCGGCATGAGCGCCCCCGCGACGCTGGCCGCCGAACGAAGTTTCAGCGACCTGTGGGACTTCTCCACGACCGCCGACCTCCTCGGCTACGACTTCGTGCAGCACGCGCTGCTCGCGATGGTCCTGCTCGGACTCGTGGGCGGACTACTCGGTCCGCTCATCGTCGCCCGGCAGATGTCCTTCGCCGTCCACGGTGCCAGCGAGCTGTCGGTGACCGGTGCGGCCGCGGCCCTGCTGGCCGGGATCTCGGTCAATCTCGGCGGCGTCATCGGCGCCGTCGTCGCGGCCGCCGTCTTCGGCTGGATGGGCAACAAGGCGCGCGAACGGGATTCGGTCATCGGTGTGGTGATGGCCTTCGGCCTCGGCATCGGCGTGCTGTTCCTCGCGCTCTACGGACGGATCGGTACCGGGTTCGCACTGCTCACCGGCCAGGTCGTGAGCGTCGGCGTGCAGGGCCTGGTCGCCATCGCGATCACCGCCGCGGTGGTCGTGGTGGTGCTGGCGGTCATCTACCGGCCGCTGCTGTTCGCCTCCACCGACCCCCGTGTCGCGCAGGCCCGCGGCGTGCCCGTGCGCACCCTGTCGGTGGTGTTCGCGATCGTCATGGGTCTCGCTTGTGCGCAGGGCGTGCAGATCATCGGCGCCCTGCTGGTGATGTCGCTGCTGATCACACCCGGCGCGGCCGCCGCCCGGATCACCGCCAACCCCGTTCGGGCGCTGGTGCTCTCGGTCGTGTTCGCCGAGATAGCCGCGGTCGGCGGGCTGCTGCTGTCGCTGGCGCCGAAGCTACCGGTGTCGGTGTTCGTCACCATCATCTCGTTCGCGATCTACGTGGTCTGCCGTGTGGTCGGGTCGCGCCGCGTGTACCGCACGCGCTGACCGGACCGAATGCACCGCGGCGAACCGACATGCGACGCGACCGCGGCGAAGCGACACGGCGACGTGTCAGTACTCCTCGGCGAACCCGGGGTTGCAGCGCGCGGCGATCATCTCCTGCTCGGTGACGACCGGCCGCCCCGGCTCGAGGTTCCAGCTCGTCTTCTCCGGGTCGACGATCCGCGCGAACCGCCAGTGGCAGTCGAACTGCGCCTGCATTCCGGGCGTGTCCGCGCTCGGGTCGAGAGCGAGGACCTCCTGCCAGGCCGTGACCATCCCGGCCGGATCGTCGGTGTAGCGGCCCGACGTCGTGGGGAACACCGACAGGCTCGGCCCCACCGCGGTGTCGGTCCACTCCACGTGATCGATGTAGGGCGGGCGATAGACGACGCTCGGGGTGGTCGACTCCGACCGTCGGATCCGGCCGCTCGCGGACGGCGGGCTCGACGTTCCGGCCGAAGCCGTGGCCGACGCGGTGGTCGATCTCGTGGTCACCGTCGCGACCTGCGTCGTCGAGAGCCCGGCCGTCGACTCGGAGACGGAGTCGTCGGAACCGCAACCGGACGACCCGACGACCAGCACACCCGCGGCGCATACGGTCGCGAGCGCCCGCGCCCTCCGTCGCCGCATCGCTCCCCTCACCATGACGCCACCCTAGGCAACGGCCGGAAACCCGGACGCCAACGCGTCTCGATTCGCCAACGATTCACCCCGGTGTGGGCCAACTCTGCAACCATGGCGGACGTCATGACGACACACGACCAAGGGAGCGCCATGCGGCCGGTTCGCGTCGGTGAGCAGATCGACGGCGGCGTGTACGTGGAGGTGGCCGGGTCGACCGTCTGGCACTTCTCCGGCGGCGACCCGCAGGGCGTCCCGACGGTGCTCCTCCACGGGATCTTCGCCTCCGCTGCCACCTGGGGCGCCCAGGTGACCGACTTCGTCGACGCCGGACTCCACGTGTTCCTGCCGGAACGGCCCGGTCACGGGCACAGCCCGGACGTGCCCGGCGACTTCACGTTCGCGTCGATCCTCGAACGCACGATCGCCTACCTGGAGGACGTGGTCGGCGCCCGCGCGAACCTCGTCGGCTGGGCGGACGGAGCGGTGATCGCCCTGCTCGTGGCGCGCGAGCGACCGGAACTGGTCAATCGTGTGGTGTTCGTCGGCGGTTATCTCAACGCCGCCGGACGGCGCACCGACGAGTTCGTCGAGCTCGTGCTGCGCAGGAACCCCGAGACGGTCGAGTACCTGCGCCAGCACCACGACGAGACCTCACCCGACGGCCCCGAGCACTTCGAGGTCATCTACGACAAGACGCTGCACATGCTGACCACCGAACCCGACTACGCGGTGTCGGACTTCTCCGGCGTCGAGGCGCCGACACTCGTGGTGGTCCCCGATCGCGGCATCGTGAAGATCGAGCACGCGCTGGACATCGTGCGAACCCTGCCGAACGCGCGGTTGGCGGTCCTGCCGGGAACGCACATCGTGCCGGTGGAGTCACCGGAGCTCTTCAACCCGCTGGTGCTGAACTACCTCGCCGCGGACCCACCGACCGACTGGCTGCCCGGCTGAGACCGCGGGGTCTCCGAGGACCACTGGCCGCCCGAGTTCTGGTGGGCCGCCGGAGCACTGGTGGGCCGCCGGAGCATTACACCTGGCCGTTGGAGGACCACTTGACCGCCGGAGGGCTACCGGGCCGGTGCGTGTACCCGGTACCAGGCCTGGCGCCGCAACGTGTCCGGATCGGCGACCACGTGGTCGGGATCGTCGATGACCAGGACCTTGCGTCCGGAGGTGTCGTAGACGGGCCAGCCGAGTCCCGGGTCGCCGTGGCGGGCGAAATTGCCCCAGCGGGCCTGCACGTTCTCGGTGACGCGTCGTGTGCCGGACCAGTCCGCGACGGCCAGGCCCGCGCCCAGCGGTGCCCGGTAGGCGCCGAACACGGTGAACAGCTCGGTGGCGTGAGTGGCACCGAATCCGGTGGCCTCCAACACCTTCGTGCGGTAGTCGTACCGGTACACATAGGTCGGCGCAACCTTGCTGTGCCCGTCGGCGAAGGCGGTCATCGGCGCCCAGAAGATGGAGTCGCCGGCCAGCCGGAGCCGGTCACGATCGCCGTCGGTGTAATGCGCGGCGATCTCGCGCCGCACCTCCTCGTCCTCGACCCGCATCAGCGTCCGCTCGGCGTCGGGCAGCACCTTCCACAGCTTCGCGAAGAGGTTCGCCTCGTCGCGGTTGCTGCCGATGACCAGCGGGACCGGGATCGTCAGTCCGGCGCCGGCCGCGTCGATCAGCGTTCGCGGCAGCAGGTCACCGTCGACGACCGGTGCGAACGGGATGGCCCCGCCGGCCGCCCGCATGGCGAACCGCATCAGCTTGTTGCCCGCCTCCAGCAGGATTGCCGGGTTCGGATTGGTGAGCAGCCGCTGCGCCTCGGCCGGGTCGATCGGCTCCTCGTCGCGTTCCATCCGCGTGTGCCGACGCTGCGGGTCGCGCAGGATCCGCACGAACTCGTCGGCGTAGACGGTCGCCGCGTCCTGCTCGACGATGAGCTCGGGCGCGGGGCTCTGCGCGATCGCGTGGTGGAACAGGCCCGTCGCGGCCGGTGTCGACAGCAGCGCCAGCACCGACGTGCCACCGGCGCTCTCGCCGAAGACGGTGACGTTGTCGGGGTCCCCGCCGAAGGCTGCAATGTTGTCCTGCACCCACTGCAGCGCGGCGATCTGGTCGAGCAGGCCCACATTCGCGTCGAACGGGCGGTCGTCGGTGGAGAACTGCGAGAAGTCGAGGAATCCGAAGGGCCCGAAGCGGTATTGGATGGTGACCACGACGACGTCCTGCGCGCGGGCGAGGAATGCGCCGTCGTAGAGCGGGGTCGCGGCCGTGCCGAGGATGAAGGCGCCCCCGTGGATGAACACCATCACCGGGCGCGGACGGCTGGAGGCTACCTCGGGCGAGAACACGTTGAGGGTCAGGCAGTCCTCCCCCATCGGCGCGAACCGGCCCGGCGCCACCGCGGTAAAGCGCTTCTCCTGGATGGCAGCCTTGGGCAGCCGCGTGCAGTCACGCACCCCCGGCCAGTCGTGGGCGGGCTCCGGCGCACGGAACCGCCGGTGAGCGACCGGTGGGGCGGCGAACGGAATCCCCCGCCAGCTGATCGTGCCGCGGCGCAGCCGCTTCCCCCGTGCGCCACCGACGACGCCGTTGACCGTGGTGACCTTGGTGTCGAGCAGTGCCATGTCCCCACCGTAGACGAATCGGCCGATCCGTCTGCCCGGGATCCACGGACCCCACGACCTGCGGACCTAGAATCGGTCCATGACCGCCGACAGCGACCCGGGCGAGGCCACCCGGGCACTCATCGATCTCAACGCCGATCTCGGCGAGGGCGTCGGCGACGACGAGTCGATGCTGACCATCGTCACCTCCGCCAACGTGGCGTGCGGCTTCCACGCGGGGACGCCGGCCGAGCTGCTCGCGACCTGCCGGGCCGCCGTCGAACGAGGGGTACGGATCGGCGCGCAGGTGTCCTATCCCGACCGGGCCGGCTTCGGGCGACGGTTCATGGAGATGTCCTCGCGCGACCTGATCGCCGACCTCGTGTACCAGATCGGCGCGCTCGAAGCGATCGCGCGCTCGGTCGGCGGCACGGTGTCGTACGTGAAACCCCATGGGGCGCTGTACAACACGGTGGTACGCCATGAGCAACAGGCCGATGCGGTGATCACCGCGGTGCGCGACGTGAACCCCGATCTCGCGGTGATGGGACTGCCGAACTCGGAGGTGCTGGCCCGTGCCGAACGTGCCGGGCTGCCGTTCATCGTGGAGGCCTTCGCCGACCGTGCCTACACCTCCGAGGGAATCCTGGTGCCGCGCAACCAACCCGGCGCCGTGCTGCACGACAGCGACGAGATCGCCCGGCGCGTCGTGGATCTCGCGACGTCCGGCAAGCTCAAGGCCGTCGACGGCTCGGTCATCGACGTCGCCGCCGACTCGATCTGCCTGCACGGCGACACCCCGGGCGCCGTCGGACACGCGCACGCCGTCCGCGAAGCACTCGCGCGGGCCGGCGTCGCGCTGAAGCCGTCGGAGCCCAGACGCCGATAGCGAAACCGGTTGGGTCACAGACCGACTCGGTGAGCGCTTGGAGCGGCGCCCGCGCCTCGGGCACCGAGAGGTCGGCTCACCTCTGTCGCCGCTGCCGCGCGAACTCCGCCAGCACCACTCCGGCGGCCACCGAGGCGTTGAGGCTCTCGACCTCGCCGGCCATCGGGATGGAGAGGATGGAGTCGCAGTTCTCGCGCACCAGGCGCGACAATCCCTTGCCCTCGGAGCCGACGACGATGACGGTCGGACCGGTGCCGTCGTAGTCGTCGAGCGAGACGTCGCCACCGGCGTCGAGACCGACGAGCTGGGCGCCGGTCTCGGCCCATTCCTTGAGCGTGCGGTTGAGATTGGTCGCGCGTGCGACGGGCAGGCGCGCGGCGGCGCCGGCGCTGGTCCGCCACGCCACCGCGGTGACGCTGGCGCTGCGACGGGCGGGGATCACCACACCGTGACCGCCGAACGCGGCGACCGAGCGGATCACCGCACCGAGGTTGCGCGGGTCGGTGATGTTGTCGAGCGCGACGAGCAACGGCGGGGTGCCGCTGGCCTGCGCCTCGGCCATCAGGTCGTCGGGATGTGCGTACTCGAACTCCGGCACCTGCAGGGCGATGCCCTGGTGCAGACCGTTCGTGGAGAGACGGTCGAGTTCGGGCTTGCCGACCTCGAGGATCGAGATCCCCTGGTCCCCGGCGAGTTTCACCGCCTCGGCGAGTCGCTCGTCGGGTTCGGTGCTGCCGACGACGTAGAGGGCGGTCGCGGGCACACCGGCGCGCAGGCACTCGACAACGGGGTTGCGGCCGAGGACGTACTCGGGCCCGTCCTCCTTCGCCCGGGGACGGCTCGTCTTCGCCTTCGACGCCGCCTTGGCCCGCTTGTGCGCGGGGTGGTATGGCCGGTCGACCGCCTTGGGGGTCGCGCCGCGACCCTCGAGGCCGCGCCTGCGCTGGCCGCCGGAACCGACGACCTGCCCCTTCTTCGTGCCGGACTTGCGAACCGCGCCGCGGCGCCTGGAATTACCAGCCATCAGGCCTCACCCTTCAATGCCCACTGTGCACCGTCCGGGGTGTCGGTCACCTCGATGCCGGCTTCGGCCAGACGGTCGCGCACCGCGTCGGCGGTGGCCCAGTCCTTGGCCGCACGCGCCTCGGCGCGTCGTTGCAGTTCTGCGCGCACCAGCACGTCGAGCGCCGCGGTCGCGGCCGACTCGTCGCCGCCGTCGACCCACTGCTCGTCGAGCGGGTCCACGCCGAGGATGCCCATCATGGCGCGCACGCTCGACGCGGCCGCGAGTGCCGCGGCGCCGTCGCCGCCCTCGAGCGCGGTGTTGCCCTGACGGACGACGTTGTGCACGACGGCCAGCGCGGCCGGCACGCCGAGATCGTCGTCGAGGGCCTCGGCGAACTCCGGATCGATCTCACCGACGGCGACCTCGCCGACCCGCGAGGACACCCGGTGCAGGAAGGACTCGACGCGGCGGTATCCCGCCGCGGCCTCGGTGAGCGCACCCGGCGAGTACTCGAGCATCGACCGGTAGTGGGCGCTGCCGAGGTAGTAGCGCAGTTCGACGGCGCGCACGCGTTCGAGCATCGCAGGGATCGACACCACGTTGCCCAGCGACTTGCTCATCTTCTCGCCACCCATGGTGACCCAGCCGTTGTGCAACCAGTAGCGCGCGAACGGGTCCCCGGCGCCGTGCGCCTGGGCGATCTCGTTCTCGTGGTGCGGGAAGACCAGATCCATTCCGCCACAATGGATGTCGAACTCTCCACCGAGGAGGCTGGTCGCCATGGCCGAGCACTCGAGGTGCCAGCCGGGGCGTCCGCGGCCCCACGGCGTCGGCCACGATGGCTCGCCGGGCTTGGCCGCCTTCCACAACGTGAAGTCACGGTGGTCGCGCTTACCGGTGCCGGCACTCTCGCCCTGGTGCACGTCCTCGAGTCGGTGTCCGGACAGGGTGCCGTAGTCGGGCAGGCTGCGGACGTCGAAGTAGACGTTGCCGTCGGCGGTGTAGGCATGGCCGCGCTCGATCAGGCGCTCCATGTACTCGACCATCTGCGTGACGAAGCCGGTGGCACGCGGCTCGGCGGACGGCGGCAGCACGCCGAGTGCGCGGTACGCGTCGTCGAAGGCCCGCTCGTGCGTGGCGGCCCACTCCCACCACGGGCGGCCGGCCTCGGCGGCCTTGCGGAGGATCTTGTCGTCGATGTCGGTGACGTTGCGTACGAACAGGACGTCGAGACCCTTGTGGGTCAGCCAGCGACGGAGGATGTCGAAGGCGATGCCGCTACGGACGTGTCCGATGTGGGGAACGCCCTGCACTGTCGCACCACAGAGGTACACCGTCGCCTGGCCTGGGCGCAGCGGCACGAAGTCGCGCACCTCTCGGGAGCTGGTGTCATACAGGCGCAGGGTCACGACCGGCCATCCTACCGGACCGGGATCCCCCGACCGACCGCGCTCGGCGTGGTCGCCGGTGGTGTCGGCCTGCGAAGACGCCGTCACGCGGTGCCGGTGCAGCCGGTCACACCGATGACCGAACCGGCCAGGGCCGCCATCTCGTCGAGGACACCGGAGAGCACCCTCGCGGCGCGCTCGGTGTCGGGGTAGCGGACGCGGACGTGGATGCCGTCGTGATCACGCCAGAGCCACCACTGGGCGGTGTCGGTGGGCTTCTGGCTGGACACCTGCCGGACGGCCACGTCGCATGCCGGCGTCGGCATCCGCGTGTAGTCGACGTAGGACATCATGAAGACGTCGTGGCGACTGGGGCGCAGGCGGTCACCGAACGCCGTGTAGACCGGTGTCAGCCCGATCTCGGCCAGCGGGAGCGCGGCCGCGAGCCGGTCGGTGTTGGCGTGCATGGCCGCGTCGAGGTCGCCCGTCGAGCGGATGATCATCGGCGCGTTGCCCACCGACCAGCACACCACGCCGGGTCCGGCTCCGGTGCCGGTCGGCACGACGGTCGCCACGTCCTCGGGTCCACCGGCGGCGCTGATGGCCTTGGCGGCGCAGGTCAGCAGTGCCGGGTAGGTCCGGGCCCCGGCCCGGTGGACGGTCGAGGAGAACCGGGCCGCCTCACTCGCCGGGAGCAGGGTCCGCACCATGGTCTTGACCGGGTACGTGGCGCCGGGGTCGACGCCGAGGTCGAGCGGGAACTCCGGGACCCGCCAGCCGGTGGCCGACAGGAAGCCCTCCCACTCGGCGACGCGTGGGTCGTCGGCGGGGACGCAGGCCTCCGCCGCGGCCACCTTGCGCACCGCTTCGAGTCCCGACGGCGCGGCCGGGAGCGCGCGGCCGTGGATCAGCTCGCAGATCTCGTTCGCCACCACCGCCAGCGACCGCGCGTCGACGTAGCAGTGGTCGAATCCACAGATCAGCGTCGTGCTCGACGGGCGCAGCACCGCCGCCAGGTAGTGCGGCATCGGCTGGAACGGATCACAGGTCTCGCCGATGTCGTCGGCCAACCGGGTGGCGAACTCTCGGGCCCCGAGACCGGTGCGGTCCTCGCGGACCTCCTCCTTGACGTCGGCGGTCGCGTGCAGGAGCCGGGCGAAGCCGCCCTCCGGCGTGCGCACATAGTGGCTGCGCAACGCGTCGTGACGCGTGATGACCGAACCGACGACGTCGCCGAGGAGATCGGGATCGAGCCGCTGCGGGAAGTCGAGCGTCAGGGCCATCCAGCCGGGCTGCCCGGCCGACAGCGACGTCAGATGGAATCGCTCGTTCTCCGACACCGGTGCGCTCGCCTCTTCGGCGAAGCCGCCCGGCACCGGACGCCATCGGACGAGCTCGCCCCCGGCGACCTCCCACGACTCGGAACTCGAGAGTTTCATCGTCTAGCCCTCGAGCGCACCCGTCGGGTTGCCGGCGAGCACGGCGGCGGATGACTCCGCCGCGCTGCCGTAGGTGTACTCGCAGTCCCCGTCCGCGACGATCTGCTTCAGGATCGCGGCGAAGGTGGACAGGAACACCTCGACCTTCGGCGCGTCCTCGAGCGGGAACCGCGACGAGACGTTGACGCCGGTCGGGATGCGGTTGATCCAGAAGTAGACCTCGTCGGCGTCGCGGGTCGCGCTACGCAGCACGCGGGCCTTGCGCGGCTCCCACTCGGCGGCGCCTTCGGCGTGCCGCAGGTCGATGTAGGAGATCACGAACCCGGGCGGGGTCACGTCGCCGCCGATGAGCTCGGCGACCGGCGCGAACGGTGCGCTGCCGATGTCCTTGTACTGCGCGGAGCTCGCGGCGACCGAGGACAGCGCCTCGGTGAACCTCTGCGGACGACCCGGGCGCAGCGCTACCGGGATGATGCCGACGAACCAGCCGACGGCCTCGCCCCACTCGATGGAGTTGCGGGTGTGCACGGGGCTGATGAAGCGCAGGTCGGCGCTGCCGGTCAGCGCGGCCGAGGTCATCGACAGCGCGGTGTAGATGCCTGCGGTCATCGACGACCCGGCGCCCTTGCACACGGCGTCGAAGCGCTTGGTCTCCGCGGGGTCGAGCAGCCAGTGCGACAGCGTCGACTGGAAACCCGGGGCGGGGGTGCGCTCGGCGGCGATGGTGCGGGGCGCGTCGGCCGCCACCGCGAAGTCGGGGAAGCCCGGGATCGGGGTCGGCTGGATCTCCGTGGTGGTCTCGTCGAAGAAGTTGCGCCACTTGCTGACTGCGATGTTGTTGGCGTCGATCTGCTCGCCCAGACGGCGCTCGGCGTCGCTGAAGTCGAGGTAGCTGCCGAACTCGGCGAGCTTGTGCGGCTCACCGGTGACCTCGGAGACGTAGAGGGCGGTCAGCTCACGGATCGCGAACACCTGCGTGTAGGCGTCCATCACGGTGTGGTCGGCGGCGAAGACGACCAGGAAGCCGTCGTCCCCCGGGGTCTCGACGGTGACCGCGATGCAGTGCGGCCACTTCAGCGGCGAGACGGTGCTGTTGAAGTATTCGGTGACCAGTTCGGAGACCTCGGTGGGTTCCAGATCGGAACCGAAGTGGCGCTCGCGCACCGAGATCGCGTCGGCGGCGACGGTGACTCGGGTCAGATCACCCTCGGGGTTCGACGGGTCGTGCAACCGGACCGAGGTACGGAACGCCTCGTGCCTGCGGTACCACCCCAGGAGCATGCGCCCGAACGCATCGCGGTCGAGCGGGCGCTCGATGCGGAACGCGGTGCCGATCCACTGGCTGTACCACTCATCTCCCTCGCGGACCGCCCGACGGGCGTGCTCGAGATGCATGTAGGACAGCTGTCGCGAATCGGTCTGCCACTCGGCGGCATCGACCGTCGGCTCCCATGCGGTGACCGTTCCTCCGGGCATCGCATAGTCGTCGAGCTCGGTGTACTCCATATACAGAACCTCCCGTGCGCTTTCTCACACGTTTCGGCCCCCGTTTGATGTCTGGACCGGCCCCTCCCCGGGCCGTTCGCTGCACCGTGCGTCAGCAGCGTTCGCCGGTCATGGACCGACGCGGACACAACCTCCTCGTGAACGTGACGGATGGATGTGTCCCCGAACACATCATTCGGCAGAACAGTAAACCGGAGGTCATGCGTTCCGTCGACGTTTCCGAAAGGCGCCTGAACCGGGTCATTCGTCCCAGAGCCGATCCGGATCGGCGGACGTCACGACGCCCGACAGATCGGCGTGAGTACCGGTCATGCCGCTGCGTCCTTCCGGGGTCCCAATGCACGTGGTCAGCGCCAAGAATGTGAACCGACACCCATCACGGTGGCGGCCTGGCGGTCACGACAGTAACCCGAATCCGATCGAATGAATAGTTCGCCGTACGAAATGAGAATTCTCAAGAGATCCGCTAATGATCGCTGGTTGGGCCGTTTTCGGGACCGATCGGCCGGCGGCCCGGGGAAAGCTGCGATACCCCATCGGCGGGCCGCGGATTCTCCGGTAGTGTGTCCCGCAGTCTCGGGCCGATGAATCCACCCCGGCGGACTCGGGAATGACACTGCGACACCGAATCCCAAGAGACACTTGGCATGAGGAAGCAAATCGTCACAGACCGCGAGTCCCCGCCGATCCGATGCGGAAGCGTTCGACCACCTCGTCACCCTCGCCGGTCCGCGACCCCACCAGTCCTTCGAAAGGCACCGACGTGAATCTGCGGCGTGAGATCGCTCACATGATCGCTCGCTCCGGCGAAGCGTCTTTGCGTGCCGAAACTGTGCGAAGGATCACGTTTTCCGAAGGGGTATGGCAGGCATGAAAATCGCCTCACTCGTCCGTCGCACACCGTTCGTCCCGTCGGCGTCCACCGTCGACCGGCTCACCGCCGACGACGACCTCTTCGTCAAGCTCGACACGATCCTCGGGATGCCCGTCGTCATGCAGACGGTGTGGCGGTTCCCCGGCACCGTCGACGTCGACGCGTTGCGCGGCGTCGCGGAACGGATGCTCACCGGCCGGATGAGCAGGCTCGTCGGACGCCATCGCGGCCCGGGGCGCGCGTACTGGCGATACACGCCCGAGGCGGGGTCGGTGACCGTGGCCGCCGAACCCATCCCGGCCGGCGGCGAGGAGGCGTGGGCTCGCGCCCAGACCGACCTGCCCCTCGACGTCGTGACCGGGCCGGCGTGGCGGTTCGCCGTGGCCCGTGTGGCCGACGGCTCGGCGGTCCTGGTGTCGCTGACGATCGCGCACGTCATCGCCGACGGCGGTTCCGGCACCCTGGCGGTCATGGAGGCCGTCCATGATCTCAAATACACGCCGGGAACCGAACCCGATCTCGTCGATGACGCGATCGACGCGGCCGACCTGCTGGGCAGCGCCGCGTCGACGGCCTACCGGGTGTGGCAGGAATCCCGCACCGAGACGCCGGTCACCCCGGAACGGGTCACCGGCACGCCTGCCCCCGACACCGACCTGGCCACGGCGCAGGCCACCCCGAACGTCACCGTGCTCGTCCCCGCCAACGACTTCACCGCTGCCGCCAAGGCCCGCGGCGGCACCGACAACAGCCTCTTCGCCGCGCTCATGGTCGGCCTCCTCGAACGCTGCGGCCGGGTGTCGAAGGGCGACGTGATGCCGTTGTCGCTGCCCGTCTCGACCCGCACGGATCCCGCCGACCGGCGTGCGAACGCCACCTCGGGCGCCCGCGCCTACATCGAGGTGTCACCGAGCCGGTACGACGACCTGACCGACATCCGCGTCGCATGCAAGGAGGCCTACGAACGGCTCGCGGTCCGTCCCGGCACGGTCGCCAACCGTGCGGTCATCATGCAGGCGCTCCCGCAGGCGGCCGCCCGGCGCCTGGCCGCGCAGGCCACCAACCCGCTGTGCCTGGCGTCGAACGTCGGCCACGTTCCCGACTTCTTCGCCACGCTCGGCACGGGGGTGCCGGCGGATCTGGCCGTCCGCGCCGTCACCGCCGCCGACGACGTCACGCTGCTGCGCGATGCCAAGGGCGGCATCAGCGGATGGCTTGCCATCAACAACGGCGACGTGATGTTCAGCGTCAGCTCCCTCGACCCGGTGCGCATCCCCGACGTCGCGGCGCTGCGCACGCTCGTCACCGACGAGCTCGCCACCTGGGGTCTCACCGGAAGAAGTTGGGGCGCATGAGATTTGCGTTCACCGTTCACGGCAGCCGCGGCGACATCCAGCCGGCGATCGTGGTGGGTGCCGAACTCGCCAGACGCGGCCACGAGGTCCGCTTCGCCGTGACCGAGGACCTGGTGGGGCTGCCCGGGTCGGCCGGACTGCCCACCCGGGTTCTCGCACCGTCGACGGCGGAGCTGCTCGCCAGCCCGCTGGTCAAGGAGCGCCTCAAGTCGAAGAACCCGCGGGTTCGATTCGCCGCGCTGCGCGAGATCGGCGATCACGGTCGCGCGACCTCCGAACAGGTGATGGGTGAACTCGCCGATGTCTCCGACGTCCTCGTCACCGGTCCGCTGGCCCAGGACCGCGCCGACGCGATCGCCCAGAGCCGGGGCATCTCCTTTGTGCCCCTGCACTATTGCCCGCTGCGCCCTAACCGCGGTCTCGACGTCGGGTACCGCGAGCTCCCGCGCGTGGTCTCCCGCGCCGCCTGGGCGGCCGCGGACCGGGCCTACTGGCTGACGATGCGATCGGGCGACCGCCGCCTCCGTGACGAACTCGGCCTGCCGCACGTGAAAGGCCCTCTCGGAAAACGGCTTCGGAGTCGGGGTGTGCCGGAGATCCAGGCCTACGACGCGACCCTGTTCCCGGGCCTGGACGCGGAGTGGGGCCCGCAGCGCCCGTTCACCGGATTCCTGGCACCAGACGCGGAACTCCGGGCGGTGTTGTCCGACGACACCGAGGCGACGTCCCGGGCCGTCGCCTGGGCAACCGCCGGCGAGGCCCCGGTCTATGTCGGTTTCGGCAGCATGAAGATCACCGCGGAACAGATCGGCGGCATCGTGACGTCACTGCTCGACCGCGGGCTGCGGGTCATCGGGCACACCGATCACGCACTGCCGCAGCATGATCGGCTCCTTCACCTGACCGAACCGGTCGATCATGACAGCCTGCTCCCGCGCTGCCGCGGCGCCGTCCACCACGGCGGCGCCGGAACCACCGCGGCCGCCACCCGAGCCGGGATCCCGTCGATCATCGCGTGGCTCAGCGCCGACCAGCCGATGTGGGCTGCCGCGCTACGCCGGGCGGGCGCCGGATGCGGAAACAAACTGGCACGGTTCGGGCCGTCGGATCTGGATCCGATCACCGATCCGGCGCTGGCCGAAGGTGCGGCGCGCCTCGCGAAGCGCCTGACGCCGCCGGCCGAGGCCGTCGACCGGGCGTGCCGGATCCTGCTCGAGGCCGGATCCCGCTGAGGCCCAGGGGTTGACTCCCAGGGGTCGAGGCCCAGAGACCGAGACCCCGGAGCATGGTCGGAGCCCGAGGGTCAGGGGCCGAACGGTCAAGGGGCCCTGGGATGGGGGTCCGGTGCCGGGTCTCAGGGTTCGGCGAGCAGCGCGGTCGCGACCGCGGCGATGCCCTCGCCTCGGCCGGTCATGCCGAGCCCGTCGGTCGTGGTGGCGGACACGGAGACCGGTCCGCCCAGCGCCTCCGACAGGACCTGCTGGGCCTCGGCCCGGCGCGGACCGATCTTCGGACGGTTGCCGATGACCTGGACGGCGGCGTTCACGACCCGGAGGTTCTCCGCGGCGATGAGTTCGGCGACGTGCCGGAGCATGGCGACGCCGGAGACGCCCTCCCATTCCGGCCGACCGGTCCCGAAGACCGAGCCGACGTCGCCGAGACCGGCGGCCGAGAGGACGGCGTCGCACAGCGCGTGGGCGCCGACGTCGCCGTCGGAGTGGCCCTCACAACCGGCCTCTCCCGGGAAGTGGAGCCCGACCATCCAGCATTCGGCGGACGCGTCGACGCGGTGCGCATCGGTCCCGATTCCGACCCTCATCGCGGTTCCCCCTCCGGGGTCGTCCCGGTCGCGGTGCTCTCCGATTCCGCGACGACGTCGCGGACGATCCGCAGATCCCACGGAGTGGTGATCTTCATGGCCAAGGGGTCTCCCGGGACGACGTGGACGTCGATGCCGCAGCGCTCGGCGAGGCCGGCGTCGTCGGTCGCGAGACCGGAGTCGTCGGCGTGGGCGCGCAGCAGCGCCTCGCGGGTGAAGCCCTGAGGCGTCTGGATGGCGCGGAGTCGTTCGCGGTCGACGGTGTGCTCGACGCGGTCGAGTCCGTCGTCGCCGGAGACGACCTGCTTGAGTGTGTCGGCCACCGGGAGACCCGGCACGACCGCGGGATGTCCCGCGGCGACCGCCTCGACGACCCGGGTGAAGACACCCGCGGGCGTGAGAGGTCGCGCCGCGTCATGGACGAGAAGGATGTCGGCGGCGTCTGCTGCCGCGATGCCGGCGCGCACGGATTCGGAACGGTGAGCGCCGCCGGGCACCACGATGGTGTCCGGCAGCAGCTCACGAGCCCGTTCCACGAGGTCGGCCGGCACCACGACGACGACCGATGCACCCAGCGCCGCCGGGATGTTGTCGACGCAGCGCTCGATGATGGTCCGGCCGCACACGTCGACGAACGCCTTGGGCACCGGCTCGCCGAGCCGGGTGCCCGACCCGGCGGCCGGGATGATGACGCAGACTGCGCCGGAGGACTCCGGCGTGGTGGTCACTATGGGTATGTCCTGGTCCGAGCGTTCACCCGACTCAGGAAGCGGCGGCGAGGACCTCGTCGAGGATGCTGGCCGCCTTCTCGTCGTCGGTGTTCTGTGCGAGCGACAGCTCGTCGACGAGAACGCGACGGGCGCGGGTCAGCATGCGCTTCTCGCCGGCCGACAATCCGCGGTCCTGCTCGCGACGCCACAGGTCACGCACGATCTCGGCGACCTTGATGATGTCGCCGGAGATCAGCTTCTCCTGGTTCGCCTTGAACCGCCGTGCCCAGTTGGTCGGCTCTTCGGTGTGCGGGGCCCGCAACACCTGGAAGACCTGATCGAGACCCTCTTGCCCGACCACGTCGCGGACGCCCACGTACTCCAACTTCGAGGAGGGAATCTGAACGGTCATGTCACCGTCGGCAACCTTGAGAACAAGGTATTCGATCTGTTCACCCTTGATGGTTCGGGTCACGATGTCCTCGACCCGAGCAGCACCGTGATGGGGGTAAACGACGGTGTCGCCAACTTTGAAATTCAATGTTCCTTGCCCCTTTCGAGTGAACCCAGTCTAGCACGGGCGTTCCGAGTGCCCCACCCAACGGTGCAGGTCAACGCGGTGAACCGGTTGCACTGCAGGTTCTTCCGAGGTAGGCGGGGGTCCCGTAGCAGCGTGTCGGGCGTCACGCAAACCGGGCATCTCCCCGGCCCCGTCGGAGTGCGCCGGCAAGGGCTGTCGGAGGCACCTCGGGGACCCTCGGGGAACCGGGCCCCGACGACGCCTTCGGGCCGAATCGGGTACCCGGGCGGACTTTTCCACGCCGCGCCCACTACGCTGCGTAGTGCAGGGTTTCGCGCGCTGCAATTCGACTTCGTATGACCTGGGAGGATCGGGTGTCAGTGCTTCCATCATCCGCACGGCGGTCGGCGGTCCGGCCATCGCGTCTGGCCACCGCAGTTGCCACGATCGGCATCGCCGTCGCCCTGGGCACCACCGGTTGCGGTGCGGGACAAGTCTCGCAGACCGCCAACCAGCTGCCCGCGGTGAACGGCGCGAACGTGAACATCGACGCACTGCAGCTGCGTGACGTTCAGATCCTGTTCCCGGAGTCCGACGCCCCGACCGTCTTCGGCAACGGCGGACCGTTCGAGGTCGCGTTCGTCATCGCCAACGCCGACCAGACCACCCCGTACCGGCTGAAGTCGATCACCCCGGAGAAGGGCTCGATCGAGTTCACCGAGGGCGCCGACGCCGAGGACCGCGTCATCCTCCCGGGCCAGTCGTTGCGAGGCGGCCAGCCGGTCGGCGCGGCCCCGGCCGAGGAGAAGGTGACCGCCGAGCTCAACGACGCCGGTGACACCGTCGCGGCGGGCCTGACCACCAAGCTGACCTTCAAGTTCGAGAAGAAGGAGAACGGCTCCTGGGTCGACGCCGGTGAGGTCACCGTCGTCACCCCGGTCGACGCCGGCGCCAACCTGCAGCGTCAGGACGTCGCCCGCAACGCCGAGCCGACGTTCTACAACCAGCATCACGCAGAGGACGGCCACGGCTCGGACGACCACGGCGAAGGCGCCGAGGGCGGCCACTCCGAGGGCGGCGGGCACTGACCCACCCCCACTTCGACCACGAGACGAGGTCCGGCATCTGCCGGGCCTCGTCTCGTTTTGTCGTCGAGGCGGTGTGCGCCGTGAACCCTGTCGGTGGCGCCGCCTAGGCTGGCCGGGTGGCCAGAGCCAAATCGACATACCGCTGCACCGGTTGCGGTCACCAGGTCGCCAAATGGGTGGGGCGCTGCCCCGAATGCGGGGAATGGGGATCGATCGACGAGGTCGCCGCGATCCCCGCCGCCCCGGCGCGCGGGACGACGGCCGCCGTCGCCCCGTCGAGCCCGGCCCGGCGCATCACCGAGATCGACGCCGAGTCCTCGGCCGCCGTCCCGACCGGCATCGGCGAACTCGACCGCGTCCTCGGCCGCGGCATCGTGCCCGGCTCGGTGATCCTGCTCGCGGGCGAGCCCGGCGTGGGCAAGTCGACGCTGCTGCTCGAGACCGTGAAGCACTGGGCGGCCGCCGACCGCGTCGCGCTCTACATCACCGGCGAGGAATCGGCCGGCCAGGTCCGCATGCGCGCCGAGCGCACCGGCGCCGTCCACCCGAATGTCTACCTGGCCGCCGAGACCGACCTCGCGACCATCCTCGGCCACGTGGACTCGGTCGCGCCGTCGCTGATGATCGTCGACTCCGTGCAGACCGTCGTGGCCTCCGGCGCCGACGGCGTGACCGGTGGCGTCACCCAGATCCGCGCGGTCACCACCGCCCTGGTCTCGCTGGCCAAGAACCGCGGGATCGCGGTGATCCTGGTCGGCCACGTCACCAAGGAGGGCGCGGTCGCCGGCCCCCGTTCGCTGGAGCACCTCGTCGACGTCGTGCTCGCCTTCGAGGGCGACAAGCACTCCACGCTGCGCATGGTCCGCGGCGTCAAGAACCGCTTCGGCGCGGCCGACGAGGTGGGCTGCTTCGAGCAGCGCGACGACGGCATACACCAGGTACCGGATCCATCGGGAATCTTTCTGCACCAACGGAATTCGGACGTCAGTGGCAGTGTCACGATGGTCACGATGGACGGCAAGCGCGCCCTCGTCGGCGAGATCCAGGCCCTGGCGAACTCCACCGAGATGAACATCCCGCGCCGCGCCGTCTCCGGGCTGGACATGAACCGGGTGTCGATGGTCCTCGCGGTGCTGCAGGCCCGCGCCGGGCGCAGGGAGATCGGAAAGTCGGAGATCTACCTGTCCACCGTGGGTGGCATGAAGGTGACCGAGCCGGCCGCCGACCTCGCGATCGCGCTGGCGGTCTACTCGACGCTGACCAACAAGCCGATCCCACAGTCGACGGTGGTGATCGGCGAGGTCGGTCTCGGCGGCGAGATCCGCCGGGTGTCGGGCGTCGCACGACGCCTCGCGGAGGCCAGGCGCCTCGGGTTCCGCGAGGCGATCATCCCGGCCTCCACCGACGAGAAGCTGCCCACGGGGATCCGGGTGCTCCGCGTCGCCAACCTGGGCGACGCGGTGCACCTGCGGGATACGACGCCGGTCGACGCGCCGTTCTGACGATCTAGAGCGCCGGCTTGCCCGCCTTGAACTCGTCGGCCTTAGCGCTGCGCTCGACGTGCTCGGCGAAGTGCTTGCGCGCGTCGATGGTCACGAAGATGCCGTGGGCGCGCGCCACCGGCTCGGACGGATCACCGAGGTGCGCAACGCCTTCGGTGTACATCTTGCGACCCTGCTTGCCGAGGATGTCGGCGCGCAGGTGCAGCGTCTCCCCCACCGGGATGGGACGCATGAAGTCGACCTGCAGGTGGACGGTGACCGCGGCCGGGCCGATGAGACGCGGCGTCATGCCCATCACGTCGTCGAAGGCACTGGAGAGGATGCCGCCGTGGATCACGCCGGGGCCGCCCTCCATCCACTGCTCGACCCGCATCTCCGCCACGACGCTGAAGCCGTCACCGGCGTACATCTCGAGGTGGAGGCCCCGCGGCGAGTCCGCGCCGCAGCCGAAGCACACCGCATTGTGCGGACGCATCGGCTCCCCCGGGCGGGACGTCTTCGGGTGGCGCTCGAGCTCGTCGAGCTCCTCGGGCACCACAAAACTGCTGCTCTTCACACCCCGGTACCCTAGTCACCGTCATGCCGACCGACGCCATCGGGCGTCTGTGATTTCCGGCTCGTACAGCACCGGATGTCGCTCCGGTCGCCAGAAGGGGAGACATGGTCACCGAGTCGATGAAGTCCGACCTGCTGCGCGACACGCTGGCGCGTGTTGCGCCCGGCACGCCGCTGCGCGATGGTCTGGAACGCATCCTGCGCGGCGGTACCGGCGCGCTGATCGTGCTCGGTCACGACTCCGACGTCGAGAAGATCTGCGACGGCGGTTTCCACCTCGACGTCGAGTTCGCACCCACCCGCCTTCGGGAGCTGGCGAAGATGGACGGCGCGGTGGTGCTGTCGACCGACGGCAAGCGGATCGTGCGCGCCAACGTGCAGCTGGTCCCGGATCCGTCGATCCCCACGGAGGAGTCGGGTACCCGCCACCGTTCCGCGGAACGCACCGCGATCCAGACCGGCCACCCGGTGATCTCGGTGAGCGCGTCGATGTCGATCGTCAGCGTCTACGTCGACGGGGTCCGCCGCGTGGTGGAGAGCCCGGACCCGATCCTGTCGCGCGCGAACGTCGCACTGGCGACCCTGGAGAGGTACAAGACCCGCCTCGACGAGGTCATCGCCGCGCTGTCGCGGGCCGAGATCGAGGACTACGTGCTGCTGCGCGACGCGATGACGGCCGCCCAGCGCATGGAGATGGTCCGCCGGGTGTCGGTCGAGATCGAGGAGTACGTCCTGGAGCTCGGCACCAACGGCCGCCAGGTGAGCCTGCAACTCGAGGAGCTGATCAGCGAGAACGACACCATGCGTGAGCTGCTGGTCCGCGACTACTTCGCCAGCCCGGAGCCGGCCACCACCGAGGACGTGCGCCAGGCGCTGGAGGCGATCGAGGAGCTCAGCGACGCCGATCTGCTCGACCTGACCCAGTTGGCCGGCGCGTTCGGATATCCGACGACCATCGAGGCCCAGGACACGGCCATGAGCCCGCGCGGCTACCGGCTGCTCGCCCGGATCTCGCGACTGCAGTTCGCACACGTGGACCGGCTGGTCCGCAGTTTCGGAACCCTGCAGGCCCTGCTGGCCAGCACGTCGGCCGACCTGCAGGCCGTCGAGGGCATCGGCAGCATCTGGGCCCGCCACATCCGCGAGGGCCTGTCACGGCTCGCCGAGACCAGCATCGAGCGCTACGACTAGATCGGCCGGCCCCGGCCGGTGTCAGGGCTCTTCGGCCGGCGCGACGAAGTTGAAGGTGATCGGGAACGACTCGCGCTCGCCGATCTTGCCGACCGCCGAGTACGAACCCGCGGGCACCTGCGTGCGCGGACGCTCGCAGCCGGGGCTGCTCGTGGTGCCGGACCAGGTGATGGTGTCCTTGACCTGCTGAGCAGGCTTGAGGACGACATTGTTCACCGTGTTGATCGGCGAGCAGTCACGCGCCGACCACAGGGTGCGGGAACCGTCGAGGGTGCGCACGATGACGTTCTGGACGGCCTTGCCCACATCGCGGGTGCACTCCGAGAGACCCGCGTTGGTCGTGACGATGGTGAAGACCGGCTGCTGGCCCACGGTATAGGTCGGCTTGTCGGTGTAGAGCACCACCGAGATCGCCTGATCCGGGCACAGGTTGGGTCCCGGCGGCGTGCCGGGGGCTCCGGCGGGGTCCGCCGAGGCGGGCGGGGCCGGTGTCGAGGCCGGCGCGCCGGCGGGCGCTCCCCCACCCGCGGGGGCTCCACCACCGGAACCGCCCGCACCGGCATCACCGGCGGGTGGCTCGGACGACTCGGGGGCGGCCTCCGACGACGGAGCGGCGCTGGTCGACGCCGACGACGTGGCCGCGGCGTTCCGCGGCTCGTCGCCACCGTTGCCGGTGAGCCAGATGATCAGGGCGACGACCAGCCCCACGATGACCAGTGCACCACCCGCGGCGACGATGCGGCGTCGCCAGTAGATCTCGGGTGGCAGTGGGCCCTGGGGTTCGATCACGAACACAACGCTAACGGCCGGATCTTGACTTCCGGTTGATCACACACCGGCGTGTCGCACACGAAAACCGGTCGCGAGCAGGCAAAGTCTAGAGTTCGCCTTCAGGCTTCGTCGGCAGCGGCGGGCGCGGCGGCCGCCGTCCGGACGCTGCTCCGCGGCGTCTCGCCGATGTCGCCGTACACGGACTCGAGTTTGACCCGACCGTCGCTGAGCTTGTAGGTCAGCCCGACGATCGCCAGCTTGCCGGTCGCGATCCGGTCGGCGACGATGCGGCTGCGCTGCATCAGCAGGCGACCGGTCTCGACGACGTGCCGGGCCTCGAACTCGTCGACCCGCGACAATCCCTCGCTGCGGCCGGCGAGGATGGACGGCGCCACCCGCTCCACGACGTCGCGGATGTAGCCGCCCGGGATCTGCAGGTCGTCGAGCGCGTCGAGAGTGGCCTTCACCGCGCCACAGCTGTCGTGCCCGAGGAGGACGATCAGCGGCACCTGGAGGACCTCCACGGCGTACTCGAGGGAGCCGAGCACCGCCGAATCGATCACGTGGCCCGCGGTGCGGACGACGAACATGTCGCCGAGACCCTGGTCGAAGATGATCTCGGCGGCGAGCCGGGAGTCGGCGCAGCCGAACAACACCACGTGGGGATGCTGCCCCTGGACGAGGCGTTCGCGGTCCTCGATACCCTGGCTGGGATGTTGGGACTCGCCCGAGACGAATCGCTCGTTGCCGTCGCGCAGAACGCGCCACGCCTCACGTGGTGTCATACCGATCATGCTCAATAGTGTGCCACCTGCCACTTTGCTCGGTTGGTTCGATACCCATGAACGTGATCTGCCCTGGCGGGATCCGTCGTGCAGCGGGTGGCACATCCTCATCAGCGAGATCATGCTCCAGCAGACCCCGGTGTCACGTGTGCTCGAGCCGTGGCGCACCTGGGTGGAGCGTTGGCCGGTCCCGTCGGCGATGGCGGCCGAGTCCCCCGGCGAGGTCGTGCGGGCCTGGGGCAAGCTCGGCTATCCGCGGCGCGCGCTGCGGCTGCACGAGTGTGCGAAAGTCCTTGCGAGCGAACACGACGATCGGGTTCCCGACGATGTCGAGACGATGCTGACCCTGCCCGGGATCGGCGACTACACCGCACGGGCCGTCGCATGCTTCGCATACGGCAAGGCGGTGCCCGTCGTCGACACCAATGTCCGGCGGGTCATCGCGCGGGCGGTGCATGGCCGGGAACATCCGGGCAATCCGTCCCGCAGGGACCTCGTCGACGCGGAGGCGCTGCTCCCACGGGACGCCGAGGGCGGCTACGCGGGGACCGCGCCGCGCTTCTCCGCAGCGCTGATGGAGCTCGGCGCACTGGTGTGCACCGCACGAAATCCCAAGTGCGACAGCTGCCCCCTCACCGAATGCACGTGGATCCGGTTGGGCCGTCCGGCATATCAGGGTCCGCCGCGGCGGGCGCAGAAGTTCGCCGGCACCGACCGGCAGGTCCGCGGCCTGCTGCTCGACGTGTTGCGCGAATCCACGGTCGCGGTCGAGCGGGAGAAGCTCGACGTCGTGTGGACGAAAGACACCGCGCAACGGGATCGGGCCCTGGATTCGCTGCTCGTCGACGGCCTCGTCGAGATCACCGCGGACGGAAGGTATTGCCTGGCCGGGGAGGGCTGAGTCCCCACGAGGATCCGTGCCGACGTGGCGAAACGTCATTTGAACGTTCGGGCGTGTTCTCCCGCGGGACGGCGATCGTTGCTAATGTCCCCGACCATGAGTCAGCCGCCGTATCCTCCTGTCCCTCCGTCGGACCCGAACCAGCCGGGCGAGCAGCCCGGGCAGCAGCAGCCCCAGTACGGGCAGCAGCCGCCGGACCTCGAGAAGCCGTCGACGCCGCCGCAGTACGGCGAGCAGCCGCCCCAATACGGTCAGCAGCCACCGCAGTACGGGCAGCAGCCCGGTTACGGCCAGCCGCAGTACGGCCAGGCCCCGCCTCCGCCGCCGCCCGGCGGCCCGCAGTACGGCGCCCCGCAGTATGGGGCACCGCAGTATGGGGCACCGACCGGCGTCCCGGGCAAGGTCGATGTGGGCGAGGCGTTCTCGTGGGCGTTCAACAAGTTCAAGAACAACGTCGGCGCGATGATCCTGCCCGGCCTGGCGGTCTTCCTGCTGGCCGCCGTCGTTCTGGTGCTCGGCATCTGGGGCGCCGCGATCTTCGGCACGACCACGACCTACAGCACCCCGTACGGAAGCTACGAGGAGACCACCCTCAACGGCGGCGGGCTGTTCCTGATGATCCTGCTGTACATCGTGCTGATCATCGGCATCCTGTACATCCAGGCGTCGATCACCTCGGGTGCGGTCCGTGTGGCCAACGGTGAAGCGGTCTCCGCGGCATCGTTTCTGACCCCGATCCGCTTCGGCGCCGTCGTGGGCACCGCGATCCTGGTCGGCATCATCACCTCGATCGGCTCGGCCCTCTGCGTGATCCCGGGCATCATCGCGGCGTTCTTCCTGATGTTCGCCGTGGTCGCCACCATCGACAAGGGCCTGTCCCCGATCGACGCGATGAAGGCATCCTTCGAGCTCACCAAGTCGAAGGTCGGCGACTCGATCATCACGCTGCTGGTGACCTACGCGATCACCCTGGTGGGCGCGCTGGTCTGCTACGTCGGTCTGATCGTCGCCGCGCCGGTGGCCCAGCTGTTCCTGGTGCACTGCTGGCGCCGGCTCAACGGTGCGCCGATCGCGCCCGCCGATCCCGCCTGAGTCAACCCGTAAACCCCTCGGGGCGCACACGATTCGTCGTGTGCGCCCCGATTCGTCTTCGCCGTCGACCGCGTCGGTCAGATCTCCAGACCGGACAGGAACGCCTCCACCGCACCGCGATACACGTGAGGCGCATCGTCGTGGACGAGGTGTCCCGCGCCGGGCACCCGGAGGTAGTGCGCATGGTCGTTGAGCGCGCACATCTTCCGCATCTGACCGGGCGGCGCGACGGTGTGCTCGGCCTCGATGACCAGCGTGGGCACCGAGACCGCCTGCCACTCCGCCCAGAAATCGCGGGTTCCCCACTCCTCGGCGATGGCCGCCCACACCGGGATCCGCCCGTGCAGCCGCCCGTCGTCGAAGGCCTCGTAGAAGTACCGTCCGGCCACCGGCCCGAACATCGCAACCGCCTCGTCGACGGATTCGAAACGCTCGGGCCAGGATTCGAACCACGGCGACCAGTTCGCGGTGGTCCGGCCACGGAAGTCCGGCGCCATGTCCTCGACCACGAGTGCGGCGACCAGTTCGGGGTAGGTGGCGGCCGTGCACCATCCGTGCAGGGCACCCATCGAATGTCCGACGAGCACCGCCGGGCCCTGGTCGATCCAGGTGAGGATCTCGGCGAGGTCGGCCACGAACCGCTCGGTGGAGAGCTCCGACGGGTCGGCCGGTTCGCAGGCGTCGGCGCCCGTGTGGAACGCCGCGTCGAAGGTGAACACCCGCCCGTACCGCCGCAGCCAGGGGATCTGGCGACGCCACGTGCGGCCCCGGCCCATCAGCCCGTGCAGCAGCACGATCGGACGCACCGGCAGGCCGCTCGGCGGTGCGCCCCGGTTGTCGTCGGTGATGACGGGGCCGCCGTGGTCCCGCAACCCGATCTCCCCGATCGCCTGGGTGTCGACCATGGGGTGAAACTGTAGCCGGACCGGACGTCGGAGCCGCGCCGACTCCGGGTGCCCCGGCGAGCCCAGCGCATAAGGTGGACCCATGGCTGTTGTGAAAATCAATGCGATCACCGTTCCCGAGGGCGCCGGCCCCGAGCTGGAGAAGCGGTTCGCCAACCGCGCCCACTCCGTCGACGGCTCCAAGGGCTTCCTCGGCTTCCAGCTCCTGCGTCCGGTCAAGGGCGACGACCGCTACTTCGTCGTGACGCAGTGGGAATCCGAGGAGGACTTCCAGGCGTGGGCGAACGGTCCCGCCAAGGAGGCCCACGCCGGTGAACGGGCGAAGCCGGTCGCCACGGGCGCCGACCTGCTCGAGTTCGAGGTCGTGCTCGACGCACGTCCCAGGGCCTGACGGACCGACGCTGAATCCTTCGGTCTCACCGATCTTCCCGCTCGGCACGCCGCTGCTGCCCGGTGGGGAACTGCCGCTGCGCATCTTCGAGCCGCGCTACCGGCAGATGCTGACCGACCACCTCGACGAGACCGACGGGCGGTCGACCGTGCGCTTCGGCGTCGTGTTGATCGCCCGCGGCTCCGAGGTCGGCGGCGGCGACGTGCGCTGCGATGTCGGCACGATCGCGCACGCCGACATCACCGATCGCCTCCCCGACGGACGAGCCCTGTTGTCCTGCACGGGAACCCAGCGCTTCCGGGTGGTCGAGTGGGTCCCCGACGACCCCTACCCGCGCGCGGTCGTCGATCCCCTACCGGAACATACGCCGTCGGACGCCGACCTCGCCCGGCTCGCGGCCATCGACGAACGGCTCCGCACCGTCATGCGCCGCGTCCTGGAGGCCTCGGGCAAGGACGCCGACGTGGTCTTCGCCGCGCTCGACACGCTCGACGCCGATCCCCTCACCGCCGATCTCTCCCCGATCTACCGCTGGGCCAACCGGCTCGCGATCGAGGCCCACGATCTGCAGCGGCTGCTCGAGGCCGAGACACCCGCCGGCCAGCTCGACGTTCTCGACGACGTGATGGAGGGACTGGAGGCGCGGGCGGCCTTCGGCGGCACCTGAGCGGTCCCCACCCCTGGCGCCCGAGTTAGAACGTGTTCTAGTATTGCGTGTGCCGTAGTTCACACTTGCCTGCCGGCGGCCGAGAATCCGCTGTGTGACCGGGCAAGACCCCGTCCTCCTGAGGAGCACACGCGCAATGACCGAGACCGTGGAGTCCCACACCGCCACCATCGTCGGCGGTGGTGACCGATCCCAGTTGCTCATCGGCGGCCAGTGGGTCGACCCGCATTCGACCGAGACCCTCGAGGTCTTCTCCCCCGCCACCGGCGAACGCGTCGGTTCGGTGCCGCATGCCGATGCCACCGACGTCGACTCCGCGGTGCGCGCCGCCCGCGCGGCCTTCGAGTCCGGGGTGTGGAGCTCGACGCCCCCGGCGCAGCGCGCGGACATCATCGCCAAGGTCGCCGATCTGATCGACGAGCGCGGCGAGGAGATCACCGCCCTGGTGTCGGCCGAGATGGGCGCCCCGCCGAGCGCGATCAGCACCCTGCAGCAGCTCCCGGGCACCGGCGTGCTGCGCGCCTACGCCAACGCGGCGCGCGACTACGCGTGGGAGGAGTACCGGACCGGCCTGTTCGGCACCACCCGAATCACCCGTGAGCCGGTCGGCGTCGTCGGCGCGATCTGCGCGTGGAACGTCCCGCTGTTCATCACGTGCAACAAGATGGGCGCCGCACTCGCCGCCGGTTGTTCGGTGGTCCTCAAGCCCGCTCCGGAGACCCCGCTGACCGGCAACTACGTGGCCCAGCTGTTCATCGAGGCCGGTGTGCCGCCGGAGGCCATCTCCGTGGTGACCGGCGGGACCGAGACGGGCCAGGCCCTGGTCGCGCATCCCGACGTCGACAAGATCACGTTCACCGGTTCGACCGCGGCGGGCAAGGCCATCGGCGCGGCGTGCGCCCAGTCGCTCAAGCGCTGCTCGCTGGAGCTCGGCGGCAAGTCGGCCGCCATCGTGCTCGACGACGTCGACCTCGCCGCGAACGCGTTCATGCTCACCTTCCTCGGCCTGTTCAACACCGGCCAGGCCTGTGTCGCGCAGACGCGCATCCTGGTCCCGCGCAGCCGCCACGACGAGATCGTCGCGGCGATGGTCGAGGCGGCCAAGACGATGAAGGTCGGGCTGCCGTCCGACCCGGAGGCCCAGCTCGGCCCGCTGATCTCCGAGAAGCAGCGTCAGCGCGTGGAGGACTACATCGCGCAGGGCAAGAAGGCCGGGGCCACACCGGTTCTCGAGAGCGAGCGCCCCGCCGGACTGGAGTCGGGATACTTCCTGACCCCGACGATCTTCACCGGTGTCACCAACGACATGACGATCGCCCGCGAGGAGATCTTCGGACCGGTGCTGTCGGTCATCGCCTACGACGACGTCGACGAGGCGATCGCCATCGCCAACGACTCCAGCTACGGTCTCGCCGGCAGCGTCTGGACCAGCGATGTCGAGCGCGGTATCGAGATCTCCACCAAGATCCGCACCGGAACCTTCGGGATCAACTGGTACGCAATCGATCCCGAGTCACCGTTCGGCGGCTACAAGAACTCGGGCATCGGCCGGGAGAACGGCCGCGAGGGCCTCGAGTCGTTCCTCGAGCACAAGTCGACCATGCTGCCGATGGGCTACGAGGTCCAGGGCGACTAGATCTCCCGTCTCTCACAGGGGGTACCGGGGTCGGACGCGTTGCGTCCGGCCCCGGTTCTGTTCCGATCGGGGACGGCAGACCCGCGCCCGCAACGACGACCCGCCGCCCTGCCGAGCTCCGGATGGGCCGCTCAGCGAGCGGAGGCCCCCGCCAGCTCCACCACGCGCGCGTCCCCGACCTCCGATGGCAGCTGATGCGTGACGACCACGACGATCCGGTCGGGACCGAACAGATCGCCCGCGGCCCCGAGGAGTCGCCGGAGCAGCTGGTCGGCGTCGTCGGCCGAGAGATGCTCGGTCGGTTCGTCGAGCAGGACCATGGGTGCGCGATGGAGCAGAGCACGCGCCAGCAACAGTCTCCGGCGCTCACCCCCGCTCACCGCGTCGGCGCCGCCGGAGAGCGTGGTGTCCAGGCCCTTGGGCAGACGCGCCAGCCACGTGTCGAGGCCGACGGTCCGCAACGCGTCGAGGATCTCCTCGTCGCTCACGTCGCCGCGGGCGACGCGCAGGTTCTCGCGCACCGACGTGGAGAAGATGTGCGCCTCCTCCGCGAAATAGCAACCGGCTGCGCGCAGGTCGACCGGGGCGCGCGTCGACACACCGACGCACGCCACCTCGCCCGACACCGGCGGCAGCAGGCCGGCCAGGGTCAGCAGCAGGGTGGATTTGCCGACGCCGCTGGGCCCCACGACCGCCAGCCGCGAACCCGGCCGCAGATCCAGATCGAGCCCGTCGGCCCGCCCCGGAACCTCTCGGCCCGCACGGCCCCAGCGCAACCCCGATGCCGATACCTCGACCGGCGCGCCGTGCACGGGCACGTCATCGGTGTCCGACTCGGTGGCGCCCTGCCGTGCCCCGTCGACCAGCGCCATGACGCGACCCGCGCTCTGGCGGCTCTTCTCGAGCTGCAGGCCCGCCTCGGTGAGCGGAGCCGTGGACTCGAAGGCCGACAACGGCAACAGGATCAGGACGCCGAGGACCATCGGGGTCAGGCCCTCGCCCGACGCGACGTCGGCGAGCGACCCGGTCACCTCGGAGGCGAGCTGGATCGCGATGACGCACGCCGCGATCAGCGACGCCCCCATCGACAGCGGCGTCGCCGCGGCCGCGGCCGCCTCGAGTCGACGTCCCCGGTCGATGGCCGCGAGGTGGCGCCGGTCGGCGTCGACGGCGGTCGACAGGATCTGTTCCCGGCGCCGCGCGACGACGAGTTCCGACGCGTGCCAGAGGGTGGTCGTGGTCGCCTCCGCGGACTCGGCGGCGGCCTGTGCGCCGTCGTGGATCGTGCGGGCCGCACCGCGCGCTGCGAGCCAGGGCGCGACGCCGCCGCTCACGATCAGCGCGAGGGCCAGCACGACGGCCGCGGGCACCGACACCAGCGCCATCACCACCACCGCGGCAACGGCCGTCGTGGCGCCGACCCCGATCGGGATCAGCCCGCGGATGAGCGCGTTGCCGATCTCGTCGATGTCGTCCCCGGTGCGGGTCAACAACTCTCCGCGACGGAGCGTCACCGAGTACGCCGGGTTGCCCCTGGCGAGGGCCTGGTACAACCGCTCCCGCGCCGTCGCCATCGCACGGAGCGCGAGGTCATGGGTGGCCAGTCGCTCGAGGTAGCGCAACAGGCCCCGCGAGATGCCCAGCGCCCGAACCGCGGTGATCGCGACCGACAGGTAGAGCACCGGGGGTTGTTGCCACGCCCGGGTGATCAGCCACGCCGACAGCGCGGCCAGCCCGAGTGCCGACAACGCGCCGCCGACGCCGAGCAGCAACGCCTTGGCGACGGCGCGCCCGCGCAGTCCCAGCAGTCCCAGCGCGCGGATCAACGGGTCGTCGCGCACGACACACCTCCGGTGAAGTCGACGATCTGGTCGGCGAATTCGCGCGCGATGCCGCGGTGCGCCACCACGATGACGGTGTCACCGGCCCGAGCGCGGTCGCGCAGTGCGGAGAGCACAGCCCGCTCGGAATCCTCGTCGAGGTGGGCGGTCGGCTCGTCGAGCAACAACAGCGGCGCCGGCGACGCGAGCACGCGGGTCAGCGCAAGCCGCTGGCGCTGACCGGCCGACAATCCGAATCCGCCTGCGCCGAGCCGGGTGTCGGGCCCCTCCGGCAACTCCCGCACAACGGCGTCGAATCCTGACGCGGCGGAGGCACGTCGGGCCGCCTCCTCGTCGAGGGCGCCGAAGAGCGTCAGGTTCTCCGCCACGGATCCCGGTACGATGACGGGCTGCTGTGGCAGCCACGCGATCTGCTCGTGTAGCGACGCCGGGTCGGCGTGCAGCACCGGCGTGGAGCCGATCAGCACCGAACCGTCGTCGGGCGTGAGCAGCCCCATGATGGCGCCCAGCGTCGTCGACTTGCCCGATCCGTTCGGTCCCGTGAAGACGGTGAGAGCGCCGGCCGGGATCGTCGCCCGCAGGCATTCCGGCGCCCATCCGTCGCGGCCGTGGACCCCGAGGTCGAGAATCGTGACCGGCGCGCCTGCGACGGTGATCCCGCGACCGCCTGCCGCGGCGCCCGGCGCCACCTCACCTGCGGAGTCGATCAGCTCGAACACCTGCTCCGCGGCCGTCAGGCCATCGGTCGAGTTGTGGAACTGGGCGCCGACCCGCCGCAACGGGAGGTACGCCTCGGGAGCGAGGATCAGCGCGAAGACACCCGCGTAGAGCGACATCTCACCGAACACCAGCCGCAGACCGATGCCGACGGCCACCAATGCGACGCACAGGGTCGCGAGCAGCTCGAGCACCGCACCGGACAGGAACGCCACCCGCAGCGACGACATCGTGCTCCGCCGGTGTGCCTCACCGAGTTCGGCCACCTGCACCGCCGGCGCCTGCGCACGGTTCAGCGCGCGCAGTGTCGGCAGTCCCGCGATCAGGTCGAGCAGCTGCGCGGTCAACCGGCTCATCGTCTCCAGCTTGCGGGTGGTGCGATCGCGGGTCATGAGGCCGACCAGCACCATGAAGATCGGGATGAGCGGCAACGTGATCAGGATGATCATCGCCGACGGCCAGTCCGCGAGGGCGATCACCACGACCACCGTCGGGGTGAGGATCACCGCGGCGACCAGGGCCGGGAGGAACCCGGACAGGTACGGCCCCAGCGCATCCAGACCGCGGAGCAGGACCGTGGCAGCGTGGTCCCGCACCCCGAGCAGGGTTCGCGGGGACGTGCGGCGCGGGTCGGTGAGCACGTCGAGCGCCTCGGCCCGCAGTTCCGCGATCGCCCGGGCGGCGGCGCGATGGGAGTAGCGGTCGTGGCCGTAGGCCATCGTCGCCCGAGCTCCCATCGCGACCGCCAGGACCACCAGGTGCGCCCACTGGGCGTCGAAGGACCGCCGGTCCTCCGCCACGATCAGCTCCGACAGGATCGACGCGGCCATCCACGCGGCGACGATGATCGCGACGACCTCGGCCACCGCGAACACCGCCGTGACCGCGACGTACCGCCGGGTGGTCGGTGAGTACCGCAGCAGCCGGGGGTCGACCGGCGGGCGGGCGTTCACTTGCTCGGCACGCGCAGCGAGGGCAGGCCGTGTCCCTCCGGGATCTGCTTGACCGACAACCGCTTACGGAACACCCAGTAGCTCCACGCCTGGTATCCGATGACCACCGGGGCGATGAGGACCGCCGCCCATGTCATGACGGTCAGCGTGTAGCCGCTCGACGAGGTGTTGTCGATGGTGAGGTTCCACGCCTCGTTCAGCGTCGACGGCAGGACGTTCGGGTACAGCACCGCGAACAGTGTCACGACCGTGCCGGCGATGGCGATCGAGGTGAACAGGAAGGCCCACCCCTCCCGGCGCACCTGGGTCGCGCCGACCATGCCGAGCGCCGCGACCGCGGCGACGACCACCGGAATCCACGTCCAGCCGTTGCCGTAGGCGAACTGCGTCCACAGCAGGAACGCCGCCGCGACGCCGAGCGTCGGCCACGCCAGGCGCGACGCGTACCGGGCCGCGTCCTCCTGCAGCACACCGCTGGTCTTCAGCGAGATGAAGACGGCGCCATGGGTGAGGAACGCGAGCAGCGTGGTCGCACCGCCGAGCAGCGCGTACGGGTTCAGCAGGTTGAAGAAGCCACCGGTGTACTGCGCGTCGGCGTCGATCGGCAGGCCGCGCACCACGTTCGCGAACGCGACGCCCCACAGGATCGCGGGGATCCACGAGCCGAGTCCGATGCCGACGTCACACCACATGCGCCAACGCGGATCGTTGATCTTGCCGCGCCACTCGATCGCGCACACACGGGTGATGAGACCGAGCAGGATGAGGAACAACGGCAGGTAGAACGCGGTGAACATCGTTGCGTACCAACCGCCGAACGCCGCGAACAGCGCGCCGCCTGCGGTGAGCAGCCACACCTCGTTGCCGTCCCAGACGGGACCGATGGTGTTGAGCAGCACGCGCCGCCGCTTGTCCGGGTCGGCTTCCGGGTCGTCGGGCGACACCTTGTCGTCGCCGCCGGTGTGGCTCGAGCCGAGGATCGGCATCAGCATGCCGACGCCGAAGTCGAAGCCCTCGAGCACGAAGTACCCGACGAACAGAACCGCGATGATCAGGAACCAGAATTCCGGGAGTCCCATGTCAGTCTCCTCTAGTACGCGAACGAGAGCTGCTTGGGCTCACCGGATTCGGAATCGGAATCGTCGTCGTCATGTCCTGGCGGCCTCGAGTCGTAGCTCGCCGGCCCCTCGATGACGTACCGCCGCTGCAGCATGAACCAGATGACACCGAGCGCGCCGTAGATCAGCGTGAAACCGATGAGGGTGACCCACAGCGTCGGCGGCGTGTGGTTGGACACGCCGTTCTGCACGAGCATGCTGATCCGCAGCGGGTCGAGGTCGTCCTCCCAGTTCGGGGCGACGACCCAGGGCTGCCGCCCCATCTCGGTGAAGATCCAGCCGGAGCTGTTGGCCAGGAACGGGGTCGGGATCATCAGCAGTGCGATGAGGCCGAACCTCCTGGACTCGACCACCCGCTTCTTCCGGGTCAACCACAGACCACCGAGCGCGACCACGACCGAGCCGAGGGCCCAGGTGATCATGGCGCGGAAGCCCCAATAGGTGACGAAGAGGTTGGGCGCGAAGTTCTGGTTCGCCGGCACGTTCGGGTTGTCGGCGAAGGCCTGCGCGTACTGCTCCTGCAGATCCTCGACGCCCTGAAGGGTCGCGTCGAAGCGATGCGTGGCCAGGAACGACAGCATCTTGGGGATCTCGATGATGTGATCGATGTTCTCGCAGTTGTTCTGGCGGCCGATGGACAGCACCGAGAAGCCCGGGCCGGTCTGGGTCTCGCACAGCGACTCCGCCGACGCCATCTTCATCGGCTGCTGCTTGAACATGATCTGCGCCTGGATGTCGCCGGTGACGAACAGCGCGATGCCGGAGACCAGGGTCACCCACAACGCGAACCGGGTGACCGGACGCCAGAGGTCGCGCGCATCCTTCTCGAGATCCTCGGGGGTGGCGTCGATGTGGCTCGGCGAGGTGCTCTCCGGGACGATGCTCGCGTCGCCGGTCTCGAGTGCCTCACGCAGCTTCTTGGCGCGCCAGGCATTCCGGGCCATCCACCAGATGCCGATGGCGGCGACGAAGGTGCCCGCGGTCAGGAACGCGCCGGCGATCACGTGCGGGAAGGCGGCCAGGGTCGTGTTGTTGGTGATGACCGCCCAGAAGTCGTCCATCGCCGGCCGGTTGCGGGCCTCGTCCCACTTGACGCCAACCGGGTGCTGCATCCACGAGTTCGCGGCGATGATGAAGTACGCCGAGGCGTTGACGCCGATGGCCGCCAGCCAGATGCAGGCCAGATGGACCCTGCGCGGCAGGCGATCCCAGCCGAAGATCCAGAGTCCGATGAAGGTCGACTCGAGGAAGAAGGCGACCAGGCCCTCGAGTGCGAGCGGGGCGCCGAAGACGTCCGCGACGAACCGGCTGTACTCGCTCCAGTTCATGCCGAACTGGAACTCCTGGACGATGCCGGTCGCGACGCCGAGCGCGAAGTTGATGAGGAAGAGCTTGCCGAAGAATCGGGTGGCCCGGAGCCATTGCTCGTTGCCGGTGACGTGCCAGACGGTCTGCATCACCGCGATCATCGGCGCCAGACCGATGGTCAGCGGGACGAAGATGAAGTGGTAGACCGTCGTGATCCCGAATTGCCATCTGGAGATGTCCAGAGCATCCATATCTGCCTCGAATCAGGTGACCGGTTGTGCAACCGGCAGGTTCCCAACGCGCCTACTACTTCCGGTAGTAGGCCTCAGGCGCGACGTTACGCCTGGTCACCAACCCTGTTCAAGCGCCAAAGGTCCCGATGAGACGCCGTTTCGGGTGCGTTCCCTCTCACCCGAAACCGGCGTGTGACCCAGGCCCGGGAACAGGCCCGAGTGACCGGGGTCAATTGTCTTCGGCGGCGATGGCGCGATCCACCAAACCGGGAATCCTGGCCAGATCTTTCGGTATCGGCATCACATATCTGTTCAGGTGCGTCACCCGGGCCGCGAGCGTGACGCTGGAGAGCAGCCAGACCGAGTCGGCGGCGACGAGGTCGGCCGGTCGCAGCTGCTCCGCCTTGGTCTTCCACCCCTCCGCCGCGGCTAGGTCGAAGACCGCCCGCACGGTGGTGGATTCGAGGATCCCGATCTCCGGCGGCGGGGTCACGAGGGTGTCGCCGTACACCGCGACCACCGACGAGCGCGGCCCCTCCAGGACCACCCCCTCGCTGCTGACGAAGATGACGTCGTCATACCCCTCCGACGCCGCGTACCGCAGCGCGGCCATGTTGGTCGCATAGCTGAGGGTCTTGGCGCCGAGCAGCTGCCACGGTGCGCGCGCCGACAGGTCGATGGAGAAGCCCCGGTCGAGGGTGATCACCGAGACACCGTTGGCGCGTGCCGACACCACCCGCTCGGGCTGTCCCTCGATCGTGAGGTAGGCCGTGGGCTCGTACCCGTGTTCGCGACCGCGCGTGTAGACCAGTCGCAGCAGCGCCTCGTCGGCGGAACCGTGCTCATCGGTCCAGCACGACACCGCGGTCTCGATCGCCTGCCGCCACACGTCGAGGTCGGGGGCGGGCAGTCCCATCGCGGTCGCACTGCGGCCTAGGCGCTCGAGATGCAGCCGCACGCACCGCGCGCGACCGCCGCGGACCAGCAGCGTCTCGAAGATGCCGTCTCCGCGCACCGCCGCGAGGTCGTCTGCGTGGAGGAACGGGACGTCGGCGTCGTGCCGAGCGCCGTCGAGCGTGACCAGGATGGAATCCGACATGGTCATGAGGTTGCCACGGACCCGCCGCGTTGCGCTGCACACCCCCTCCGACGTGCGGACCCGTAGAATCGACCCGTGAGCCGTTCACCCATCCTGACCAGGTATTCCGAGTCCGGGGCGGTGCCCGGTCCCGGAGGTTTCTCCTCCACCGACACCCCGTGGCACTTCGGCGATCCACTCGGTGAACAGCGTGCCGCGGCCCGCGGGGTGATCGTGGTCGACCGTTCCGACCGGGCCGTCATCGAGCTGTCCGGACAGGAACGGCTGAGCTGGCTGCACACCATCTCCAGCCAGCACGTCGCCGAGCTCCCCGACCGCCGCAGCGCGGAGAACCTCTCCCTCGACGCCAACGGGCGTGTGGAGGAGCACTTCGTCCTCACCGACATCGACGGGGTCACCTGGATCGACACCGAGGGCTCCCGCGGCGAGCCGCTCGTCGGGTTCCTGCAGAAAATGGTCTTCTGGACCAAGGCCGAGCCGGTCGCACGCGAGGACATGAAGGTTTTCACCCTCGTCGGCCCGGGCGCGGTGAGCGGGCCGGTGGCCGGGCTGCTCGAGATCACCGCCGACGCCGAGGTCTACCGGGCCGGCGACCTGCCCGAGACCCACCACGAGGCCGAGCCGCTCGGGTTCTGGCGCCGGATGCCCGCGCTCGGCGAGGACCGCGACCTCCCGGTCGTCGACGTCGTGGTGCCCGAGGGCGATCTGCTGCGGTGGTGGGATGCGCTGACCGAGGCGGGCGCCCGTCCCGCGGGCAGCTGGGCGTACGAGGCCCTGCGCGTCGCCGCACGCCGGCCCCGGCTGGGCGCCGACACCGACGAGCGGACCATCCCCCACGAGGTCGACTGGATCGGCGATCCCACCCTCGAGGGCGCGGTGCACCTCGACAAGGGCTGCTATCGCGGCCAGGAGACGGTGGCGCGCGTCCACAACCTCGGAAAGGCCCCGCGCCGCCTGGTCCTGCTGCATCTGGACGGCAGCTCCGACCGGCGACCCGCGACCGGCGACCCGGTCACCGCCGGCGGACGCACCGTCGGCCGCCTGGGCACCGTCGTCGACCACTACGAGTGGGGTCCCATCGCACTCGCCCTCGTCAAGCGCAACGTCGGTGCGGACATCGAGCTGACGGCCGGAGCCGAAGAGCCGGTGAGCGCCCGGATCGACCCCGACTCGGTCCGCGACGACCACCACGTCCAGCCCGGACGCGCCGCCGTCGAGCGACTGCGCAGCGGCTCGACCCCGGGCGCGTGACCGGTGGGCACCGGAAGCGTGGTGGCCGTGTGCGCGTCCGGCCGGGACGTCGTGCTCGACGGCATCGGTCCGTCTGCGATCGACAAGCGTCCGCTGACCGGTCGCGCCGAGGTCGGGGAGCTCGGACTCGCCGCCGATCACCAGCGCAACCGCAAACACCACGGCGGCGTCGACCAGGCGGTGTACGCCTACGCCGAACCGGAGGCGCGACGCTGGTCGGCCGAGCTCGGGCGTGAGCTTCCTTACGGTTGGTTCGGGGAGAATCTCCGGATCGACGGGATCGACGTCTCCGGCGCCCTCGTCGGCGAGCGGTGGCGGGTCGGAGACGACGGCCTCCTCCTCGAGGTCACCATCCCCCGCGTACCCTGTCGGACCTTCGCGGTCTGGGCGGGTGAGCCGCAATGGGTCAAGAGGTTCTTCCGGCGCGCCGATTTCGGCGCCTACCTGCGTGTTCTCCATCCAGGAACGGTTGCGGCGGGCGACTGGGTCGAGGTGGTCCAACGCCCGGACCACGGCGTGACGGCCCGCCATCTACTCCTCGGAACCGATCCGGACGCCCTGCGCAGTCTGCTCTCCGACGACGATCTGCCGGTCAAGGTCCGCCGCGAGGCGACCAGGATCCTCGCCAAGGCGACGCCCGCCGACGACGCGGCAGGGCAGGGCGCGGCACACAATTCGTAGAGGCGCGCTAGACTGGCAGCACGACAGAATTACTTCAAGAGAACGGGGCCGCCAAACTGTTTGGCCGCCCCGTCATTGTGCGAGGGGGTCCCGTATGGGCCGCGGCCGGGCAAAGGCAAAGCAGACGAAGGTTGCACGTCAGCTGAAGTACTCCACACCGAACACCGATCTGGAACGTCTGCAGCGAGAGCTGTCCGGGCAGAGCAGCTCGGTTGATCGACCGGATCCGGTGGACGAGTGGGCAGACGAGGACGAGTGGCGCCGCGCCTGACGCGCTCCACTCCGGGCGCTGCATCCCCACACAGCGCCCGACCTCTTCCCACGACCTCTCCGCTCAAGCGGACTCGCGGCGACGCGGGTTGATCTTTCCGTACGCGCCGGACGATCGCGACACCGCGATCGTCCGGCGCGCGTCGGGTCGTGGCCGTGGGAAGACGACCTTCCGGATTTCACGAGTACTGGTTTTCACGAGTACGAGCACAACGGCGGGGGACCTTGTCCAGGTCCCCCGCCGTTGTCGTGTGCTCCGATCCGGTGCGGTCCGGCGCGAGCTCAGAAGCGCGGGTGCTCGCCGACCAGCGTAACGCGTGCGGCGGAGGCATCCGGGGCGCGCTTGATGGTGCCCAGGACCCAGTTGTCGACGTGCCGGGCGGTCAGGACGGCCTGCGCACGATCGGTGTCCTCGGGCGCGACGACCGCGACCATGCCGACACCCATGTTGAAAGTGCGCTCCATCTCCACCTGCTCGACGCGACCGCGCTGGGCGATGAGCGCGAAGACCGGCGCCGGGGTCCAGGTGTTGCGTTCCAGCTCCGCGACGAGTCCCTGCGGTATCACGCGGGCCAGGTTCTCGGCCAGTCCGCCGCCGGTGATGTGGGCGAAGGTCCGCACATCCGCCTCGGCGATGAGGGCGAGGCAGTCGCGAGCGTAGATTCGGGTCGGTTCGAGCAGCTCCTCACCCAGGGTGCGGCCGAACTCCTCGACATGGCCGCGCAGATCCATGTGCCCCCACTCGAGCAGGACCTTGCGGGCCAGCGAGTAGCCGTTGGAATGCAGACCCGACGAGCCCATCGCGATCACCACGTCGCCGGCACGGACCCGGTCGGGGGTGAGCACGTCGTCGGCCTCGACGACGCCCACGGCGGTCGCCGACAGGTCGTAGTGGTCGTCCTGCATGAGGCCCGGATGCTCGGCCGTCTCGCCGCCCAGCAGCGCACAACCGGCGTCCACGCAGCCGTCGGCGATACCGGCCACGATCTCGGCGACGGTCTCCGGGACCACCTTGCCCACGGCGATGTAGTCCTGCAGGAACAACGGCTCGGCACCGCACACGACCAGGTCGTCGACGCACATCGCGACGAGGTCGCGACCGACGGTGTCGTGCTTGTCGATCGCCTGGGCGATGGCGAGCTTGGTGCCGACGCCGTCGCTGGCGGCCGCCAGCACCGGCTCCCGGTAGTTGCCCTTCAGCGCGAACAGGCCGGAGAAACCGCCGATCCCGCCGAGGACCTCGGGACGTGACGCCCGCTTCGCGTGCGGAGTGATGAGTTCCACCGCCCGCTCACCGGCGTCGATGTCGACTCCGGCCGCCGCATAGGACGCCGGCGGCGTAGCGCCCGTCGTCTCCTCGGCAGCCGCATCCCGCTCCGTCATCTCCGCAAGCACCCCTTGGTCGAAAAGTCGTTCTCGGCGTGTTCGCCGACGGATCACACGGTACCGGAGTGCACTTTCCCCGGATTCAGGGACGCATGACTGCGCTGACGTTGTCGTTGGGCTTCGTCAGCGGGTCGACCCCGTCCCCGGCGGCCGCGAGCATCTGCTCGAGCACCGCCTTGCCCAGGGAGCTCTCCTTGGGCAGCTCGATCGGATAGTTGCCGTCGAAGCAGGCGGCGCACAGCGACGACGCGGGCTGTTCGGTCGCGGCGATCATCTCGTCGATGCTGATGTAGCCCAGCGAATCGGCGCCGATGGCCTGTCGCACGCCCTCGACCATCCCCTCCTCGGACTCCATGCCGTTGGCGATGAGTTCGGCCGGGGAGGCGAAGTCGATGCCGTAGAAGCAGGGCCAGCGCACCGGGCTCGACGCGATGCGCACATGCACCTCGGCGGCGCCGGCCTCGCGCAGCATGCGGATGAGGGCGCGCTGGGTGTTGCCGCGGACGATCGAGTCGTCCACCACGACGAGCCGCTTGCCGCGGATCACCTCGCGCAGCGGGTTCAGCTTGAGCCGGATGCCGAGCTGGCGGATCGTCTGCGACGGCTGGATGAAGGTGCGACCCACATAGGCGTTCTTCATCAGGCCCTGGCCGTACGGGATGCCCGATTCCTGGGCGAAGCCGACGGCGGCCGGGACACCCGACTCGGGCACCGGGATCACCAGGTCGCCCTCGGCCGGGTGCTCGCGCGCCAGGCGTCGGCCGATGTCGACGCGGGCCGAATGCACCGAACGGCCGTGGATCACCGAGTCGGGACGGGCGAGGTACACGTACTCGAAGACACAGCCGGCCGGCGTCGGTTCGGCGAAGCGCTGGGAGCGCACGCCGTCGGCGTCGATGGCGAGCAGCTCACCGGGCTCGATGTCGCGGACGAAGGAGGCGCCGACGATGTCGAGGGCCGCGGTCTCCGACGCGACGACCCAGCCGCGGTCGAGACGACCGAGCGACAGCGGACGAACCCCGTGGGGATCGCGCGCGGCGTACAGCGTGTGCTCGTCCATGAACGTGAGGCAGAAGGCGCCCTTGAGGGTGGGCAGCAGCTCGAGTGCGGCCTGCTCGATCGAGCTGTCGGCTGCGCCGTGCGCGAGCAGCGCGCCGACGACGTCGGAGTCCGAGGTGGCAGCGGAGCTCTTGATGCCCTTCTCGCGGGCGCGCGCAGCCAGTTCGGCAGTGTTGACGAGGTTGCCGTTGTGCCCGAGCGCGACGCCGGTCCCGGCGTCGGTGGTGCGGAAGATCGGCTGCGAGTTCTCCCAGGTGGTCGACCCGGTCGTCGAGTAACGACAGTGGCCGACGGCGACGTGTCCGTTCATCGCACCCAGCGTCTGCTCGTCGAAGACCTGACTGACCAGGCCCAGGTCCTTGAAGACGACGACCTGGCTGCCGTCACCGACGGCGATGCCCGCCGCCTCCTGACCGCGATGCTGCAGTGCGTAGAGGCCGTAGTAGGTCAGCTTGGCGACGTCCTCCCCCGGTGCCCAGACACCGAACACGCCGCATTCCTCGCGGGGTTCGTTCTCGGATTCGTCCAGCGGCGCCGGCTTCGGCGCGCACCCGCCGGCGGCGCATCCCGCCTGTCCCATGGGAGCGAGCAGGTTCATGTTGGCGATCGAATGATCAGGCATCGACTAGCTCCCCTGGGGCTGCGATCGGATGACACGTCTACGTGCTGGGAGACAAACGCGAGTTTACGTGGCCGTTGCCTCGCATAGCGAATCTTGCAGCGGCGCGCGACGGAGAGTTGTTCCACGTCAGTGCGGATCAGTGACGGAACACACTCACCTGAGCGGGACGAGCGGCAACAGATCGGCCACCAGCCCGGCCCGGTGGCCGGACGCGTCGACCGACCCGGCGGCGACCGCGTCGTCGAACGTCAGCCGGCCGGTGACCAGCAGCAGCCAGGTCCGTGGATCGGTCTCGACGACATTGGGCGGGGTGCCGCGGGTGTGGCGCGGGCCCTCGATGCACTGGACGGCGACGAACGGCGGGACGCGCAGCTCGACCGAGTTACCCGGCGCGAGCTGCTCGATCGTCCGCGCGGTGCCGCGGACCGCAGCGGCGAGCAGGGGCCGCGACGGCGCGGGCGCCGAGGGATCGGCGAGCCAGTCCGCGACGGCGAGCACCGCCGCCCGGACCTCCGCCGGATCCACTTTCTTGCGCACAGCCACGTCAGACATCTTTGCAACAGGCTTCATCACGCCCGTTTTGGGGCACTATGTGTCCATGGGCGCGGAGGTGAGCAGGCAGGAGTTCACGGGTGAGGACCGCGTGCGGTTCCGGCGGCAGGTCAGCCGGGGCACGGACGCCATCGCCCGAATGCTCGCCGACGGGCTGTTCACCGACCAGGGCCGGCCGCCCGAGCCGTTGCTCGGCATGGAGGTGGAACTCAATCTCGTCGACGATCAGTTGCGTCCGGCGATGGCCAACGCCACGGTCCTCGACGCGATCGCCGATCCCGACTACCAGACCGAACTCGGCCAGTTCAACATCGAGATCAACGTCTCGCCGCGTCCGTTCACCACCGACGACACGATCTCGCTGGAACAGGCGCTGCGAACGTCGCTCAACCGCGCCGAGGAGCGCGCCGCGCGGACCGACAACCATCTCGTGATGATCGGGATGCTGCCCACGCTGACGGCCGAACACTTTGCCCACCAATGGATCTCAGCGAACCCACGCTACGACCTGCTGAACCAGCAGATCTTCGCGGCCCGCGGCGAGGACCTGGAGATCGACATCACCGGCATCCCACTCGACGACGACCATCAGATCGAGCGCCTGCACACCTCGACCGACTCGATCCTGCCCGAGGCCGCCTGCACCTCCCTCCAGCTGCACCTGCGGGTGGCGCCGGAAGACTTTGCCGCGCACTGGAACGCCGCCCAGGCCATCGCCGGGGTCCAGGTCGCGCTGGCCGGGAACTCCCCCTTCCTCGCCGAGACCGCGCTGTGGCACGAGAGCCGCATCCCGGTCTTCGAGCAGGCCACCGACACCCGCCCCCTGGAGCTGAAGAACCAGGGCGTGCGGCCCCGGGTGTGGTTCGGCGAGCGCTGGATCAACACCATCTTCGACCTGTTCGAGGAGAACATCCGCTACTACCCGGCGCTGCTGCCGGTCTCCACCGACGTCGACCCGCTCGCCGAGCTCGACGCCGGCCGCATCCCCACCCTCGACGAGCTCCGCCTGCACAACGGCACCGTCTACCGCTGGAACCGGCCGGTCTACGACATCCACGAGGGACACGCGCACCTGCGAGTCGAGAACCGGGTGCTGCCGGCCGGACCGACGGTCGTCGACACGATGGCCAACGCGGCGTTCTACTACGGAGTGGTCCGCGGCCTGGTGGAGGCCGACCGGCCACTCTGGTCGCAGATGTCGTTCAACGCCGCCGCCGAGAACCTGCAGTCGGGCGCCCATTTCGGCATGGAATCGCAGCTGTACTGGCCGGACGTCGGCTGGGTGCGCCCGGACGAACTGGTGCTGCGGCGGCTGCTGGTACTCGCCGAGAAGGGGCTGCGCTCCTACGGCGTCTCCGACAAGGCCCGCAAGCGGTACCTGTCGGTGATCGAGGGGCGATGCATCACACGGCGCACCGGGTCGGTGTGGCAGCGCGAGGCCGTCGCCGCCCGGGAGAGTGCCGGGGAGAGCCGTTCGGACGCGTTGCGCGGCATGCTCGCCGACTACATCACCCTCATGCACGAGGGCGAGCCGGTGCACACCTGGGATGTGTGACACGTTTTTCGCCCACGGTGCGCGTGGAAGTTGCGTCTGCGACCCGTCCGGCGAGATCCTCGACCCCATGAATCGACGCCCATCCCCCGCCGCCCGATGACGATCGCCGAGCGGTACGCCGACCCCGCCGCGACCCTCGACCTCGTGAACGACGTTCTCGCAGTGCAACTCGCACACCGGTCGGTCCGGAGATTCCTGCCCGACCCGGTCACCGACGACACGCTTCACGCGATCATCGCGGCGGCCCAGTCCGCGCCGACGTCCTCGAATCTCCAGCCCTGGAGCGTGATCGCGGTCCGCGACCCCGCCCGCAGGTCACGACTGGCCACCCTGGCCGGAAATCAGGGCTTCATCGCGCGGGCACCCCTGTTCCTGGTGTGGATCGCCGACCTCGGCCGGGCCCACCGCATCGCCGCCCGCAATGACGCGACGCTCAGGGCGACCGACTATCTGGAAACGACGATCATCGGGTTCGTGGACACCGCGCTGGCCGCCCAGAATGCGGTGGTGGCTGCCGAATCCCTCGGCCTGGGAACGGTTTTCGTCGGAGGGATCCGAAACAACCCTCTCGAGGTGGCCACCGAGCTCGGGCTCCCCGACCACACCGTCGCGACCTTCGGCCTCGCCATCGGCACACCGGATCCCACCGAGTCCGCGGGGATCAAGCCCCGCCTCCCCCAGCGGGCCGTCCTGCATCACGAGACCTATGACGCCGACGCCGCGGACTCCCACCTGCCCGCCTACGACGAGGCGCTCGCGGCGTACAACCGGCGCCACGGTCTCGACGGCGACTGGAGTTCGCGCGTGCTGGCGCGCCTGGCCGGGGTGGAGTCGTTGCACGGCCGCGAGGAACTCCGGGCACATCTGCGGGCGCGCGGCCTGCCGTCCCGGTAGTACTCCCGACGGCGCAGAACCGCGCCGCACCCCGTCGGCACGATCCGCAGCACCTCCCGCCCGTGGATCGTGCCGGCGAGAGTCGCTAGTGCACGGCCGACCGCACCCCTGCCACCAACCCCCGTCCGGTGATGAGCGGCAGGTCCAGCGCGGTCACCAGCCCCGGCTCGGCCTCCACCACCGCGGGGACCGAGTTCACCAGGCGCATCGCGGTGACGATCATGCCGGAGACGTTGTGGTCGCCGCGCTCGCCGTGGTGGCCGAACTCGACCGCCATCTCGGGCTCGCCGGAGATCAGGATGCGGTAGCAGCCGTCGCCGTCGGCCGGCCGTGGCCAGTCCGGGCATTGCTCGGGGTGGGTGCGCGTATAGTGCTCCAGCACAATGCGATCCACGCCATCGACCTGTCCGACGACCTCGAATCGCAGCGCCGCCATGGTGCCCTCGGGGATCTCGACGGACGCCGTCGAGTAGTCGCGGTCGGCCGGGACGCGCTCCACCCGTTCCACGAGGGGCTCGTCGAGGGTGACGCCGAGTCCGGTGGCGATCTGTCGCACCACCGATCCCCATCCCATCGACAGGATTCCGGGCGACAGCAGCAGCGGCGTGGTGTCCATCGGCTGCCCGAAACCGAAGAGGTCGCGCATCACGACCGGCTGATAGTACGTGGAGTAGTCGGCGATCTCCTGGCAGCGCACCTCGTCGACCCGCTGCGAGAGGCTCGTCATGGACAGCGGCAGAACGTCGTTCGCGAATCCCGGGTCGATGCCGTTGACGTGCAGGCTGGCGCCGCCGGCCGCACCGGCCCGCGCGATCCGCTCGAGCAGCGACTCGGGCAGGATCCCGAACGGGAACTGCAGCACCACCGGCCCGCTCGACACCACGTTGATCCCGTTCTCCAGGAAGAAGATCAGGTCCTCGATCGACTCCATGACCCGGTCGTCGGTCATCGCGGTGTGCACGACGCAGTCGGGTTTCAGCGCGATCAGCACATCCCGGTCGGTCGTCGCGGTGACACCGAGCTCCCGGTCGAGCCCGGCGAGTTCGCCCGCATCCCGGCCCGCCTTCTCGGGGTTGGACACCCAGACGCCCACCAGTTCGAGCTCGGGGTGGGCGTCGATCCCCGCGATCGCATGCCTGCCGACCGTTCCGGTCGACCACTCGACCACACGTAGAGCCATGATCTCAAAGTAGAACACGTTCCAGGAGTTCGACGCGGGTTCGGCAGAACCTGGTCGGTTCGCCCGACGGGTGGCAGACTGCCCTTCGTGACCACGGACAAGACCGGAGCACTGACGGCCGTCGCGGACAACCCGGCCGCACGCCGTTACGAGATCAGCGTCTACGAGGCGCCCCACGAATCGTCACCGGACGAATCGGCACCGGTCGGCACGGCCAACGGGGCGGGCATCGTCGCGGGTTTCACCGAGTATCGCGACCGCACCGCCGCCGCGGAGACCGGTGGTGAGTCGCGAACCGAGCGGATCTTCTTCCACACCGAGGTCGACGGGGCGTTCGGCGGTCGTGGACTCGCCACGATCCTGGTGCGCGAGGCCCTCGACGACGCACGGGCCCGCGGCCTCGTCATCGTCGGGGTGTGCCCGCTCGTCGCCGCCTTCCTCGAGAAGCACCCGGACTACGCCGAGGACTCGCACCCCGCCACACCGGACGTGCTCGCCTGGCTGAAGAAGCAGGGCTGAGCACCGCACGACGATGCCCGAGTCCCCCTCAGCGTCGACGGCACCCGTCGCCATCGACTTCCACGGCCACCGGACGATGCTCAAGTGGCATCGGGGACGCCGGCGCGCCGACGACCCGGCGTTCACCGCATCGCGGATCGTCGAGGGCATGCGGGTCGGCGCGTCGATCGAGGTCGACCTGGTGATCCACGCCGGACGCGGTTTCGCCGTCCTGCACGACCGCCGCATCGACCGCGCCACCACCGGTTCCGGTGCGATCTCCGCACTGCCCGCGTCGTACCTGCGCCGACAGTCGCTGCTGGACAACCGCGGCCGACCGATCGACGAACGCGTCCTGCTGCTCGAGGACCTCACCGACCTGTTCACCGGCCTCGCCATCGCCCCGGATGCACTGCTGCAACTCGACTTCAAGGAGAACGACGCCGCACTCGACGACCGCGCGGTGGAGATCTTCGCCGACAGCGTCGCCCCGTTCGCGCCGCACTACATCCTGTCCTGCGGGGACGCGGCGGCCGTGCGGCGGCTGACGTCGGCGGCCCCGGGCATCCGCGTCGGCTACGACCCCTGCCATCAGGGGGCTGCCGACGCCGCGATCCGCTCCGGGGACTTCGCGGGTTTCGTCGACCGCGCCCTGACGGCCTCCCCGGACGCCGAGATGATCTACCTGGAGAACCGCTTGATCCTCGCGGCCGACCGCCGCGGATTCGACCTCGTGGGCGCATTCCGCTCGCATGGCCGCAGGGTCGACGGCTACACCGTCACCTGGGTCGAACCGCGGGTGCTCCCGGACATCAGGCGGCTGCTGGAGTTGCGGGTAGACCAGATCACCACCGACGACCCGGAGTCGGTCGCCGCGATCGACTTCGAGCGCATTGGCGACGTGACATCTCGGCCTGCGGCCGGTTCCGGATCACGACTGGTCCGCTGGGTGAGGCGCACCACCGGCCGGGGCCGGTCAGACGTGTAACGACCAGAACGGTTCCACCGGGATGTTGCGGACCGCGAACCAGACCAGGACGACGACGAGGACGACGACCGCCGACCAACGCATGTTGTGCCATCCGCGGATCCGACGACCGGTCCACAGCCGCGCACAGTAGGCGCCGAAGCTCGAGAGCAGCAACGCCATCGCGACGACCGCGAGTGCGTTGTAGTGCAACGCGGCCGGCAGGTCGCCGTGCAGGAGCGAGTAGAGCGCCCGCTGTGATCCGCAACCGGGACACGTGATGTGCAGCAGCAGTTTGGTCGGACACGCCGGCAGCACCCCGCCGGGCGTGGTCGGATCGCCGAACCAGACTGCGGTGCAACAGATCCCGACTCCGGCAACCACCGTCGCCGGACCGAGTGCCGGATGCGCGGAGAGAGCCGCCACCCGACCGAGAAAAGGCCCGGCGAAACGGTCAGTACGTGCTGCCGGTGGCGGCGGCGCTGACGAGGATGACGAAGAAGACGACATAGATCAACACTATGAGGATCCACAGGACGACCGCGGCGACCGCGCCCCAGATGGCCCACTTCCTGGCCTCGTCGGCCGCCTTCTGCGCGCCTGCGAAATCGCCTGCGGCCCAGAGCTTGCTGACCGACGTGGACTTGACGATCGCGACGATGCCCGTCGGCAGGCAACACAGCACCGTGCTCAGGATCGCCCAGACGAGGTTGTTGTCCGGTTCGGGTCCGGGCGGCGGGCCGCCCGCGTATGCGCCGTACGGCGGCTGTCCATGACCGGGCACGCCGTACGGCGCCTGGTTCGGATCGTTGGGGTAGGTCATCTGCGCCCTTTCGACTCTGCTGAGAACGAGAGCGAGCCTAACCCGGCGACCACCCGATCAGCCGCGTCCGGAAAACAGATTGCTTCCAATGACATACACGGGCGACATACACGGGCGTGGCCTCCTAGACGGCGTCGCCGAACAGACGCGGCAGCGTCGACTCGTGCACCTCGCGCAGCTCGGTCAGCGGCACCGAGAAGTAGTCCTGGACCTCGACCGAGTCGCTACCCTGGTCCACCACACCGATACGGGTCCACGGCATGCCGCGGACGTCGAGCATCGCGACGAAGCGCGACTCCTCGGTACGCGGCACCGCCACCAGCACACGGCCTGCCGACTCGGAGAACAGCCACACGAACGGATCGGCGTCCTCGGGCAGGAGGACCCGGCATCCGGTCTCACCGGCGAGCGCCGACTCGACGACGGCCTGGATCAGGCCGCCTTCGCTGAGGTCGTGTGCGGCCGAGACCAGTCCGTCTCGCGAGGCGGCGGTCAGGATCTCTGCGAGCAGGCGCTCGCGCTCGAGATCTACCTCCGGGGGCACACCACCGAGGTGGTCGTAGGCGACCTGCGCCCAGATCGAGCCGTCGAACTCGTCGCGGGTCTCGCCGAGCAGGATCAGCGTCTCGCCGGGTTCGGTGCCGAAACCGGTCGGGATGCGCCGGCGCACGTCGTCGATGACGCCGAGCACACCGACCACCGGGGTCGGCAGGATCGGGGTCGAACCGGTCTGGTTGTAGAAGCTGACGTTGCCGCCGGTGACCGGGATGCCCAGCTGCGCACAGCCGTCGGCGAGACCGCGCACGGCCTGCTGGAACTGCCACATCACGGCCGGGTCCTCGGGCGAACCGAAGTTGAGACAGTTGGTGACCGCCTTCGGGGTGGCACCCGAGACCGCGACGTTCCGGTAGGCCTCGGCCAGCGCGAGCTGCGCGCCCCGGTACGGGTCGAGGAAGGTGTAGCGGCCCGACGCGTCGGTGGCCAGCGCGATGCCGCGGCCGGTCTCCTCGTCGATGCGGATCATGCCCGAGTCGGCGTGCTCGGCGAGGACGGTGTTGCCGCGCACGTAGCGGTCGTACTGCTCGGTGATGAACTTGCGGCTGCACAGCGCCGGGCTGGCGAGCATCTGCAGCAGCGTCTCCCGCAGCTGATCCGGGGTGCTCGGGCGCTGCAGCGGCTCGGTGGTCGACGCGATGACGGTGTCCTGCCACTCCGGCCGGGCGACCGGGCGCTCGTAGACCGGGCCGTCGTGGGCGACGGTGCGCGGCGGCACGTCGACGACGGTCTCGCCATGCCAGTCGATGACCAGGCGGTCACCGTCGGTGACCTCGCCGATGACGGTCGCGAGGACGTCCCACTTGCGGCAGACCTCGAGGAAGGCGTCGACGTTCTCCGGCTTGACGACCGCGCACATGCGTTCCTGCGACTCGCTGGAGAGCACCTCGGCCGGGGTCATGCCCTCGGCGCGGGTCGGCACCTTCTCCAGGTCGATGTGCATGCCGCCGTCACCGGCCGCCGCGAGCTCGCTTGTCGCACACGAGAGGCCGGCGCCACCGAGGTCCTGGATGCCGACCACCAGACCGGCCTTGTACAACTCGAGGCAGCACTCGATGAGGACCTTCTCGGTGAACGGGTCGCCGACCTGCACGCTCGGGAGCTTCTTGCGACCAGGACGAGTCCTCGCTGCATCATCGGACCCGCTCGCCTCGCTCCCGGCGTCCACGTCGTCGAAGGTCTCCGACGCGAGCACGGACACGCCGCCGATACCGTCGAGGCCGGTGCGGGCGCCGAACAGGATGATCTTGTTGCCGGTGCCCGAGGCGAAGGCCAGATGCAGGTCCTCGACACGCAGCACTCCGGCGCACAGCGCGTTGACCAGCGGGTTGCCGGCGTAGCTGGCGTCGAAGACGGTCTCGCCGCCGATGTTGGGCAGGCCCAGGGAGTTGCCGTAGCCACCGATGCCGCGCACCACGCCGTCGAGAACGCGGCGGGTGTCGGGGGCGTCGGCCGCGCCGAAGCGGAGCTGATCCATCACCGCGACCGGGCGCGCGCCCATCGCCATGATGTCGCGGACGATACCGCCCACGCCGGTGGCCGCGCCCTGATAGGGCTCGACGTAGCTCGGGTGGTTGTGCGACTCGACCTTGAAGGTGACCGCCCAGCCGTCGCCGATGTCGACGACGCCGGCGTTCTCGCCGATGCCGGCCAGCATGCTCGCGCGCATCTCGTCGGTGGTGGTCTCACCGAAGTAGCGCAGGTGGACCTTCGACGACTTGTAGCTGCAGTGCTCCGACCACATCACCGAGTACATGGCGAGTTCGGCGTCGGTGGGCCGACGGCCGAGGATCTCGCGGATGCGCGCGTACTCGTCGTCCTTGAGACCGAGCTCGCGGAACGGTTGCGGATGGTCCGGGGTCTGGGCAGCGGCTGAGACGGTATCCACCTGGGCACTCACCTTGACCAGTCTAGGCGTGGCCCGGGCGGGACGGCCGACGGGGCGGTCAGAGGCTCTGGGCTGGGGAGATCAGTCGCCGACCCCACCGGCATCTACCGATAGTCTGTTGGCCTGAGCTGCACGGTGTGTCCCGGCGGGCACGGGGTGGGATGGGCCCGCCGACCGAGGACGCGTGTGACGACTTCTTACGAGCGACGGGGGGACGCGATGGCCGACGTGCGCAAGGCGAGGGCACTCTTCGAACTGGGTGTGCTGAGCCTGAACATCCCCCTCGACGGCCAGGAGCCGGTCAACAACCCGGCCCAGGCGGCGAAGGCCTTCACCCGGGCCACCGAATGGGATCCGTCGCTCGGCGACGCCTGGATCGGCCGGATGGCGTGCGGCGACAACACCGACGAGGTGTTGCTGGGCCTGTACCGGGCGCGCGCGTCCATCGGCGCCGAGCAGCGCAGGCTGGGCCTGCCACCCGGAACGCTCGCCGGGCGGTGGAGCACCGACTTCTACGTCGACTACCCGGCGACGACCGCCGTGGACGCGACCGCCGCCTACGCATCCAGCCTCATCCGCGGCGCCGATCATGCGGGCGCCGAGGAGGTCCTCGACGAGATCCCGCCCGCGCACCGGCTGCCGATCGTCGACTTCGTCCGCGCGCGACTGCACTACACGACGCAGCGCTGGCCCGATGTGCTCACGTCGCTGACCCGCTCCGACCGGTGGGGCGACACGGTGCTGCAGTCGGTCGCCGACCTGATGGCCGGGGTCGCCTGTGCGCACCTCGGGATGTTCGGCGAGGGCATGCGCCGCCTGCAGAACGCCATGGACGGGCCGGTCGCGGGTTGCGCGACGAGGGCGATGTTCTTCTACGGCATGGCGTTGCGCGCGCAGGGCCACCAGGAGAAGGCCAAGGCCATGTTCGAGCAGGCCTACGCGCGCAACCCGGCGATGGCCGACGCCGCGCAGGCGCTGCAGTTCCCCTCCCTGATGCTCGTCCAGACCACTCCCGAGGAGATCGCCGCCCGCACCGACAAGTGGGACCCCGCGTCGGTGCCTGAGCGCGGCACGACCCCGGTGCCGTCCGGAGCGGCGGACGGTGGCGGTGACGGCGATGCCGCTGCGGCGGGCGAGCTGGTGACCGAGGCGCAGCGCGAACTCGACGAGCAGATCGGCCTCGAGTCGGTGAAGCAGCAGGTCGCCAAGCTGCAGTCGGCGGCGATGCTGGCCCGGGTGCGCGCCGACCGTGGCCTGTCGACCACCGCCCGTAGCCTGCATCTCGCCTTCACCGGCCCGCCCGGCACCGGCAAGACGACGGTCGCCCGGATCGTCGCCAAGATCTACTGCGGACTCGGATTCATCAAGACCGACAAGGTCGTCGAGGCCTCCCGGCGCGATCTGGTCGGCGAACACCTCGGCAGCACGGCCATCAAGACCTCGGCGCTCATCGATTCCGCGATGGACGGCGTGCTGTTCATCGACGAGGCCTACACCCTCATCCAGCAGGGGCTGTCCGGCGGCGACGCGTTCGGCCGCGAGGCCGTCGACACGCTGCTGGCGCGCATGGAGGACGACCGCGACCGACTCGTGGTGATCATCGCCGGCTACGACAGCGAGATCGACCGGTTCCTCGCCGCCAACGACGGTCTCGCGTCTCGATTCGCACGCCGCATCCGGTTCGACTCGTACACCCCGCGCGAACTGGCCCAGATCGGCGAATTCATCGCGCGCAAACGCGATTCCGCGCTCACCCCGGAAGCGGTCGCCGAACTCGAGCAGGCCTGCACGCCGCTCTATCACGACGTCCGCGGGATGGGCGAGAACGCCCGTCGCGCCACCGATCTCGCGGGCAACGGCCGCTTCATCCGCAACATCGTCGAGGCCGCCGAGGAGGAACGCGAGTACCGGCTTTCCACCACCGCCGATCTCGAGTCGCTGTCGGCCGACGACCTGATGCGCATCGAGGTCGACGACGTCCGCTCGGCCCTCTCCGGGGTGTTGTCGGGGTTGCGCCGCTGAGACGTCCGGCCCGGAGCAGTCGAGCCCCGACGGGTCGAGTTCACATGGGTCGAGCCCAGACGTGTCGAGCCCCGAGGTGTCGAGCCCCGAGGTGTCGAGCCCCGAGGTGTCGAGCATCGGGGTCCGCCGCTCGCGCTAGTCTTCTCTGCGCGTGTTCCGCCCGCTCACCTCGGCCCAGCTCACGTCAGCACAGAGAGGTTGTGAGTATGTCCACGTCGCCGCCGGCGAAGTCCTGTGTCCGTTCCCGTTCCGGCCTGCTCGCCGGTCTCGTCGCCGCCCTGGCCCTGACGATCGGCGGATGCTCGTCCGACGAGGCCGAACCCGGACCGAGCACCTCGGTGACGCCGAGCTCGGCGAGCTCGGCCGCCACGACCTCTTCCCGCACACCGTCCGCGTCATCCTCCGCGTCATCCTCGGCGACGACCTCGGCGACATCCGCTGCGGCCGCTCCCACCGCACCGGACACCGACGGCGCCTCCACACCGTCCACGAAGGCACCGTCCACGAAGGCACCGTCCGGGGCCCGGGCCGCGAACCCGAGCTGCCGCGAGTTCCGGGAGCTCGAGGACGACGCGCGGGCCGCCGCGGTCGCAGCGCTCGGGGTGAAGTCGAACTCCGAACAGGTCGCGATGGTCGCGGCCGCGGCGTGCCTGGGCCGCGAGCGCGACAAGGTCGCCGACGTCCTGGATGAACTCGTGCCCGGCCGCTGATACGTTCACTGTCCATGACGAACCGCCCGTGGACAGTGCTGCACGGCCCGTTGTTGCCCCGGAGCCGTCCACTCGACCGCGACCACGCGGCGCCTCGCATCAGCGCCTACATCTACGGCAACATCCTGATCCTGGCCGCGCTCATCCCGCTGCACCTGACCGAGGACTACGTCGGCATCCTCATCGTGCTCGGCACCGCGTTCTCGACGTTCGTCGCGCATGTCTTCGCCGAGGCGGTCGGCCGACGGGTGCACGAGGGTCCGATCCACCCCACGAAATCGATGATCCTGCACCATCTGCGGGACTCGGTGCCGATCCTCACGTCGGCCTCTGTGCCGTGCCTCATCCTGGCGGCCGCGTGGCTCGGCTGGCTCGAACCACGCACCGCCCAGCTGGCCGCGGAGATCGTGATCCTGTTGCGCATCGGCGGGACCATGTTCGTCATCGACCGGCTCAACAACGAAAGATCCGGTCGCGCAACGCTCATCGGCTCGGCGGCCGTCACCCTGGTCGCCACCGCGATCGTCGTGGTCAAGGTCATCCTCACGCACTGACACCGGCGCCCCGGTCCGCCCGCGCCAAGGCTGTGGATCGCCGTCCGGACCCCGGCTCGGGACTCGGATATGATCGCCCGAACCTGCGACCGGATTTGGGGGACCTGGTGACCGGAACACACTTGCGCACGCTCGCGGCGACACTGCTGATCGCCGCCGCGGCCACCGGGCTCGGCGCCTGCACGACGGAGGGCACGCCGCTCGCCGACCCGTCGGAGCTCAGCGCCACCCCGACGGGCACGTCCTCGTCCGATGACGACCTCGACTCCGAATCCTCGAGCCCGTACTCGACGGCCCCGTCCACACCGACGAGCACCAGGCCGCCGATCTCCGAAGTGCCTCCGCCGCCGAACTCCGCGAGCATCACCTGCCGCGAATTCGTCGAGATGGACAAGTCCCACCAGATCGCGGTGCTCATCGGCGTGGGCGCGACCCGGAATTTCGAGACGGTCGCCAACCTGCTCGGCATCCTCTGCCCGGCCACCCCGGACGAGACCGTCTACAACATGCTGCACAAGCGGCCGCGGTGACGTGAGCGGCCTCAGCCGCCGGCGCCGCCGCTGGTCACGGTGAGGATCGCCTCGGTGAACTCCGGCCGGCAGATGACCAGGTCGGGCAGGTAGGTGTCGTCGTTGTTGTACGACAGCGGAGAACCGTCGATTCGCCCACACCACAGTCCCTTCGCCCGCGCGACGGCGACCGGTGCGGCCGAATCCCATTCGTACTGACCGCCTGCGTGCACGTAGGCGTCGGCCTCGCCCCGCACGACGGCCATCGCCTTGGCGCCCGCCGACCCCATCGGCAGGACCTCACCGCCGATCGCGGCGGCGACCTCGTCGGCGAAGGCCGGTGGCCGCGAACTGCTCGCGACGACCCGCGGAACCCCGGTGCGGGGCCGGGACGCGAGCCCTTCCACGGGTTCGACGGCCGTGTCGTCGTCGAGGTAGGTCACCCCGAGTGCGGGCAACGCGACCGCCCCGGCGATCAGTCCGTCGGTCGCCGACCACAGCGCCACGTGCACGGCCCAGTCGGTACGGCCGCCACCGTTCTCATGGGTTCCGTATTCGCGCGTTCCGTCGACCGGGTCGACGATCCACACCCGCTCGGCGGTCAGTCGGGTCTTGTCGTCCGCGGATTCCTCCGACAGCACGGCGTCGTCGGGACGTTCCTCCGCCAGCCGGTTCAGCAGGAAATCGTTGGACCGCTGGTCACCGGCCTTCCCGAGCTCCTTGCCGACCAGACCGCTGGTCTTGCGGATGTCCAGCAGGAGTTCGCCGGCTGCGGTGGCGAGGTCGCCCGCCAAGACTCGATCGTCGGTCACGGCTGTCCTCTCGGGTCGGGGCTACAGCCCCAGGTTACGGATCACCATGTCCGCGACCTCGGCCGGCTCGCCGTCGTCGGGGGTGATGACCAGTTCGGGGTCCTGTGGCCGCTCGTACGGGGAGTCGATGCCGGTGAACTGACCGATCTCGCCCCGGCGCGCCTTACGGTAGAGCCCCTTCGGATCGCGGCGTTCGCACTCCTCGAGAGGTGTGTCGATGAAGATCTCGTAGAACGGCAGGCCGCGCTCGGCGTGGATCTCGCGGGCCCGGCGACGTTCCTCGGCGAACGGGCTGATCAGCGAGACGATCGCCACCGCACCCGAATCGGCGAACAACGCCGCGACCTCGCTGGTCCGGCGGATGTTCTCGCGCCGGTCGTCGTCGGAGAAACCGAGGTCGGAGTTGAGTCCGTGGCGCAGGTTGTCGCCGTCCATCAGGTAGGCGGGCCGGCCTTCGGCGACGAATCGTCGCTCCAGTTCGACGGCGAGCGACGACTTGCCCGATCCGGACAACCCGGTCAGCCAGATCGTGGCGCCGCGGTACGGGCGATGCTCGCGCGAGACCTTGGAGGCCTGCCAGACGACGTGGCTGTCATGGCTCACCGGGGCGGTGATCATGCCCGCCGCGACGGTCCGGTTGGTGGCCTCGTCGATGAGGATGAAGCTGCCGGTGTCGCGGTTGCGCCGGTAGGAGTCGAACATGACCGGCTCCTGCGTATGCAGGGTGATCCGACCGATCTCGTTGAGCGACAACGCATCCGCGTGCCCGTCTCGGTGCAGCGTGTTGACGTCGAGGCGGTAGTTCAGTCCACTGATCTGCGCACGGGTCATCCGGGTGCCGCACAGCAGCTGATACCGGTTGCCCGGGCGCAGCTCGGTGTCCTCGGAGAACCAGCACGTCAGCGCGTCGATGTCGCGACCCACATAGGGACGGTTGTTGGGCCGCGCCAGCATGTCGCCGCGGACGATGTCGATCTCGTCGGCCAGTTCGATCGAGACGGCCATCGACGCGAACGCCTGGTCGACCGACTTGCCGCCGGGCCCCCAGATCGCGGTGATCCTCGTGCTGAAACCACTTGGCAGCACCACGACCTCGTCCCCCTTGGTGAAGACGCCACCGGCCACCGTGCCGGCGTAGGCGCGGTGGTCGAGGCCGTCGGCACGCTGGGGGCGGATCACGTATTGCACCGGGAACCGCGCGTCGATCAGGTTGCGGTCGGAGGCGATGTAGACGTTCTCGAGGTGATCGAGCAGAGGACGTCCCCCGTACCACGGCATCGCCGACGAGGGCTCGACGACGTTGTCGCCGCGCAGCGCCGAGATCGGGACGAAGGTGACATCGGCGACGTTGAGCTTGGCCGCGAAATCGACGAAGTCGGCGCAGATCTCGTCGAACCGCTGCTGCGACCAGTCGACGAGGTCCATCTTGTTGACGCACACGGTGAGGTGCGGGATGCCGAGCAGCGTCGACAGGAACGCATGGCGCCGGGTCTGCTCGAGCACGCCCTTGCGCGCGTCGATGAGGATGATCGCGAGGTCGGCGGTCGATGCGCCGGTCACCATGTTCCGGGTGTACTGGATGTGCCCCGGGGTGTCGGCGATGATGAATTTCCGCTTGGGCGTTGCGAAGTAGCGGTACGCGACGTCGATGGTGATGCCCTGTTCACGCTCGGCGCGCAAGCCATCGGTGAGCAGCGCGAGGTCGGCGTACTCGTCGCCGCGCGCCGCGCTGGTGCGCTCGATCGCCTCGAGCTGGTCGGCGAAGATCGCCTTCGAGTCGTAGAGCAGCCGTCCGATCAGCGTGGACTTGCCGTCGTCGACCGATCCCGCGGTCGCGAGCCGCAACAGTTCGGTGGCCCCCCTGTGGTCGGAGCCGCTCATCAGAAGTACCCCTCCTTCTTGCGATCCTCCATGCCGGATTCGGAGATCCGGTCGTCGGCGCGGGTGGCGCCGCGTTCGGTCAGCCGGGTCGCCTCGATCTCGGCGATGACCTTCTGGACGTCGTCGGAGCCGGACAGCACGCAGCCGGTGCAGGTGGCATCGCCGACGGTGCGGAACCGCACGGTCTCCACCCGCACCTCCTCGCCCGGAAGAGGTTGGAGGAATCGGGTTTTCGCGAGCAGCATGCCGTCACGCGGGATGACCTCGCGCTGGTGCGCGTAGTAGATCGAGGGGAGTTCGATGCCCTCGGCGGCGATGTACTGCCAGATGTCGAGTTCGGTCCAGTTCGACAGCGGGAACACGCGGATGTGCTCGCCCTTGTGGTGGCGGCCGTTGTAGAGCCGCCACAATTCGGGCCGCTGGTCGCGCGGGTTCCACGCACCGAACTCGTCGCGGAAGCTGAACACCCGTTCCTTCGCGCGGGCCTTCTCCTCGTCGCGGCGGGCGCCGCCGAACACCGCGTCGAAGCGGTTCTCGGCGATCCCGCGCAGCAGCGCGGTGGTCTGCAGCCGGTTGCGACTCGCACCCGGGCCGGTGGGCTCGACGACGCGGCCGGCGTCGATGTCGTCCTGGACCGAGCTCACGATGAGGCGGACGCCGGTCTTCTCGACCACGCGGTCCCGATACTCGATGACCTCGTCGAAGTTGTGGCCGGTGTCGACGTGCATCAGCGGGAACGGGACGGGCGCCGGCCAGAACGCCTTGCGGGCGATGTGGAACATGACGACCGAGTCCTTGCCACCGGAGAACAGCAGCACCGGCCGCTCGAAGGTGGCCGCGACCTCGCGGAAGATGTGCACCGATTCGGCCTCGAGCGCCTCGAGATGGGACAGCTCGTAGCTGCGGTGAGACGACCGGCGGGCAGCACCGCCGTCATGGCCCCCGGTGTCTGTCGTACTGGTCACCGCGCGCAACCCCCTTGACATGTCGAATATTCGACATTAAGTGTTGACAATGTGACACCGACGGTAGGTGACCCCGAGCGGACGCGTCAACCGGCGCGGCCCGCGTCGCCGCCGACCGCCCGCGTGGTCCACATCGTCGAACTCCTGGCCACCACCGATCAGCGGTCGCTGACCCTTGCCGAGATCGTCCGCCAGACCTCGCTGTCGCGCGCCACGGCGCACGCGATCGTCTCGGAACTGACCGACCACGGCTGGCTGCGCCGCGATCCGGCGACCGGACGCTACGGTCTCGGCCCGGGGTTCGTGGCACTGGCCCGCAGGGCCGGCGGCACCGATCAACTCCAGCGATGGGCCGCAGAGGCCACGCGTGACCTCTGCGATCGGTTCGGCATCCCGTTCTTCGTGGCCCGGCGCGCGTCGTCGGACGTCCTCACGCTCGCGGCGCACGCCTTCCCACCGCACCTCGCACCCGAATCCGACCCGCATCCGTGGCTGCGCGACGGCAGCCGGATCCGGATCCGCCCGCCGATCTGCCGGGAGTTCGTGGCGTTCGATCCGCCCGAGGACAGGGAGGCGTGGATTGCACGGGCGGCCGAGTCCACCCGCACGCGATTGCGCATGGCGCTCGACGTCGTCGCCGAACGCGGATACTCGATCGAGCGGATGACCGATGACCATGTGGCCGTCATCGAGGCGCTCGGCTCGCTCGACACCGTGCCCGAGACACTGCGCAGCCGCGTGGGTGACCTGCTCACAGAGTTGTCCGTCGTCGACTACCTCCCGGAGGAACTCGAAGCCGCCGCGGAAGCCGGCGTCGCGGTCGTGACCATCGGCGCGCCCGTCTTCGACGAAGCCGGCTCGGTCGTCGCTTCCGTGGTGGCCTGCCCCAACGCGACGCTCCCCCTCGCCGGATTCCACGAGCTGGCCGACGCCACGCGCGCGAGCGCCGAGGCGATCACCGCACAGCTGCGCTGACATCGTCGACGGCGCCGATGAGTTCGACCGGTCGCCGCGGTCACACCCTCTGACGGTATTCACCTGAAGAGGAGACGGACCGATGGCCGCGACCTACACATTCGACATCTTCACCAGCCTCGACGGATTCGGTTCGTACGCCGAGCCCGGGGACTGGGGCGGCTACTGGGGCAGACAAGGATCCGAACTCCTCGCCCACCGCGCCGGGCAGTTCACCCGACAACAGCGGATGGTATTCGGCGGCAACACGTTCCGTGAGTTCGTCACGATGACCGGCCAGGCCGGACCCGACTCGGAGTTCTTCGACCCGTGGGTGCAGGCGATGCGCCGGACCCCGGCGACCGTGGTGTCGTCGACGATCACCGACACCGGCGGCTGGCCCGACGCGACGGTCGTCGGCGGCGACGGCGTCGAGATCGCGCGCCGGCTGAAGGGTGAATCCGACCTCCCGCTGCGCTCACACGGCAGCCTCTCGCTCAACCGGGCGCTTGCGGCGGCGGGTCTGATCGACCGCATCCAGGTGACGATCTTTCCGGTGTTGACCGGCGCCTGTGGAACCTCCCCGGTCTTCGCGGGGTTCGACGACTTCGACCTCGAACTCCTCTCGAGCCGCGTGCTCGACGGGCGCACCCAGGAACTCGTGTACCGGCCGACCCTGCACCGTCCGGGCGAATGACGCGCCGGCGGAAATGGGTAACGCCCGGAGCCCGTTGCGGCGACAATCCCTGTGAGCCGCGCCACACGCGCGTTCCGACAAGGTGAGGAGTTCGACATGGCCCGGACACACAAAATCACCCGGGCGGTTGCCGCTGCGACGTCACTCCTGGCCGCCGCGGCGGTCGGCCTGGCGGGCGCGGGACAGGCCGATGCGTCGCCCTCCCGCGAGTACCCGCTGTCGACGTGCGTGGGCGTGTCGCCGAACATCGTCGACGTGCCGTTCCTGGCCCGCCGCGCCATCGTCAGCACCTACGACGGCAACGCCTACATCGCCACCGATTTCCCCAGCTACTTCCCGGGCGGCTACCAGTCGACGGCCCGCCTCGACTGGCACAACCCCGCCACCGGCAAGCGCGGGAGCAAGGTCAGCAACACCCGCGTGAACCCGCCCTATCAGGGCGTCCATTACTTCGTCATCCCGCTGGGCCAGATCGGCCGCGGCAGGGTGAACGTCACGTTCGGCGCGGTCAACCGCAACGCACTGTGGGCCATTCCGTCGACGAGTTGCAGCGGGACCATCAACATCCCCTGACCGCAGAACCGGGAAGGCTACCAACCAAGCACTTGCTAGGTTAGGCTCGTGGGCATGAGTGATGCCGTGATCCCGCCCGCACTCGGGCCCGACGACCTCGGCCCGGACACCACGCCGGTCGCCTACGAGGTCGGCGGCCCCGAGTCCGCGGTCGCGTACGTGACGCTGAACCGACCCGAGTACCGCAACGCCCAGAACTCGGTGATGACCTATTCGCTCGACGCGGCCTTCCGCAAGGCCGTCGACGACGCATCGGTCAAGGTGATCGTTCTCCGTGCGAACGGCAAACACTTCTCCGCGGGCCACGACATCGGCACCCCCGAACGCGACTTCGACACCTACTACGACAACGTCGCCGTCCTGCACTGGGACCACACCGACAAGACCGGCGCAGACCAGCGTCTCGCCCGCGAGATGGAGGTCTACATGGGGATGTGCCGCCGCTGGCGCGAGATCCCCAAGCCGGTCATCGCCCAGGTCCACGGCGCCTGCATCGCCGGCGGACTGATGCTGGCGTGGATCTGCGACTTCATCGTCGCCTCCGACGACGCGTTCTTCTCCGACCCCGTGGCACGGATGGGCATCCCGGGTGTCGAGTACTTCGCCCACGCCTTCGTCCTCGGTCCGCGCCGGGCGAAGGAGATCCTGTTCACCGGCGAGCGATTCACCGCAACCCAGGCAGCCGACTGGGGGATGGTCAACCACGTCGTCAGCCGCGATCAGCTGGCGGCCAAGGTGAACGAGATCGCCGAGAAGGCGGTCGCGATGCCGATGCAGGGGCTGTTCCTCAGCAAGAAGGCCGTCAACATCTGCGAGGACCAGATGGGCATGCGCAACGCGATGGACTCGGTGTTCGGTTGGCATCACTTCGCCCACGCCGCCAACGCCGAGGCCGGCGGCGACTCGCTCGGCGGCATGGACGCCAAGTCCATGAAGGCCGCGGGCTCGTCCGTGCCGTCGGGAGCGGGTGGCTGACATGGACCTGCTCTTCGACGACGCCGCCGACGAATTCCGCGCGGAGGTCCGCGCCTGGCTCGCCGAACACGTGCCGAGAGAACCGTTGCCGTCCATGGACACCGCGGAGGGCTTCGAGGCCCACCGCGAGTGGGAACGCGAGATGGCCGCCGACCGCATGTCCGTGGTGAGCTGGCCCGAGGAGTACGGCGGACGCGACGCACCGCTGCTCCACTGGGTCATCTTCGAGGAGGAGTACTACCGGGCCGGCGCACCGGGGCGTGTCAGCCAGAACGGCATTTTCCTGCTGGCACCCACCCTGTTCGAACACGCCCACCCGGCCCAGCTCGAACGGATCCTGCCGAGAATGGCACGCGGCGACGACATCTGGGGCCAGGCGTGGAGCGAGCCGGAGGCCGGCAGCGACCTCGCCTCCCTGCGGTCGACCGCCACGCGCACCGACGGCGGCTGGCTGCTCAACGGACAGAAGACCTGGAGCTCACGGTCGAGTTTCGCCGACCGCGCCTTCGGGTTGTTCCGCACCGACAAAGAGGCCCAGCGCCACAGGGGCCTCACCTACTTCATGTTCGACCTGCGCGCCGAGGGCGTCACGGTACGTCCCATCGCCCAACTCGACGGCGAGCCCGGCTTCGCGGAGCTGTTCCTGGAGAACGTCTTCGTGCCCGACGACCCGGACAACCCCGGCGAGTCCGGGGTGATCGGCACCGTCAACGACGGCTGGCGGGTCGCGATGAGCACCGCCGCCAACGAACGCGGACTGTCGCTGCGCGCGCCGGGACGGTTCCTGGCGACCACCGACCGGCTCGTCGACCTGTGGCGGTCGCGGCGCGACGAGGTGCCGTCGACGGCGAACGTCGACGCACGGGTCGCCGACGCCTGGATCGGATCGCGCGCCTACGAGTTGTCGACCTGGCAGACCGTGAGCCGGCTCGCATCCGGTGGCCAGTTGGGCATGGAGTCGTCGATCAACAAGGTGTTCTGGTCGCAGTGGGACATCGCCGCCCACGAGACCGCCCTGGACCTGCAGGGGCCGGACGCCGAACTCCACGACGACTGGATGGACGGATACCTGTTCTCCCTGTCGGGCCCGATCTATGCGGGTACCAACGAGATCCAACGCAATGTCATCGCCGAGCGGCTGCTCGGCCTTCCCCGCGGAGACCGCTGATCTCATGGACTTTCAACTCTCCGACATCCACACCGACCTGGCCGCGACCGTCGACGCCATGCTCGGCAAGGCCGACATGCCGACCGCTGCGCGCGCATGGGCGGCCGGCGACCGGACGGCCGTCACCAAGGTCTACTCGCAACTCGCCGACGCGGGGATCTGCGGTCTCCTCATCGACGAATCCCACGGCGGCAGCAGCGCCGGAGCCGTGGAGATGGTCGTCGCCGTCGAACAGCTCGGCCGCCACTGCGCTCCCGGACCGATCGTGGAAAGCGTTGCGGTCCTGCCCATCCTGTTGCGTGACGCCGACGTGAACGGTCCGCTCAACCTCCTGGCCGAGGGGCGGCTGGCGACCTGCGCCATCCCCCCGCTGCAGCCGCTGGCCGCCGACGTCGAGTCGGCCGACGTATACGTCGTCGAGGACGGCGTGCTGTCGACCGGGCGGGTGGTGAGCACCGAGAAGACGGTCGACCCGACCCGCACCCTGTCGCGGGTCGAACCGGACGAGACCCTCGCCACCGGCGTCGACCCGTCCGACGCGGTCGACGCCGGCGCGCTGGCCACCGCGGCCGAACTGCTCGGCCTCGGACAGACGATGCTCACCCTGGCCAGTGAGTATGCGCAGTCGCGCAAGCAGTTCGGGCGTCCGATCGGCTCCTTCCAGGCGGTCAAGCACCAGCTCGCCGATGTCGCGATCGCGCTCGAGATGGCGCGCCCATTGGTCCATGCGGCGGCGCTCGGCATCGACGGTCAGGTGCCCGAGGGGACCAACGTCTCTCGGGACGTCTCGGCCGCGAAGGTCGCCGCCGCCGACGCCGCGCACCTGGCGGCCCGGCGTTCGCTGCAGGTACTCGGCGCGATCGGCTACACCGCCGAACACGATCTGTCCCTGTACATCACCAAGACGCGTGCGCTCCTGTCCGCCTGGGGATCGCCCGCCGTCCACCGTCGACGCATCCTGGAGACGCTGTGACCGACACCCTCTCGATCTCCGCCGAGGAACGCCAGGCGCTCGCCGAGGCCGTACGCGACCTGCTACGACGCCGCGGCGACACCGCGTCGGTGCGCAAGGCGATGGCCTCGCCCGGCCGCATCGACCGGGGCCTGTGGCAGACGCTGTGCGCCGAGATCGGCGTGGCCGCGCTGCCGATCCCGGAGGAGTCCGGCGGTGCCGGCGCGTCGTGGGCCGAACTCGCGGCGGTCCTCGAGGAGCTCGGCGCCGCGCTGAGTCCGGTCCCGGCCTTCGGGTCAGCGGTCCTGGCGACCGGCGCGCTGCTGTACTCGCGGGATTCGGAGCCGGCCGAGCGGTTGTTGCCCGAGCTGTCCACCGGTGAACGCACGGCCGCGCTGTGCTGGGCGGGCGAACGCGGCTGGGACACGCCGGGAGTCCGGGCAGAGGCCGGGCTGCTCACCGGTACCGCACATTTCGTCATCGATGCGGAGACCGCCGACACGTTGCTCGTGCTGGCGTCCGGTTCGGGTGAGCACATCACCCTGCACGAGGTGGCGGCCGGCGCGGAAGGTGTGACGATCTCGCCGTTGCCGCTGCTCGACCCGACCCGGAGCCTGTCGACGGTGCGATTCGACGAGGTCGCGTCGACCCCGATCCCGACGCCGGCCGATCTGGCGGAGCGGCTGCGCGCGCTCGGGTGGGCGCTGCTGTCGGCCGAGCAGGTCGGTGCCGCGCAACGTGCACTGGACCTGACCGTCGACTACACCAAGTCGCGCAAGCAGTTCGGCCGCACGATCGGCTCGTTCCAGGCGCTCAAGCACCGGATGGCCGACATGTACGTCCTCGTCGAGACCGCACGGTCGATCTCGCGGGCCGCGGTCGCGGCCGTGTCCGCCGACGCCCCGGAATCCGCCGACCTCGCGCTCGCCGCGCACGTGTACTGCTCGGATGCCTACCGCCGCATCGCCGGCGAGGCCATCCAGTTGCACGGCGGCATCGGCATCACCTGGGAGCACGACATCCAGCTGTATTTCAAACGCGCCCAGGCGACGTCGCAGCTGCTGGGTGCGCCGCACACGGCCGTGACAGAGGTGGCCGAGCGGCTGCAGAAGACCGGCTGAGCGGCTACTCCGTGCCGAACCGGACCCGGTCGATGAGTTTCTCGACCGGGTCGGTGAGGAACAACAGCGCCAGCGGCCAGATCCCGGTCACCGGCGCGACGAGGGCGACGATCAGGGCCACGGTCAGCAACAACAGGGTGCCCCGGCCTCCCGATGTCCGCTTCCAGGATTCGGCGGCCTCGTGTTCGACCAGCAAATCCGGGTGCCGCTGTCCCCACTGGGAGATGCCGACGAGGCACGCCACCGACACCGCGAGGGTGCCGATGTAGAGGCTGTTGGCCCACTCCACGCGACTGTCGTCGACCATCGCCGTGGTGAACGGCAACACGACGATGGTGAACAGCCAGACGAAGTTCAGGTTCATCAGTACCGAGTCGTAGGACGCGAAGTACTCCATCGTGCGGTGGTGCTGGCGCCAGAGAATCCAGATCACCACGAAGCTGACGACGAAGCTGGTGATCTCGAGCGAGTGATCGCCCACCAGCTCCGCGACCGAGGTCTCGTGGTCGTCGTGCAGGTCGTTGGTGATGTCGACCAGCGGGAGCACCAGCAGCGTCAGCGCGATCGCCACGACGGCGTCGGTGAACGCGACCAGACGGGTCAGGCCTTCCGACGAGCGCAGATTCTCCGGTTCTGCCATGGAAGAAATGTAGTTCCGGGTCGGACCGTCCGCGCGGCGATCGGGCGGGGCGCAGTTCTTCGCGGGGACGCCCTCCCTACTGCCTCCGGCGCCGGGGAATCGGCTCCTCGGGGTCGGCGATGAGCCGTAGAACGTCCACCGGGTCCACGGACTCACCCCGCTCGACCGCCCGGGTCAGCACCTGGACCAGGTCGTCGAGACGCTCCTCGGCGGTCGCGCGTGGCACGGGACCATCCCGCCAGGGCCCGATGATGCGGTAGATGATGTGAAGCGGTTCGCGGAAGTTCCCGGCGTGGCGGACCGCCCAGGATCGCACCTCGTCGAGATCGCGGCTGATGGGCGGAACCTCCCCGCCGGGGAGCGCCACCTGGTGAAGCTGCCCTTGCGAATTGGGAAGGCCGACGCTGTACTGCACGGAGCTGCGGCTGCTGGTCACCGGCCATCCTCCCCGAGTGTCTTCGTGCACCCGTCGCACGATCCGATCAGCGGAAGGGTACCGGCGTCACGGCGACCCGCAACACGCACGTGCTCACCCTCCGAACGCCGCCGCCACCGTCTCCACGTCGAGTCCGTAGTCCGACAGCTGATACCGGTGCTGCGGCTTGCGCGGCCCGGACTTGCTCTCCTCGTCGAGCGCGACGACCGCGGCCCGGGCGGCATCCGACATCGGTGTTCCGAGCGCCTCGTAGACACGCTCGACGGTGCCGATCGGATCCGAGCGCAGGTCCGCGAAGTCGATGTCGAGGAACTGTGCCGGGTCGTACTTCTGGCGGGCCTTCGAGAACTCCCGAAGCCCGCGTGACCACAGTTCGAGCTGGTCGCGCCCGATCTGGTCGCCGGTGAACGTCGTCGAGTAACCGCGGGTGGCGTGATCGGCGAGGCTGCACATCGACGCGATGATCGTGGTCGGTGCGCGATGGGTCTGGATCACCAGCGCATCCGGGTAGGCGGCCATGAGCGCGTCGAGCGCGAACAGGTGGCTCGGGTTCTTCAGAACCCATCGCTTACCGGGATCGTTGAGGCCGATCAGCTGCAGGTTCTTGCGGTGCCGCCGGTACGCCGGCGTCCAGTCCTGCCGCGCGAGCCACTGGGAGTACGTGGGGATGTGGGCGAGCGACTCGTACGAGATCGACATGACCGACTGCCGCAGCAGCTGCCAACACTCCTCGACCTCGGCGGCGTCCATGTAGTGCAGCCCCATGAACTCGGGGTTCTCGACGTGGTGCTGCGCGAAACCCGCCTGGATCTGCGCAAAGACCGGATTGTCCGCCCAGGTGTCGCGCGGCGGCCGCGGCTGCGGGAACTCCGCCAGCCACATCTCCAGTCCCTGGTGGTCGGGATCGGCCGCGAGGAGTCGATGCAATGCCGTGGTCCCGGTGCGGGGCAGTCCGGTGACGAAGACCGGCCGGCTGATCTCGACGTCGGCGTGTTCGGGATGCGCCTTCCACGACGCCTCGCTCAGCAGCCGCGCGACGAGCGCGCCCTTCAGGAAGAACCGGAACATCTTGCTGCCGAGTTCGGTCAGCCCGGCCTCCGTGCGATACGACTCGAGCAGGATGCCCAGCGGTTCCAGGTAGTCGGTGTCCCCGAAGTCGTCGAGGCCGGTGGCCCGGGTCGCCGAGGCGTGCAGGTCCTCGATGGTGCCGACATCGGTGCGTTCAGCACTAGTCATGGAATTCACCGCAATTCACGTCGAGGGTGTGGCCGGTGATCGCCCGCGCCATCGGCGACGCGAGGAAGACGACGGCGTCGGCGATCTCGTCGGGTTCGGGCAGACGCTTCAGGTCGGATCTCGACGCCGTCTGCTCGTACACCTGCTCCGGCGTGATGCCGTATTTCTTGGCGATCTCCCCGAAGTACCACTTGAGCTGGTCGTCCCAGATGTACCCAGGTGCAACCGAATTGATCCGGATGCCCTTGTCACCCAACTCGGTGGCGAGCGTCTGCGACATCGCGAGCAACGCCGACTTGGCGATCTTGTAACTGCCGTAGCGGGGTTCGGAGTGGCGGATCACCATCGAGTTGATGTTGACGATCGAGCCCTTCGCCGCGGCAAGCGCGTCGGTGAACTCCTTGATGACGCGCAACGTTCCCACCACGGTGACCTCGAGACTGTTCGTGATCTGCTCGAAACCGGTGCGGCCCAGCGGTTTCATCGACGGCAAAGCGAATGCGTTGTTGACCAGCACGTCCGCACGGCCGAACTCGGCGAGTGTGGTCGACACGAGGTTGGCCACCGCGGCGTCGTCGGTGATGTCGGTCGGCACGACCAGCGATGTCCCGCCGGCCGCGTCGACCTCCGCGGCAACCTCCTTCAACCGCGACTCGGTCCGGGCGGCGAGCACGACGCGTGCACCTTCGGCGGCGGCACGCAGGCAGATCGACCGCCCGAGTCCCGGTCCGACACCGGATACGACGACCACCTTGTCGCCGAGCAGACCACTCATCCCAGCATCCTTTCGGCGAATGCGCGCTGACGTGCGGCGATCCGGTCCCTCCAGCCCGCCTCGTCGATCTTGTTCTGCGCGAAGTACGGCAGGTGATCACCCACCTCGTCAATCGGCACGACGACCGCCGTCGGCCCGAGTTCCGGCCCGATCGGCGAGTCCACACGCTGCCAGCGGAACTGCAGGATCCCCTTGGCGCGGCCGGTGGTCTCGATCCAGTTCGCGATCCCGGGATCGCGGTGCGCGACCACCATCCGGATCATCCCGTCCGGATCGACCTGCGCCTGAGCAGAATTGAGGCTGGTCTGGTGATTGACGTAGTCGAGCGAGATGTACCACATGCTCCCGAGCTGGAAACCCTGGTACGGCGCATCGGATTTCGGGATCGTGATGACCATCGCCTCGTCGGGCGCCAAGCGGTAGTGCCCGACCGAGGAGAACTGGGTGCTCAGACCCCCCGGCGTCTGCCGCGGCGGGGTGAAGGTGTTGACCGGTTCGTCGAGATAGAACCACTTGGGGAAGTTGAACCACGTGTTGATGCGCGCGAGAAGCATCTTCCCGGCGGTCGCGTAGCGTCGCGCGACCCGCGCCAGATCGGGTTCGGCCGGTGCGGTGCCGACGGTGTCGACCCGCTCGATGGTGATCGAGCCCTTGCGCTCGGTCCAGTCCGAATACACCTCCCGCACCGCCAGCATGGACGCGCCCTCACCGAGCGGGAAATAGTTGTCGGGTGGGTCGGGGATCGCCGGACCGAAGGTCAGCTCGAACGTACCGTCGGCCGCGATCTGCAGGCGCCGGTCGTCGAAGGCGTCCTCGCCGCCGGGCACCGTGGACGGCGTGTAGTCACCGCGCAACACCTGGAAACTGAGATCCGTTGTGGTGCCCCGGCGTCCACGCACCAGATAGGTTCCGGTCGGTTCGACGTCGGCGTGGTAGTAGAGCGTGTCGGGGTTGTCGAGACCCATCTTGGTCGACGGACCGGTCGACGTGACGAAGTTCGGATGCGACAGCGACCGCGCCCGGACCAGCTGGACGATGGCCGCGATGCTGCCCGCGAGGTAGTCGAAGCCCTCGGCGAGATCCTGCTCCGTCTCGGCGAATTCGGCCGACGCGATCAGCTTCTCGGCCTCCGCGATCGCATCGGTGAGTGGCGCGGTGATGTCGGCCGGGACGGCGAATTCGCTCGAGCTCATAGCCAGGTGTCTCCTCCGGTCCAGGTCAAGAAGTGTTCGAGCTCGGCCTGGGCCGGTGTGACCCGCGGGTGTTCGGTGGACAGGTAGCCGCCGCGGTAGAACAGCAGCGGCCGATCCTGCAGCACCTCGCCGAGCAGACGCACCCGCCCGATGACGATGTGGTGATCGCCGCCATCTGTGACACGTTCGATGTCGCACTCCACCCAGGTCAGGCCGTGTCGGATGACCGGCAGGCCCGTCGGGGACGGATCCCAGGTGATGTTGCGGAACTTGTCGTCACCCGGCGCGCCGAACGCCGCGCTCACGTCCTGCTGCCGGTTGGACAGCACGTTCACGACGAACTTGCCGTTGTTCTCGATGGCCTTCCAGCTCCGCGAGGTCTTCATCGGGCAGAACAACACAAGCGGCGGGTCGAGCGAGAGCGCGACGAACGACTGACACGCGAACCCGACGGGTTTCTCGGCGTCGTCGAGCGTGGTGATCACCGTGACGCCGGTGCAGAACTGGCCCATCGCGGTCCGGAACTGACGGGAGTCGAACTCCTCGGTGCCGTATGGAGTCTGTGCCATATCGGTGCCGGGCCGTCTCAGTTCTTGAACCCGACGCTGAAGTCGTGCCCCCAGAGACTGACGGCCGTACTCTCCCGAGCCACCCACTCGTCGTCGTTGACGGTCCTTCCCTCACAACCGAATTCGACGTCGAAACCGCCAGGCGTCTTCATGTAGAACGACAGCATCAGGTCGTTGACGTGCCGACCGAGCGTGGCCGACATCGGCACCTTGCGACGTAGCGCGCGGTCGAGGCACAGGCCGACGTCGTCGGAGTTCTCCACCTCCACCATCAGATGCACGATCCCGGTGCTGTTCGGGATCGGGAGGAACGCCAGCGAGTGGTGACGCGGGTTGCAGCCGAGGAACCGCAGCCACGGGACCTCGTCGCCCTCTTCGCGTCCCACCACCTGCGGGGGCAGCCGCATGGAGTCGCGCAGCTTGAATCCGAGGACGTCACGGTAGAACTCGAGGGCGGCCTTGTCGTCGGTGCAGGTCAGCACGACGTGGCCGAGGCCCTGTTCCTCGGTGACGAACCGGTGCCCGTACGGGCTCACGACGCGCCGGTGCTCGAGCGCGGCGCCGTGGAACACCTCGAGGGTGTTGCCGGCCGGGTCGGAGAAGCTGATCAGTTCGGCGACGCGCCGGTCGGCGAGCTCCTCGTCCTTGCCCTCCCGGTACACGACGCCCGCACGGGACAGCCGGTCCCGGACCTCCTGCAGCCCTTCGGCGTTCGCGACCTCCCAGCCCGAGCACGCCAGCCGGTCGTGGTCCGACGGCACGATGACCAGACGCGCCGGGAAATCGTCCATCCGCAGGTAGAGGGCCCCCTCGGTGATGCCCTTGCCCTCGACCATGCCCAGGACCTTCAGCCCGAACTCGCGCCAGGCCGGGATGTCGGTCGCCTCGATCCTCATGTACCCCAGCGATCGGATCGGACAGTCACTCATCTCCACGACACTCCTCGTGTGGTTGTGTTTGGCGGAATCCGGATCAGACCATCGTGTCGCCGATGGGAATCCCGAACTCGCCGTTGCCGAATGCGACGTAGGCGCGCTCCGGGTCGTTGGCCGCGTGAACCCGGCCGGCATGCGCGTCGCGCCAGAACCGCTGGATCGGGGTGCCGTTCTCGAGCGCGTGTGCGCCGGAGTTCTCGAAGAGCCGGTCGATGGCCGAGATCGCGCGTCCGGTGGCGCGGACCTGGTCACGCCGTGCGGCCAGGCGCAACTCCATCGGGATCTCCTCGCCGGCGAGGATCAGGTCGTATTCGGCCTGCAGGTTGCCCGTCAACTGTCGCCATGCGGCGTCGATGTCGCTGGCCGCCTCGGCGATCCTGACCTTCGCGAACGGGTCGTCCTTGGCCTTCTCCCCCGCGTACGCGGCGCGGACACGCTTGCCCTGATGCTCGACGTGGGCGCGGTAGGCCCCGTACGCCATGCCGACGATCGGCGTCGAGATCGTGCTGGGGTGGATGGTGCCCCAGGGCATCTTGTAGACCGGGGCGGTGTTGACCTCCAGGCCCGGGCTCTGCCCCATCGACATCGTGCGCATGCTCAGCATGCGGTGACGCGGGACGAAGACGTCCTTGACCTCGAGCGTGTTGGAACCGGTGCCGCGCAGGCCGACGACGTTCCACACGTCCTTGATGGTGTAGTCCTCGCGCGGGATCAGGAAGCTCACGAAGTCGACCGGCTTGCCGTCCTTGATCACCGGGCCGCCGACGAACGCCCAGTCCGCGGTGTCACATCCCGACGACCAGGCCCACGAGCCGTTGACCTTGTAGCCGCCGTCGACGACCTCGCCCATGCCCATCGGCGCGTACGACGACGAGATGCGGACGTTGGGGTTCTTGCCCCACACGTCCTCCTGCGCCTGCTGGTCGAAGAGGGCGAGGTGCCAGTTGTGGATGCCGATGATGCCCGCGACCCAGCCGGTCGAGCCGCACGCCGACGCGATCCGACGGACCGCCTCGTAGAAGGTCACCGGGTCGACCTGGTAACCGCCCCACTGTTCGGGCTGCATCAGCTTGAAGAACCCCGCCGTCTCCAGGCTGGACACGGTCTCGTCGGGAATCCGCCGCAGATCCTCGGTGGCCTGGGCACGCTGCTCGATCTCCGGGAGCAGGGCGTTGATCTTCTCCAGGACCTGCTCGGCGGCTTCGCTCCGTTGTGCTGGCATCTCGCCTGCTCCTACCTGTCTCTCGTCAGCCGGACCGGCCGGCCGCTTAACCCATCGGGTTCGAGATTAGAACACGTTCTCATTTCTGTCGAGCACTGGGACTTTGTGCCCATGTACAGGCGTGATCGCGAATCCGACACATGATCGTCCATGAGAATTTGAAACGTGTTCTAGTATCGGGGACAGTGGTTCCATGCGACACCAGTCACAGACAGGAGAGGGCAAATGTCATCTGCACCCGACACGATGAGCCCGAGCACCCCCGGTTCCCCGCGCGAGAGCGACGCCGAGGTGGGTATCCGGGAGATCGACACCGGCGCACCCCCCACCCGGTTCGCCCGCGGGTGGCACTGCCTCGGACTGGTGCGGGAGTTCGACGACGGGAAGCCGCACTCGGTCCAGGTCTTCGGCACCAAGCTGGTCGTCTGGATCGACACCAAGGGTGAGCTGAACGTCCTCGACGCGTACTGCCGGCACATGGGCGCGGACCTGTCGCAGGGCAAACTCGACGGCGACAACGTCGCGTGCCCGTTCCACGGCTGGAAGTGGAAGGGCAACGGCCGCTGCGCCGACGTGCCGTACGCCAAGCGCAACCCGAAGCTGGCCAAGACCCGCTCGTGGCCGTCGATGATCCGCAACGGGCAGGTATTCGTCTACAACGACCCGGAGGGCGATCCGCCGCCGGAGGAGTGCATCATCCCGGCGCTCGACGAGTACGGCTCCGACGAATGGACCGATTGGACCTGGAATCGCATCGTGATCGAGGGTTCCAACTGCCGCGAGATCATCGACAACGTCGTGGACATGGCGCACTTCTACTACGTCCATTTCGCGTTGCCGGATTACTTCAAGAACGTCTTCGAGGGCGAGATCGCCGCGCAGTACATGAATTCGCACGGCCGCCCCGACGTCACGCTGGGAACCAATTACGGTGACAGCCGCCTGGAATCGATCGCCGCGTATTACGGACCGTCGTACATGCTCAACCCGATGGTCCAGTACTACGGCGAGTACGCGGTCGAGACCATTCTGACCAACTGCCACTACCCGATCGACGAGAACAATTTCGTGCTGATGTACGGCGTGATGGCGAAGGTCCCCGAGGGACTCACCCCGGAGCAGGCGTCGAAGATGGCCTACAAGATCAGCAAGGGCGTCGAGGTGGGCTTCCTCCAGGACGTCGAGATCTGGAAGCACAAGACCCGCATCGAGAACCCGCTCCTCGTCGAGGAGGACGGTCCGGTGTACCAGCTGCGGCGCTGGTATGAGCAGTTCTACGTCGACAAGGCCGACGTCACCGAGGAGATGACCGGCCGCTTCGAGTACGAGATCGACACGACGAAGGCCCTCGAGAGTTGGGGCGTGGAGATCGAGGAGAACCTGCGACGTCAGCGCGAGGAGGCCGAGAAGGCCGAGACCGACGCCGACCCGTCGGAGAAGGCGCAGGTCTGACGATGACCCGGGCCGCAGCACGGACGCGCGGATGGGCCAAGGCGCCGGATTTCAGCAACGATCCGGAGCGTGCGGCCCGGGTTCACGCTGCGACGCAGCGCGACCGCGAGCACTATCTGGCCGCCGGGTTCCACGAGATCGAGTGCCGCGCCTGCCATGCGTGCGTCCTGGTGAAGAAGACCAGTCCGTTCCACACCACGGTGCAGTGGAACGCCGAGGCCCGCAGCAGGTGCCAGGGCCTCGACCAGATGCGCGCCGGCGTGGACGGCAACGGACCGTTGTTGCCGGGCGCGATGATGCCGACCTGTGTGCGCCTGTCGGCGAGCATCGACCACGCGGTCGCAGAGGGGATCATCCCTGCGGAATCGCCCGAATCCGATCCCGACGGTTATTGGTGAGACGAATTCACGGCGATCGTCTATGAGTGATCTCTGATCACACCAATAATCATTCGCCCCAAGCATCACAATGATCACACCTTCATCACACGTCGAAAACTAATGGCGACAGGCCCGGTGCCAATCCGCCAAGGTTTTCGACATGCCCGATTTGCGTACTCGCGCGAGGCGAGTCACCTGTGTAGTTGCTCTCTCGGCCGCATTGTCCGTCGGCGTGCCGTTCATCGGTTCGCCGTTCGCCGACGCGGGCCGGGCCGCGGCGATCGGTTCCAGCTCCGGGTCCAGTGACTCGACGGGATCGGTGCCGATCTACCTTCCCGTGCCCACGCCCGCGGGGATCACCGCGCTCGGTGCGGCCATGACCCAGATCGGCAAGCCGTACAGATGGGGCGGCACCGGCCCGCACTCCTGGGACTGCTCGGGCCTGGTCCAATGGGCGTTCTCGGTGGCCGGCGTGAAGCTGCCCCGCACCAGCCAGCAGCAGGCGAAGGTCGGGCACGCGATCCCGTTCTACGCGCTCGCCCCCGGCGACATCATCATCTTCCGCCGCGACGCCGGTCACGTCGGCATCTACGCGGGCGGCGGGCTGGTGTTCAACGCCTACGGCAGCGGCGTCCCGACCGGTTTCACCAAGCTGAAGGACTTCGGCTACATCAAGACGATTCGTCGTATCGGCTGACCGGCCCGGTGTCGGTGGGATGAGCCGACCCGGTCGCCCGCGCCGGCCACACCAGGCCGGCGATCCCGAACACCACCATGACGAGGAGCGCGATCGGGACCACCACGGTCCCGATCAGTCCGTAACCCGGGTCCATCGTCGGGAGTTCGAGATCGAGAGCCTGTGCCACCCGATCGGAGAACAGGTGGGCGGCCGGGTCGGTCATCGTCCGGACGCCGACCACGAGCACGACGATCGACGCCACCCCGATCAGACCGATCGCCGCCGGGCGCAGGCGCTCCCTCCGCCACGCCGACGCGGCGATCACCGCGATGACGACACCGGCCACGACGACCGTCAGACCCGGCCGCTCGGTGTTGTCCTCGAAGAAGAAGGCCACGTCCTCATCGCTCGCCCCCGGAACCGTGACGCGTCCGAGACCGGTGATGGACGGTTGCACGCCCTCGTCGGTGCTTCCCCACTCCACCTGGGCGAACAACACCAGGAGGAGTCCACCGGCGAGGGCGGCGGGCCACACCCACGCACGTAGCCGCTCGACGATGCCCCGTTGTGTCGTCATGGCATCAAGGTTGCCATCCCGGCCCCGTCGCGATGAGTTTGCGGGACGCTCGATGTCAGACCTGTGACAACGACACGAGTTCCACCGGGAGGACACGACATGGCCGAGTACGCAGCCCCGTCCGGGGCGCCGATCTGGTTCGACCTGACGAGCAGCGACACCGCGAAGGCGGAGCGCTTCTACGGCGAGATCTTCGGCTGGGAAGCGGAGGCGCCCGACGAGCAGATGGGCGGCTACCGCAACTTCACACGGAACGGCCGGCGCGTCGCCGGACTGAGCCCGGTGATCGAGGGAGCCGGCGGACCGTCCGATGTCTGGGCGGTCTATCTCCACACCGAGAACGCCGCGGCCACCGCGCAGGCCGTGGAGGTGGCCGGCGGCAGCGTCATGTTCCCGCCGATGGAGATAGGGGCCGAGGGCACGATGATGGTCGCGGTCGATCCCGCGGGCGCCGCCATCGGATTCTGGCAGCCGAACCAGCACACCGGCTACTCCGAGTACGGCGTCCACGGCACCCCGTACTGGTTCGAGACACACTCCAAGGATTTCGCGAAGTCGGTCGATTTCTACACGAAGGTCCTCGGCGCACGTATCGAGGAGGTCGGTACCGGCGGCGATCCCGACGCAGTGGGCCCCGACCGCTACGCTCAGATCTTCTTCGGCGAGATGTCCTACGCCGGGATCATGGACTCGGCCTCGATGTACCCGGCCGAGGTGCCGTCGTTCTGGCAGGTCTACATCACCGTCGACGACGTCGCGGCGACGGTGAAGCAGGTGGAGTCACTCGGCGGGGAGATCCTCATGCCCGGCGAGGAGACGCCGTACGGCACCCTCGCCGCGATCAAGGATCCGACTGGCGCGCAGATCTGCCTGGGACATCCGCCGGCAGGGATGTGAGGCCGGCGATCGGTAGAAGTCATCGGCGCCATATCCCGCTGACTTCTACCGATTCCGCGCTACTCGTCCTCCGGCGGGTACTCGTCGGGGTCGTCGAGGCCGGCCGGGATGGACTGCTCGACCAGGTCGGCAGGGTCCACCTCGAGGCCGGGCGTCGGGATCTCGTCCACGACGGGTGCCTCGGGGTCCAGGTCGGACGGATCGACCGGGATCGTCTGTTCGGCGATGTCCGCATCATTCGCGGCATCGATGGTCCAGGGTTCCTCGGCTGCCATCACGACTCCTTCGGTGCGACTCCATCGGGTTTGATGCTCGGCACCATCGGTCCGAGCTCGACCTTCTGGTGTGCCATCGATGGTAGGAGCGGAACCGGGTGCGTCAACCGTCTTCGGCTGACCTGCGGGGAAGGTCTGCCGCGAGGTCGACCCCGTGTGCACCGGCGTTGAGGAGCCGGTGGGCGTCAGGGTTCCCGTCGAGGGTCCGGCTGGTGCGGCGTGCGACCTTCCAGCCGGCGTCGGTGCGCACGAACCGCCAGTGGTGGGCGGTGGCCCGCAGCACGCGGAAGCCCTTGCCATCGACGGCGACCACCAGCAGCGAGTGACTGGCGGCGAGGGCCTCGTCACCGTGCAGGTTCACGTGCACCGCGCCCTGCAGGTGGGTGCAGCCGCGTGCGATCAGTCCCTGGTGCGCCTCCGAGCGGACCATGGCGACAATGTCGTCACGCCCCTCCATGTACAGGCCGTCGACGTCGTAGACGCCGTCCGGGGTCCACAGCTGCGCAACCGCGTCGGCGTCGCCGCTGTCGACGAGCGGTCCGTAAGCGGTGACGAGCCGGGTGATCTCCCGTTCGTCCGCGAGCGTGGCGACCGTGGCCTCGAGCCGGGCGATCCTGTCCTCCAGAGATCCCATCCGTCACCCCTTCACCGTGGCGCCGTCTTCTCCGTGGGCCGGAGCCCCGCCAGGTCGGCGAGGCGACGCAGCTTGTGGACGTAGTCGTCGGCCGACGACGCCCGGAGGGTCACGCCGACGATCGTGGCACCGGCCTGCCTCGTCTTCTCCAGTGCGTAGCCCGCCGTGTCGGCGTCGGTCGGGTCGAGCGGCCCCGCCGGGAGCACGACCTCGAAACCGTCGGGCAGCGACACCGAATCGAGCATCTCGGCGAGCTGCCTGCGTCCCAGGCCGAACGGCACCCATCCATCGCCGAGTTCCACTGCACGCCGCAGCGACCGCATCGAGCGCCCGCCCACCCAGATAGGGACGTGATCCTGCACCGCATGGGGTTCGACGAGCATCCCGTCATACCGGTACGCGGAACCCTCATATTCGGGCTCGGGCACCGACAACGACGCGCGCAACGCCCGGAGGGCGTCGTCGGCCAGGGCACCGCGACCGGCGAACTCGGCGCCGAGCAACTCGAATTCCTCACGGAGAGAACCGACTCCGACACCGAGAGTCACCCGTCCCCCGCTGACGGCGTCGAGGGTGCCGTATCGCTTGGCGATCTCCAGCGGATGGTGGTAGCCGAGCACCAGAACCTGCGTGACGAACCGGATTCGCCGGGTGCGTGCGGCCAGGAAACCGAAGGTCGACAGCGGGTCCCAGTAGGTGCCGCCGCGTTGTGCGGCGACCCCGGTGGGCACGGCGACGTGTTCGCTGCAGGTCAGGTACTCGAAGCCGAGTTCCTCTGCGGCAACCGCGATGTCGGCCAGTTCGGCGATTCCCGCGCTCGCCTCCCAGCCGCCGGCGACGCCGGGCAGCCGGGTGACGATCGGGCTGGTGAGGCCGAGGCGCAGAGAACTCAACGGGCAGCGTCCGCCTTCTGCGGGAACAGCTTCGCCATCGCCTCGTGCTGGGCGAGGATCAGGCCCCGCCGGTCGGGGCCGTTGATCTTCTCGGCGCGCCGCGCGTTGCCGCCGGTGATCCAGACCGGACCGTCGGCGAGGTGCTCGAGCCCCTCCCGTGCGACGTCGTCGGGTTCGTCGGCCTTGAACGCTCCGCCGAAGTTCAGCCCGGCACGTTCCATCGCCGGGGTGCGCGTGACGCCGAGGACGAGTTCGAGGACGTCGACCCCGTGCTCCCGCAGTTCCAGCCACAGCGACTCGGCGAAGACCCGCCCGAAGGCCTTGACCCCGCCGTAGACCGACAGGTGACGACCACCGAGGTAGCCGCTCATCGAACCGACCAGCAGCAGCCCGCCCCGTCCCCGATCCTTCAACCGGCGGCCGAAGTGCTGGACGAGCGCGAGTTGCGCGGTGATGTTGAGGTCGATGACCTTCTGGAACCCCGCGAGGTCGCCGTCGACGAAGTCGGCGCCGTAGGTGTTGGCCCCGGCGTTGTAGATCAGAAGGCCGACGTCGAGATCCTCGGTCGCCGAGACGATCTCATCGATCGCCGCCGGCTCGGTCAGGTCGAGCGAGAGGGTCGCCGCCTGCACTCCCCTGGCCCGTACCGCCTCCGCGGTCTCCTGCAGGGGTCCCGGCTTGCGGGCGATGAGCACGACGTTGACGCCGGCGTCGGCGAGCTGGTGGGCGAACGACGCACCCACCCCTTCCGAACCGCCGGCGATCACCGCCCACGGGCCGTACCTGCCCGGATCGAACCCCGTCGACTCCCCCGACGTGAGCTCAGACCCCGGCATTCGCGTCTTGCTTCTTCTTCAGCTCGAGCGCGATGTCGATGAGCTGGTCCTCTTGGCCGCCGACCAGCTTGCGGTTGCCGGCCTCGATGAGGATGTCCGCCGCGGAGACGCCGTACCGCTCCGCGTGGCTCTCGGCGTGCTTGAGGAACGAGCTGTAGCAGCCCGCGTAGCCCATCATCATCGACGGACGGTCAACCAGGCACTCGGTCGGCATCGCCGGGCGGACGACGTCCTGCGCCGCGTCGGCGATCTTCATGAAGTCGATGCCGGTCTTGATGCCGAGCTTGTCGCACACGCCGACGAGGGCCTCGGTCGGGGTGTTGCCCGCACCGGCGCCGAAGCGGCGGACCGAACCGTCGATCTGCTGGGCGCCCGCGCGGATCGCGTGGATGGAGTTGGCGATCGCGATGTCGAGGTTCTCGTGGCCGTGGAAGCCGATCTGCGCGTCGTCGCCGAGCTCGGCACGCAGCGCCTCCACCCGCAGTGTCACGTCCTCGAGGACGAGGGCGCCCGCGGAGTCGACCACGTAGACGCACTGGCAGCCGGCGTCGGCCATGATGCGGCCCTGCTTGGCGATGACCTCCGGCGGCTGGCTGTGGCTCATCATGAGGAAGCCGACGGTCTCGAGGCCGAGGTCGCGGGCGAGGCCGAAGTGCTGGATCGACACGTCCGCCTCGGTGCAGTGGGTGGCGATGCGGCAGATCTGGCCGCCGTTGTCCTGCGCGGCGCGGATGTCGTCCTTGGTGCCGAGGCCCGGGAGCATGAGGAAGGCGATCTTGGCGCGCTTGGCGGTGTCCGCCGCGGCCGCGATGAGCTGCTGCTCCGGGGTCTTGGAGAAGCCGTAGTTGAACGACGAGCCGCCGAGTCCGTCACCGTGGGTCACCTCGATGACCGGCACGCCGGCCTCGTCGAGGGCGCCGACGATCGCGCGCACCTCTTCCTCGGTGAACTGGTGCCGCTTGTGGTGGCTGCCGTCGCGCAGCGACGAGTCGGTGACGCGGATGTCGAGTTCGTCGGAGAACTTGCGCGCGTTCGCCATCAGCTTCGGGTCGTGCTGCCTGGGGGCGACGTTGGTGCTCATGCGGGGACTCCCAACTTCTTCTTGGCGAGTTCTTCGCCGACCTTGGTGGCGGCGGCGGTCATGATGTCGAGGTTTCCGGCGTAGGGCGGCAGGAAGTCCCCCGCGCCCTCGACCTCCACGAAGATGGACACGCGGGCGAAACCGCCGTTGATGACGCTCGGCGGGTCGAACTGCGGCTCCTGCAGCAGCCGGTAACCCGGCACGTACTCCTGGATCTCCTTCTCCCGCTTGTGGATCGACTCGGCGATCGCGTCGGTGTCGGCATCCTCGGGGATCGCGCAGAAGATGGTGTCGCGCATGATCATCGGCGGGTCGGCCGGGTTCAGGATGATGATGGCCTTGCCGCGGTCGGCACCGCCGATCGTCTCGATGCCCTTCGACGTGGTGCGGGTGAACTCGTCGATGTTCGCGCGGGTGCCCGGACCCGCCGACACGGATGCGACCGATGCGACGATCTCCGCGTACGGAACCGGGACGACCGAACTGACCGCGTGCACCATCGGGATGGTGGCCTGGCCGCCGCACGTGATCATGTTGGTGTTGGGGGCGTCGAGGTGCTCACGCAGGTTCGCCGGCGGGACCACTGCGGGTCCGACCGCGGCCGGGGTGAGGTCGATGGCGGTGATCCCCGCCGCCTCGTACTTGGGCGCGTACTCGCGGTGCACGTAGGCCGAGGTCGCCTCGAAGATGAGGTCGGGCTTCTCCTGCGAGGCGAGGAGTTCGTCCGCGCCGCCGCTCATGGTGATGAGGCCGTGGTCGGCGGCGCGCTTCATCCCCTCGGAGTCGGGATCGATACCGACCATCCATCGCGGATCGATGACCTCCGAACGCTCCAGCTTGTACATCAGATCGGTGCCGATGTTGCCCGATCCGATGATCGCCGCGGTCAGCTTTGCCGCCACGTGAACCCTCCTTGTGCTCGTGAAAAGTCTGGTGAATCAGGTGAAATCGAGAGTGACCGAGCCGAGTCCGGCGAACTCGGCGACGAAGTGGTCCCCGGAGGCGATGTCGATGGCCCGGGTCGCGGTGCCCGGCAGGATGACGTCGCCCTTGCGCAGCCGCACCCCGAAGCCGTCGACCTTGCGCGCCAGCCACGACACCGCGTTGAGCGGATGACCCAGCACCGCCGAGGAGTTGCCCTTCGCGACGATCTCGCCGTTGCGGTGCAGCACCGCGTCGATGTCGCCGGTGTCGATCTCGCTGATCGGCACACGCTCCTTGCCGAGGATCCAGCCGCACGACGACGCGTTGTCGGCGATCGTGTCGCACAGCGTGATCTTCCAGTCCTTGATGCGCGAGTCGATGAGCTCGATCGCCGGGACCACCCACTCGACCGCCGCGATGACGTCCTCGTTGGTGCAGCCCTCGCCCGGCAGGTCCTCGCCGAGGATGAACCCGACCTCGACCTCGACGCGCGGGAAGCACAGCTTCTTCGCGTCGATCGGGGTGTCCTCGAAGTACTGCATCTCGTCGAGGAGGTGCCCGTAGTCGGGCTCGTCGACCCCCATCATCTTCTGCATCGCCTCGGAGGCGAGGCCGACCTTGTGCCCGGCCACCTTCGCGCCGGCGTCGAGCCGCTTGCGGATGTTGATCAGCTGGATCTCGTAGGCATCGACCACGTCGAGGTCGGGATGGGAGTCGGTGGGACGGTCGATCGCCGTCGCCGTCTGCTCCGCGTTCCACAGATCTGCGGCGATCTGCTCTCGAACCTGCTGGTCAACCGCCATGGATTCCTCGCCTTCCGAAAGTGAACGTGTTCTAGTTTAGAACAGGTTCCAGTATTGCGACACCGGCTGTCCGCCGACCGGTCGTCGATCCCCCGTGATTGCACTACGAACACCCCGCACGCCGGGACGCGCCGTCCGTTCAGCGGGAGCGTCGGTCACACCGCGGCGTCGACGTCGGCCCCCAGGTAGGCGGCCTCGATTCGCGACGGGTCGGCCCGCAGCGCCTCGGCGGAGTCGTCGATGACGACCGAGCCGTGCACCAGCACGCTCGCCCGGTCGGCCACGCCGAGCGCGAGGTGGACGTGCTGTTCCACCAGCACGACGCTCATCTCGGTCTCACGGCTCAGCCGACGCAGCACCGCGAGGATCTCGTCGACGATCACGGGGGCGAGCCCCATGCTCAGCTCGTCGATGAGGAGGACCTTCGGGCGCTGGACGATCGCGCGCCCGATCGCGAGCATCTGCTGCTCGCCGCCGGAGAGCCGGCCCGCGTCGACGTGCAGGCGCTTCTCCAGCGACGGGAAGTATTCGATCACCTCGTCGACCGCGGCGGCCCGCCGCGACCGCTGCCGGACCGCCAGGCGGAGGTTCTGCACGGTCGGCAACTGGCGGAACAGCGCACGGTCGTCGGGAACCAGCACCATTCCCGCGGTGATGGCCGCGCGCGGGTTGCCGCCGGGAACGGCCACCCCGCCGACCTCGACCTCGCCGGCGCACCGGGGCAGCATGCCCGCGAGTGCGAGCAGGAGCGTGGTCTTGCCCGCGCCGTTCGGACCGAGCAGACACCGGATCTCGCCCGGTTCGACCGACAGGTCGACGTCCCGGACACACGGACGCTGCTTGACGTAGCCGGTCGTCAGCCCGTCGACCTTCAGCACGCTCACGACATGACCTCCTGTGCTCTCGCGGTGTCGGCATCGGGTTCGGCTGCGGCCTCGACCGGCATGCCCAGGTACGCGCGGATCACCGCGTCGTCGTTGCGGATCTCGTCCGGGGTTCCGGTCGCGATGACCTTTCCGAGGTCGAGGACCACGACCCGGTCGCAGATGGTGAGGACCAGATCCATGTCGTGGTCGACCATCAGGATCGAGATGCCCGAGTCGCGCGCCTGCCGCAGGCGTTCGCCGAGCCACTGGCTCTCGCCCGAGTCGAGGCCCGCCGCGGGCTCGTCGAGGAGCGCGATCGCCGGCGAGGCCGCCATCACGCGTGCCACCGACACGAGCTGCCGCCGGCCCTGCGACAGGGTCGCGACCTCGGCGTCGGCCATGTCGTCGAGTCCCACCATGTGCAGGACCTGTTCCACGCGACGGCTCACCGGCACGTCGGACCGCGACCGGCTGGCGCCGACGGTGACGTTCTCCGCCACCGAGAGATCGTCGTAGAGTTCGACGTCCTGGAAGCTTCGTCCCAGGCCGGCCCGGCTGCGCAGGTGGGGTCCGAGCGTGCTGATCGCCTTGCCCTCCAGGGACACCGTGCCCGTCGACGGGGCGAAGCCCGTGACCGCGTCGATCACCGTGGTCTTCCCGGCGCCGTTGGGGCCGATCAGGCCGACGATCTCGCCGGGATACACGTCGAAGGTGACCCCCTCGGCCGCGACGACGGCGCCGTAACGGACGCCCACGTTCTGGACGGCCAGCACGGGTGTGCTGCGGTCCCCGGCAGCAACCGGAGCGACCGCCTGTGGGGTCTCCTCCGTCCCGGCGGCCGCCGAACGACGACCGAAGGGCAGTGCAGGCCAAGGGATGTGGGGCAACCGGCTCGCGATGCCGTCCGGGTTGACCATCACCGAGACGATCAACAGCACCCCGCTGAGCAGCGTGTAGTACTCGCCGATGTTCGCGAACCGGTCGAGGACGATGTAGAGCAGGCCGCCGGGTGCCATGATGCCGGCCAGGATGCCGCCGGTGATCGAGGTGATGCCCGCGATGTACATGATCGCGAACAGGCTGATCCCGAGGAAGACGGTGAACGACTCGGCCGTGGCCAGCGATTGCTGGTACCCGAGGAGCGAGCCGCCCAGTCCGGCGATGAAGGCACCGATGGCGAACGCGGCCAGCTTGGTCCGCGAGACGTCGATACCGGTTGCGGCGGCGGAGCGTTCGTTGGCGCGCACGGCGAGCATGTCGGTGCCCAGGGTGCTCCGGCGCAGCCAGGCGACGCCGAGTCCGACCACGACGAGCACGATCAGGCTGAGGATGCCGAAGGCGCTGCGCGGATGGTCCTCGCCCGCGCCGATGCCGAGTTCGATCCCGAAGATGCGCGGGGAGTCGATCGGGGAGCCGGAGAAGCCGCCGTTGAAGGACGGGTTGCGGAACCAGAAGGCCTCGCAGAAGACGGCCAGCGCCAGGGTCACGACGGTGAGCGGCAGACCGCGCACGCGCAGCGCCGGCAGGCCCACGACGACGCCCAGCACGGTGGCGCACACCGCCGCGAGGATCGGCGCGAACGGGAACGGTATGCCGAGATGGGTGTTGAGCGACGACAGCGAGTAGGCGCCCACGCCGGCGAGGGTCAGCTGCGCCAGCGACACCTGTCCCGCATAGCCGGTGACGACGACCTGCGACAGCGCCACGACGCCGAAGATGATGCTGGTGATGACCGCGGCCCGGTAGCTGCCGCTGGTGGTCAGGAGGGCGATCACCGCGACCGCCACCGACAGCAGTACCGGCACGGCGATCCGTTCGGGGCGTGGCGCGCGGCCGAGGGCCTGTCGCGTCACGGCCCCGCGGTCGGGCAGCGGCCGCCCCTTGAGGACGAGGAAGCCGAGGATCAGGATCAGCGGAACCGCCTCGGAGAGACCGGTCTGCGGTAGCCAGTCGATGGTGTTCTGCAGATTCGTGGCCTCCGATTGCAGCGCGCCGATGGCGATGCCCGCGATCACGGTCAGCCAGATGGACGAGAAGTTGCCGACCAGGGTGGCGGCGAGCGCCGGGACGATGAACATGGTGTAGGCCACCGGGTTCAGCGAGACCATCGGCGAGATCAGGATGCCGCCCAGGCCGGCCAGCACCGACGACAGCGCCCAGTTGGCGAGCGCGATCCGGTCCGGGGACAGGCCGGTCAGGTAGGCGCCCTTCTCGGACTCCGCGGCGGCCTCGGTGGCGACGCCGAAGCGGGTGTGGCGGAAGGCGATCGTGGTCACGACCGCGAGTCCGATGATGCAGCCCGCCAGCCACAGGCGGTCGGTGGGCGCGACGGTGTCGCCGATCGAGATCGACTTCACCGGGAAGATGGGCTCCACCAAGGGGATCTGCGTGCCGACCCGCTGTGCGATCAGGGCCTGCAGCACGATCATCAGGCCGATCGACGCGACCGCCTTCGCGACCACCGAGGCGTTGCGCATCGGGCGGAAGATCAGCACGTAGCAGAGCATGCCGAGCACCGCCGCGATCGCGAGCGCGATGCCCATGGCCGGGAACACCCCAAGAGGCCCACCGAGGTCGACCGTCTTGGGGAGTCCCGGAATCGGGACCATCAACTCCCCCGTCCTGAGCAGGACATAGGTGTACGCGGTGTAGAGCGCGATGGCGCCGGTCGCGAAGTTCACGACGCCCGAACTCTTGAACGTCATCACGAGCGCGAGCCCGATCGCCGCGTACACCGCCCCGTTGCCGAGTCCGAGTACGAGATAGGAGAGATGGTCTGTCATGTCAAATCCTCTGTGCCGTCGGCTTTCTTATGCGGACGGCTTCTGGCCGGCGAGCTTCAGGTCGACCGGGACGCCGTCATCGTTGAGCGGACCGTAGAGCATCTGCGACGAGCACAGCGACGGCATCTGCGGGAACGCGGTGCCGTTGCAGGTGAACGTGATCCCGCCGCCGGCCGGCATCTCGACGTCCTTGGACGTCTTGAGCGCCTCGGCGATCGAGGCCGCGTTGACCTCGCCCTGGATGTTGTCGGCAGCGCGGACCAGACCCAGCAGGACCTGGTAGCCCGACGATCCGGCGCCGGTCACCGACAGCTCGGGAGCGTATTCGGTGATGACGGTGCGGTAGAGAACCGAATCAGGCTGATCCGACAGGTAATCGGTCGCGGTGATGCCGATGTTGCCCTTGATCGCGTCCATGCCGACGACCTTGGTGACGTTCGGGTCCAGGCAGGTCGGGATGAGCAGCTTCTTGACGTCGGGAGCCTGGGTCTGGACCGACTTGAGCACGGAGGCGCAGGTCGCCGCGTCGGCGATGACGCTGATGCCGTCCGGCTTCTTCGACAGACCGGCGGTCACCATCGGGCTCGGGTCCGGCACGCCGAGCGGGATCGGCGTGACCTCGAGCTCGACGCCGAGCGCCTGGAAGATCGGCGCGCCCATCTGCGTGACGATCGAGCCCATGCCGCCGCCGTCACTGGCGAAGATGGTGACCTTGCCGAGTCCGGCGTCCTTCGCCGCGGTCGCGGTGGTGGTCAGCGAGCCCGGCAGGCCGGCCGAGAGAGCGGCCACCGCAGGATTGGTGAGCTCGGCCGCCGACACCGCGTTCAGGGTGACGTAGGGGATCTTGGCCCCGGTGATCACCGGTGCGACGACCTCGCCCATCGAGGTGCCGGGCGTGACGACCGCCGCGACCTTCTTCTCGACGAGTTCGTTCGCGCACTTGGTCGCCGAGGTCGGCTCCTCCTGCTGCTTGCACACCACCAGCTCGACCGGACGGCCGGCCAGGCCGCCGGCGTTCTCGTTCACATACTTGACCGCGGCCTCAGCACCCTCGCGGTACTCCGGGATCGACACCGCCGCACCGCCTTCGGGCGAGAGGAAGCCGATCTTGACGGGTTCGCCCTGCGCAGCGTCGCCGGGCAGAGACGTCGTCGACGCCGTCGACCCGCTGCTGTCCGAGGAATCGTCACCGCCACACGCAGTGAGGCCCAGCGTGCCGAACATGGCCACGGCGCTCAGGCCGGCAATGGCTCGTCGATGACGAGTCAGACCACCGAGTTTCATTTCAGGTACTCCTTCACAAGAACCGCGAGGCCAGGTGCCCGGACATCCATCCGACGCATCGAGCCGCCCGCGTGATTCGCATCACCCTTTGGTGCGAGCAGTGAATTATGAGCGGACGCCGAGCAGCCTTGGAGACGGCAGTTCCCGGTGACCGGGACATCGGTGCGGGAAGCCGGGTCCGGTGTCCCACGATCCGCGAGTGGAACCCGCCGGCCGACCGGCGGCGGTCCACGCCGTCCCCCTCACCCAGCCCTCGAGGAGATCCCGATGAGCGATGCCACCACGACCCCGGCCACCCCTACCGCCGCGACCCCACCCGTGACCGCAGTTCCCGATCCGCTCGCGCCGGCACGCCTCGGTCCGATCGAGATGCGGAACCGGATCATCAAGTCCGCGACGTTCGAGGGGGCCACCCCGAACGCCCTCGTCAGCGACCGGCTCGTCGACTTCCACGTCGCGGTCGGCCGCGGCGGCGTCGGCATGACCACGGTCGCCTATCTGGCCGTCGCCCCGGAGGGCCGCACGGAGCGCGACCAGATCTACTGGCGTCCTGAGGCTCTCGCCGGTCTGCAGCGTCTGACCGACGCCGTCCACGCCACCGGCGCCAAGGTCTCGGCGCAGATCGGTCACGCGGGTCCGGTGGCCAACTCGCGCTCGACCGGCCTGCCGTCGATCGCGCCGTCCACCCGCCCCAACCCCCTCGCGATGGGCCTCGACCGGGCCGCGACCGAAGACGACATCGCCCGGGTGATCGCGGCACACGCCGACGCCGCGCGGTATGCGATCGAGGTCGGCTTCGACGCGGTGGAGATCCACCTGGGCCACAACTACCTGGCCAGCTCGTTCCTCAGTCCGAACATCAACCGGCGCAAGGATTCCTGGGGCGGCTCGCTGGCCCACCGCGCCGAGTTCGCCCGACGGGTCGTCGCCGCCGTCGGCGAGGCCGTCGACGGCCGCATCGCGGTGATCGCGAAGATGAACATGGCCGACGGCGTGCCCGGCGGGCTCTGGCTCGACGAGTCCCTGCAGTTCGCGCAGATGCTCGAGGCCGACGGACATCTCGATGCGCTCGAACTCACCGGCGGATCGTCGTTGCTGAACCCCATGTACCTGTTCCGCGGCGACGTCCCGGTCCGCGCGATGGCCGAGACCCAGACCGGCATCGTCAAGGTCGGCATGAAGATGTTCGGAAACCTCGTGTTCAAGCACTACCCCTACGAGCGGCTCTACTTCCGCGATCACGCCCGGCAGTTCCGCGACGCCCTCGACATGCCGCTGATCCTCCTCGGCGGCATCACCGACCACGACGCGATGACGACCGCCATGCGGGACGGCTTCGAGTACGTCGCGATGGCACGGGCGCTTCTCCGCGAGCCGGACCTGATCAACCGCATCCGGCAGGACCTGGAGACGACCTCGTTGTGCATCCACTGCAATCTCTGCGCGGCGAGCATCTTCACCGGCACCCGCTGCCCACTGGTGGTCGAGCGGCCGAACGCCAAGACCGGGACACGCTGATCACGATTTGGTGATCCGGTTCACATCTCGGCCGGAGTGTGGCATATTCCTAATCGAAATAGCCACGTTCCTAATCGAAATAGGCACGTCAGGCCGTTGCATGAGAACAGGAGTCATCGGCATGTCGATCACCCAGGAGTACGCGGACACCGGCACCTCCAGCACCCCGAGCGCCATCCTCGACCGGTTGACGCTGATCCTGGACGCATTCGAGGGGCGGGACCGGCTCAGCCTCTCCGAGATCGTCTTGCGGACCGGGCTCCCGCGCTCCTCGGCGCACCGCATGCTGGAGCGGCTCGTCTCCCTGAGGTGGCTCAGCCGCGAGGGGCGCAGCTACAGCCTCGGCATCCGGCTGGTCGAGCTCGGCTCCCTCGCCGTCCATCAGGACCGCGTCCACGCGGCGGCGAGGGACCACCTGCATCACCTGTACCGGACCACGGGCATGGTGGTGCACCTGGCCGTCCTCGACGGCGACGACGTGGTGTACCTGGAGAAGATCGGCGGGCGCCTGTCCGCACTCGTGCCGACGCGGATCGGAGGACGGCGGGACGCCCGGACCTCGGCGCTCGGCCGCGCGCTGCTCGCCTACAACGGCGTCCGGATCCCCGGCCACGAATCGATCCTGGAGCGCGGGATCGCCTTCGAGCGCAACGAGTCCGTGAACGGATTCGGTTGTGTCGCCGCGCCGATCGGCCCGGTGGGTGAGTCGACGACCGCGGTCTCGGTGTGCGGCCCACTGCGCGAGCTGCGGTTCGATTCGACGATGATCACCCCGGTCCGCCTCACCGCCGGCGCGATCTGGCGGAGCATGTGCGACGGCACCCGGGTCACGCCCACCCTCCAGCGCCGCAACCTGATGAGGTCGCTGCCCACCGCGACACGCGTGCTCGCAGAAGGATGAGAACGGCGGGCCGAGGGTCCGCCGAGGTCCCGTACCGACAGGAGTCCGCCCGACGCCCGGGCGGACTCCTGTCCGTTCGCACGATTCCGGTCAGCCCTGCTCGGAGTCCTCGGGGACCGAACGCCAGGCCCCGGGGTCGCGCGGCACGGGGAGGCCGAGCGGGTCGCGCTCGGCAGACTCCGCGAATCGCGCTGCGGCCGAATCGATCTCGTCCAGCAACTCCTCGGCCAGCGTGATCTCGGCCTCGTAGTAGCGCTTTGCCCACCGCAGGCTCATCTGCGAGAAGGCCCACCCCGGTTCCCCTTCGGAGTGTTCGGCGTGCTGGGCGGCGCGTTCGGCGGCATCCCGGAGATTGTCGACATGCGCCCGGACGATCCGCTTCAGCTCCTCCGGATCGTGCAGATGCCCCATGTACAGGCGGAGCATCACACCGTGTTTCAGAACGGGCATGTCGACCTCGTCACGACTCGACCACGACCGCAGCGCCTCGACACCTCGCTCGGTGATCGCGTAGACGCGACGCCCCCGGACCCCGCCGTCGGCAACCTTTCGCGAGGTCACCAGCGAATGTTCCTCGAGCTTCTTCAGCTCGGCGTAGACCTGGCTGACCGAGGGGCTCCAGTAGAAGAACCCGATGCTCCAGTCCGCCCACTTCTTGAGGTCGTTGCCGGTGAGTTCCTCACCGAACGACAGCATGCCGAGTACCGCCCAGCTCGTGGCCGGCAGATTCGGGATCGATTCGGCGCTCACGCGGCGAGACTATCAACGCCCGCGGGTCACCGGGGGTGGCGATCTCCCGACCACCGGGAATGTCGGAGACCGTTTCCGCCGGTCGGGCGATAGCGTCGTCGACATGACCGACCGAACCATCTTCGTCGTCGATCAGGTCGTCCTCAAGCCCGGTGCCGCACGTGAATTCGTCGCCGCGTACCTGAGCGAATACGCACCTGCGGCCACCCGGCGGGGCCTCACCCTCGATCGCATACTCGTGACGCCACCCGTCTGGCTCGACGACGACACCAACACCGTGACCGCGACCTGGTCGGTACCGGGCACCCGGGCCTGGTGGCAGGCCGCGGTCGCCGCCCGCCACGACCCGGCGCCGTCGGAGTGGTGGGCGCAGATGGCACCGATGATCGTCGAGCGGACCAGGACGATGGCCGCCGACGCCGCCGACGTGGAAGGGCTGTGCGATGTATGAGGTGACCAGGCTGATCGACGTGTCTCCGCTCGACGAGCCGACACTGGACGCCGTCGCCGCGCGCATCGCCGCCGCGGCCGACGCCACGGGCGCGGAGGCCGCCCTGGTGTCGCCCACGCTTCCCGGCGTGCGCAACGGGGGTCACCTCGTGGCCCACCTGCAGTTCGACTCGGAGGATCGGTGGATCGAGTCGCGGGCCGCGTTCGACCGCGCGACATCGCAGGAGCCGGTAGTCCGGGTCAACTCCGTCGAGTACCACGGCAGCCCTCACCGGCCCGGTGCCGTGGGCCGGCGCGCGATGGGCAACCCCGGCGCGGTGTACCGCACCCTCCTCCTGCGCGTGGACGATTCGGCCACGCCCGACGAGGTGGACCGGTTCGAGCGGGCCCTGCTGCGGATGCCGCGATATGTCGACGCGATCCAGGCATGGCGCCTGAGCCGGGTGGCCGTCGCCGGCGGGGATTCGCGGTGGACGCACGTGTGGGAGCAGGAGTACGCCGACGTCGACGGCCTCCTCGGGCCGTACATGAATCACCCGATCCACTGGGCGTCGGTCGACCCGTTCTTCGATCCCGAGAACCCGGTGTGCCTGGTGACCGAGCGCGTCTGCCACAGCTTCTGCACCACCGACCGGCCCCTCATCGAGCCGGCCTCCCTCCCGACGGAGTCGGCCCAGGTATGACCCTCCCGATGGAGTCGGCCCGGGTATGACCCCACCGACGGGGTCGGCCCGGGGTGCCCGGTGGGCGGGGCGCGCCCCGGCCCACCGGGGGGTGCGGGTCAGCGCTGCAGGAACGCGAGAACCACCGATTCCCAGGCCTTCTGCTGCTCGATCATCACCCAGTGCCCGCAGTTGGGGAAGATGTGGATCTCCCCGGAGACCAGCGTCCGCATCGGGATGATCGACATGTCCACGGGACTGACCCGGTCGTCGCGTCCCCAGGTGATGAGTGTCGGGACCGTGAGCTTGCGCAGGTTCGCCCACCCCGGCGTGACGTCCGGGTTGCGCATCGCCGCGCTCATCCGCTCGAGCGCCGCCGAGCCGTACATGGCGCGCGAACTCGCCAGGGTCTCGGGATCGGTGGCCTGTGTCCACCGCTCCTCGATCAGCTCCTCGGTGATCAGCGAGCGGTCGCAGACCATCGAGTGCAGCCACGCGACCAAGGACTCCCGGGTCGGGTTCTCGACGAACTCGGACAGGCGCACGATCCCCTCCGAGGGCGCCGGACCGAACAGGTTGGTCCCGGCACCGCCCACCGTGACGAGCCGGTCGACCCGTTCCGGTTGTGCGAGGGCGAAATCGGTCGCGATGAATCCGCCCATCGAGTTGCCGATGATCCGGACCCGGTCGATGCCGAGACCGTCCAGGAACGCCCGCACGGCGGTCTGCGCCGACATCATCGGGTGAGCGGCCCCGAAGCCGTCGCTCACACCGAACCCGGGCAGTTCCAGGACGAGGGTCCGGAAGTGTTCCGCCAGGGCGGGAACGTTCCCGCGGAAGTTGCGCCAGCCGGTGACCCCCGGCCCGGAACCGTGGAGCAGCAGCAGCGGTTCTCCCTCACCGGCCTCGCGGTAGCGGAGAACTCCGTTCTCCGTGGGCAATTCGAGAAGTGGCGGGATGTTCTGGGTGTTCGTCTCGGTCGTCATCCCTCGAGCGTGCCATCGTCGGCGTGCGACGGCTCCCGGCGTTCCCGTTCACCGGACGCGCGGCGTCCTCGCGGCCGCCGACCGCGCTCAGTGCAGGCGCGGAAGCCGTTCTCCCCGGGGGAGTTCCAGCTCGGTGACGACGAGCTCTCCGTCGCGGACCGCATCGTCGATGGTGGCGCGCAACTGCGCGCATCCGCCCGAGTACGAGCCGAGGCCCTGCTCGTCGCGGGCGGCGGCGATGAAGGGGCATTCGCGGGCGTCGAAGGTCCATTCGATCGAGGTGTGGGCCTCGCTGAACTTCTCCACGCGGACCCCGCGGCCGCATCCCTTGCAGGTGAGCGGCGTCATCGTCATCGGCGCACCTCCGCCCGATCGGTGGCGATCCTGCCGTACCCGCCGCGGAAGAACAGGAGCGGATCGCGGTCGAAGGCCTCGAGGTGCCGGACCCGCGCCACGACGATCGTGTGGTCGCCCGCTTCGTGCTCGTCGGCGAGCTCGGCCTCGATCCAGGCGAGGCCGCCGGCCAGGATGGGCGCACCCCCGGGAGAGTGATCCCAGCTCAGTCCGCGGAACTTGTCCGCCCCCTTGGTCGCGAGCCGGCGACACACCTCTTCCTGGTCCTCGGCGAGGATGTTGATGGAGAAGCGGGGGATCTGCCGGACGAGCGGCCAGGACGTGCTGGCCTTCCCCACGCAGAAGGCGACGAGCGGCGGGTCCAGCGACACCGAGGTGAACGAGTTGGCGGCGAGGCCGACCGGTGCGCCGGTGTCGGCTTGGATGCCCGTCACGGCGACGACGCCCGTCGCGAAATGTCCGAGCACCCGCCGCATGTGCTGTCCGTCGATGGCGTCGGCCGCCGTCACGCCGATCTCCTCTCCGTCCGGTCGAGCCTGCCCGCGGAGTCGAGTGCCGCGATGTAGCCGTAGACCAGACCCTGGCCGATGGTCGCCCCGGCGCCGGGATAGGTGGACCCGAACGCGTTGGCGGCGGTGTTGCCGATCGCGTACAGCCCGTCGATGGTCGACCCGTCTTCGCGGAGGACCCGCCCGCGCTCGTCGGCGTTCAGGCCGCCGCACGTCCCGAGGTCACTGAGGACCATGCGAACCGCGTAGAGCGAATCACCCTGCAGGGCACGAAGGTTGGGATTGGGAACCACGGTCGGGTCGCCGTAGTAGCGGTCGTAGGCACTCGCCCCGCGACCAAAGTCGTGGTCGATGCCCAGGACCGCACCGGCGTTGAAGGACTCGAACGTGGCCGCGAAGGCCTGCTCGTCGACGCCCATCCGACGCGCCAGCTCGCGCGGGTCGCTCGCCTTGACCGCGATGCCGTTGTCGTACCACTCCTGCGGCAGCGGCTGCCGCGGGAACAGGGAGCCGGCGAGCACATAGCTGTTGCGGTACTTCTGGTCGAAGACCAGCCACATGTCGCCGACGGGATCGCCGTTGCGCTCGCGCTCGAGAACCCGCTGGCCGAAGCTCATGTAGTCCATCGCCTCGTTGACGAAGCGGCGGCCGGACGAGTCGACGATGAACGACCCCGGCAGCGACCGGTCGGCGAGGAGCACCGCCGGGGCGCCCCCGGGCACCGCGGCCACCGCGGGGAACCACCAGGCCTGGTCCATGGAGGAGACCCCGGCACCCACCTCCTGGCCGATCCGGATGGCATCGCCGGTGTTCGCCGCGCATCCCAGGCTCGCGTCGTCGGGCAGGGACTCGGACTGGAACTCTCGGCGCATCGCCATGTCGTGGTCGAAGCCGCCGGCCGCGAGCACCACGCCCCGCCGCGCGTTGACCCGGGTCGGCACCCCGTCACGCTCCACGACCGCGCCCGTCACCCGACCGCCGTCGGTGACGAGACCGACGAGCGGCGCGCTCGTCCACACCGGGATGCCGGCGCGGAGGACGCCTGCGAACAACCCGGCGGCCAGCGCCTGCCCGCCGGCGGCGTACTCGCGCTTGACGGCCATCCCGCCGAGACCGATCCCCAGTGCCTTCATCACCCGCCATCCGGACTTGCGGGGGGCCCGTGTCAGCAGGTTGAGCCACTTGTAGTCCGCGCCGGTGATGGGCACCGGCAACGGCGCCTCCATCAGTCCGGGACGCAGGCGGGCACGTTCGGCACCGAGCTGCGCGACGTCGAACGGGACGCACTCGCAGGTCCGGCCCATCGCCGAACCGCCCGGCTTCTCCGGGTGGTAATCGGAGTAGCCGCGCGCCCACATGAACTTCATCGGCGTCGTCCGGGACAGCATCGCGATGGCCGCCGCACCGTGCTCGAGGAACGATGCCCCCCGCTCCTGCGGCGCGCTGCCGTCGACGACCGAACGGATGTACGTCGCGGCGTCGGCCACGGTGTCCCCCGGCTGCAACCGGGCGAGCACCGGGTTGCCCGGCACCCAGAAGGCGCCGCCGGACCGTGCCAGGGAGCCTCCGACGTACTCCGACTTCTCCACGACCAGGGTCGACAGCCCCTCCTCGTGCGCGGCCAGCGCCGCCGCCAGCCCGGTGCCCGACCCTACGACGAGCAGGTCGACGTCGACGTCGGCGCTCGTCGCTGTGCCGGTGAGGTCGTCGTTGCCGGATGCCGTCACGCCTTCTCCCCTGACTTGTTCGCCGGCACGAAGACCATGTCGGCGGGGTCGGGCTCGCGCATCATGGTCCAGTAGTCGACCAGCCGCCACGGGCACGGCACGATGGGCCGGCCCTGGCTGTTGCGGTAGTAGCTGTTCACCTGGCCGCCCGGGTGTGCCCAGACCGTCTCGTCCAGCGCCTCGTCGACCTTCGCGTTGTACTCGTCGAGCGCGTCCTGGCGCACATCCATGGAGGCGTGGTCGTTCTCCAGCAGGTACTGCAGGCACTCGACGATGTAGTGGACCTGTTCCTCGCTGGTGATGTTGTGTCCGGCACCGTGATTCGGCGCCGAGTTCGGGCCGGAGGTCACGAAGAGGTTCGGGAACCCGGACACCTGGACGCCCTTGTACGCACGCGGGTCCTCGCCACCGGACCACACGTCGGCGAGCTTGCGGCCGTCGCGTCCGACGATGTCGATGCGGGTGGTGAACTCGAGCTTGAACCCGGTCGCGAGGATGATGACGTCCGCGGGGACGAACTCCCCCGTGGTCAGGTACACGCCCTCCGGCGTGACCCGCTCGAAGGACGCGCGGTGCAGGGCCACGTGTTCGCGCTTGAGCGCCGCGTAGAAGCCCGGGTCCTTGACGATCCGCTTGGCGTAGGGGCGGAAGTCCGGGGTCAGCTTCTCGATGAGATCGGGGCGGTCGCCGAAGCTGTCGTGCAGGTACTTCTGCGCGTTCTTCAGGACCATGTCGTTCTCGCGCGACGCGGAGAAGTGCTCCGCGGCCCACTCCGGGTCGACCCTGGGGAGCCGGTAGAGGTTGTCCGAGGCGAACCAGTACGAACGCAGCCGGAACCACTCGTTGAAGAACGGGAGGTGCTCGAGCGCCCAGCGCTGCCCCTCGGGGACGTCGTGGACCACGGTCCGCTCCGGCACGATCCAGTGCGGGGTCCGTACGACCACGTCGAGGGCCGTCACCTTGTCGACGATGCTGGCGACCACCTGCACCGAGGTGCACCCGGTGCCCAGCACGATGACCCGTTTGCCGGTGAGGTCCAGGTCGGTGTCCCACTCGGCGGTGTGGATCACCCGTCCCGCGAATTCGTCGAGGCCGGGGACGTCGGGGATGTTGGCGGAGTTCAGCATCCCCAGCGCCGAGACGACCGCCTTGGCACGGTGGTGCTCGACCACGCCGGCGGCGTCGCGGGTGACCACGTCCCAGACCTGGTCCTCCTCGGACCAGGACATCTCCAGCACCGAGGTCTGCAGCCGGATGTGCTCACGCAGCCCGTACTTCTCGACGACGTCGAGGAGGTACTGCTGGTACTCCTCGCCCGTCGGGTAGTACCGCGACCAGTGCGGGTTCAGCTCGAACGAGTAGGAGTAATAGTGGCTCGGGGTGTCGACCGCCGCGCCCGGGTAGGTGTTGCGGGTCCAGGTCCCGCCGATCTCGTCGCGGGCCTCGAAGACGGTGTAGTTGAAGCCCGCCTCGCCGAGCTTGATGGCTGCGTTGATGCCGGTCATGCCGGCGCCGATGACGATGACCTCGAAGTCCGTGGGCGGCGTGACGGTGACCGGGACGTGCCGCTCGTCGGTGACGAAACCGGCCTGCTCGAGCAGCAGCGGGATGAACTCCTCGTCCACCTCCTGGGAGGTGGCGACCCGCGCCATCCGCGCGAACAGCTCGGGTGCGGGCACACCGAGCCCCGGCTGCGCGTCGGGGTCCGCGTCGGCGAGCAGTTCGGCCGCGCGGGCGCGGATGTCGGCGATCACGTCCTCCGGGTACTGCCCGGGCGGCAGCGCGCCCGGCACCGGGGCCGCGTAATGCGTTCCGGGACGGGAGTATTCGAGACGGTCCGCGAACTCGTCGAGCAATGTGGAGTCGCCGGTCAGGTGGACCAGCGACATCAGCAGCGGCGCCGGGTCGCACTCGGCGAGGATCTGTCGCAGGCCTTCTGCGGTGAGGACGTCGCCGGCCCCGGCGCTCACGCCCGGTCCACCGGTCATCGTGTCGGTCATCGTCTGCCTTCCGGAAGTGGCACACCCATCCGGGTGAGCATCTCTCGTGGGTCTGAGGGGGGACGCAACTCGGTCAACTGCGCTCCGCGGCGTCGCGCCGCGGCCGAGCAGATCTCGTCGTCGGAGTGAATCCAGAAGTGTCCCTGGGCGATCTGTTCGATCATGTGCTCTGCGGCGACGAGCGGGTCCATCCCCTTGGTGACGTTGTCCCGCTGCATCGCGTCGAAGACCGCGTTCGCGGTCGGGTTGGTCGAGGGGGCCTCGCGCTGCGCCGCGAGGAAGATCTCGCTGCGCACCGAGTGCGGGATCACCGCGCTCACCTGGATCGGGGCATCTGTCAGCGAGAGGTCCTGGTACAGGCATTCGGTCATGGCGAGCACCGCGTGTTTGCTGACGATGTACGGGCTCTGCACGGCGACGCAGTTGAGGCCGCCCACCGAGGAGAGGTTTGCGATGCACGCCGGGGTGCCGGCGTCGATCATCCGCGGCACGAAGGCCTTGAGGCAGTAGAACACCCCGTCGACGTTCACCTGCATCACGCGGTGCCAGCGCGCCTCGTCGATCTCCCACAGCAACCCGGCGGACTCGATGCCGGCGTTGTTGACGAGCAGCTCGACGCTGCCGTGCCGGTCGAACACGGCCGCGGCCAGTGCCTCGACGTCCTCCGACCGACTCACGTCCAGGCCGAACGCCTCGGCACGGCCGCCGGCCGCCTCGATGTCGCCGGCTACCGACTCGGCCCGCCCGGCGTCGATGTCGGCCACCACGACCGTCATCCCGAGTGACCCCAGATGACGGACCAGGCCCTCGCCGATCCCCGCGGCCGCCCCGGTGACGACCGCGGTGCCCTCCGAAAAGCGCCCTTGTGCAGCACTACCCATGAGATCCGACCTCGCCTTTCGTCTAGAGCCCGGTGGGCCGGATGTTCGGGTTGGCCCACGCCGGCGGCTCGAGCGGCGGCAACTCGTCCCGGCCGTCGAGCGTGCGCACGGCCGTCTTCGTCGCCCACGGGTAGTGGAGGCTGAACGCCACCAACCCCGTGCGCTCGGCGGCGGGCTCGGTGCACATCTCCAGGACGGTCTGCGCGAGGTACTCGACCGGCTCGGTCTCGTAGCCCTCCGGCAACAGGGACGCCGCCCCCGGGGTCATGATCGCCGTCGACGGGCCGACCGCGTTCACCGCGATGTTGTCGTCGAGCACCTCGGCGGCGAGCCCCTGCGTGAACCGGTGCTGGGCCGCCTTCGCGGACGCGTAGATCACGTCGCCGGAGGTCTTGTTGTACTCGCGGAACGGCCGGATGGGACTCAGCCCGGTGGACGACCCGATGTTGACGATCCAGCCCGCGCCATTGCGGCGCATGTGCGGTATGGCCTTCTGCGACAGGAAGACCGGAACCTTCAGGTAGTGCTCCAACGTCCGGTCGAAGGTCTCCTCGCTCATCTTCTCGATGCTGCTGTAGTCGGCGAACCCCGCGTTGTTCACGAGGATGTCGATGGTGCCCGCGGCCTCCACGACGGCGTCGACGAGCCCGTCCCGTTCCGCCGGGTTCTCGAGGTCCGCGGGGATGGCGATGGCGCGGCCCCCGGCCTCCTCGATGAGTGCGACGGTCTCGGCGAGCGTTCCGGACAGCTGGTGTGTCTCACCGTCGCGGACGGAGACCGCCGGCGCGCTCGCCGACCGCGCGCTGACCGCGACCGTCGCGCCCTCTGCGGCCAGCCTGCGGGCGATCGCCCGGCCGATGCCCCGGCTGCTGCCGGTGACCAGGGCGACCTTGCCCTCGAGTCGTTGTGTCATGACCACCTCGGTGTCGTCGTTCGGGTTGTCGTCGCTTCGGATGTCGCTCTCACGCGAGGATCTCGGAGGCCATCTGCCAGACCTTCTGCCGGGCAGGAGGCGTCAGCGACAACTGGGGAAAGGTCAAGAAGCCGTGGAACAGACCGTCGAACCGGTGCGCGATGACCCGCACGCCGGCGTCGGACAGTGCGCGCGCGTAGTCCTCGCCGGACGAACACGGCGGATCGAGCTCGGCGGTGGCCACCACGGCCGGGGGAAGGCCGGCCAGCGAGTCCGCGCGCGTCGGGACGACGAGCGGATCGTCCCGGCCGCTCGGCGCGTACTGATCCCAGTACCACCTCATCGCCTTGGCCGAGTTGTAATAGCCGATGCCGTAGCGGCGATACGACTCGGTGTCGAAATCGTCGTCGATCACCGGGTAGAGCAGGATCTGGGCGCAGAGCGCGGGCCCTCCGCGGTCCCGCGCGGCGATGCTGACCGTCGCGGCGAGGTTGCCCCCGGCGCTGTCGCCGGCGACCGCGATCCGCGCCGGGTCCCCGCCGAGGTCGGCGATGTTGTCCGCCGCCCAGCAGACCGCCCGGTACACGTCCTCCATCGCCGCCGGCGCGGGGTGCTCCGGTGCCAGCCGATAGTCGACCGCGACCACGATCGCGTCGACGGCGTCGGCCATGCTGCGACAGAACTCGTCGTGACTGTCGAGATCACAGAAGACGAATCCGCCGCCGTGGGCGAACACGATCACCGGCCGGGGTCCGGCGTCGCCCGTGCCGTGCGGCACGTAGACCCGCAGGTCCAGGTCCCCGCCCGGACCGTCGATGGTCAGGTCACGAGCGGTCTTCATGTCCGGCAGGCGTGTCAGGGGCGCCCGCCGGGACACGATGATCTCGCGCAGTTCGGCGGGGTCGTGCGCGGTCACATCCGGGAATCCGGATTCGAGGACCGACAGCATCGCCTCGACATCGGGGTGCAGGTCCGGCCGCCGGACGTTCTGCCCGGTTGTATTCTGCCCGGCTGCATTCTCTTGGGACACAACAGAATCTGGTTCACTCATCGCACCGGTCACCCCTCACGAGACCGTGAAGCCCTTGTAGCCGGAGTCGGCGACCTCGTCGATGATCCTGCCGTAGTTGGCGAAACCGCCGATGTAGGGCATGAACACGCGCGGCTTGCCCTCGATGTTGGCGCCCATGTACCACGAGTTGGCCTGCGGGAAGAGCGTCGCAGAGGCCTTCGCGTTGCACTCGGCGACCCACTCGTCGACCGCCTCGGCGTCGGCCTCGATCGACTTCGCGTCGTGCTCACCGAGATAGGAGATGCAGTCGGAGATCCAGTCGACATGCTGCTCGGCGCCGAGGACCATGTTGGCGAGCACGCTCGGACTGCCCGCCCCGGTCACGATGAACATGTTGGGGAAGCCGTGCACCGCGAGGCCGATGTAGGTCCGGGGACCCGCCGACCACTCGTCGACGAGCTTGCGGCCGCCGCGGCCGCGGATGTCGATACGCGACAGCGAACCGGTCATCGCATCGAAACCCGTTGCGTAGACGATCATGTCGAGCTCGTACAGGTGATCGCTGGTGCGCACGCCGGTGTCGGTGATCTCCTCGATCGGCGTCTTGCGCAGGTTGACGAGCTTCACGTTGTCGCGGTTGAACGTCTCGAAGTAGCCGCTGTCGGTGACGATCCGCTTGGTCCCGATCGGGTGGTCGGTCGGGATCAGGTCGTCGGCGACCGCCGGGTCCTTGACGATCTCGCGGATCTTGGCCTCGACGTACTCGCGTGCGGTGTCGTTCGCCTCGAGGCTGGTGGTCTGGTCGGGGAACGCCTTGGCGAAGAGGTAGCCGCCGCGCTGCCACCACTCGTCGTAGATGCGCTTGCGCTCGGCCTCGTCGACCTCCAGAGCGCCCTTCGGGTACGGGAAGTTCGGGGTGCCGCCGCCGCTCTCGCGCGAGAGGCGCCGGCGTTCGGCGTAATTGGCCTTGACCTCGGCGATGTATTCCTCGGTCAGCGGCCGGTTCCCGGCGGGGATGGAGTAGTTCGGGGAGCGCTGGAAAACCACGAGTTGCTCCGCGGTCTCGGCGATCACCGGGATCGACTGGATGCCCGACGATCCGGTGCCGATCACGCCGACCCGCTTGCCGGCGAAGCTCACCTCGTGGTGCGGCCACTCGCCGGTGTGGTAGCTCTCCCCCTCGAACCGGTCGCGGCCGGGGATGTCGGGCCTGTTGGTCGCCGACAGGACGCCGGTCGCCATGATGAGGAAGCGGGCCGTGGTGGTCACCCCCGTGTCGGTGGTGATCGTCCACGCCGCCGCGTCCTCGTCGTAGACCGTCGAGGTGACCCGGGTCAGGAAGTCGAAGTGCTTGCGCAGGTCGAAGCGGTCGGCGACGTGTTCGAGATAGGCCAGGATCTCGCTCTGGGTGGCGAAGCGCTCCGACCAGGTCCACTCCTGCTGCAGGTCGTCGTCGAACGAGTACGAGTAGTCGATGCTCTCCACGTCGCACCGCGCCCCGGGGTACCGGTTGTGGTACCAGGTGCCGCCCACGCCCTCCGCGGACTCGAAGCCGCGGACGTCGAGGCCGTCGGCGCGCAGCCGGTACACCGCGTAGAGCCCGGACAGGCCGGCGCCGATGACGACGGCGTCGTGATCGATATCCCTGGTCGTCACAATGTCACTTCCTCGTTGTCTGCTGCCGCCGAGGCGGCCTCGTTCGTCGGGGCCGCCTCGGCGGCCTCCTTGGCCTGGCGCGCCCACATCCACTCGTGTCCCCAGTAGCTGTCGGCGCTGATCTCCTCGGCGGTGTAGTAGGTCTCGTCGACGGGTTGACCGCCGGTGCCGTACTCGATGTCCCAGCCGCCGGGCACCCGGACGTAGAAGGAGATCATCTTGTCGTTGGTGTGGCGGCCCAGCGTCGACGACACCGGGAAGTCACGCGCCATCACCTGGTCGTATGCCCGGCCGACCGCGTCGAGCTCGTCGACCTCCACCATCACGTGGATCAGGCCGGGATCGCGACCTTCGAGGCTCGGCATGATCGCCAGGCTGTGATGGCGCCGGTTCACCCCGAGGAAGCGGATTCGCACCGGCGGCGACCCCGGCGGGGAGGGCATCCGGAACGCGCCGCGCGGAAGGAATCCCAGTGTCTCGGTGTAGAACCGGTAGGACTCGTCGAAGTTGGTGGTCGGCATCACGACGTGTCCGAGCCCCTGCTGCCCGGTGACGAACCGCTGTCCGTACTTGGTCAGGACCGGACTGTGGTCGAGCACGGGCCCGAAGAAGATCTCCAGCGGCGTGCCGCCCGGGTCCTTCAGCGTGATGCCTCCCTCGACGCGGCGTGCCTCGCACAGCTCGAGCGGCATCGGGGCGTACTCGACGCCGGCGGAGTCGAGTACCGCCGTCAGCCGACGCAGGGCGAGGTGGTCGCGGACCTCCCACCCGACTGCGCTCACCCGGTTGCGGTCGGCGTGCTCGACGGTGATCCGCGACGGCCGCTCGTCCATGCGGAAGTGCAGCGCGTCGGGCTCGGGTCCGGTCCCCGGGGCGAAGCCGAGCACCTCGTATCCGAGCTCGCGCCAGCGATCCATGTCGGTGGCCAGGACGCGTACGTAGCCAAGGCCTTTGATCTCGGTCATGTGGTTGGTGATCCTCTGTTGGTCTCGGGGCCTCGTGGTCGACCGGGCTCAGATCATCACGCGCAGCGGGCCGGCCGGGACCTCGACGCCCAGCGACGCCAGTGCTGCCGCGTGGTAGGTGGTGCTGGTGACGTGGATGGCGTGGTGGATGCCGGCATGGGCGTCACGCCAGAAGCGCTGCAGCGGATTGTCCATCCGCAGGGCGTTGCCGCCCGAATGGTCGAAGATCTCGTCGGCGGCGCGCACGGCCCGCCACGCCGAGCGGATCTGGTTGCGTCGTGCCGTGGCCCGCGTCTCGAAGTCGATCTCCTTGCCGGCGTCGACGAGGTCGAAGATGCGATCGACGTTGCTCAGCAGCTGCTGGCGGGCCGCGTCGATCTCCGCGGCCGCCTCACCCAGGGAGTGGAGGACATAGGGGTCGTCCTTGATCTTGGTCCCGGCGGCCCCCACCCGCTCCCGCTGGTAGTCGACGCCGGCGGCCAGGACGCCTTCGCAGATGCCGATCGTCGCCGCGGTGATGCCGAGCGGGAACATCGTCGACCAGGGCATCTTGTACAAGGTCTCGGTGACGCCGTATTCCTTGGCGGCGGTGCCGTCGATGACCTCCGCCGACCGCATCACGCGGTAATCCGGGATGAACGAGTCGGTGACCACGATGTCCTTGCTGCCGGTGCCCCGGAGGCCGACCACGTCCCAGGAGTCCTCGACGATCTGGTAATCCGCCCGCGGCAGGATCACGTGGAGGCCGGTCGGCGGCATGAGCGGCTTGCCCTCGCTGTCGCCGACCATCGCGCCGAGGAAGATCCAGTCGCAGTGGTCGGTGCCCGAGGAGAACTGCCACCGGCCGGTCAGGCGGAAGCCGCCCTCGACCGGGATCGCCACGCCGCCCGGCATGTACGGCGAGGCCTGCCAGGTGTCGGTGTCGCCGCCGAGCACCTCGTCCTGGACCTTGGGGTCGGCGAAGGCCAGCTGCCAGGGATGCACGCCGACGATGCCGCCGATCCAGCCCGCCGAGCCGTAGATGCTCGCGGCCTTCATCACCGTCTCGGCGAACTCGCGCGGATGCGCTTCGTAACCGTCGTACTTCTTGCGCTGCAGCAGCCGGATGATCCCGGACCGCCGGAGCTGTTTCGCCACACCGTCGCTCAGGCGCCCGAGCCGTTCGGATTCGTCGGCGCCGGCACGCAATTCGTCCGCACTGTCGATGATGCGGTCGAGGACTTCGTAGGCCATTGGTCTTCTCCTGGGAATAGGTCGTGTTCGATGCCGACGCGTGCGTCGTCGGGCCGGGGCCGAGGTGTCAGGAAGCGGGCTGGTGGGTGTCGAAGGCGGTGCGGCCGGCGGCGAGGTTCGCATCGACCTCGGCCTGCCACGACTTGAGCGCGCGTTCGGTGTCGATCTCGTACTCGAAGCGGTTCACCATGTCCGGGGTCACGTCCTCGACGTCGACGTAGAACTGCTCGTACCAGCGACGGAGCTGGTAGACCGGCCCGTCCTCCTCGCACAGCAGCGGATTGTCGATGCGGGTCTTGTTCTTCCAGATCGCCACATCCTGCTCGAATCCGATCGCGACGCCCTTGGCCACCGCCTGCGCGATCTGCTCGGCCTGTTCGTCCGGCACCCCGGAGGGCTTCTCCACCATGACGCCGTACTGCAGGCGGAACGAGGTGGCCGTGATCGGGTAGTGACAGTTGATGAGGTAGATGTTCGGGTCGGCGTTGTGGTCGCGACCGCCGCTCCACAGCTTGTCGATCATGTAGGACGGCCCGTAATAGGTGGCGTCCGACTGACTTTCGTAGCTGTAGTTGGTGCTCTGGCTCACGCCGACGGCGTCGGCGCGGGGGCGGGTCCGCATCGCCTGCGAGGCGGTGTGCCCTTCGAAGACGTTCCGGAAGTAGGTGGGCATCCCGTAGTGCACGTAGAAGAAGTGCGCCATGTCGACGACGTTGTCCACGAGCTCGCGGCAGTGCGCGCCGTTGACCTCGATGGAGTTCCACACCCAGTCCGTCCATCCCGGGTCCCCGTAGACGGGGATCTCGGGGATGGCCAGCTCGGCCGGGGGCTTGCGGTTCTGCGGATCGTGCCAGACGAAGAGCTGGCCGCTGACGACGGCGGTGTGCCATGCCCGCGTGCGAGCGATCGGCGGGACGCGCTTGGCGTACGGGATGCCGGTGCACTTGCCGTCGCCGCGCCACCGCCAGTCGTGGAAGGGGCACGCGATCGAGTCGCCCTTGATCGTCCCCTGCGCGAGGTTGCCGCCCATGTGGCGGCAATACGCGTCGAGGACGTTCAGCTTGCCGTCCTCACCTGCGAAGACGACGAGATCGGTGCCGAAGGCGGACACCTGATGCGGCCGGCCGTCGGCAAGGTCTCGGACCAGCCCGAGGCAGTGCCAGCCGCGGGCGAAACGCTCCGGCGGCGTCCCCGCGTCGATGACCCGGACCTCGGCGTTGCTGTCGGTTGTGGAACTCACTCAGGCCTCCTGATCGGACATCGGCGACCCGGAGGGGCCGCACCATCGCATGTGATCAGCTTGACAACCATCAGGCCCGGTGTGATGTGCGTCTCCCACCGAATGGGAGGGTCAGTACTCGATCTCCACCCGATCGCTGACCGGCTCGGCCTGACAGGCCAGGATGTAGCCCTCCGCGACGTCCTCGTCGGCGAGGATCTCGTTGTGCGCCATGGTGATCTCGCCCGATTTCAGGACGCAGACGCATGCGCTGCAGGCCCCCTCGCGGCATGAATACGGCACGTCGAGGCCGGCGCCGAGGAGGGCATCGAGCAGTTTCTGCCCCGACCTCCACCCGACGGTGTGCTGCTCGCCGTCGAGTTCGACGGTGACCTCGCACGCCGCGGTCGCGGCCGCCGAGTCCGGCTCCGGCTGCGAAGCCACCGGCTCGAACGGGTTGCCGTGCAACGACAGGAACCTCTCCGTGTGCACGCGCTCCGGGCCGAACCCCAGTTCTGCGCACACCCCGACGACCAGGTCCATCAGGGGCGTCGGTCCGCAGACGTAGACCTCCCGGTCGGCCATCGGGCGGAGGATCGCTGCCAGCCCCGACCCCGTCGGCAACCCCTGAACCGCTTCCAGGATGTGGACGACCACCAGACGCTCCGCGAATCGTTCTGTGAGAGCGCGTAGTTCGGAGGCGAAGATGACCGATTCCGGGTCCCGGTTCGCGTAGACGAGGAACACCGTCCCGGTTCCCCCGAACAGGATCGACTTCGCGACCGACATCACCGGGGTGATGCCGCTCCCGCCGGCGACCAGGACCACGTCCCCGTCCAGCGATCGAGGCCCGAAGGTTCCGCCCGGCGGCAACACCTCGAGAAGGTCCCCGGCTGCGACGTTGTCACAGATCCAGTTCGAGCCGTGACCGCCGGACACCCGCTTCACGGTGAACTTCAGGTCGTCGTCCACGTGCGGCGAGCTCGCCAGCGAATAGCACCGGGCACAACCCGTTCCGACGTCCGGGACGCGCACGGTGAGGAACTGCCCGGGAAGGTAGGCGAACTCGGCCACGTCCTGCGGATCGGGCCGCACGACGATCGATCGGGCATCGGCGGTCTCGTCGATGACCTCGACCACCCGGACCTGCCGCGCCCGGGTTCGCTCCCCCGCCGCGGCCGGCGTCGTGACGACGTCGTCCCCGGTGATCGTCTCGCTGGTCATGCACGCTCCTCGTCGCCTCGTCGGATGCCGGCGGCCATCCCCCGCACACGCGCGGGCCCGGCCGACATGTGCGCGAACGTTAGGGCAGTGAGGCGCCCGCCGAACGACGTCGTTCCGTTGGCCGGGACGAACACCGGGACCCCGGATGCGTGGATGCCATCATTCGGGACGAGTCGCGTCGGCGGCTTTGGACGTGACCCCCGGTCACGGGTACGGTGACCCCTGTCACATCGAGGAGGACAGGTGCGGACAACTCACAAGGGCGACACCCCCATTTCCGTGGTGGATCGGGTGTCCACGGTGCTGGAGGCATTCAACGGCTCGGGGCCGATGACGCTGGCCCAGGTGACCGCGCGGACCAGTCTGCCTCGATCATCGGTTCACCGGCTGCTCGAGCAGCTCACCGCGGCGGGGTGGCTCGCGCGCTCGCCCGAACAGACCTATGAGCTCGGGGTCAAGGCCTACGAACTCGGCCAGGCCGCGCTCAACCAGAATCGCCTGCTGCGCGGCGCCCGGCCCGTGATGCACGCGTTCGCCCACCGGACCGGGTACACGGTGCAACTCGGCGTCGTCGATCGGGGTGACTGCGTCTACCTCGCCAAGGTGAACGGTCGCCTGTCGGGCCCCACCCCGACCGCCGTGGGACAGCGCGTGCCCGCCCACCTCACCGCCCTGGGCAAGGCGACGCTCGCCCACGCCGAACCGGGCTCCACGAACGCCACGCTGCACGTGGCCGACGACGGCTCGCTGGTGCGCCGGACCGCCATGAGCATCACCGACCCGAAGCTGTTCGCCGACGAGCTCGCGATGATCCGCGATCGCGGCGGCGCGTTCGACCGCGGGGAGGCGTTCGCCGGGATCGGATGCGTCGGGGTGTCGATCGGCCCGCCGGATCACATCTACGGCAACCTGGCGGCCCTGTCCATCTGCGCACCGCTGGGCACCCTCGACCATCGCAAGCTCCTCGGCCCGGTCCGGATCGCCGCGGGTGAGATCTGGGACCGTTGCGTCGCAGCAGATCTCGCGATGCATTGAGCGCCGGGCCCGCCCGCCGCACCCGTTGACCCACCGAGTGGGAGGACCCGCTGCGCCCGGGCCCCCGTCCGCGGAAGCATGAGCTCATCCGGCCGGCGCTCCCGCGGGCCGGAAGGCAGTGTTGGTCAGTGGAGGAGAGACGAATGAAGCGATTCAGCGACCGGCGGGTCGTGGTCACCGGTGCGGCCTCGGGGATCGGCCGGGCGACCGCGCTCCGACTGCTCGCGGAGGGCGCCGACGTGGTCGCGGCCGACATTTCGGCCGGGCAGCTGGATTCCCTCGCGTCGACGGCGATCGAGGGTGGTCACGACGGGCGACTGACCGTCCGCGTCGTCGACATCGCGGACGAGGAGTCGGTGAGGTCGGGCGTGGCCTTCGCGACCGATCACCTCGGCGGGCTCGACGTCCTGGTGAACGCGGCGGGCATCCTCCGCAGCGCGCACACCGAGCAGCTCAGCCTGCAGGACTGGGAGCAGGTCATCCGCGTCAACCTGACCGGCACGTTCCTGATGATCCGCGAGAGCCTGCCGGCGCTCATCGCGTCGGGTCGCGGCGTGGTGGTGAACTTCAGTTCCACCTCGGCGAGCTTCGCCCACCCGTACATGGCCGCCTACGCGGCCAGCAAGGGAGGCGTGCAGGCGATGACCCACGCCATCGCCCTGGAGTACGCCAAGCACGGCCTGCGCGCGGTGTCGGTCGCGCCGGGCAGCATCTCCTCGGGAATGACGGCTGCGCCCGGACTCCCCGAGGACGCCGACCCGTCCCTGTTCATGAAGATGCAGCCGGTCGTGCGCGTCGAGCACTCCGCGTCCGACGCCGTGCGCATCCCAGGCATGGCGAGTCCCGATCACGTCGCAGGCGTGGTCGCGATGCTGGCCTCGGACGACGGGGCGTTCATCAGCGGCACCGAGGTGCGCGTCGATGGCGGCAGCCACATGTGAACACCGATGGCGGCCGGCAGCCACATGTGAACAGCGATGGCGGCAGCCACATGTGAACACCGATGGCGGCCGGCAGCCACATGTGAATACCGTCGGCACAGAACAAAAGGCGGCCGGTGGCGGGACGCCCACACCACCGGCCGCCTCGTCGGTTCACCTGTCAGGACGTGGCCGCGGCCCCTGCCTCGACAACCCGGCCGGCCATGTCCGCGACGGCGCGGTACGCCATGACCATTCCCGATCCGAGCGGCGTGCCCGGACCCGGGTAGACCTCGCCGGAGATGGACGCCGTCGAGTTCCCGGCGGCGTACAGGCCGGGAATGGGCTCGCCGTCGTCGGCGCGCACGACCGCCCCGTCCCGGTTGATGACGGCGCCACCCTTGGTCCCGAGGTCGCCGAGCACGAGGCGCACGGCGTGGAAGCGGGTTCCGTCGAGCGGCGCCAGGCACTGCGCGGCGGACTGTGCGCCGAGGAAGAACCGGCCGTACGGGTCCTCGCCGCGGTGGAAGTCCGCGTCGGCGCCCTGTTCGGCGAACCCGTTGAAGCGCTCGACCGTGGCGCCCAGCGCCTGCGGGTCCAGCCCGATGAGCCCGGCCAGTCCGGCCAGGGAGTCTGCGGTGAACCACAGCCCGGCCTCGGTCATCGCCTGACGGTCGGGGGCGGGGGCGCAGATCGCCGGGAGGTCGTCGCCGAAGCGGTTGTCGAAGATGTACCAGAAGTGCTCACCGGTGCCCGCGAGCATCCGTTCGCGCATCGCCCGGCCCATCTGGTCGTACGGGAGCATCTCGTTGGCGAACCGCTCCGCGGTGTCGTCGACGATGATGCCCGCGCGCAGCCCGAGCGTGAACACGGCGTGCCCGTTGGGGAAGAGGGTCGCCGGACACCACCACGACTGGTCGAGCAGGTCGAGCTTCGCCCCGACGCCGCTCAGCATCGTCAACGCGTCCCCCGAGCCGGTCGCCGGGTGCGAAGAGGTCCACTCCCCGGTGGGCATGTGCTGGTACTCGCGACGGAGGTCGTCGTTGCGTTCGAAACCGCCGGCCGCGAGGAGGACGCCGCCGCGGGCCTGCAAGCGCTGCTCGCCGTCCGGACCCGAGACCACCAGACCGGTGACCCGGCCCGACTCGTCGGTGACCAGCGACCGCGCGGCGGTGATCAGCCGGAGGTCGGCGCGGCCGGACTCGTCGAGTGCCAACACCATTCGCGCGATCCATGCCTGCCCGCCGTCGAGGACCGAGCGGTCCATCTCGATGCCGAACTGGTCGGTCGGGACCATCGGCCGGACGTCGTCGATGCGCGCGCCCACCTCCTCGGCGGTGATGGCCTTGGCGAAGATGGAGCGTCCGAAGTCCTTTCGCCCGGGTGCGGCGAAGTAGTCGGGGAACGGCCGGTGCTCGAGCGGGATCCCCGCCTCGTTCTCGAGGAACTCGACCACCTCGGGGCCGGTCTCGATAAAGGTCTGCTGCACGTCGGCATCCGTCCGGTCCCCGACCGTGGCCCGGAAGTAGGTCAGCCCCTCCTCCACCGAGTCGTCGACACCGTCGCGGCGCAGGACGTGGTTGCCCGGAAGCCACACGCTCCCTCCGGAATAGGCGGACGTGCCGCCGAAGCGGTCGGTCTTCTCCACCACGCAGACCGTCAGCCCGCGGTGGGTCGCCGCGAGAGCGCCGGCCAGCGCCGCACCACCCGAACCGACGACGACGACGTCATAGCTGTCATCCCATGTCATAGCCCTGACACTCCGTATCCTTCTGTCGCGTCGCAACGCTGTCGACGCGTGTGTTCTCGCCCGTGTCGCACGGGCCGGTCGTTTCAGCGGGGGTCGGCCGGATCGGCGGTGCGGCCCACCAGTTCCAGCAGGTAGCCGTCGGGGTCGGCGAGCACCCCGATCGTCATCCCGTAGGCGGGATATTCGGTGGCCGGGGAGACCTCCGAACCGCCGAACTCGCACGCACGACGCATGACCGCCGCCGGGTCCGGGGTGTTCAGCACGAACTTCTGCAGCATGTTCCCGTGATCGGGGCGCTCCGTCGCAGATTCCCCGTGCGGCACGATGAGTTCGACGCCGGCGACGCCCACCCGTACGATCGCCGCCTCGAACGCAGGCGTGGTGAACCTCTTCTCCAGGACGAAACCGCAGCCGCCGGTGTAGAAGTCCAGCGACCTGTCCAGGTCCCCCACCCGGATCGCGCCGAGCGAGAAGGTGACCTCGCCGGCCGTCATCGGGTCTGCGATCCGCCGTTGAAGTCGAGTGTCTGCCCGGTCATCCCGGCCGCCTCGTTCGACGCCAGGTAGGCGCAGAAGGCGCCCACCTCGATCGGGTCTCCCAACCGGCCGATCGGGATCGTCTCGAGGATGGCCTCGACCATCTCGGGAGACATCTTCTCCTCGAGGTTCTTCTGGTGACCGAGCGCCACGATGTTCGCGGTGACGCCGTACCGGCCCGTCTCGGCGGCGAGATGGCGGATGAAGCCCTCGATGCCGCTCTTGCCGGTCGCGTACATCGTCTGGTTGATGTTCTGCCCCGTGCGCGCCGAGCCCGAGGAGATCTGGATGACCCGGCCGAACCCCGTGTCGCACATCGCGTCGATGACCACCTTGATGCAGTTGAGCGCACCGAAGATGTTGAGGTCGATGGGGGCTCGCCAGTCCTCCGGCTCGAGCTCGCGGAACGGGCGGATGACCCGGCCTTCGGCCACGCCCGCGTTGTTCACCAGGATGTCGACGTGGCCGCCGAGTTCGGCCTCCGCCGCGCGGATGCCGTCGCGCGTGGCGTCGAAGTCGGTGACGTCGAAGGGCGCCGCGACCGCACGGTTGCCCTCCTCGACGATCCCGGCCGCCACCTTCTCTGCGCGCTCGGCGTGCAGGTCGTTGACGATGACCGATGCGCCTTGCCGGGCAAGCACTTTCGCGATCCCCTCGCCGACGCTCTGGCCGGCTCCGCTGACGAATGCGATCCGCCCTGTCAGTTCGAACAACTGGTCCTCCTTCTGCCGGCGCCCGCCGCACGGTCGCGTGCCGATCGCCGTCCGCCGCACCGTAGCGCCGAAGCGATCCCCGGCGAGCGGACCCTTCCCACTCAGCGGGTGACCGATCCCCTCCGCGCGGACGTCCCACCCAGCGGTCGAATCGGATACGGCCGCGCATCCGCTCTTGTACGTTCGGCGCATGACCACCGAAGGAACACCCACCCCCTCCGCCGAGGCCGGCGGTCCGGCCATTCTCACCTCGTTCACCGACGGCGTGGCGCGACTGACCCTGAACAACCCCCGGCGCAAGAACGCGATCAACCTCGAGATGGCCGCGGCCATCGAGGAGTTCTGCGATCGGGTCGCCGACGACACGAGCGTCGGCGTGGTCGTCGTCGACGCCGCGGGGCAGTACTTCTGCAGTGGGGCCGACACCCGCGACCTGGCCAGCTCGTCGGCCGACCCGGCCTCGCCGGAGGCGGTCGCGCGGACGTCGGCGGTGTACGGCGCATTCGTCCGTGTCGGAAGCCTGCCCGTACCGACCATCTCCGTCGTGATCGGCGGCGCGGTGGGTGCCGGACTGAACCTGGCCATGGCGACCGACATCATGGTGACCACCCCCGACGCCGTGCTCGACAGCGGCTTCCTGGCACGCAGCATCCACCCCGGCGGAGGCCATCTCTCCCTGCTCGGACGAGCGGTCGGCTGGTCCACCACGATCGCGCTGGCGGCGTGCGGGCAGAGCCTGACCGGCGAGCAGGCCGTGGCGCGCGGGCTCGCCTACGCCGCGGCACCGGCGGAGGAGCTGCCGGCACTCGTCGACGGGCTGACCGGACCGGCCGCCCGCGACCCCGAGCTGACCCGGCGGGTCATGAACAGCGCCCGCCTCGAGCTCGGCCCGCCGGCGGTCAGCTGGGCCTCGGCGCTCGAGATCGAGCGCGGCGTGCAGATGTGGTCGATGTCGCGGAAGGGCAAGCAGGCCTGGTCTTCCCGGGGGCCGGAGCGCAGATGACGGGCACCATCACCGAGACGCGGGCCGTCACCCGCGACGACCTGGAGGCATTGCGCGCCGGCGTCCGAGCCTTCCTGCGCGACGAGATCGATCGCGGCGCCTTCGAACCCGATGTCGACAGTTGGATGACCGGTTTCGACCCGGAGTTCAGCCGGAGGCTCGGCGAGCGCGGTTGGCTCGGGATGACCATCCCGGAGGCCTACGGCGGCCGGGGGCGCACCGCGACGGAGCGGTTCGTGATCACCGAGGAGCTACTCGCCCACGGGGCCCCGGTGGCCGCCCATTGGATCGCCGACCGGCAGATGGCGCCGGGCATCCTCGCCAACGGCACCGAGGAGCAGAAGCAGCGCTACCTGCCCGGGATCGCGGCCGGGACGTCGTTCTTCGCGATCGGCATGAGCGAGCCGGACGCCGGCTCCGACCTCGCCGCGGTCCGGACCCGCGCCGTCGCGGGCGGCGACTCCTGGACGATCAGCGGCACCAAGGTGTGGACGACGGGTGCGCATCTCGCCCACGCGATGGTGCTGCTCGCGCGCACCGACGGTCGCCCGGAGGACCGGCACGAGGGTCTGTCCCAGCTCGTCATCGACCTCCCCCACCCCGACATCGAGATCCGTCCGCTGGAGAGCATCGACGGGCAGGCCCACTTCAACGAGGTCATCTTCCACGACGCGGTCGTCGACTCGTCGGCTCTGCTGGGCGAGCGCGGAAAGGGATGGTCGCAGGTGATGCGCGAGCTGGCCTTCGAGCGTTCCGGACCCGAGCGCTACCTCAGCACGATGCCGTTGCTGCGCGCCTGGGCCGACGAACTGCGCACGCACGGCGCGACGGAGGAACAGCGCGTGACGCTGGGCACGCTCACCGCGCGCGCCTGGGCGCTGCGGTCGATGTCGCTGCAGGTGGCCGACGAGCTGTCGGCCGGGCGGCGCCCCGATGTCCTGGCCGCCATGGTGAAGGACCTGGGCTCGACGTTCGAGGGCGACCTGGTCGACGCGATCCGCAGCTCCTCGGGAGTCGCGGCACGGCGCTCCGGCGGTTCGCGCATGGAGCGTCTGCTGGCCCAGAGCGTCCTGCACACACCGGCTTTCACGCTGCGCGGCGGCACCAACGAGATCTTGCGCGGGATCGTGGCGCGCGGATTGGGGATTCGATGAGCGAGATGTCGGCGGACCTGGTGTCCGCAGTGCGTTCGATGATCGAGCGGATCGAGATCGACACCCGGACACCGGCCGAGCACACCGACGACGCGCTGTGGGAGGCGCTGCGTGAGTCGGGTTTCACCTCGATCGACGTCCCGGAAGCGGCCGGAGGGCACGGCGGCGACACCGCGGACGCGATGTCCGTGCTCACGACGATCACCGAGAGCGGTGCGCTGGTCCCCTACGCCGAACACGCGATGCTGGCCGCGTGGCTGGCCGGCTCCGCCGGCCACGAACTCCCGGACGCGACCGCGACGATCGCGGTCGCCGACGCGGACCTCGCCCTGGATGCCGACGGCGAGCAGGCGTACGTCACCGGCGTCCTGCGCGACGTCGTCCACGTCTCGGCGGCGTCGGTGGTCGTGGCCCTGGTACCCGGCGACGGCGATCGCCCCGCACAGGTGGCGACGCTCCCGCTCGATCACCCCGGTGTGTCGGTGAGCGCCGGGGCCGACCTCCTCGGGGCGTCGATCGGCGACGTGACGCTCGACCGGGTCCCGGCGATCGGGGTCGCCGAGACCCCCGTCGACGCCGAGCGACTGCGCGAGCGGGGCGCCCTCGTCTACGCGGCGGCGCTCGCCGCCGCGGCGCGCGCAGTGTGCGACCGGACGGTGCAGTACGCATCGGAGCGTGTGCAGTTCGGCCGTCCGCTCACCAGGTTCCAGGCCGTGCAGCAGAGACTCGCCACGCTGGCCGCGCTGGCGACCATGATGGAGGTCGCCTCGTCGCGGGCCGTCGCCGCCGGCGACGGCGACCCGGTCCTCGCGGAGGTCTCGACCGCCGCCGCCAAGGTGGTGACCTCGCTCTACGGTCACGCCGTCGCGGCGGCCGGTCATCAGATCCACGGCGCGATCGGGTTCACCTCCGAGCATTCGCTGGGCCGGTTCACCACCGCGCTGTGGACGTGGCGCGACCGTCACGGCACCGAGCGCGAATGGGCTTCCGGCCTTGCCGGACGCATCCTGGACGACGGACTCGACCCGTGGGACCTGATCACCGGCACCGTCGGCGACGCGACACGACTCCCGGCATCGGCGGAAGGACAGGCACAGTGACCACGACACTCCCCGTGGACGACTCGGCATCGGACGGGCAGCGACGGGTGACGCCCCGGGCGGCGTGGCGCGCCGCCGACGCCGCGGAGGGCAAGGGCGTCCTCACCGGCGTGCGCGTACTCGATCTCAGCCGGGTCCTCGCCGGCCCCTACTGCGCGCAGAGCCTCGCCGACCACGGTGCCGAGGTGATCAAGGTCGAGGCCCCGGCCGGAGACGAAACCCGGGGCTGGGGACCGCCTTTCACCGACGACGGTGCGAGCAGCGCCTACTACCAGAGCCTGAACCACAGCAAGGAGAACATCTGTCTCGACCTGCGATCGGAGGCGGGCCTGGAGATCCTCGCCGATCTCGTCGCCGGCGCCGACGTGGTGATCGAGAACTTCAAGGCGGGCACCATGGCGCGTTGGGGCCTGGACTACGAGACGGTCCTGGCCGAGCGCCATCCGGAGCTCGTCTACTGCCGGATCACCGGTTTCGGCGTCGACGGCCCCATGGGCGGGCTCCCCGGCTACGACGCGGTGTTGCAGTCCTTCGGCGGCTTGATGAGCATCAACGGCTACCCGGACGGGAACCCGCTCCGCGTCGGCGTGCCCATCGTCGATCTCGTCGCCGCCAACCTGGCGGTCAGCGGCATCCTGCTCGCGCTCCTCGAGCGTGAGCGCACCGGCCGCGGCCAGCTCGTCGACGTGACGCTCCTCGACTCGGTCATCTCGATCCTCCACCCGCACGCGGCCAACTGGATCGCCGACGGACGGGTCCCCAGGCGGACCGGCGACTTCCACCCCACCGTGGCGCCCTACCAGGTCTTCTCGGCCCGCGACGGTGACTTCTTCGTCAGCGCGGCCAACGACCGCCAGTTCCGCTCACTGGTCGAGACCCTCGGCATGCCCGAACTCGCCGACGACCCGCGCTTCGCCGCCAACAGGGATCGCCACGCGCACCGGGAACTGCTCGCCGAACTCCTCGGCGAACGCATCGCCGAGTACGACCGCGCCGATCTCGCGGACCGCCTCGAGGCCGTCGGCGTGCCCGCCAGCTCGGTGAACACCGTCGACGAGGCGCTGACCTCCCCGCAGGTCCGTCACCGCGGGCTCTTCATCGAGTCGGAGGACTACCGAGGGGTCGGCGTGCCGATCTCGTTGAGCCGATCTGGGCACCGGGAGCCCCGTCCCGCGGTCGCCAAGGGCGCCCACACGCGAGAGGTGCTCGAGGCCATGGGTTACGAGCCGGCCCGGCTGGACGAACTCCGCGACGCCGGGGTCTTCGGCACGGGCTAGATCGGAGGTCACCGCATGACACAGCAGGACATCACCACCCCCGACGCGTCACGTGACGGGTCGGCCTGGGACCCCGACGTCGAGGTGATGATCGACCGGATGAGGTCGCTCGGCGTGAAGCCGTCGTGGCAGCGCGGCGTCGAGGCCGTGCGGGAGTCGCTCGAGTCGATCGTCCGCCCGCCGGGACCGGAGATGGCGCAGGTCGTCGACGCCGCGGCCTACGGTCCGCACGGACCGATCCCCGTTCGCATCTACCGTCCCGAGCAGGCGCCGGCCACCGGGGCACCGGCCCTGGTCTGGTACCACGGCGGCGGGATGATCATGGGGTCGCTGCACTCGTTCGACCGGCTCGCCCGCGATGTCGCGGCGGCCACCGGCGCCGTCATCGTCAACGTCGACTACCGACTGGCGCCCGAACACCGCTATCCCGTGGGCAACGACGACGCCTTCGCGGCGCTGGAATGGACCCACCGCAACGCCGGCGACCTCGGGATCGACCCTCACCGGATCGGTGTCGGGGGAGACAGCGCCGGGGGCGGACTCGCCGCCTCCACCGCGCTGCGCAGCCGGAACACCGACGGCCCTGCGATCGCCCAGCAGGTGATGTTCTATCCGGGCGTCGCCCGGCGTGCCGACACGCCCTCCATGCGCGAGTTCGGCGACAGCGTGTTCCTCACCGCCGAGGACATCGACTGGATGAAGAACATGTACCTCGGCGACGATCCCTCGCGCGACGACGAATACGGCACGCCCGCCATCGCCGAGTCACTCGCCGGCCTGCCGCCGGCGATCATCGCCATCGGCGCCAACGACCCTCTTCGGGACTCGGTCGAGGCCTACGGAGATCGATTGCGGCGCAGCGGTGTCCAGGTCGCCCAGCTCCGGTATCCGGGCGTGGGACACGGTTTCGCGATGCAGACCGCATCGGTCGCTCGGGCACGGTTGGCGATGGCCGAGGTCGGGGCGCTGGTGGCGGCGCGCTTCGCGTGCCGGGTCGGATGAGCACGCCGTGCCGCATCCGTGGATGCGGCACGGCGCTCCCCCGATCATCCTGGGCGCCCGCGCACCACGGGGTCAGGTGCGGACCGGCGCCAGGAGCTTCTTCAAGGGCACCGAGGTGTCTGCGAGCAGATCGCGCGACGGCCGGAGACCACGGCCCAACGCCGACCGCAGGACCATGAAGTCGGCCGGCGAGTTGAGGCATTCCGCGGCGATCAGCTCGTCGTCGCGGAAATAGAGCGCGACCTTGCGCCGCGGCCGGTCGGGGTCCTCTCGCACCAGCACCGAGGTGTGGCCGCCCACCAGGCCGACGATCTGCAGCTTCTGATCGCCCTGGTCCGACCAGAACCACGGCGGTTGACGCCGCGGGGCCTCGGTGCCGGCGATCACGCTCGCAGCGACCGCGGCCTGCTCAGTGGCGTTGTCCACCGATTCCAGGCGGTACCTGCGACCCGTGGAGGACACGTGCACGGCACAGTCGCCGATGGCGAGGGTCCGCCCGTCCGACGCCAGGCAGCGATCGTCCACCACCACGCCGCCGTCGCACTCGAGCCCGAGTTGCTCGGCCAGCTCGATCCGCGGGTTCGCCCCCACGCCGACGAGAACCGTTGTCGCCGGGATCATCCGGCCGTCGTCGAGGCGGACACCGACGATGCGGTCGTCCGAACCGACCACCGCCTCGGGCACCGCGCCGAGTTCGACCGCGGTGCCCATCGCCCGGTGGGCGTCGAGGAGGGTCTCGGCGGTCGCCGGGCCGACGGCCCGCCCCAACAGCCGGTCGGCGGCCTCGATCACCGTCACGTCGAGCCCGAGCGCGCGGGCGGTCGCCGCCACCTCGAGGCCGATGAACCCGCCGCCGATGACCGCCACGGGTCCCGCCCCGAGCCGGGACAGGAGACCGTGTGCGTCGCCGAGGTCGCGGAGGACCACGACGTCGGGGTGCTCGGCCCCCGGCAGATCGAGGGTGCGAGCCCGTGCCCCGGTGGCGAGCACCAACCGGTCGAAGGTCCGCTGGCTCGTGCGGCCGTCGCTCGACAGTTCCAGGGTGTACCCGTCGCCGATGCGTCGCGCAGCGGTCACCTCGGTGTCGAGGACGAGCTCGATCCCGTTGTCCTCGTAGTACTTGGCGTCCCGCAGCCGAAGCGAGTCCACCGTCGCCTCGCCCTTGAGCAGGGCCTTGGACAGCGGCGGCCGCTGATACGGCAGGTGGGATTCATGTGTGATCAGCGTGATCGCACCGGTGTACCCCGCGCTGCGCAGGCCGTCGGCCAGCGCCACCGCGGCGTGCGACGCGCCCACCACCCCGACACCGGAGGGCACCGGCGCCTCCGGGACGGGAGCGCCGGCTCGTTCACCCGCCACGTCAGACCTGTTCGTCCGGGATGACGACGTGGACGTCGACGCCCTCGGCGAGGATCAGCTGACAGGACAGCCGCGAGTTGGGTTCACGATCGGATGCCGTGCACTCGAGCATGTCCTCCTCGTCCTCCACCGGCTCCGGGAAATTGCCCATCTCGGCCGGGTCCAGATAGACGTGGCAGGTCGCGCACGACAGCGAACCGCCGCACTGTCCGACGATCCCGGTGACGCCGTTGCGGACGGCCGTCGCCATCACCGAGTCCCCGACCGCGCCGTCGATGATCTTCTCGACGCCGTCGGGCTGGGTGTAGAACACCTTCGGCACGGTTACTCCTACCAGGTGACGGGGACTTCGACGATCGGCAGCGTCAGGTTGGTCGTGTCGACGACCGCCTCACCCGCCAGCTTCAGGCCGGGGAGCCGCTTGAACAGCTCCGCCAGGCCGACCTGCATCTCCATGCGCGCCAACGGCGCACCCAGGCAGTGATGCAGGCCGTAGCTCAGCGTCAGGTGCGGGTTGTTCTCGCGACGCACGTCGAAGACCTCGCCGTGCTCGAACGCCACGCCGTCGTGGTTGACCGCCGCCGGGTCGACCAGGATGGCCTCGCCGGCCGCCACGACCTGTCCGTCGAGTTCGACGTCCTCGGTGGCGACGAACGGCACCAGCCCGCCACCGCCGGCCACGGTGTCGCCGAGGGCGAATCGCCCGTGCCGCAACACCTCTTCGACCGCGGTCGGGGCCACGCCGTCCGGGTCCTGCAGGAAGATCTCGAGCTGGTCGGCATTGCGCAGGAGCGAGAGTACGCCCGAGCAGATGAAGTTGGCGGTGTTGTCGAATCCGGCGATCACCAGGAGCATGGCGATCGGCAGGATCTCGGCGTCGGTGAGGCTGTCGTCCTTGTCACGGGCGTTGGCCAGGTCGCTGATGAGATCCTCGCGGGGCTCCTGGCGGCGGCGCTCGATGAGTTCGAAGATGTAGCCGAAGAGTTCGGTCATGTTGGTCATGACCTCTTCCTCGCTCATGTTCGACGTCGACAGCGTCGCCGAGCTCCACTTCTGGAACTTGTCGCGGTCCTCCGACGGCACGCCGAGGAGATTGCTGATCATCTGGATCGGCAGGGCGACAGCGTATTCGGGCACGAGGTTGATCGGCTCGTCGCCCTTGTCGGCGATCATCGTGTCGATCAACTCGTTGGCGTAGGCCACCGCCGAGTCCCGCATCGCCTTCACGCGCTTGGGAGAGATGGAGCGCTGCAGCAGCTTTCGCAGCTTGGTGTGGTGCGGCGGATCCTCGAACTGGAGGGTCGAGCGGAGGAAGTCCGGGAACTCGACGAAGTACGGCACCACACGCTCGCCCGTGCGGAAGGGCTCTCGGACGAAGCGCGGGTCACCGAGCATCTCCCGCGCGGTCGCGTTGCGATGGATCACCCAGACGTCCCCGCCGAACGGCATAGTCATCTTCGACATCGGGCGATCTGCGGCGATCGCCGCGAACCGGGCGGCGGCTTCTCCCGGCGGCACCGCCTCGAACGGGTATTCGGTGCTGACCGTCGTCGGGTCGGCTTCGGTTGTGCTCATGTGTGTACTCCAGTGTCGGGGGCTGTGCAGCGCTACATCGGATGCCGGTCAGGACACCGGCATCTGCGCGGGGGCGACCACCTGTGGGATCGCGTCGCCGGTGATGGCCATGATCTGGTCCCACTTCTCGGCGACCGTCTCGACGGTGAGCGCCGGATCGTGGATCCCCACGGTGTTGACCAGCGCCAGGCGGTTGACGATGCCGCCGGCGACGTTGAACACCTCGCCGGTGGTCTCGCACGAGGGGTGCACGAGGTACGCCGCGACCGGTGCCACGTGCTCCGGCAGCAACTGGGTGCGCATGTACTCCATGATCTCCGGCGAGAGCGTGTCGGCGGCCGCCTCGGCCATCCGCGTACCCGCGCCCGGCGCAATGGCATTCACCTTGACGCCCGACTCGAGGCCCTCGAGCGCGAGGTTGCGGGTGAGTCCGAAGAGCGCACCCTTCGAGCCGCCGTAGTGCGCCATGCCGGGGTTGCCCAGCATCGCCTGCGAGATGGTGTTGACGACGCGCGGGGCCGGCGACTCGACGAGGTGCGGCCAGGCGGCACGCAGGAGACGCATCGGGCCGAGGTAGTGCACGTCGAGGTGACGCTGGTACTCCTCGTCGGGAACCTCGCGGAACGGCGCGGTACGCACGATGCCCGCGTTGTTGATCACCGCGTCGAGCTGTCCGAAATCGGAGATCGCGGCGTCCACAAGCGCATTCGCGCCCTCGTCGGTGGTGACGTCGGCGTTCACCGCGACGGCGCGGCCACCGGCGGAGGTGATCTCCGCGACGACATCGGCGGCCGGGTCGCCGGACTCGACGCCGGAACCGTCCGTCGTCGCGCCCAGGTCGCCCACCACCACCGATGCGCCGCGCGAGGCGAGCAGCAGTGCGTGCGCGCGGCCGATGCCGCGGCCGGCACCGGTCACGATCACCACGCGGCCGGTGAAATCGAGTTCTGTGGTCATGTTGTCGTCCTCGGTTCTGGGGTCGGGATCAGGAGATGTCGTCGGCTGGTGAGCCGCGTCAGGGACGGGTCGCTCCGCCGTGGTGCTTGACGTCGGCGGTCCAGATCGAGCCGAGCGCCTCCCGGGCGGACTTCTCGAAGTCGAAGACCTCGAATCCCACGGTCATGTAGAGGGTGTTGCGGTCGGGTCCGCCGAGCAGGCAGGCCGAGGCGATGCCCTGCTCCAGCGGCATCGGGACCGCGTCGGTGAGACCGTCCTCGGTGAAGCGGGCGACGTAGCCGCCGCCGGGCAGCGCGGCCCACACGCCGCCCTCGTCGTCGAGTCCGATGCCGTCCGGCATGAACGGGCAGCTCGCGAAGTCGCGCGCGTTCGACAGCGTGCCGTCGGCGGCGCGGTCCATCACGGTGATCTTCTGCGCCATCACCTCGGCCACGAACAGCTTCGACCCGTCGGCGCTGATCGCGATCCCGTTGCCGCACATGAGTTCCGGGACGTCCGTCGGCTTGGTGACCGTCCCGTCCGGCTCCACCACGATCAACGGCGAGGTGATCGGGGTCTCGCCCTGGAAGAGGTCGAAGCCGAGCTGGGTGATGTAGGCGCGCCCGTCGGCGTCGACGACCATGTCGTTGACCGCCTTGATCGCGAATTCCGAGAGGTCGGCGTAGACACTCAGGTCATCGGGGCCTCCCCCGCCGTGGACGAGGAGCTTCTGCTCGTGCATCGAGTTCACGATCAGCCGGCCGTCCGGCAGCCAGCCGAAGCCGCCGAGCACGATGGGCACGTCGGTGTCGGCCGCGCGGGCATTCGCGTCGACCACGACGGTCGCGTTGCCTTCCGCGTCCAGGGTCTTGAGGGTCCCCGTGTACATGTCGGAGAACCAGAAGACCCCGTCGTGCCAGCGCGGGCACTCCGGCCAGGAGTACCCGGCGGAGGTGCTCCGGGCCTCGAAAGTGGGTGCGCCAGCTGCCGAGACGGCGGCCGCCACGGCGTCGACGGGACTGCTCATCGGTGAACCTCCGGAAGGTCGATTGGTGACATGTGTTGTGCGCCAATGCGTCAGCAGCGGGCGCGAGGCTTGAGTGAACTGGGTCACACGGCGTGCACGAGACGTACAGTAGGACGGCCTCCGACGGGGTGGTCGAACCCTTCCCATTCAGTGGACCGCCCTCGGATCAGGCGGGGACGGTCTCCGGGTAGACCTGGGCGAACCATGCGCGCTGGGTCTCGTCGAGCGTGCCGAGTTCCATCGCGCGCCGGCCCCAGGACTTGATCAGCTCGAGGAACGAGGTGACGTCGTAGACGTCCTCCTCGCGGGAGAACTTCCCGTTCCCGGCGTAGGTGAGGACGCTGATGTGGGTCGCCGCGAAGCGGGAGCCGTCGCCCGGGTCCTTCATGACGTCCTCGAGCGCGGTCACGATGACGCCGTTCACCTCGTCGATGACGTGCCAGCGTTCCGGGAAGGCCACGGTGTGATCGCCGGGGAACTGCGCCAGCGACGGCTCGGCCCACGCCCAGACCGCGTCCTTGCCCTCGAGCTCGCCGGCCATCTGCTCGACGTAGACGACGTCGTCGGTGAAGAGATCGATGAAGTCCTTCCAGCTCCCCTCGCCGGAACCGGCACGGTTGATCGCGGTGAACCACGACTGGTAGACGTTCTCGAGTTCTTCACGGGTCCATGTGTTCGTCATGGTCGCGAACGCTATGCCCGGGGCGGGCCGGTGGCGCCGCGCGTTTCCGCTGACCGGGAAGAACACCGGCGTATCGGCCCGGGCTCCGGCCTCTCTCCCATTCAGCGGACGGCGCACGCCCGCGCGACCCGCCCCCGGACGGAGCATGCACGTACCCGTCGCGCCGCGTCGACCGCGTGACATGGTGCACCCGCGAAGGAGACAACGAATGACGACCGCATCCGGACCCGACATCGAGACCCTGGTGGTCCGCTATCTCACGACGATCTCGACGGGCCGGTCCGGCGATGTCGCCGCCCTGTACGCGCCGGACGCCCGCCTCGAGGACCCGGTGGGCTCGGACCCCAGGATCGGACGCGAGCAGATCGAGGAGTTCTCCGCGGCCTCGACGGCGTGGAGACCACGGCCGAACTCCTCACCCTGCGGGCCGCCGGCCGCGAGGCCGCATTCCGCTTCCGGGTCACCACGTCACTGCCGGACCGCACGATCGTCATCGAGCCGATCGACGTGATGGCCTTCGACGACCACGGCCTGATCACCTCGATGCGCGCATTCTGGGCTCCGGCCGACGTCGCGGTGACCTCGGCCGCGAGCTGAGCGCGACCCCGGCGACCTCGACCGTCGCCCACCCTGGCATTCCGTTTCTGTAACGTGTTCTAATTCAGGGAGTAGAACACGTTACAGCTGCGTCGCACGAAGGGGACCCCATGGCCGGCTCGACCGATCCACAGACCAGCCCACAGCAGACCGGCGCCGAACCCGAGACCTACGACGTCGTCGTCGTGGGTGCGGGCGGTGCGGGCATGAGTGCCGCGATCACCGCGGCCAACAAGGGCCTCGAGACCATCCTGATCGAGAAGTCGCCCTACTGGGGCGGCTCCACCTCGCGCTCGGGCGGCGGCGTCTGGATTCCGAACAACTCGGTGCTGCGCCGTGACGGCGTCGTCGACTCGCCGGAGAAGGCCCGTGAGTATGTGCACGCGATCATCGGTGAGCACGCCCCCGCCGACCGCATCGACGCCTACATCGACCGCGGCCCGGAGGCCCTCGACTTCCTGATGGAGCACGCTCCCCTCGACCTCGAGTGGGTCAAGGGTTACTCCGACTACTACCCGGAGGCGCCCGGCGGCCGCCTCGAGGGCCGGTCGATCGAGCCGCGCCCGTTCGACGCGCGCCGCCTCGGCGACGACCTGAAGACACTGCATCCGCAGTACACCAAGGCGCCGCTGAACATGGTCGTGCTGCAGTCGGACTACCGGTGGCTCAACACCGGCATGCGGCACTGGCGCGGTCCGCTGCGGATGGCGAAGGTCGGCGCCCGCTTCTTCTGGGCACGCAGCCGCGGCAAGAAGCTGATCGCGATGGGCGCGGCGCTGGCCGCGGAGCTGCTCATCGGCGTCCGCGAGGCCGGGGTCCCGTTGCGGCTCAACACCGGACTGGTCGACCTGATCACCGAGGGCGACCGCGTCGTCGGTGTCGTCGCCGAGTCCGAGGGCAGGCAGTTCGAGATCCGCGCCCGCCACGGCGTGGTCCTGGCCTGCGGCGGCTTCGAGCACAACGAGGAGATGCGCAAGAAGTACCAGCGTGAACCCATCGGCTCGGAGTGGACCACCGGCGCCCCCAGCAACACCGGCGACGGCATCAACGCGGGCCTCAAGATCGGCGCCGCGGTCTCGCTGATGGACGACGCCTGGTGGGGACCGACGATCCCGCTGCCGCGCGGTCCGTGGTTCGCGCTGTCGGAGCGCTCGGTGCCGGGCACCTTCATCGTCAACATGCGCGGCAAGCGCTACATGAACGAGTCGCTGCCATATGTCGAAGCGGTGCACCGGATGTACGGTGGCGAGTTCGGCCACGGCGAGGGTCCGGGCGAGAACGTGCCGTCGTGGCTGATCTTCGATCAGCGCTGCCGCAACCGGTACCTGTTCGCCGGCATCAACGCACGACAGCCGTTGCCCAAGAAGTGGTTCGACTCGGGCGTGGTCGTCAAGGCCGGCAGCATCCGTGAACTCGCCGAGAAGATCGGCGTGCCAGCCGACGAGCTCGAGGCGACCACCAAGCGGTTCAACGGGTTCGCCCGCTCCGGCGTCGACGAGGACTTCCACCGCGGCGAGAGCGGCTACGACCACTACTACGGCGACATCACCAACAAGCCGAATCCGAGTCTGGGTGAGGTGAGCAAGCCGCCGTTCTACGCGGTGAAGATGGTGCCCGGCGATCTCGGCACCAAGGGCGGGATCAACGCCGACGCCGCGGGTCGCGCCCTGCGTGCCGACGGGTCTGTCATCGAGGGCCTCTACGCCGCCGGCAACACCAGCGCCCCGGTCATGGGCCACACCTACGCCGGCCCGGGCGCGACCATCGGTCCCGCGATCGTCTTCGGATACCTCGCCGCCAGCGACATCGCCGAGAAGGCCGCCGGCAAGTCCACCCCGGTCACGACCCCACAGACAGGAGCCTGAGCCATGCCGATCGATCCCGCTGTCGCCGTCGGAGCCGAGCTGCCCGAGGTGTCGTTCGAGTGGTCGGCATCGGATGTCGCGCTGTATCACCTCGCGGTGGGCGCGGCCGCCGACCCGATGGACACCACCGCCCTTGCCTACGTGCATGATTCGACCCCGAAGGTGCTGCCGACGTTCGCGACCGTCGCAGCGTCGTTCCACGCCACCGAACCGCCGCGGGTGTCCTTCCCGGGTGTCGACATCGACCTCGCCAAGGTCGTGCACGGCAGCCAGCGGATCACCGCGCACCGGCCCCTGCCACCGAGCGGCAAGGCGACCACCCGCACCCGGATCGCCGAGATCCAGGACAAGGGATCGGCTGCGGTGATCATCCAGGAGTCGGTCACCACCGACGACTCCGGCGAGACCCTGTGGAGCGCAAGGTCATCCATCTTCGCCAAAGGCGAGGGAGGTTTCGGAGGCGAGCGCGGCCGGTCGGAGAAGGTCGCCTACCCCGACCGCGCACCCGACCACCGTCTCACGGTGCCGACCCTGCCGAACCAGGCACTGCTGTACCGCCTGTGCGGTGACCGCAACCCGCTGCACTCCGACCCGGGGTTCGCCGAGCGGGCAGGGTTCCCGCGGCCGATCCTGCACGGCCTGTGCACCTACGGATCGGTGTGCCGCGCGATCGTCGACGAGCTGCTCGACGGCGACGTCACCGCGGTGGCCGACTTCTCCGCCTCCTTCGCCGGGATCGTGTTCCCGGGCGAGACGCTGCAGGTCGATGTGTGGGAGGACGGTTCCCGCCTGCTGGCGACCGCGAGCGTGGTCGAACGGGAGGGCGCGAAGGCCCTCGGCAATGTGGTGTGCGCGCGTAGCTGACACCCCCGCGGCCGCCTTGCGCGGTCACCGGGGGCCAGTACTCTGTCCACGCGGTCCGGCAATCGGACCGCGTGGACCACTACGTCGCATATCCACAAGGAGACCGCATGAGCGATTCGCTGACGCCCCTTCTCGCCGACAACCGCAGCGCCCTGGTGACCGACCTGGTCGGGGTCATCGACGCCGAGGTTGCCGACCAGTCGGGTCTGAGCGGCGCCGCTGTGAAGACCGCGTACGCCGCGGTCCAGAAGGTGAAGCCGAACGTGGTGCACAGCGCCACGGATCAGCTGGCAGAGGACTTCCTGACGGCGCTGGCGCCGTTCTGGGACTCGAAGCCGGCGGGAGTCGCCTTCGGCGATCATCTCTCGGCCAACGGCGATGCCGCGGCCGAGGCGCTGCTGGCGGTCACCGACGCCCAGGCCGACACCGCCAAGCCGGCTCTGGCGAAGGCCTACAACTCGCTGCGCGGAAAGGCCAAGAACTACGTGGTCGCCGCACTTCCGCGCGTGGGCGCGACCATCGAGAAGCACGCGCAGTAGCGTGCGCGGATCGCGTCGTCGGCGGTCAGACCGCCGACGACGCGATCACCACGAGCGCGACGATGACACCGATGAGCGCCGCGAGCATGGACAGCACTCGCCACACGTGCACGCGGGCCGGTGACATCTCGGTGGTGTTCGACGACACCGCGGTCGTGGACGCGACGGAAGTGGGTCCGACGGGGTCCGACGCGATGCGGGGTGAGGCCATGACCTGTCACCACTTTCGATTGTCCGGGGTCGACTTCGACCGTTGCGGTCCGCAGTCCCACAGCCGGTTGACCCGAGAGTGGTACTGCAGTGATAAATGTGGCACAAGTTACCCACGTTGCGGAATTTCCCCCCGCGCGTGTCGCGATAACGAAACCGCAACGCGGCGATCGGCAACCCTGGCATCCTACGAAGACACCATCGACGGCGGGGGCGAATCATGAAATTGCCGAACGGCATCCGGATGGACTGGCGCTCCGCGTGGCTCGTCCTCATCGCCTGCCTCTCGGTGAGCATGGTGGTCGCGGCGATGGCGGCCCTCAACACCGCGCTCCCCGACATCGCCGTCGACACCGGCGCCGACGCCGGTCAGATGACCTGGATCGTCGACGGTTACACCCTCGCGCTGGCCGCCCTGCTGCTCCCGGCGGGCGCGATCGGCGACCGCCTCGGACGCCGCGAGGTGCTCATCGTCGGCCTCATCCTGTTCGGCCTCGCGTCACTGGCCGCGATCTGGGTCGACGGCCCGGAACAGCTGATCCTCACCCGCTGCCTCGCGGGCGCGGCGGCCGCACTGATCATGCCGACGACGTTGTCGCTCATCACCTCTGGGATGCCCGACGGTCAGCGCGCCCTCGGCATCAGCATCTGGTCGGCCGTCGCCGGCGGTGGTGCGATCGCCGGCTTCCTCGTGACCGGCCTGCTCCTGGAATTCTTCTCCTGGCATTCGATCTTCATCACCTTCGCCGCGTCGTCGGCCGTCTCGGCGGCACTGTGCTTCACCATCGGCACGAGCAAGGACAGTGATCCGGGGCGGTTCGACATCCCGGGCAGCGTCTGTTCGATCCTCGCCGTGACCGGCATCGTCTTCGGTCTCCTCGAAGCCCCGCACCGGGGTTGGGACGACGCCCTGGTGTTGATCTGCCTGATCGGCGGCGTGCTGCTGGCGGCGTTGTTCGTCGTGGTCGAACTGCGCTCGGCATCACCGCTTTTCGATGTGCGACTGCTGGGCAACCGGGCATTCGGTTCGGGCTCCCTGTCGGTGGCGGTGCAGTTCCTCGCCTCGTTCGGCATGTTCTACCTCGTCCTGCAACTGCTACAGCTGGTGTTCGGGTACTCGCCGCTGCAGTCCGCGGTTGCCCTCATGCCGTTCGTCGCCGGCGTCGGTGTGTTCTCCCTGCTGTCGAACTGGCTGGCGGTGCGGCTGGATTCGCTGAAATTCGTGATCGCCGGCGGCGCGCTGCTGTGTGGTATCGGCCTGACCCTCCTCGGCCTGATCCGGGTGGGCGATTACCTGACGCTGGCCTTGATCCTGGCGGTCGTCGCGATCGGCATCGGCATGGCCTCCGCGCCGGCGACCACCGCGATCATGTCCAACACGCCGTTGGACAATCAGGGCGTCGGGTCGGCGATCAACGACACGGCCCGCGAGATCGGCGCGGCCATCGGCATCGCGATCGCCGGTTCGATGGTCGCCGCCGGATACAAGGCGCGGATCGGCCCCACCGCGGATCTCGCGCGCGAACAGCTCACCGCCGCCGGACAGCAGCAGGTCGCGGCCGGCGACGTGGCGGGTGGCGAGGCCACCATCGCCCAGGCCGAGCAGGCCGCCACGCTCATCGGGCGGTCCCTCGCCGAGGCGCGGGTCGTCGTGGACAACCTCGAGGCGCAATCCAAAGAGCTCGCCGACAGGATCGCCGAGGGTAGCCAGTCGGCCTTCGACGTGCCCTTCGAGCACGCGTCGCTGATCCTGGGCGGCATCATGCTCGTCAGCGCCGTCGTCCTGGTGTGGATCACACCCCGTCGCGTCGTCGAGGGACCGGTGTACATCGACAAGACCGGTGATCTCGATCCCGACCGCGACGACACCCTCGCCCGCGACTGACCTGGTCCCCGCCTGCGCGTAACCTCTCTGCGGTGCTCACCACCGACAACGTCGCAGGATGCCTCGTCGGCGTCGTCGCGCTCGTCGTGGTCATCGCCGCAACGCTTGCGGCGCAGCGCGTCCCGGCCGTGGTGGTCGCGGCCCCCGTCGCCGTTCTGCTCGTCGCGCTCGGTCTGACCGACCTCGACGCGGCGGTCGCCGAGGTCGTGACCATGGCGCCCACCATCGGGTTCCTCGCCGCGATGCTGGTGATCGCCGAGGTGTGTGCCCGCGAGGGGGTGTTCGGGTGGGTGGGGTCGGTACTGGCCGGCTGGAGCCGGGGTTCCCCGCACCGCCTGCTGCGCATCGTTTTCGTGGTTGCCGCGATGACCACCGCGATCCTCAGTCTCGACACGACGATCGTGCTGCTGACCCCGGTTGCGGTCGCCACCGCCCGGCACATCGGCGCGCGGGTCACGCCGGTCGCGTTCTCCAGCGCGCATCTGGCCAACACCGCGTCGACGTTGATGCCGGTGTCGAATCTGACCAACCTGCTGGCGTTCTCGGCGACCGGGCTGGGCTTTCTCGGGTTCACCGGGCTGATGGCCGCGCCGTGGGTGGCCGGGATCGTCGTCGAGTACCTGATCTTCCGTTGGTTCTTCGCCGACGCGTTGCGCGAGACGACGCCACCCGACGTCCCGGCTCCCGACACCCCCGATGCGCCGCCCCGACGACCCACTCTCCTGCTGGTGGCGCTGGCCCTGCTGCTGGTCGCGTTCGTGGTCGCCGAGCCGTTCGGGGTGCCGCTCGCAGTTGTCGCCGGTGTCGGCGCGGCGATCTTCGCGCTGCCCGGGCTGATCCGTTCACCGTTGCCGGCGCTGCGCGACGCCGCGGTCGCGGTGAACATCCCGTTCCTGGGATTCGTGGCGACGCTGGGCGTCGTGATCCTGCCGGTCCGCAACGGTCCGTTGGGCGACTGGATCTCGCGTCTGATCCCCTCGTCGTCGACGTTGCTCGGCATCCTCACGGTCGCCGTGCTGGCCGCGGTCCTGGCGAACCTGGTCAACAACCTGCCGGCGACGCTTCTGCTGATCCCACTCGTCGCCCACGACCCGGGCCTGGTCCTGGCCATGCTGCTCGGGGTGAACATCGGCCCCAACCTGGCCTACTTCGGCTCGCTCGCGAACCTGTTGTGGCGCGAGATCATGCACAGGGACACCATGCACAGGGACACCGCCGCCCCGACGTCCCGGGAGTACCTGCGCCTGGGGGCGCTGACGGTCCCGGTGACACTCGGGGCGGCGGTGGTCGCGTTGTGGGCGGGTTTGCAGCTGCGCTAGACCGCGGTGCTCTCCTTCGCCGCCTCGTTCTTGGCCCAGCGGTAGTCGGCCTTGCCTGCCGGGGTGCGCTTCACCTCGTCGACGAAGACGACGGTGCGCGGGACCTTGTAGCGGGCCAGTTCCTGTCGGCAGTGCTCCTGGATGTCCTCGAGCGACGGCTCGTCGGCTCCCTCGGCGAGTTGGACGACCGCGGCGACTCGCTGGCCGTACTTCTCGTCGGGAACCGGGACCACCAGGGCGTCGGCGATGGCCGGGTGCCCGTGCAGGACCGCCTCGACCTCCTCTGCGTACACCTTTTCGCCGCCGGTGTTGATGCACTGGGAACCGCGACCCAGGAAGACGATCGAGCCGTCGGCCTCGACCGTGCCCATGTCGCCGAGGATCGAGATGCGGGTGCCGTCCGGCAGGGTCGGGAAGGTCTTGGCGGTCTTCTCCGGGTCCTTGTAATAACCGAGCGGCACGTTGCCGATGCGGGCGATGTAGCCGACCTCGCCCGAGCCGGGCTCGATCTTGTTGAGCTTCTCGTCGACGACCATCATCTTGTCGGTCGGCGGCACCTTCAGGTGGCCGTTCTCGTCCATCATGATCTCGCCGTCGTTGCCCGACTCCGAGGCGCCGAAGTTGTCGCGCAGCACCAGATCCGGCTTCACCGCCAGCATGCGGTCGCGCACGTGCTGCGACCAGATCGCACCGCCGGAGGTGATGGAGAACATCGACGACAGATCCACCTCGTCCTTGCGCTTCTCCATCTCCTCGACGAGCGGCAGGCCCATGGCGTCGCCGACGATGAGGACGATGTTGACCTTCTCCTTCTCGACCTCGGTGACGATGGCGGCCGGATCGAAGTCGCGCTGGATCACCAGGCGCCCGCCCAGGGTGAAGAAGGTGAACAGCGAGTACGACGCCGCGCCGTGCATGAGCGGGGCCGCGAGCAGGAACGCGATCGACGGGAAGTCCTTGACCGTCGTGCCGATCTCCTCGAGGTCCTTGCGCGCCTCACCGTACGGGTTGCCGCCGGACAGCGGCTTGCGGAAGAAGTCGTCGTGCTGCCACATGACGCCCTTGGGATAGCCCGTGGTGCCGCCGGTGTAGAGCAGGTACAGCTCCTCGCCGTTGCGCGGCTCGAAGTCGCGGTGGTCCGGCTCGGACTCGTAGTCGGAGAACGACACGACCTCGACGAGTCGGCCGCCGGGCAGGTCGGCGACCGCCTGATGCAGCTCGTCGACGATCTCACCGATGACGAACACCGTACGGACGGTGGGAATCTCGGGGAGGATCGCGGCGACGCTGCGCTGGTGCTCGGGGAGCTCGACGATGATCGCGCGCGAATCGGAGTTGTCGAAGATGTACTGCAGCTCGGCATTGGTGTAGCGGTAGTTGACGTTGACCGGGACCGCACGGATCTTCAGGAGGCCGAGCAGGCTGGTGACGTGCTCCACGCTGTTCTTCAGGAACAGCGCCACGTTGTCGAACGCGCCGATCCCGTTGTCCGAGAGGAGGTGCGCGACCTGGTTCGAGAGCTTGTCGAGTTCGGCGTAGCTGATCTGGCGGCCCTGGTAACTGAGCGCGATCCGCTCGGGCACCGAATCGGCGACGGTTTCGAAGACATCGGCGAGGTTGAACTTCATCGTGCGCGCTCCTCGTTTTCAAGAGTGTTCGTGGACGGATGTGGCTGACTGTGTTCGATCGGGACGGGGCGGGTGGGCGTGCTCATGCGGTGAGCACCAGTCCGCTTGTCGGGACACCGGTTCCGGCGGTGACGACGATCTTCTCGGCGTCGTCGACCTGGTTGACCGAGGTACCGCGGATCTGGCGGACCGCCTCGGCGATGCCGTTCATCCCGTGGATGTAGGCCTCACCGAGCTGTCCGCCGTGGGTGTTCAGCGGGAGCCGCCCGCCCACTTCCAGGGCTCCCGGCTCGCGCACGAAGTCCTTGGCCTCTCCGCGACCGCAGAAGCCTAGTTCCTCGAGTTGGATGAGGGTGTACGGAGTGAAGTGGTCGTAGAGGATGGCCATGTCCATGTCGTCGGGTCCGAGGCCGGACTGCGACCACAACTGGCGACCGACGAGCCCCATCTCGGGCAGCGCCGCCAAGTCCTCGCGGTAGTAGCTGGTCATGATGTACTGGTCCGCCGCCGAACCCGCCGCCGCCGCGGCGATCACGGCGGGCTTGTGTGGCAGTTCCCTGGCGCGTTCGGCCGAGGTGATCACCAGCGCCACGCCGCCGTCGGACTCCTGACAGCAGTCGAGCAGATGCAGCGGTTCGGCGATGTAGCGCGAGTTCTGGTGGTCCTCGAGGGTGATCGGCTTGCCGTAGAAGAACGCATCGGGGTTGTTCGCCGCATGCTTGCGATCGACAACGGCGATCCGGCCGAAATCCTCGCTGGTGGCGCCGTAATCGTACATGTACCGCTGCGCGATCATCGCGACGAACGCCGCCGGCGTCGACAGTCCGTGCGGATAGCTGAAGGCGTTCTCGGTACCCGACGAGTTCTCCTGGTTGGCCACCGCCGAATTCACCTGCCCGAAGCGCAGTCCGGACCGCTCGTTGAAGGCGCGATAGGCGACCACCACGTCGGCCACACCGGTCGCGACGGCCATCGCGGCCTGCTGCACGGTCGCGCAGGCGGCGCCGCCGCCGTAGTGGATGCGCGAGAAATAGGTCAGTTCCGGGATGCCGACGGCACGCGCGACCGAGATCTCGCTGTTGGTGTCCATGGTGAAGGTGACCAGCCCGTCGACGTCGGCCGGCGTGAGGCCCGCGTCGGCGATGGCCGCCTGCACCGCCTCTGCGGCAAGTCGCAGTTCGCTGCGTCCGGAGTCCTTGGAGAACTCGGTGGCGCCGATGCCGACGATCGCCGCCTGTCCCGACAGCGTGCCCATCAGCGTCCCTTCCCTTCTGCCGAATGTTGTTCTGTCGAATCGTGGGCGCCGTCGCCGATGGTGAGGGTGACGGTCGAGATGACGTGCTTGCCCAGCGAATTGGTGCCGGTGACCGCGACGGTGACGAGCCCGTCGTCGGCGACCTCGGTGACCTCGCCGGCGAACGTGACCGTGTCGTAGGCGTACCAGGGCACGCCGAGCTTGAGCGCGATCGAGCGGATTCGGGCGTTCGGGCCGGCCCAGTCGGTGACGAACCGTTCGACCAACCCGGTGTCGGTCAGGATGTTGACGAAGATGTCCTTGGACCCCTTCGCCTGGGCGAGATCGCGATCGTGGTGGACGTCCTGGAAATCGCGGGTGGCCAGCGCGGTGGCCACGACGAAGGTCGGCGTGGCCTCGATCGTCAACGGCGGCAACGTGGTCCCGACCGAGATCGGTGTTGCGGCGATACCGGTCATCGGTCCGTCCCCTCGCTCGATCCGGCCGGCTCCCATGCGTAGAGCGTCCATGCCTCCGTGCCCGCGTCCTCGTCCGCGGGGAAATCGAGGAACGTGACCCGCACCGGCATGCCGATCGACACCTCCTCCGGTTCGACGCCGCGCAGCTCGCCGAGCATCCGCACGCCCTCGTCGAGTTCGACGAGGGCCACGACGAACGGCAGCTGCCGCCCGGGCACCTTGGGTGCCCGGTGGACGACGTAGCTGTATACCGTCCCGGTTCCGGCCGCGACGACGTAATCGGTCTCAGGGACCGTGCCGTCGGGCCGGCGCGGCTTCCACGTCGCCGGGACCGGCGGGTGGCGCAGGGCGCCCTCGCCGTCGCGCTGGATGCGCAACTCGTGGGCCTTGACGCCCTCCCAGAAGAATGCGGTGTCCCGCGAGACGCTCGGCTTGAGCATCCGAGCCGGGTCGAGATCGTCGGGAACCACCGACGCCTGCCGGGCGGCAGTCTCCTCGGAGGCGGTGTTCGCGGCCGGCGGCCGGAACTTGAGGATGCGGAACCGCATCTCGGCAACCACCTCGTCTGCACCGTCTTCTCCGACCACCGACCAGACGTTGCGGGTGGTGAAGAACCAGCCCTCGCCCAACGCGGTGTTCTTGGGGCCGACGACCTCGACGAGCTCGGCGGACAGCGACACCTCCTCGCCCGGTCGCGTGTAGCGGTGATAGACGGTGTCGCAGTTGGTCGCGACGACGGAGGTGAACCCGGCCTCGTCGAAGAGCTGTGACGCGCGGCCGAGCGGATCGTCCGCGGTGCGAACACCGTTGAGCCCGCGCATCGTCCACACCTGGGCCATCGCCGGTGGGGCGACGATCCCGGGGTGTCCGGCGGCGCGCGCCGCGGCCTCGTCGACGTAGATGGGATTGCTGTCGCCCATCGCCTCGACCCAGTTGTTGATCATCGGCTGGTTGATGGGATCCCGGCCGCGGACCGGCGCACTGGGACCGCCGTCCATGATCTTCTGTGCCGCAGCCCGGATCGCCTCGTCGCCGCTGACACCGTCGGCCGTGGTCACCTCGTCCCTCTCCTGCGTCGTACTCATCGCTTGGCCCTCGGCAGTCCGAGTCCGGCGGTGGCGATCATGTCGCGCATGACCTCGTTGACCCCGCCGCCGAAGGTGATCACGACGTGCCGCTTCTGCTGGACGTCGAGCCAGTCGACCAGGGCCGCGGTCTCCGGGTCGGTGAAATCGCCGTAGCGGCCGATGATCTCGTTGGCCATGCGACACACCGTCTGGATGCGCTCGGTGGAGAACACCTTGGTCGCTGCGGCGTCGGCCATCGAAATTGCCTCACCGGTGGATGCGACCTGCCAGTTGAGCAGTTCGTTGATACGGCCGTAGGCGTCGATGGTGGCCAGCGCACGCCGCACGTCGGGATGCTTGGCGATGACGGTGCCATCCGGCCCGGGTCGTTGCGCCCATTCCCGGAGTCGTGCGGCGAGGCCCTCGATGCGTCCGGCGGGGCCGAGCATGACCCGCTCGTGGTTGAGCTGGGTGGTGATCAGCTTCCAACCGTCGCCCTCCTCGCCCACGCGCATCGACACCGGGACCTTGACGTCGTTGTAGTAGGTCGCGTTCACATGGTGGGCGCCGTCGGCCGTGATGATCGGGGTCCAGCTGAACCCTGGATCCCTGGTGTCGACGATGAGGATCGAGATGCCCTTGTGCTTCGGCGCGTCCTTGTCCGTGCGCACGGCGAGCCAGATGTAGTCGGCGTCGTGGCCGCCGGTGGTGAAGATCTTCTGTCCGTTGACGATGTAGTGGTCGCCGTCGCGTACCGCGGTGGTGGTCAGCGACGCGAGGTCGGTGCCCGCCGACGGCTCGGTGTAGCCGATGGCGAAGTGGACGTCGCCGGCGAGGATCGCGGGCAGGAACCTCCGCTTCTGCTCCTCCGTGCCGTGGACCTGCAGCGTCGGGCCGACGGTCTGCAGGGTCACCGACGGCAGGGGGACGTCGGCACGGACCGCCTCGTTGGTGAAGATCTGCTGTTCGATCTCACCGAAACCCTTGCCGCCGAACTCCTTCGGCCAGCCCACCCCGAGCCAGCCGTCGTCGCCCATGCGCTTGATGATCTTGCGATAGGTGGGCCCGTGCCGCTCGGTGAGCATGGTCTCCGCCTCCTCGGGACTGACGAGGTCGGCGAAGTACTCGCGGAGTTCGGCACGCAGCCTGCGCTGTTCTGGTGTCAGGTCGATGAACATCTCTCACCCCTGTCCGGCCGAGGCAGCACCATCGGTGGTGTCGGCGAGTTCGTCGAGTCGCACCGTCGACCCACCGACCAGGCGGGCGAGGTCCTTGGCGATGGAGAAGTAGCGGTGCAGCGGGTAGGTGATGTCGACGCCGATGCCGCCGTGAAGGTGGGTCATCGTGCGCAGCGTCGGCGGGATCTCCTCGGCCAGCCAGTACGCGGCGATGCCGAGATCCGTTGCGGCGTCGAGCCCTTCGGAGAGCCGCCAGGCCGCCGCCGTGGTGGCCAGCTCCATCGAGCGGCCGACGACGTAGATGTCGGCGAGTTGCTGGCCGACCGCCTGGAACAACGCGATCGGCTTGCCGAACTGCTCACGCGTGGACACGTGATCGGCGGTCAGGCGGGTGGCGCCGGCGATCAGGCCGTCTCCGTAGGCGCAGAGGGCCAGGCGGAAACGGTCACGCAGGCCGGCGAGGTCGCGGCCGATGATGTCGGCGTCGTCGACGGCGACGTCGTCGAAGGTGACCGTGTACTCGCCCCAGCCGCTCGAGGTCGGGGTGCGGGTGAGGGTGACGCCGTCGGCGTCCGGCCGGACCGCGACGACGCCCGCATCGGTGGTGACGAGCAGGACCGACGCACCTTCGGCGTGCAGCACACCGACCTTGGTGCCGTTGAGGCGTCCACCGCGGACGCCTGTCTGCGGTGTCGCGGTCAGGGCGTCACCGTGCTCACCGAGTGCGACGGCGGCCCAGCGGCCGCCGACGATCGACTCGCCCCACCTGTCCCACACCCCGGACTCGGCCTTCGCCAGGACGAGCGCGGCGGTGAGGGTACCCAGGGCCGGGGTCACCGCCGCGGCGCGTCCCATCCGGCGCAACAGCGGCAGCAGACCGGCCTCGTCGACCTCGTCGCCGTCGGCCGACGCCGGCAACGGGAGCACCAGCAGGCCGGCGTCGACGAGAGCCTGCCAGGTCTCGGTGTCGAACCCACCCGGCCGATCACTGCCCGGCCGGTCGTTGCGACCACGTTTGCCGAAGGTCGACTCCCAGTCGGGTTGTCGGCGTGCGAACACCTCGTCGGCGACGTCGCGCACCGCGATCGCCGTAGCGTCCAGGGCAAAGTCCACCCTGCGTCTCCTCCATGTGCGGGCAACAGAACTAGAACTTGTTCTAGTTGTATCAGAGTCCACCCGACATGGGGTAGAGATCGCGGTTCATCTGCGCTTTTCGCCCAGAACTGGCCGTCAGCCGCGAGGCAAACCGAGAATCCGTTCAGCCGCCGCGGTCTTGAGGATCTGGGTGGTGCCGCCCGCGATGGACAGGCACCGGTTCTGCAGCACGGCGTCGCCGGCGTCGGTGAGTGCGAGACCCTGCGCGCCGAGCAGGCGGAGGGCCAGGTCGGGCACCGACTGGCGGTGCCCGACCCCGATGAGCTTGCGGACGCTCGACAGCGCGCCGGGGTCGAGACCGGCCAGCTGCCGGGTGGCCGCCCGGGCATCGAGCACCCGCCCGACGTGGGCGTCGGCGAACTGCCTGCCGAGCGCCGCACGCTCGTCGGGGGTGAGTTCCCGGCCCAGTCCCTTCACCTGACGCAGGAGGGACTCCATCTCCTTGCCGAGACCGGAGCCACCCATGGCGACGCGCTCGTTGGCGAGGGTGGTGCGCGCCAGTCGCCAGCCGCCGTCGACCTCGCCGACCACGCAGTCGTCGGGGACGAAGACGCCGTCGAGGAAGACCTCGTTGAAGTTGGCACGACCGGTCAGTTCGCGCAGCGGCCGGATGTCGATGCCGGGCGAGGACATGTCGACGAGGAAGTAGGTGATGCCCTTGTTCTTGGGCGCCTCGGGGTTGGTGCGGGCCAGGCAGATCGCCCACTGCGCGTTGTGCGCCTGCGACGTCCAGATCTTCTGGCCGGACAGCTTCCAGCCTCCGTCGACCCGCTCCGCCCTGGTCCGCAGGGACGCGAGGTCGGAGCCGGCCTCGGGTTCGCTGAACAGCTGGCACCAGACGATCTCGCCGGCCAGGGTCGGGGCGACGAAACGCCGCCGCTGCTCGTCGGTGCCGTGGGCCAGGATCGTCGGGATCGCCCAGGCGCCGATGACGAGGTCGGGCCGCTCGATCCCGGCGGCGTCGAGTTCGGTGTCGATGAGCAGCTGCAGCGCGGCGTCGGCGCCGAGCCCGTAGGGCTCGGGCCAGTGCGGCGTGAGGTAGCCGGTCTCGGCGAGCACCCGACGGCGGTCGGCGGGATCGGTCTCGGCGATGCGGGCGACGGTGGCCCGGACCTCGTCACGACGGTCCTCCACTTGCGAGAGGTCGAGCGCGAACCGACGCCGCGCGCCGCTGCACCCGAGGTCGGCGAGCGCGGTGGCCGCGGCCGTGCCGTTCTCCAGCACGGCCTGTGCCGCCAGCGCGGACCGCAGGTAGAGGTGCGCGTCGTGTTCGAAGGTGAAGCCGATGCCGCCGAGCACCTGGACACAGTCCTTCGCGGCGGCGACCGGCGCCGACGCGACGACGACATCGGCGGCGAGCCTGCTGAGCGCGAGCTGCTCACGCGCGGAGTCGAGCTCCTCGGGCCTCGCGGTCAGCACCTCGTCGACGGCGCAGGCCACGTCCCACGCCACGGCCGTGACCTCCTCGCTGCGGCAGAGCATCTCGGCGCAGATGTGCTTGATGGCCTGGAAGGAGCCGATCGGCGCACCGAATTGCGTTCGGACCTTGGCGTATTCGACGGCGGTGTCGAGCGCCCACCGGGTGACGCCGCTCTGGTAGGCGGCCATCGCCGCCGAGAGCAGCCCCTCGACGAGCGCGGCGTCCGACAGCGGGATCAGGTCCTCGGACGTGACCCCGGACAACCGAACCCGCGACACCGACGTGGTGCCGTCGAGGGGGGCCTGCGGCGCGACGTCGGCGCGTCCCGCTCCGGGCGGGAGGATCCACCAGCGGGAGTCCGCACCCGGGACGTCGAGGGCCAGCAGCAGCGCGGCGCCGTCGACGTATCCGCCGACCAGTCCGAGGTCGAGGGTGTCCGACAGCTCGGGGACCACGGTGCGCGTATGACTCGCCGCCGGGGTGACGACGGGTGTCGACCCGGTGATCACCTGCTCCAGCAGCTCACCCGCGCGCGGGTCGTCGAGGCCGGACAGGGCGATCGCCGCGGTGACGGTCGGGACGATCGGGCCGGGCACGAGTTCGGCGCCGCATTGCTCGATCATCGCCGCCACGTCCACGAAGCCCGCGCCGAGTCCGCCCGCCGATTCCGGAAGCGCCGCCGCGAACACACCGAGGTCGGCCAGCCGGCCGAACAGCTGCGTCCACTGGTCGCGCGGCTTGTCGATGTCGGAGCGGACCAGCTCGGTCACCTTCGCGGCGCGCGCCCAGGACTCGATGCTGTGGCAGACGGCAATTTGCTCGGAAGACGTGGCGATTGTCACGAGTGATCCCCTGCATGTCAGGTTGTGAGGAATAATTAGAACCTGTTCTAATATGCCATGGGTGGAGGTGATCGGGTAGCCACCCGAGATTCCCCGCCTACCCGGTCGCCGATCACGTGAGGATGTTCGTAAGCACATGGCCCGCTCTGCACCAGGCAATGCCGCGGTCGACGCTCCCGCCGGGACACCGACCCCGGCCTCGTCGCCCGAAGCCGGTTCCACCGCGCAGCGCGAGCGTCGGCGCCGCATCCTCGACGCGACCCTCGCCCTCGCCTCGAAAGGCGGCTACGACGCCGTCCAGATGCGCACCGTCGCCGACAAGGCCGACGTCGCGGTCGGCACGCTGTACCGCTACTTCCCGTCGAAGGTCCACCTGCTGGTGACCGCGCTCGCGCGCGAGTTCGAGCGGGTCGAGTCCAAGGTCGACCGCTCCCAGCTGCGCGGCGACAACGCCATCGACCGCCTCCGCCACGTGCTGGACATGATCACCTTCGCGATGCAGCGCGACCCGCTGCTCACCGAGGCGATGACGCGCGCGTTCATGTTCGCCGACGCGTCGGCGACCGCCGAGGTCGACCAGGTCGCCAACATCATCGACCGGCTGCTGGCGAACGCCATCGTCGACGAGGGCGATCCCACCGAGGAAGACCTCGCGATCGCTCGCGTGCTCTCCGACGTATGGATGTCGAATCTGGTCCAGTGGCTCACCCGCCGCGCATCTGCCACCGACGTGACCAACCGCCTCGAGCTCACCGTGCGCCTGCTGCTGAAGGACCGCGTCAAGCAGGAGGACTGAGCCGGACAGGAGGACCCGGCCGGACAGGAGGACCGGGCCCAGCAAGACGGCCGCCGAGCAAGAGTGGCGAGGCCCGCCACTCCCCTGGGGACGGCTCGCTACTCCGCCGGCGAGGCCTGCACGTACGCCTCGACGACGGTCCGGAACACCGCCTTGCCCTCGGCGTTGTCGAGTTCGCCCGTCGATGTGATGAGCGCGCGACCGCGGTCGTCGAAGTCGACGGCGTCGACGATCATCTTCCCGGTGAGGGTGTCACCCGGACGCACCGGACGCAGGAACACCGTGTCCGCCAGGCGCTTGCCGGCGATGACCGGCAGGCGGCGCAGCACCCCGTTGACCGCGAGACGCTGATAGATCGCCATGGTGTGGATGCCACTGGCGATGAGTCCGCCGTAGGCACGCTTCTCGGCGAGCTCCCTGTCGACGTGGAAGTCCTGCGGATCCCATGCGGCCGCGAACTCGACGATCTCGTCCTCGGTCACCTTGTGGGACCCCAGCGCCAGCACCTGACCGGGATGGAGGTCCTCGGCCCGGAGTCGGTCGCCCTCGGTCACCTCAGGTCCTTTGCGATCATCGGCCAGGTGGTCTTGAGGTCACGCTCCCAGTAGCCCCACGAGTGGGTGCCGTCCGGGCGCAGCAGCACCTTGTGCTGGATCTTCAACGCGCGCAAGCGTTGTGCCATCTGCTTGGTGCACTCGTTGACCGCGGCCTCGATGATGCCGCCGATGACGACCTGGTTGGCCAACGTCGCCGGGTCGCCGGCGACGAGCGGGGCCTCGAGCCGGTCGTACCAGCCGGGAAGGCCGGTGCCGCTGGTCATGTAGACCTTCGTGCCGCGCAGCTTGGCGGCGTTGAGGTACGGGTCGTTTGCGCGCCAGCCCGACGAGTTGACCGGGCCCCACATGTTGTCGAGGTTGCCGCCGCCACGGTCGGCGACGACCATCCGGATGTAGGCCTGCCCCAACGGATCACTGGTGCGGGCGCAGCCACTGTAGGCGGCGACCGACTTGTAGAGCCGCGGCGCGGCGATCGCGAGGTTCAACACCGACGTGCCGGCCATCGAGATTCCCGCGATGGCGTTCTTGCCCGTCGTGGCGAACTGCTTGTTCACCAACGGCGGCAACTCCTTGGTGAGGAACGTCTGCCACTTGTTGCGGCCGAGGACGGCATCGTCGCGCTGCCAGTCGGTGTAGTACGAGAACGCGCCGCCGATGGGCGTGACCACGTTGACGTGCTTGTCGGAGAAGTACTTCGCGTACTGCGTCTTCGCACCCCAGGTGGCGGTGTCCTCACCGCCCCCGGCCCCGTTGAGCAGGTACAGCGTCGGCGCCGGCTTCTTCTGGTTCCGCGGACGCAGGACGTTGACCGGGATCAGCTTGCGCATGGCACCCGAGTAGACGATCAGCGTCGTCTGCTGTGCCGAATCATGGATGACCGTATCGATCCGGGCAAGTTTCGGATCGGGAGCCGGCGCGGCCGATGCCGCGGGCGCTCCGGCTGCGGCCACCGCGACAGCACACGCGGCGACGACCAGTCGCTTCTTCCACCACGAACGCACCAACAGCCCCTTTGTTAACAATATTCTCAGACGCAACAAAGGTAACCGAGGTTCACCGGGCGCCCCAAGCCGAGAGGAGCCGTCGTTAGGTGTTCGTGACCAACGTCAGCGCGGCTGGAACCGCTGCGCGCCGTCGAGGCGGACGATCTCACCGTTGAGGTAGGTGTTCTCCAGCAGATGCTGTGCGAGCGCAGCGTATTCATCGGGCGAGCCGAGCCGCTTGGGGTACGGGACCCCCTGCGCGAACTTGGCGAGCGCCTCTTCTCCCATCGATTCCATGATCGGTGTGCGCATGGTGCCGGGAGCGATGGTGTTGAGGCGGACCGCGATCGAACCGAGGTCGCGGGCGCCCGACAGGGTGAGGCCCATGACGCCCGCCTTCGCGGCCGCGTATGCGGTCTGGCCGATCTGGCCCTCGAAGCCGGCGATCGAACTGGTCATGACGATGGCGCCGCGCTCGCCGTTCGCCTTGGGCGCGGACGCGGCGAGCCTCGCCGCCGTGAGACGCAGGACGTTGTAGGTGCCGGTCAGGTACAGGCCGATCGTGTCGACGAAAGCCTTCATCGGGTGCGGCGAGCCGGCGCGGTCGACGAGCCTCGACGCCACGCCGAAACCGCCGTGCGCGATGACCGCGTAGCGCAGGTCGCCGAGCTGCCCGGCCCGGTCGAGCGCGTCGTCCACCGAGTCGTCGTCGAGCACGTCCGTGCGGACGTGGATGGCTCGCTCCCCGAGTTCGTCGGCGAGCTGCTTGGCCGGTTCGTCGGCGACGTCGGCGATGACCACGGACGCGCCGGCGTCGTGCAGGCGGCGGACCGTCGCGGCGCCGAGCCCACCCGCGCCACCGGTGACGAGTGCGACTTCTCCCTCGAACGACATGTGTTCTCCTCAGCTGGGTCGGTGTGGTCGCAGCGGAAGTCGATTCATTGGCCGGTCCATTGCGGCTCACGCTTCTCGGCGAATGCCCTGGCACCCTCGATCGCGTCCTCGGAGGTGAAGACGGGGGCGAGCAGTTCGGCCTGCCGGTCCCACTTCTCGTCCTCGCCCCACGATTCCGACTCGGCGATGATCCGCCTGGTGATCGCGACGGCGAGCGGGCCGTTGCGGGTGATGCGCTCGGCGAGCTCGAGGGCGCCGTCGAGCGCGCCGCCCTCCTCGGTCAGCACGTTCACGAAGCCCCAGTCGGCGGCCTGCTCGGCGGTGAAGTTGTCGCCGGTCAGGGCGAGCTCGAGGGCCTTCTGGTACGGGATCTTCCGGGGCAGGCGCAGCAGGCCACCTGCGCCGGCGACCAGGCCGCGCTTGACCTCGGGGATGCCGAACCTCGCCGATCTCGACGCCACCACGAGGTCGGTGGCGAGCACGAGCTCGGTGCCACCGGCGAGCGCGAAACCCTCGACCGCGGCGATGACCGGTTTGCGCGGCGGCTTCTGCGTGAAGCCGAGACCGCGCCCGTCGATGGCGACCCGCTCGCCCGCGGCGAAGGCCTTGAGATCCATGCCCGCACAGAAGTTCCCGCCCGCGCCGGTCAGGATCGCCACCGACAGGTCCGGGCTGTCGTCGAGCTCGTCCATCGCGTCGGCGAGCGCCCGGCTCACCTCGTGGTTGATCGCATTGCGCGCCTGCGGACGGTTGATCGTGATCACCAGGATGCGCCCACGGCGCTCCACGAGAACTGCATCCGACAATTGTCGTCGACCCCTCACCGAGTTCGTTCGAATCGCTGCGAGCACCCGCGCACCATCGGGCGCGACGGCCTCAGCTCACCGGGGATCGTAAGCAGAAGAAGGGCGCCGAAAGGGAGAAATCAAACAACTGAGTTAGATAAGTTCCGCGGAACGCTCAGCCAACGACCTCGTCCACGAGCCCCCACCGCAGCGCCTGCTCCGCGCCGATCTCGGCGCCGGTGACGAACAGGTACAGCGCCCGCCACCGGCCGATCCGTCGCGACACGCTCGCGGTGCCACCCGCACCGGGGATGAGTCCCATGGACACCTCGGGGAGGCGGATTCGGGTGTCGGGTGCGGCGACGATCCGCCCGGCGAAGGCCGGGATCTCGATCCCCGCGCCCACGCAGTGCCCGTGCAGCCGGACCTCGATCCGGTCGGCGAGGGTCGCCACCAGGCGGCCCGCTCCCCCGCGGGTGCGGATCAGATGCGCGGTGGTCGAATCCGGCATGTGGCCGAACTCGTCGAGGTCGCCGCCGGCGCAGAACGAGCTGCCCGCACCGTCGATTACGACGTGCTCGATCGAGTCGTCGAGAACCGCGATCCGCAGCGCCTCGACGAGGGCGTCGCGCAGCGCGGTGCCGTAGGCGTTCCGTCGTTCGGGCCGGTTCAGGGTGATGTGCAGAGTGGTGCCGTCGCGCTCGAGCAGCACCGGGTCGACATCGGCGGCCGGCGGTAGCGGCCGCCCCAGTGCGCGGCGTTCTTCGAGCCACCGGCCGTATTCGATACCGCCCTGCAGCGTGGAGTACCCGAGGGATTCGACGTCGATGGCGGCCACCGGCTCGAGTGGCGCCGCGGTGCGGACGACCTGTGCGGCCACCAGCGAGGCCTGCGGACACCGAACGCCCGCGTCGACGAACCCCCGGACCAGCGCGTCGAGGTCGGTGTCGAGGTCTGCGGCCCCGACCACCGCACGATGGTCGGCGACGGGCGCGAATGTGAGGTCCAGTGCCTCTACCAGATGATGCAACTCCGTGGCGAGCGGACCACTCGCCACGCCGGCCAGGATGACGTCGGACGTCCGGGCCCGCGCCACCGCGCGGTCGAGCACGTCGACCGGCACCGGCACATCGAGGTCGACCAGCGTGATCGGACGCGTCACCTCCGCTTCGACACCGAGCAGATCGCCGCCGCCGATGAGCGGCTCGGCGGCGAGATCGGCGATCGAGATGCGTCGGACGTGCATGACGATGAACCTCCTGAGCTTTGTCGTGCGGACGGTAGCATTTCGGCCGTGACCAGCCACGCGTCCTGCGCCCCGGTGCGCGCATGGGCCGAGAGCGGAATACCGCATCTCACCGGACGACCCGACGGCCCGCCGATCATCCCGCCTGGTCACGCCGCCGCACGGGCACGAGAACTCACCGACTGGATCCGCACCGCGAGCGCGGGTTCCGTCGACGTCGACGGGGCCGCGCTCCTCGCCGAACGCGCGGCCCTCACCGGCCACCGTCGCCGGGGCGACGTCACCCCCGGCGGTTCCGGGCGGCTGCTGCCGGCGGTCGACGGGTGGGTGGCCGTCAGCTGCGCGCGCCCGGACGATCCGGCGCTGCTCGGCGCACTCGTCGAACGCGAGGTGGACGCCCGCACGGTGTGGCCCGCCGTCGCCGACTGGTTGCGCGTCCACACCCGCGCCGATTTCGACGAGCGCGCCACACTGCTGGGTATCCCCGGCGGCGGCGTCGCAGCGGGTGAGGAGATCGCCGACGCCACTCGTCCGAGATCGGTGCCCGACCCGATTCCGCGGTCCGTCGACGGGCTGCTCGTCGTCGACTTCAGCGCGCTCTGGGCCGGCCCGCTCTGCGCGCACCTGCTCGGTCTCGCCGGCGCCCGCATCGTGAAAGTCGAGACGCCACAACGTCCCGACGGTGCGCGCCGCGGAAACCCGGACTTCTATCGTCTCCTCCACGGCGGGCACGAGTCGGTCGTGCTCGACCCGGCCGTCGACGCCGAGCGCGACGCACTCCACCGGCTCGTCGCCGCCGCGGACATCGTCATCGAGTCGTCGCGGCCCCGCGCCTTGCGCCGATTCGGCCTGCGCAGCGAGGAGTTCGTCGCAGCCGGCGGTACATGGATCTCGATCACCGCCGCCGGACGTGACTCGGACCGGATCGGTTTCGGCGACGACATCGCCGCCTCCGCGGGCCTCGTGGCCCACGACGACAGCGGACCGGTGTTCGTGGGCGACGCGATCGCCGATCCCCTGGCCGGTCTGACCGCCGCGGCATCGGCCATGAGCACCTCGGACGCCCGGGAGCACGGCGGCCCCGGTGTGCTGTGGGACATCTCCATGCGCGCCACGGCCGCCGCGACCCTCGACGGCCGCCCGGCCCGGGCGGCCCGGCGTGACGGCGATCGATGGGTCGTCGACACCGATTCCGGCGCGGTGGAACTCGCTCCGCCGCGGCCCCGGAGACCGATGGCCGCCGCACCACCTCCCGGCCGGGACACCGACGCCGTCCTCGCCGACCTGGGAATCCCCCGATGAGCATCCTGTTCCGGCGGGTGTCGCTCCCCTACGGCCCGCCGACGGGAGTCGTCGACGTGCGGGTCGACGATGCGGCGGTCACCGCCGTCGGCGTCCACCTGCCGGCCACCGGCGTCGACGAGGTCGTGCACGGCCGAGGGGGCGCGCTCATCCCGGGACTCCACGACCATCACATCCACCTGCACGCGCTGGCCGCTTCGACGTGGTCGGTGCGGTGCGGACCGCCGCAGGTGACCAGCGCCGACGGACTCGCCGCCGCCCTCGACGCCGCCGGGGCGGACCAGGCCGGCTGGGTCCGCGGCGTCGGATACGTGGAAACCGTTGCCGGTCTGCTGGATTCGACCAGGCTCGACCGTCTCCATGCACGCCGTCCCGTCCGCCTGCAACACCGCAGCGGCGCGGTGTGGTTCCTCAACTCCGCGGCCGCCGAGCGGGTCGGGCTGGCCACCGCGGATCACCCCGGCGTCGAACGCGATGAGTCGGGCGCGCCCACCGGACGCGTATGGCGCGCCGACGACTGGCTTCGTGACCGACTGGGGCGCGCCGCCCCGCCCGATCTGTCGTCGGTCGGCACGTCCCTGGCGCGCCACGGCATCACCGGCGTCACCGATGCCACTCCCGACCTCGACGCCGACGCCCTGCGGGACCTCGTCGAGGCACACACCAGAGGCGCTGTCCCACAACGTCTCCATCTCCTGGGCGCACCGACCGCGGATCTCCCGGCGACGGTGGGCGCCGGGCCGGTCAAGATCGTGCTGGCCGACTCCGACCTCCCCGACTTCGACGTGCTGTGCGACCGCATCGGCACCGCTCACGACGCCGGCCGCGGCGTCGCCGTGCACAGTGTGACCCGCGAGTCGCTGATCCTGCTGCTCGCCGCCCTCGACGAGGTCGGCGCCCACCCCGACGACCGCGTCGAGCACGGCGCGATCATCGCCGCGGACACCGTCGGTGAGTTGCGCCGCCGGCGTCTCACGGTCGTGACCCAACCCGGCTTCCTCGCCGATCGCGGCGACGACTTCCTCGACCGCCTCGACGCCGCGGACGTCCCCGACCTCTACCGGTGCCGTTCCCTCGTCGACCATGACGTGCCGCTCGCGATGTCGAGTGACGCCCCGTACGGCCCGGTCGACCCGTGGGCGGTGGTCGACGCCGCCGCAACGCGTCGCGCACCGGACGGCCGGATTATCGGTGAGGACGAAAGGATCGACCGCACAACGGCTCTCGCGCGCTATCTCGCGCCGCTCGCGCAGCCCGGCGGCGCGCCGCGGACGGTCCACGCCGGCGCCCCCGCCGACCTCGTCCTGCTCGATGGAGCGCTCCACGACGCGCTCGCGCGGGGTTCGGAGGCCGTGCGCCACACCGTGATCGGCGGACGCACGGTGTACCGGCGCGCGGACTGACCCCTCCGCGGACCGACCCCTCCGCGGGCCCGCCCTCAGCCGACCCCGGGCACCGGCACCTGTGCGCCGGTCACCGCGGCCGAGGCGTCGGAGACCAGGAAGGCGACGGTCTCGGCGATCGACTCGGGCGACACCCACCCCTTGCGGGACGAATCGGGCAGGCTCTCGCGGTTGCCCGGGGTGTCGATCACCGACGGCAGGATGGCGTTGGCGCGGATGCCGTCGTCTTTGTACTCCGCGGCGAGCGCGGAGATGAACGCCCACACAGCGGCTTTCGACGTGATGTAGCCGGCCGCCCCGGAGAACGGCGTGAACGCCGCCTTCGCCGACACCCCGACCACGGAACCGCCGCCCGCCTCGATCAGTTTCGGGATGGCCGCCGCCGACAACAGATACAGCGGACGCAGGTTGAGCCGTAGCAGCCGCTCGAACTCGCCGATCGGGGTGGCGTGCACGCGCTCGCCCATCGCGAAGCCGCCGACCAGGTTGACCACCGCGGTCACCGGGGCCGACGGGTCGGAGGCCGCGGTCGCCACGACCTCGGCGACCGACGACTCGTCGAACAGATCGGCCTCGATGGTCACCAGCCGATCGGATTCGGGCAGGCGCGACAGCTCGGCCGCCACGACCCACGGCACCACCACCCGCCGGCCGTCGTCGAGCAGCTTCCTCGTCACCGCCGAACCGAGTCCGCCCGTACCACCTGACACGATCACCGTCTGCGCCATCGCCGCGACCATCCTCACCCGATGTAGTAGTTGTCGAAATGTCTATATTGATCTCACCGTATGTACCTCAGCAGTCGACGGTCCGCCAGGGGCTCTCGGCGCATGAAGGAGAAGCCCATGGGCACGAACGTCACCGAGGACGTTCCGGAATGGTTCAGGGCCGCCGTCGAGACCACGCCCGAGCGCGCGTCGATCACCGTCGACGGCGCGCGGATCGCCTACCGCACCTGGGGTGAACGCGGAGCACCGGGCCTGATCCTGATCCACGGCGGCGCCGCCCACTCCGGTTGGTGGGACCACATCGCGCCGCGCTACGCGCAGCACCGGCGGGTCGTCGCACCCGATCTCTCCGGACACGGCGACAGCGACTGGCGTGACACGTACAGCATCGCGACCTGGGCCGACGAGGTGGTCGCGGTCGCCGCCGACGCGGGCGCCGGCACCGATGCCGTCGTGATCGGGCACAGCCTCGGCGGTCTGGTCGGAATCCGCGCGTCGCTCGCGCACCCGGACCTCGTGCGTGACCTCATGCTGGTCGACTCCCGCATCCTCGACGCCGCGGGCCTCGACGAGATCCAGCGCACCCAGCCGCAGAACGGCATCCCGCGCGGAAACAGGACCTATCCGACCCTCGAGGCCGCCCTCGAACGCTTCCGCCTGGTCCCCGACCACGCGAGCCTCGAATACACGCTCGCGCACGTCGCACGACAGTCCGCGGTGCGCGACGACGACGGCTGGCGGTGGAAGTTCGACCGCGGATTCGCCGACGAACTACGCGACCTCCCGCCCCGGCCGCCCCGCGACGTGCGGCTGAGCGTTGTCCACGGCGAACACGGTGTGATGACGCCGGCGATGGTCGATCAGGTCACGTCGCATCTCGATGATCCGGCCCGCGTCGTCGAACTCCGTGGCGCCGGTCACCACATCATGCTCGAGGAACCGCTGGCCCTGATGGACGTGATCGACGAGGTTCTCGGGGAGCGATCGGCGCGATCCCACACCGGTGACGGTTGAACGAAGCAACTAGCATGGACGTCGATGACCGACGACCCCGCACCCGAGCCGAACGAGGTCGTCACGGCGAACGAAGATGCGCAGCGGAAACAGACCGTCTTCGCGTCGCTGCGCATCCCCAACTACCGGATCTTCTACACCGGGATGGCCGTGTCGATGACCGGCTCCTGGATGCAGTCCACCGCCCAGGCCTGGCTCGTGCTGACGCTGAGCGGTTCGGCCTCGGTGCTCGGTGTCATCGTCGCCCTGCAGGCACTGCCCGTCCTGGTCATCGGCCCCTATGCGGGCGTCATCGCCGACCGCGTCGACCGCCGCCGCCTGCTGACCGTGCTACAGGCGATGATGGGATCGCTCGCCGCAATACTCGCCGTCCTCACCGTCACCGGTGTCGTCGAGGTGTGGCACGTCGCGATCCTGGCGCTGCTGCTCGGGCTCGGGCACGCCTTCGAGCAACCCGCGCGGCAGGCGTTCATCCACCAGATCGTGGGCATGTCGCTGATCCGCAACGCGGTCACGCTGAACTCGGTGATGGTCAACGCCGCCCGAGCGGTCGGCCCGGCGGTGGCCGGCATCCTGCTCACACTCGTCGGGGCGGGATGGTGTTTCGCCATCAACGCCCTGAGCTTCATCGCCGTCGTGGCGTCCCTGCTCGTCCTCGACGGCGGGGAGATCACCCGGGAGACCCCCGTCCCGCGAGCGAGGGGGCAGCTCCGCGAGGGCCTCCGCCACGTGCGCGGGAACCCGTCGCTGTGGATTCCGCTGGCCACCATGGCCCTCGTCGGCACCCTCGCCTACAACTTCCCCGTCACCCTCACCGCCGCAGCCGATTTCGTTTTCGACGGCGGCCCACAGGCCCTCGGCTTCATGACGTCGGCGATGGGGGTCGGCGCGGTCGTCGGCGGCCTCGTCGTCGCGGCGCGCGGAACCACCGGCCTGCGGCCGCTCACCCTCGCCGCGCTCGGCTTCGGCATCACCATCGCCGCGGTGGCCCTCGCACCCGACCTCGTCACCGCGATCGGCGCGCTGTTCCTCGTCGGGTGGCTCAGCGTGACGTTCATGTCGACCGGCAACGCCACCCTGCAACTCAATTCGGAGCCACACATGCGCGGCCGCGTGATGGCGCTGTGGTCGGTGGCGTTCATGGGGTCGACCCCGATCGGCGGTCCACTGGTGGGCGCGATCATCGAGGCTACCGATGCCCGCGTCGGGCTCGGGGTGGGCGCGGCCGCATGCCTGGCCGCGGCGCTGCTGGCCTTCCTCGCGCACAAGCGCAGTCGCGAACGCGAACCAGCCGGCCGACACGAGGGCTGACCGGCCGTCGCGCGGGGCGGGAGGTCGATGAGGCGGCGTGATCGGGCCGGGTCGGCCCCGTCGATGCTGCCGAGGCCCCCCAGGGCGCCACTGCCGTACTCGTCCACTGCCGTACTCGTCCACTGCCGTACTCGTCCACGGCGGTGTCGAGGGTGCTTCGCCGTCGGTGTCGATCAGGACGGCGTCTGTGTGGATCCGACTGATGGTGGTTCCTTCCGGAGTGTCGTCCACCCGGGGAGGGCCCTCGGTGCGTTCGTGGACTCGAAAGGCGCCGCCCGGCGCTACTGTTCCCCGCCCACGCCTGTTCCCCGCCCACGCCGGGTCGTGGCGAACGAGCTACATGATCGGGTCGCACTCCGATGACCAGCGAGTTTCGACGAACCGGCCCCACCGTCTCAACGGTCCCGCTAGCGTGAACCACGTCACGATCGGAGGGGCGATGACGCCGAAACGATTGGGAAGTTCGGGGAGGACGCGGCACGCACGGGCATCCCGTGCCACAGCACCACGACGCCGCCTGCGCGCGGTCACCTGTCTGGTCGCCGGCGCGACACTCGTGTCGACGATGCTGGTCACGGCGCCCGCCAACGCCGGCAACCACTGGTTCACCGATATCTCGGAGACGTCGGTGCCGAAGGCCGTCTGCGGTCCCGGGTCGCTGCCCGAACCCGGCCTGCAGGGCGATGTCAGCGCCGAGGACCGACTGTCCGGGCGGAGCACCCGGGGCTACCGGTGCAACATGACCGAGCTCGGGAACGTCACCGGTGGCGGGGGCGGCATCGTCTCGGCGTCCTTCGAGCACTGCAGTTACACCGGAAGCCTGTTCCCCGGCAACAACTTCATGCCGCAACCGGGAGTCCAGGTCATCTCGGCCAGGGATCCGCGTAATCCGCGGATCGTCGGCTCCCTCACCGACACCGCGATGCGCGCCGGCACGTGGGAGACCCTGAAGGTCAACAAGAAGCGCAAGCTCCTCGCGGCGACGGGGGTGCCCTTCCTCTGGGGTGCGGGGTACTTCGCGGTCTACGACATCTCCGACTGCGAACATCCCAAGCTGCTCAACGCCCATGGCGGCGGGATCGCCCACCCGATTCCGTTCACCTCGCACGAGGGCGGCTGGTCGCCCGACGGCCGAACCTACTGGGCGTCGGGTGTGGCGCCCGGGCATCTCAGCGCCATCGACGTCTCCGATCCGCGCAACCCGCGGGTGATCTGGCAGGGCCTGCACAGCTTCCTCGGGCACGGCTTCGGGATCTCGCCGGACGGCAACCGCATGTACCTGTCGAACATGTTGGGGATCACCATCCTCGACATCAGCGCCGTGCAGCGACGTGACCCGTATCCGCAGGTTCCGCACATCGCGGCGTACCACTGGCAGGACGGCCAACTGAACCAGCACTCGATCCCGATCACCCATGGCGGCACCCCGTACATCATCACCGCCGACGAGGGCGGCTCCGGTGGGGTCAAGATCTTCGACGTCAGCCGAGTGAACAACCCGCGCTTCGCCGCGCAGCTGAAGCTCGAGATCAACCTGCCCGAGCACCTCGACACCCACTTCCGCTCCTCGATGGGCGGTTCGGTGTTCGGCAGCAATCCGCATTACTGCGCGGTCGATCGGCAGACCGACCCGACCGCACTGGCGTGCGCGTGGGAGTCGTCCGGCATCCGGGTCTTCGACATCCGCGATCTGGATCACATCCGCGAGATCGCCTACTACAACCCGCCGGCCCAGAAGGGCGCCACCGCCCTGACGCGCCCGAACTCCCCGCACGTCCTCGGCTCGATCATCGGTGTTCCGGCCATCGAGTTCCTCAGCCTGGGCATGTCACTCGCCAACGGACGCGCAAAGCTGCACGAGATGATCGGTCCGCGTGCGGGGATGGTGGTCGGCGGCGACATGGCGACCGACTGGTGCTTCTCGCCGCCGGAGTTCCGCGGCAACAAGATCTTCGTCACATGTGGCGACGGCGGGTTCTACGCCCTCGAACTCAGCAACCGCGTCTACACGCCACCGCCCGACCAGGATTCGTACATCGGATGACGTCGTCACCACGCCCCACCTGGCCCCCGGTCGCCGGACTGATCTCGCTGTCCGTCCTGCTGCTGGCGATCGGGGTGGTCGTGGGCTCGGTGTGGCGGCCGCTTGCCCACGACGACGCGCGGTCGTCGACGTCGAGGTCGCTGAGCGTCACCGACATCGGTTTCGCCCAGGACATGTCGATGCATCACGATCAGGCGATCCTGATGGCGCGCACCGTCCTTGCCGCTCCCGACATCGATCCGACGATCCGCGGACTCGCCGACCAACTCGTCCTCGCGCAGACCGCGGAGAGCGCGACGATGCGAGGTTGGTTGCAGCTCTACGGGATTCCGCAGACGTCGGAGAGCCCGATGGCCTGGATGACAGCGGATGACGCGCGGGCGCATCATCATCCGCGTCCGGGTCCGGCGAACGCCGCGCCGATGCCGGGCCTGGCCAGCGCCGAGGAGATCGGCCGGTTGTCGGCACTGCGCGGCGACGACGCGGAGACGCTGTTCCTGCAGTTGATGATCCGACACCATCGGGCCGGCCTGGAGATGGCGCAGGCGACATACAACGACCCGCGGTCGGGACCGGCGACGAAGCAGCTGGCGCTGAGCATGATCGGTGATCAGGGGAATGAGATCGGTCAGATGACACTGCTCCTGCAGGAGCGCGGGGCCGATCCGTTGCCAACCTGAAAAAGTGAGACATAACCGCCTGTGACGTCTCTCTCGATTTGCCACAGTTAACAGAACATGCGTTATTGTTCCCCCTCGAGAAAAGCCTTGGGGGGGTTTGATGAGAAAACCTGTGGGGTATGGGCGTGCGCTCGTCCGGCTGTCCGCCTGTGTGGCGGTCGCATCGACCGTGATCGCCGGCGGGCTGTCCGCGACCACGACGGCCGCGAATGCCGCACCATCCGAATTGTCGTCCGAACAAAGGACATTGGCGAAGCTCGACCGCGTGGCGAGCCAGCCGACGCCGAGTGTCGCGAAGCTGAAGGCCGCAAACTCGGACCCGGATGCGCATCTGGTCACCACTCCGCGACCGGAATCCATCCTCAACCCGTCGGTCCAGAAGATGATCGCGACCAGCAGCGTCACCAGCCCGTGGGAACAGTTCACCGGCCTGCTCGGCCACCGGGACTTCTACAAGGAGCCGAAGCTGACCGGCAAGGAAGCCCCCGGCACGCTGCTGAAGGTCCAGAAGTTCCCGATGCAGTTCGCGACGACGTTCGTCGCCGGCACCAAGCCCGGAGCGATCGACGCGTACATGACCATGTACGTGACCGAGCGGCTCGACGGGTCGAAGAACGTCAGCACCGGTGTGATCATGATCCCGCGCGACGGGATCAAGAACAGCGAACGCAAGCTCATCGCATATCAGGAGGCCAACGACAGCCTCGGCGCCCGCTGCCACCCGACCACCCAGTGGAGCGGCGGCGTCTTCTCCGAGGCGTCGGCCTGGTCGGCACTCGGGCCGCTGGCCCAGATGTTCGGCAAGGGCTACGGCGTCGTCATCACCGACATCGGCAACGGCGGCAACCCCGGCCCGAACGGGGTGTCCGAGGTCTTCGCCGGCCGCGTCGCCGGAATGGCCCTGCTCAACGGCCTGCGCGCCGCTTACCAGGTCAAGTCGCTCGGCCTGAATCCGAAGCAGCCGGTCGGTTTCTTCGGCGTCGCCGGTGGTGGCAACGGCGCGGGTTACGCGGCCGAGTACCAGCCCTGGTACTACCCCGAACTCAACGTCGGCGCGGTGGTCCTGCAGAACTTCAACGCCGACCAGAAGCAGTTCGTGAACTTCTCGAACGGGTCGATGGCGTCGGCGTTCGGATTCGCCACCATCGTCGGACTCAACGAGTCCTACCCGTCGATGAACCTCGACAAGCACCTCAACGAACTCGGCCGCGCGCAGGCCGCGGCGTGGAAGACGATGTGCCAGACGTACGGCTACTTCGTCTTCGGATTCGAGCGGTTCGAGATCTTGTTCAAGGGCAACCGGAATCCCGCCGAGATCGAGGATTTCCAGTACGCGTACGCCGACAACATCATGGGCACCGACAAGTACGGGCCGCAGGCACCGACCCTCATCACCTCCTGCGGCGAGGACGGCTCGTTCATGTCCGTGACACCGGCGGCCGACATGCGCAAACTGGTGCAGCGCTACCGCGACCTGGGCACCAAGGTGACCTATGTACCCGCGAAATGTGATGACACCGAACTGATCACGAACACCTACCGGTGGACGACCGACCTGTTCGGCATGCAGACCATCGATTGGATCGACGCGAAGCTGAAGAAAGCTTCGTCCTGACGCCGTAGAGCTGTCCTCCCGAAGGCCTCCCCACCCCGGAGGCCTGGTGGACTGCACCCTCTTCCCGACGGCTCGCACCTGAGAGAGATATCCGAATGATCAACCACCACAACCTTTCCCGACGTCGATTCCTCGCCGGCGCCGCCGCCGCCGGCGTCACCGCCTCGCTCGCCGCGGCCGGCAGCGGCCTGGCCACCGCCACTCCCCGTGGCTCCTCGCCGGCCCCCGCCGGCGTACTCGAGGACTTCCTGGACCTCCCGCTGAGCGGTGTCGCCGAGGGCGTCACCCGCGGTGGTGTGCACCCGCGCCTGCCCTACGACCTCGGTCGTCTCGAGAGCCTGGTCTCCCAGGCCCGTGGGCAGGGCATCGACCCGAAGCGCTACGGCGCCCTGCTCTATCAGCTCCGACTCGTGCAGTGCACCAGGGAGTCCGGGATCGACCTGGCCACCTGGGACCCGGGTACGACGCTGGCCCGGTGCAAACCGAACATGATCAAGTCGTACAACTACTACCGCAGCTTCCAGCTGAAGCACGCGGAGTTGCAGTGGGCCGGCATGGGCGGACTCGTGGGCGCCGACTTCGGTTCGGGCATCGAGGATCTCGAGCTCGGAAAGTTCATCTACGAGCTCCCCGGCATCGCGCAGCTCGCCCGTACCATCATCTCCAATGTCGGGCTCCGGTACGGGATCGCCGCACAGAAGGCCCTGCCGTCGGGTCTGCGCGCCGTCGCCAAGAACGCCGACCGGATCACCCCGGACGACCTCGGGTGGTTCGTGCGCAAGGTCCTGGTGATGCAGAAGGCCATCTACCAGGACATGATGACCCAGCACTACACCTATGTCCGTACCGGACTGACCGGCATCCGGGAGATGTACGCCGCGAAGATCATCGACGACCGCACGATGGCCGCGTGGGAGGACGTCGCCTCCGGTGACGCGTCCCGCATCGCACGAGGCAACGCCGATCTGCTTCGCCGCGAACAGGAGTACTGCGTCGGCAACCTGTGGGACCAGTGCCGCGGCTACAAGAACGGCGTCGGTGAATCGCTGACCTACATGACGACCCTCGCGGGCTCCCCGTCCGTCGCGGGCGTCCCGGCGCTGCGCGAGTTCCGTCCGGTGCAGTTCGACACCGAGGTCGCCGGCGTCGGCAAGACCCATGTCCAGCTCGGCATCCCGTCGTGGGACTGGTCGATCTTCGCCGATCGCTGGAACTTCGTCACCACCGAGCTGCTGCCCCGGTACACCCACCAGGCCAAGCACGACCGGGCCGCGCTGCACCGCCAGCTCACCACTCCATATGAGCAGCTGTGGAACTCGAGCCGACCGCTGTACAACATCCCGCGCATTCTCGCGTCGACGGCCAACGCCACCAAGGTCAGCGCCGGGCGCTGAGCGAACGACGCCGGGGGGCGGCGGGTCAGGCGGTCTCGGGATTCAGGCGGTCTTCGGATGCAGCATGAACATCTCCCAGACCTCTTTCTGGTCCGCCGCCCACGGGTCGTAGACGAAGGGCGCATGCCGTAACGCCATGCCCGCCTGCCGCGGGGTGCGGTTCGCCTTGAACCCGTTGCAGGACTTGCACGCCGCGACCTGGTTGCCGAACGTGCTGGGCCCGCCCTGAGACACCGGAACGATGTGGTCGACGGTGTCCGCGGGGCCGTCGCAGTACGCGCAGATCCATTGGTCCCGACGCAGGATCGTCGCGTTCGACGCGTACGAATCCATGGTCTTGCCCGAGAACGGGCGGTAGGCGTTGTGTTTGATCGCCACCACCTTGTGGATCGGCAGCGACACCGTGGGCGAATGAACCACGCGCACCAGCGGGGTGCCCTCCACATTGCGTGCCACCTCGGTGGTCAACAGCACTGCGGCGCGGCGCCAGGTGACCCGGGCCAGGATCTGCAATCCGGCATTCGTGACGAATATGGTCATGGATGCTCCTCGATGCGTGGGCGAGTGACTGCGCCGACCATCGAGGCTCATGACCTCAGGAACCGGTGGCGCGCGATGTGATCGGTCCGGGCCGGGTCGTCGGGACCAGGAATCCTTCCCGGCAGCCGGGGTCGGACGTCCGCCACTCGCGAACGGACACCGTCGTAACCGTCGACATCTGCGCCACCTCCTCTCCACGTCCGTTTCTGGCCTGCTGACGCACACGATAACCGCGGTCCACAGACCCTGCCACTGTTTATGTCGCGTGTTTTGCGATGTTCACCTGTTGCAAACGCACTGTTCGCAGGTTCGCGGGCCATCGTGAGACGACGAGGCCGAGAACACGCCGGTCCCATCCGCACCGGTGCGGATGGGACCGGAAATGCGTGGTGAAACGCTCAGAAGATGTCGGGGAGATCCTTCGACACCGTGTTCGGGTAGGTGGCGGGCCGCTTCTCGAGGAACGACATGACGCCCTCGTAGACGTCGCCGGACTGGCCGCGGTAGAAGATCGCCTTGGAGTCGGCTCGATGGGCGTCGAGGGGGCTGGGTGCCCCGGCCATCCGCCACAGGAGCTGACGGGTCAGCGCCGCCGAGACCGGAGCACTGTTCGCGGTCATCTCGCGGGCCACCGCGATCGCGGTCTCGAGGACCTTGTCCTTGGGGACGACCTGCTGGACCAACCCGCGCTCGAGCGCCTCGTCGACCTGGACCATCTTGGCGCCGATCGTCCACTGCAGTGCCGTCGGCAGACCGACGAGCCGCGGCAGGAACCAGCTCGAGGCAGCCTCGGGGACGAGGCCGCGCGCAGCGAAGACGAAGCCGAATTTCGCGTCCTCCGAGGCGATCCGGACGTCGGCGGGCAGCGTCATGGTCACCCCGACACCGGCCGAGGGGCCGTTGATCGCGGCGACGATCGGCTTGAGCGAGGCGAACATGCGCAGCGTCAGCAGGCCACCCTCGTCCGGCGGGACCTCGTCGCCGGTGACCTCCGACGACGCGTCGAACGTCGAACCACCCGCCTCGAGGTCGGCGCCGGCGCAGAAGGCACGCCCCGCGCCGGTCAGCACCACCGCGCGAACCGAGTCGTCGGCGTCGGTCTCGTCGAGGACGGCACGGATCTCCGCGCCCATCTGCAACGTGAACGCGTTGAGTCGGTCGGGCCGGTTGAGCCGGATGACGACGATCCCGCCGTCCCGGTCGACGCGGATCGTGGACTGCTCCTCTACGGCCTTGCGGCCGACCTCTGATGTATCGCTCGTCACAGGGAGATGCTATCCACCGCGGTCACCGACGGTGCGCTCAGGAGCCCCTTCTCCCGAGCGAGCGTTCCGTCGCCCCAGGTCAGATGACGAGCGACACGAACGACAACGGCGGCGTCACCCTCTCGGGTGACGCCGCCGTCTCGGATCGGCTCAGGAGCTCCGGTCAGCTCGCGTCCGTACCGGCGTCGCCGGCCTTGGACAGCTCGACCGGGGCGTCGGGGACCTCGCGGGGCTTCTCCGAGCCGGTGAAGGTGAACTTGGCGTCCTCGCCGTCTCCTTCGCCGTCCCAGCCCTCGACGTCCACCAGGACGATCTGACCCGGGGTCAGCTCGCCGAAGAGGATCTTCTCCGACAGCTGGTCCTCGATCTCGCGCTGGATCGTGCGACGCAGCGGGCGCGCACCGAGGACCGGGTCGAACCCGCGCTTGGCGAGCAGGCTCTTGGCCTTGTCGGTGAGCTCGATGGCCATGTCCTTGTTCTTCAACTGGGCCTCGACCCGGCCGATCATCAGGTCGACCATCTGGATGATCTCGTCCTGCGTCAGCTGGTGGAAGACGATGACGTCGTCGATGCGGTTGAGGAACTCGGGACGGAAGTGCTTCTTGAGCTCGTCGTTGACCTTCAGCTTCATGCGCTCGTAGTTCGACTTGGTGTCGTCACCGGAGCTGAAGCCGATGCCCACGGCCTTGGAGATGTCGCTCGTACCGAGGTTCGAGGTGAAGATCAGCACGGTGTTCTTGAAGTCGACCGTGCGACCCTGACCGTCGGTGAGACGACCGTCCTCGAGGACCTGCAGCAAGGTGTTGTAGATCTCCGAGTGGGCCTTCTCGATCTCGTCGAACAGCACCACCGAGAACGGCTTGCGGCGCACCTTCTCGGTGAGCTGGCCGCCCTCTTCGTAGCCGACGTAGCCGGGAGGGGCACCGAACAGACGCGACGCGGTGAACCGGTCATGGAACTCGCCCATGTCGATCTGGATGAGCGCGTCGTCGTCGCCGAACAGGAAGTTCGCCAGCGCCTTCGAGAGCTCGGTCTTACCGACGCCGGACGGACCGGCGAAGATGAACGAGCCCGACGGACGCTTCGGATCCTTCAGGCCGGCACGGGTGCGGCGGATCGCCTTCGACACGGCCTTGACCGCGTCCTCCTGGCCGATGATCCGCTTGTGCAGCTCCTCCTCCATGCGGAGCAGACGGGTGGTCTCCTCCTCGGTGAGCTTGAACACCGGGATGCCGGTCCAGTTGCCCAGGACCTCGGCGATCTGCTCGTCGTCGACCTCGGCCACGACGTCCATGTCACCGTTGCGCCACTGCTTCTCGCGCTCGGCACGCTCGGCGACCAGCTGCTTCTCCTTGTCGCGGAGAGCGGCGGCCTTCTCGAAGTCCTGCGCGTCGATCGCGGACTCCTTCTCCTTGCGGGCCTCGGCGATGCGCTCGTCGAACTCGCGCAGGTCCGGCGGCGCGGTCATCCGGCGGATGCGCATGCGTGCACCGGCCTCGTCGATGAGGTCGATCGCCTTGTCCGGCAGGAACCGGTCGTTGATGTAGCGATCGGCCAGCGTCGCGGCGGCGACGAGTGCGCTGTCGGTGATCGAGACGCGGTGGTGCGACTCGTAGCGGTCACGCAGGCCCTTGAGGATCTCGATGGTGTGCTCGACCGACGGCTCGCCGACCTGGACCGGCTGGAAGCGGCGTTCCAGCGCGGCGTCCTTCTCGATGTACTTGCGGTACTCGTCGAGGGTCGTCGCACCGATGGTCTGCAGCTCACCGCGGGCCAGCTTCGGCTTGAGGATGCTCGCGGCGTCGATCGCTCCCTCGGCGGCACCTGCGCCGACGAGCGTGTGCAGCTCGTCGATGAACAGGATGATGTCGCCGCGGGTGTTGATCTCCTTGAGGACCTTCTTCAGGCGTTCCTCGAAGTCGCCGCGGTAGCGGCTGCCCGCGACCAGCGAACCGAGGTCGAGGGTGTACAGCTGCTTGTCCTTCAGCGTCTCGGGCACCTTGCCGTTGACGATGGCCTGCGCGAGGCCCTCGACGACGGCGGTCTTGCCGACGCCCGGCTCGCCGATCAGGACGGGGTTGTTCTTGGTACGGCGGCTCAGGACCTGCATGACCCGCTCGATTTCCTTCTCGCGCCCGATGACGGGATCGAGTTTGCCCTCGGCGGCGGCTGCGGTGAGGTTGCGACCGAACTGGTCGAGGACCAGCGAGGTCGACGGGGTGCCGGACTCGCTGCTGCGGCCGCCGGTACCCGCCTCCTGCGGCTCCTTGCCCTGGTATCCGCTCAGCAGCTGGATGACCTGCTGGCGGACACGGTTGAGATCGGCGCCCAGCTTGACGAGGACCTGCGCGGCGACACCCTCACCCTCGCGGATGAGGCCGAGCAGGATGTGCTCGGTTCCGATGTAGTTGTGGCCGAGTTGCAGGGCCTCGCGCAGCGAGAGCTCCAGCACCTTCTTGGCACGCGGTGTGAACGGGATGTGCCCCGAGGGCGCCTGCTGGCCCTGGCCGATGATCTCCTCGACCTGACTGCGGACACCTTCCAGGGAGATCCCGAGCGACTCGAGAGCCTTGGCGGCCACGCCCTCGCCCTCGTGGATGAGGCCGAGGAGGATGTGCTCGGTTCCGATGTAGTTGTGGTTGAGCATCCGCGCTTCTTCTTGGGCCAGAACCACAACCCGTCGAGCGCGGTCGGTGAACCGTTCGAACATTGTTCTCCCTCACATTGCTAGCGCCCCGGCCGCCGCGAGAACACCCGGTGTGTCCGGTATGGACGACCCGGTGCGGGTATACGACGACCAGCCTGTCTCCACTCTAGAGGTCGCCGTGGCTGCACCTGCAGTCAAACCTTGCGCTGAGTGCATGAATCCGCCGCTGCGGCGGGGATGTGCACAGTACAACTGCGCAGGCCGGGGCTGTGTTCCCGGTTCACTACGCCGAGAGCGAACGGGGCCGCCGGACCGCCCGGACACCGGGAATCGCAGCGCTCAGGCGTGCAGCACCGTCAGGATGTTGCCGCTGGGGTCGCCTGAACCGGGCGATGTCGGGCTCGCCCGGTCCGCCGCGCACGATGCCACGCTCATCGTGGTCGAACCCGCCGTACCTCAGGACCTCGACGACGGCGGCCCCATCGCGATCTCCTCCTCGTCGCAGATCCACAGGATCTGCACCCAGTTGCCGTCCGGGTCGGCGACAGTGCCGAACCAGTTGCCGCCGCGCTGCTCGAGCGGACTGATCCACCGCGCGCCGAGTGCGTCGATGCGGGCCGCGGCGGCCTTCGGGTCGTCGACCTCCACGTTGATCAACAGACGCGCGCCGTCGGTGTTGACGCCGGAGACGTCGTCGCGCCTGTCGAACATGAGGCAGAAGCCGTCGAGGTCGACGACGAGGTAACCGGGTCCGCCGTCGGCCGCGCCGGTGGACTCGATCGTCGCCTCGAACGCCGCGGCGTACCACTCGGCGAGGCGCCGCGGACCCTCGCTGGACAGGATCATCGAACCGATCGTTGCTGTTGCCATGTCCGGACAGACCCGCGAGTGGCCGCGAACTCATCGCCGCCGGACGAGTCGGATATGTCACGAACCGGTTTGGCGCGCACGAAGTCGGGCAATACGCCCGTGTGGTCCGAAACGCCCCGCTACCGTCGAAGTCCATGAGTGACGACGCGAGTCCACCTGGACGCTCCACTCGCCACCCGGACACGGGGGATCCGCCACAGCGGACCGGTTCGGTCAACGTCGCGGTCTTCACCGCGTCCGCCGTCATCGTGCTCGCATTCGCGATCTGGGCGCTCGCGGCACCGGGCACCGCCGAGAACGTCATCGGCGAGGTCCGCGACTTCATCACCCGCTGGTTCGGATGGTGGTACTTCATCCTCGCGACCGCGATCGTGGGCCTCGTCGTGTTCCTCGGCCTGTCGAAATACGGGCGCTACCGCCTCGGCCCGGAGGAGTCCCGCCCGGAGTACAGCCTGTTCACGTGGACGTCGATGCTCTTCGCCGCGGGTATCGGCATCGACCTGATGTTCTTCTCGGTGGCCGAACCGGTCACCCACTTCCTCAACCCGCCCGTCGGCGAGGCCGAGACCAACGCCGCCGCCCGCGAGGCGGTCACGTGGACGGTCTTCCACTACGGCGTGACCGGGTGGGCGATGTATGCCCTGATGGGTGGGGCGCTGGCCTATTTCGCGTTCCGGCACAACCTCCCGCTCACGATCCGCGCCGCCCTCTACCCGATCTTCGGGAAACGCATCGAGGGCCGCTGGGGCGACGCCATCGACGTCGCCGCCGTCCTCGGCACCATCTTCGGCATCGCGACGTCGCTCGGCATCGGCGTGGTGCAGCTCAACTTCGGCCTGAACGAGATCTTCGGCATCTCCCAGGGCAAGGCCGCCCAGATCGGCCTGATCGTGCTGTCGGTGGTGATCGCGACCGCCTCGGCGATCTCGGGCGTCGACAAGGGCATCCGGCGCCTGTCGGAGATCAACGTGGTCCTCGCGATCTTCCTGCTGATCTACATCACGGTCGCCAAGGACGCCGACTTCCTGCTCAACGGCCTGGTGCAGAACGTCGGCGACTATGTGGCGACCTTCGCCGACCGCACCCTGGACACCTTCGCCTGGGATCAGGTGAACCCGACGCCCGACCACGACGCCCGTGCGTTCGTCGACGGCTGGACCCTGTTCTTCTGGGCGTGGTGGGTGGCCTGGGCGCCGTTCGTCGGGTTGTTCCTGGCCCGGATCTCACGCGGAAGGACCTTGCGGCAGTTCGTCTTCGGCGTCCTCGTCGTGCCGTTCAGCTTCGTCCTGCTGTGGATCTCGATCTTCGGCAACAGCGCCCTGGCGGTGGCCCGCGGCGACAAGGACTTCGCCGAGACCACCGCGTCGGCACCCGAGGCCGGGTTCTACTCGCTGCTGGACCAATACCCGGGCGCCACGCTGCTCATCGGTGTCGCGACCATCACCGGCCTGCTGTTCTACGTGACCAGCGCCGACTCGGGATCACTCGTCATGGGCAACTTCACCAGCAAACTCGACGGCCCGATGACCGACTGCTCGCGACCGGTGCGGATCTTCTGGTCGGTCGCGATCGGCCTGCTCACCCTGTCCATGCTGTTCGCCGGCGGCGGCGACGGTTCGATCCTCACCCTGCAGGCGGCCACCGTCATCATGGGCCTGCCGTTCTCCTTCGTCCTCGGCATGATCGGGTACTCGCTGCTGAAGGCCGTTCGCACCGAGTCGATGAAGATCGACAGCTTCCGCACCACCCTGCCCAAGGTGATCGCGGTGGGCCGCGGGCCGACCGAGCAGAGCAGCTGGCGACAGCGTCTCATCGGCACGCTCCGCTTCCCCGGGAGGGTCGCGACCCGGAGATTCCTGACGGCGACGGTGATCCCGGCGATGCACGAGGTGGCCGAACAGTTCTCACGCGAGGGCGTCACCGCTTCGGTCGACGAGTCGGAGGAGAACGAGGGGCTGCCGTCGCCGCGGCTGACCGTCGAACTCGCCGACGCCCCGCGGTTCGAGTACTGCGTATGGCCGGTGTCGGCACCGACCCCGACCTACGCGGTCCGCTCCCAGCGCTCCGACGACCGGTACTTCCGGTGCGAGGTGTATCTGACCGAGGGGTCGCAGGGATACTCGCTGTCGGGCTACACCCGCGAGCAGATCATCGGCGACATCCTCGATCAGTACGAACGCCATCTCGGCTATCTGCACCTGCGTGATTCGGCGGCCGACCACCACGACCACGAACCCCCGGCCCGACCCGACGACGCCCCCGACGGCGCGGGCACCGCCCCGACCACGCCCTCCACCGACACACCCGACAACCGTGAAGGAGCCTCCGCTCCATGAGTGACACCCTCTACATCGATGGGCAGTGGCGGCCCGCCGCTTCCGGCGCGACCCGCGAGATCCGTTGCCCCGCCGACAACTCGGTGGTGGGCGTGGTCGCCGAGGGAGCGGCCGTCGACACCGAGGCAGCGATCGCCGCCGCACGCCGCGCGTTCGACACCGGCGAGTGGAACTCGACACCCGCCGACGAACGCGGCGACCTCCTCCTCCGGATCGCCGACCGGATCGACGCCCGCCGTGGCGAGTTCGTCCGCGCCGAGACCCTCGACACCGGGAAGCGGCCCTACGAGTCGGACATCGACATGACCGACATCGCCAATTGTTTCCGCTATTTCGGAAAGCTCGCCGCCCAGGACGCCGGCCGCGTCGTCGACACCGGTTCACCCGACGCCGATTCCCGCATCGTCTACGAGCCGGTCGGGGTATGCGGGCTCATCACCCCGTGGAATTATCCGCTGCTGCAGGCCGCGTGGAAGGTCGCGCCGGCACTGGCCGCGGGAAACACGTTCGTGCTCAAGCCCGCCGAGCTGACCCCTCATACCGCGATCCTGTTGTTCGAGGTCCTCCACGACCTCGGACTGCCGCCCGGCGTCGCGAATCTCGTCCTCGGGCCGGGCGCCGACGCAGGCGCCCCGCTGTCGTCGCACCCCGACGTCGACCTGGTGTCCTTCACCGGCGGCCTGGTGACCGGCCGGGCCATCGCGCGGGAGGCGGCCGCGACCGTGAAGAAGGTGGCCCTCGAACTCGGCGGCAAGAACCCGAATGTCGTGTTCGCCGACGTCGGCGCCACCGAGGACTTCTTCGCCGCGGCCGTCGACAACGCCCTCAACGCCGCCTTCCTCCACTCGGGCCAGGTGTGTTCGGCGGGTGCACGGCTCATCGTCGAGGAGTCGATCCACGACCGGTTCGTCGACGAGCTGGTCCGGCGCGCGGAGCAGATCCGGCTCGGCCTGCCGTTCGAGGAGGGCACCGAGACGGGCCCGTTGATCTCGCAGGCACACCGGGACAAGGTGCACGCATACGTGGAGCGGGCGCGCGCCGATGGAGCCGTGATCCGCTGCGGCGGCGCATTCGCCACCGGCGACCGGGGATCGGGCAGGCTCGACGACGGCTGGTTCTACCTGCCCACCGTCATCGACCGGGCCGATCGCTCGATGGCCTGTGTGCACGACGAGGCGTTCGGTCCGACGGTCACGGTCGAGACCTTCACCACCGAGGACGAGGCGGTGACCCTGGCCAACGACACGGTGTACGGCCTCGCCGGGGCGGTGTGGTCGTCCGACGCGGCGCGCGCACGACGCATCGCCGGACGTATCCGTGCCGGGACGGTGTGGGTCAACGACTTCGGTCCGTACCTGCCGCAGGCCGAGTGGGGTGGTTACGGACAGTCCGGATTCGGCCGTGAACTCGGCCCCACCGGGCTCGCCGAGTACCGCGAGGCCAAGCACGTCTACGAGAATCTCCGGCCGGGTGTGACCGGCTGGTTCGAGAACCGGAAGGGGTAGCGGTGACCGAGACGTACGACTACGTGGTCGTCGGTGGAGGATCGGCGGGTGCCGCCGTGGCCGCCCGCCTGTCGGAGGACCCGTCGGTGACGGTCTGCCTCCTGGAAGCCGGGCCGTCGGACGTCGGTGACGACGCGATCCTGCGCCTCGACCGGTGGATGGAACTTCTCGAATCCGGTTACGACTGGGACTATCCCATCGAGCCGCAGGAGAACGGCAACTCGTTCATGCGGCACGCCCGCGCCAAGGTGCTGGGCGGCTGCAGCTCGCACAACAGCTGCATCGCGTTCTGGGCGCCGCGCGAGGACCTCGACTCCTGGGAGCGCGATTTCGGTTGCGCCGGCTGGGGTTCGGAGGAGGTGTACGGGCTCTATCCGAAGATCGAGACCAACGACGCCCCGGGTGACCATCACGGTCGCAGCGGTCCGGTGCACATCATGACGATCCCGCCGCGCGACCCCTGCGGTGTCGCCCTGCTCGACGCGTGTGAGGCGGTCGGCATCCCGCGGGCGGAGTTCAACAGCGGAAAGACGGTCGTCAACGGCGCCAACTTCTTCCAGATCAACCGGAGGCCCGACGGGGTGCGGGCGTCGTCGTCGGTGAGCTACCTGCATCCGATCCTCGACCGGCCCAACCTGACCATTCGGACCGGGTCGTGGGCCAAGCGGATCGTGATCGAGAGGTCCGGCGGCGACCTGCACGCGGCGGCCGTGGACATCACCGACAACGCCTTCGGCCGCACGACGCGGATCGGGGCACAGCGCGAGGTGATCGTGTCCGCGGGGGCCATCGACACCCCGAAGTTGTTGATGCTCTCCGGGATCGGACCGGCCGACCATCTCGTCGAGCACGGCATCGACGTCCTCGTCGACTCCCCCGGCGTCGGCGAGCACCTGCAGGATCATCCCGAGGGCGTGATCGGTTTCGAGACCTCGAAGCCGATGGTCCGGGAGTCGACGCAGTGGTGGGAGGCGGGCATCTTCACCACGGTGGACGAGGGCCTGGACCGGCCGGACCTGATGATGCACTACGGCAGCGTGCCGTTCGACATGCACACCCTGCGGCAGGGTTATCCGACGAGCGAGAACACCTTCTGCCTGACCCCGAACGTCACCCACGCGAGGTCCCGCGGAACGGTGACGTTGCGCTCGTGCGACTTCCGCGACAAGCCTCGTGTCGACCCCCGGTATTTCACCGACCCCGAGGGCTACGACATGCGGATCATGATCGCCGGCATCCGGAGGGCACGGGAGATCGCCGCGGCCGCACCGCTCGCGGATTGGGTTGCGCGAGAACTGTATCCCGGACCGGACGCCACCTCCGACGACGAACTGGCCGACTACATCAGGCGGACCCACAACACCGTGTACCACCCGGTGGGAACCGTGCGGATGGGCCCGCCCGACGACGACATGTCGCCGCTCGATCCCGAGCTGCGCGTCAAGGGCGTGGCCCGCCTGCGGGTCGCCGACGCCTCGGTCTTCCCCGAACACACCACCGTCAACCCGAACATCACGGTGATGCTCGTCGGTGAGCGGTGCGCGGAGTTGGTGCGAGGCGGCTGATTCGCCCGAGATGTGCGGTCCTCGTGCTCTGGCCCCGCCGAGTCGGCCGGCGAGATCTCGCGGGCGGGCCCGATCGACGGCTTCCGCACATCTCGTTCGGCGCACCGACCCTCCGGTGCACCAGCCCGTCAGCCGGGGACCGCCCCGAAAGCGTCCACCACACGGTCGAGGACCGCGGTGACCTCCGCGGTCGCCGCGGCCCGATCCGCAGCGGACGCCACATACAGTGCGGCTTCATCGAGTGCGCCGATCGCGACGTGCGCGAGCGGCCGCGTGGGCTGATCGGTCACCTGCCCCGCGACGATGGCCGACCGGATCAGGCCCTCCACCAACGCGAAGCCGAACTCCTCACCACGTGCGCGCCATTCGGACCAGCCGAGGACCGACGGGGCGTCGACCAGGGTGATCCGATGGACCTCGGGCTCGGTGCACAGGTCGAGGAACAGTCGCATGCCGGCCTTCAGCGCGCCGATCGGGTCGTCGGCGGCGCTCTCGCCGACCGCCGCGCCGATCCGCGCGACGATGTCCTGCTCGACGGCGTCGTAGACGGCGGTGAACAGCCCCTTCTTGTCGTCGAATTGGTGGTACAGCGCACCACGGGTCACGCCGGCGTGCTCCACGATCTCCTGCGTCCCGACGTCGGCGAATCCGCGCTCACCGAACAGCTTGCGACCCGCGGCGATGAGCGCCGCGCGGGTCGCTGCGGTGCGTTCGGCCTGGCTTCGACGGTTGACTTTCATACAGGCTGCACGTAACTTTCGTACTCAGTGTTCGTAAGTCAGTAGAGTCTACGAGAAGCGGATCTCGCCATGGGTACCACACCGACCGCACTGCATCCCGTCGAACTCCCGTCCGGCACGATCGAATACGCCACCTACGGTCCGGAGGGATCGGAGTACCCGCCCGTGATGTTCGTGCACGGCGCCGTCGTCGACCACCGACTCTGGGAGCCGGTGGCCGAGTTGCTCGCCGAACGCGGAATCCGTTCGCTGGTGCCGCTGCTGCCCCTCGGTTCCCATCGAATCCCGTTGGGCCCCGGCGCTGATCGCTCGCCGCGGGGAGTGAGTCGGCTGTTGCGGGAGTTCGCCGGGCACTTCGGCCTGTCGTCGGCGACCCTGGTGGCCAATGACACCGGCGGGGCGATCACGCAGTTCGCACTCGACGAGGACCCCGGCTTCGTCGGGCGTCTCGTGTTCACCAACTGCGACGCGTTCGACCTGTTCCCGCCCCAGCCGTTCCGGCTGTACTTCGCGCTCATGCGACGGCGCGCCCTGCTCCGGCCGCTCGTCGAGGCGATGCGGTCGCGGGCGCTGCGACACTCGCCGCTCGGCGTGGGACTCCTGCTGAACGATCCCGACCCGGAACTCACCGCCTCGGTCTTCGAGCCGCTACAGACCGACCCGCGCATCCGCGACGACTTCCGCGCGTTCCTGAGCGGCATCCGGCCCTCGGACCTGTTCGCGGTGACCCAGCGGATGACGCAGGTGGATCTGCCCGTCCGCTTCGTCTGGGGTCGCGACGACCGCTGCTTCACGCTGACCCACGGCCGGCGGTTCGCCCTCCTCTTCGGGGGTGAGTCGGTGCCGTTCGTCGAGGTCCCGGACGCCCGGACCTTCGTCTCCCTCGACCGACCGGGGTCGGTTGCCGACGAGGTCGCGGCGTTCACGGTCGGGTCGACCGGACCGGAACGGAAAGAAGCCGCCGAGAAGGCGTCGGATTCCGAGCCCGCCGCACGACGGTAGATATGTGAGCGGCGACCATCCGGGTTCTCCCATCGAACGCCCAGGCGGGCCTCAGGCATTGCTGGCCGTGTATGACCAGGCACTGCCCGCCGTATACGGCTATGTCATCCATCGATGCGCCGACCGGCGAGTGGCCGAGGACGTCACCTCGGAGACCTTCCTGGCGGCGATGGACTCGGTGCGCCGTCATCGCGACACCGAGCCGACGACGCCCTGGCTGATCGGCATCGCCCGGCACAAGCTCGCCGACCACTGGCGGCGGGCCCAGCGCACTCCGGAACCCGTCGAGGACCTGCCGGAGGCCGGGGACGATCCCTGGGACGCCGAACTCGACCGCATGGTCGCCCATCACACCCTCGGACAACTGTCACCGGTCCACCGCGCCGTGCTGACCCTGCGCTACGTCGACGATCTCCCGGTCGGCGAATGCGCAGAGATCCTCGGGCGGACGGTCGGCGCCACCGAGGCCCTGCTCACCCGCGCGAAGCGCGCCTTCCGCGCGGCCTATCCGCAGACACAACCCTCGAGCAGCGGGAGAGGAGGTCACGCATGAGCACCCGGAACAGCACCCGCCACGGTGGGGCACGGGATCCGCTGCGCGTCCTGCGCGCAGCCGACGTCCCCGGCTTCGACGGTCCGGTGATGCCCGACGCCGGCTTTGCCGCGGCGCTGCGCGACCGCCTCGAACGCGGCGCGACACTACCGCAAGGAGTCGTCATGGCCGGCACGGCAACATCCACCGCAGCAGAAACCACCACGGAGTTCGAACCGACCGCGCAGACCCCGGTCGACCGACCCGGGGCCCTGCCCTATCTCGTCGTCGCCGAGCCGCGGCGCGCCATCGACTGGTACACCGCCACTCTCGGAGCGCGCCTGCGCGGTGAGCCGATCGTCATGGACGACGGCGTCATCGGCCACGCCGAGCTGGAGATGGGCGGCGGCGTCGTCTATCTCGCCGGCGAGTTCCCCGACCTCGGACTGCGTGCCCCGGAGCCCGGCAAGGTGTCGGTGAGCCTGATGCTCCCCGTGGACGACACCGACGCCGCGGTCGCTACGGCCGCCCGCGCCGGCGCCGCCGTCACGCGGGAACCGTCCGAGGCATACGGCAGCCGCACCGGCGTGATCGTCGACCCGTTCGGTCACCGCTGGATGCTGACCGGTCCGTCGAAGTCGGCCGTCGTCGACCGGATTCACCAGGGCGACATCGGATACATGTCCCTCAACACACCCGACGCCGTCCGCGCCCGCAGGTTCTATGCGGCGGTCCTCGGGTGGGAATACGACGCCGACGGACGCCGGGTCACCAATGTCGGACACCGACTGGGCATCTTCGAGACCGCGGGCCCGTCGACCGTGTTCTGCGCGTATGCGGTCCACGATCTCGAGGCGGCGCGTGCGCGGATCGTCGCCGCCGGTGGCCGTGGCGAGTTCGGGACCAGCCCGGACGGGCGCCGCGTCGTCGACGCCGTCGACGACCAGGGCGTCCGGTTCGCGGTCTACGCGATCGAATCCGGCGACGCGCGCCCCGACCAGCACCCCCGCACCCCCGGTGCGATGACGTACCTGACCGTGCGCACCCCCGACGGCGGGCGCTACCGCGATTTCTACGGGTCGGTGCTCGGGTGGACGTTCCACCCCGGCCGCATCGAGGACGGCTGGGAGGTCGACGACGTGCGGCCGCAGGTCGGGATCGCCGGTGGCGCAGACAGGTCCGTGTCCGTGCCGATGTGGGTCACCGACGACGTCGAGGCCGCCGTCGAACGGGTCCGCGCGGCGGGTGGCGCCGTGCTCGACGAGCCGAGTACGGCGCCGTACGGGGTGTCGGCGCGATGCATCGACGACCAGGGTGCGGAGTTCTACCTGGGGCAGCTGTTCTGAGCACCCGGCGAGATCGTGTTCCTCCCGCCGAGGTCGCATGCGACTCCGCTTCGCGACCTGCGACGCCGGCCGGGGTCGGTGGGCCCGGGGACGTCGCCGGAGACATCGCGTCGACTGCACTCCCGGCCGGCCCGTCAGCTCACCAGCAACCCGACGACCAGCACGGCGATCGCCGCGGTGGTGAGCACCGACCGGATGATGTTCCACGGAACCCACACCGCGGTGAACTCCGCCCACACACGGTCCGCCTCACCGCCGCGGACCGCGCCCGCGGCGTCGAGCCGGTTGTTGGCCGGGACGTTGACCACCATCGTGATGACCACGCCGGCCAGGGTGAGCAGGGTCGCGGAGAAGACCCACCAGCGCAGCGGGTGATCCCAGACCGCCCAGGTGGCCAGCGCCCCGAACACGACACCGCCGGCGAACACCACGGCGAACAGCGGATTGAGGATCGCAGTGTTCATCCGTTGCATCGCCGGCACCGCGACATCGGCCTCCGCACGGGTGAGACCGGGGATCACCGCATAGCCGAAACCGGCCAGCACACCGGCGGACAGACCCGTCGTCACGACGGTGAGCATCACCAGCACATCGCGCAGGACGTCCATGGGACAACTCTGCATCGTGACCGGCCGCGATGGGCCGGAACCGTCATGGTTCACTCTTAGCCATGTCCTCACGCTCCCGCGCCCGGGCCATCTCCGCGCGCCTGCCGTTCGGCATCGGGACGGTCGTACTCATCTGCTGCGCAGCTCTGCTCGTCACGGCCGGTGTGGTGCTGTTCGGAGGCGACCCGAAGGTGGACGACACCGACTACGCGTACGGCGAACTGCGCGACTACGAACGGCGGCCGACGACGGCCTGGACGATCGTCGGCCACCAGCATCTGCCCGATCATCGCGACGGGGTCCCGATCGAGGTCGCCGACGCCGCCGGGGACAAGTGGCTCATCTCCTACCCGTCCGGACTCGGCCGCTCCTTCACGATGATCGAGCGCCGCACCGGCAAGGTCCTGTGGGACACGCCGATCAACGCGGGCCAGGGCGACTGCGCCTTCAACGCGTCCGGCCAGGTCGGTTGCGCCGTCGAACTCGGCAGCCCCCTCGACGACGGTTTCTACCTCATCGACGAGACCGGTGCGCCCACCCGGACCGCGCGCTACCTCGACACCCGCAAGGTCGTGGGACTCGGCACCAACTTCCTGCGCGTGAACAAGGTGGGCCACCAGCTGTCGCTCACCACGCCCGCGGGCAAGACCATCTGGGCCCGCACATTCGCCGCGCCGATCGTCGGCATCGAGGTAGACGGCGACATCGTCGTCATCAAGACCGCTGACGCGAGCCAGTACCTGATCAACCCGGTCGATGGCGGCAATCGCATCGGCTGCGAGCAGTGCACCATCACCCTCTATCCCTCGGGGGTCACGGTCGAGCACCAGCAGTACGGCCAGGAGAAGGTGACCACCTACGCCATCGTCAACGGCCGCGTCGATCCCGACCCGGTCACCGAGGCAGCGGGACTGCAGGTCGAATCCGGGCCGTCGGTCCTGCCCCTCCTGACCGCCTCGAACCGCATCTTCGCCGGCCGCGGCGAGTACGAGGTACGCGATCCGGCCCGCCGCACCGCGCGCTGGCGGATCGCCGACCGTGAGTTGTCCAAGTCGGGCGCCATCGCCTGCGGTTCGTTGGTCAACTTCGGACTCCTCGACGGTTCGCGCACGACCTACGCCATCACCGACGGCACGCACATCGGCAGCGGCCCGCCGCCCGGCCCGACCACCCCGATCCTGGCGAATCCGGCGTGTGTCGGGTCGGCCGGGAACACGATGATCCTGCTCAACCAGGGCCAGCTCACCGCGCTCAAGCCCGACAACACGGTGGCCTGGGAGCAGCCGATGGGGTCCGGACGGGTCAAGGTCGTGGACGGATATCTCGTGCTCGGCGAGGGGGACACGCTGTCCGTCTTGCGCCCCGGCTGATGCCGGGAGTGGCACGACTCACATCAACGGACGTCTGCCCGCGACCACCTGCGAGGACAGATGTTGCTACATTTGTCCAGCCTTGACATGGTCACAGAAAAATAACGCTTTGCTCACGACTGCGTGTACGGTCGGCTCGGTTCCGCAAGCAGAAACCACGAGCAGTACACGCGAGGTCGATTCGTTTTGGGTAAACACTCCAAGCCACGCAAGAAAACACGCACGCCACTCTGGGCCGCGGCCCTGCTCCCGGTGGGAGTCCTGGCAGGCGCGGCGACCGCGGGCGCAGAGCTCTCCCAGCCGACCGCCGCACCGTCCAGCCGGCTCGGCGACAGCGGCGTCGACGCCACCGCGGCGTCGGCCCCGGCCCTGACCCCCGCCGTGAAGGCGCACCCGGTCAGCCCGACCGCCGAGCCCGAGCCCGCACCTGCGCCGGTCATCCGTCCGGCCAGCGTCACCTCCGGCGAGGTCCCCGCCACGAACTACGACGCCTACCAGAACGCCGCGAAGAAGATCACCGCGAAGCGTCCGCACTGCGGCATCGACTGGAAGGTCATCGCCGGCATCGGCAAGGTCGAGTCCCATCACGCCGACCGGGGCAACGTGAACCCCGACGGTGCGCTGCGCAGCGCGATCTTCGGTCCACGCCTCGACGGCTCGCTCGGCGGCAACGAGGTCATCAGCGACACCGACGGCGGCGAACTCGACGGCGACCCGGTCTACGACCGCGCGGTCGGCCCCATGCAGTTCCTTCCGGCGACCTGGAAGGCCTACGCCATCGACGCCAACGACGACGGGAAGACCGACCCGCAGAACATCTTCGACGCCGCGCTGACCACGGCGAACTACCTCTGCGACGGCAACCTGGACCTGCGCAACCCGGCATCGCTGGTCACCGCGATCCTGCGGTACAACAACTCGATGGAGTACGTGAACAACGTCCTCGGGTTCGCACGCAGCTACTGAGCCGGCCCCCGAGTCGGTTGCCGAGCCCGGGCTCACTCCCGAGCCAGGAACGCCTGCAGCGCAGCAGAATACATCGGTACATCGGCCGCACCCATCAGTTCGCGCGCGGAATGCATCGCGAGTTGGGGTGCGCCGACGTCGATGGTCGTGAGACCGGTGCGCGTCGCGGTGATCGGGCCGATCGTCGAGCCACACGGAAGATCCGCGCGATGGACGTACCGCTGCATCGGCACACCCGCGTCGTCGCAGGCGAGCGCGAAGACGGCCTCCCCCACCGCATCTGACGCGTAGCGCAGGTTCTGGTTCACCTTGAGCACCGGACCGCCGCCGATCGCGATGCGGTGTCCGGGCTCGTGACGTTCGGGGTAGTTCGGGTGCGTCGCATGGGCCATGTCACCCGACAGGCACACGCTCGCCGCCATCGCCTGCAGGTAATCGGCACGAGAACCGCCGCGCGTCAACACGATTCGCTCGCAGATCGACGCCAGGAAATCCGACGCGGCGCCGCGCTCGGAGCCGCTGCCGACTTCTTCGTGATCAAAGAGCGCGAGCATGCGGGTGTGGGCCGACGACGTCCCGTCGAGCAGCGCACGAAGCCCCGCATAGCAGGTGCCCTGATTGTCCAGACGTGGTGCGCTCAACAGGTTCTCACCCGCTCCGATCACCGCCGACGGTGCGATGTCGTGGGTCATCAGCTCCCAACCGAGCACCGAACCCGGGTCCACACCCGCATATTCGGCGACCCAACCGAGAACGTCGGGAGCCGTGTCGTCGAGTCCCCAGACGCCGTTCACGTGTCGCTGCGGATCGGGCGAGACGCCCTTGCGGTCCTCGGAGAGATGGATGGCCAGCTGCGGCACCCGCACCACCGGCTCGGTCACGTGAACGAGCGTGTACGCCACGCGATCTCCCGACCGGTACGCCAGACGCCCGGACAGACCGAGGTCGCGGTCGAGCCACGAGTTGAGCCACGCCCCGCCGTACGGCTCGAGCGCGACCATGGCCACGCCGGCCGACAGGCGGTCGGGGTTCTGCTTGACCCGCAGGTTCGGGCTGTCGGTGTGCCCGCCCACGATCCGGAATGCCGGCCCGTCGCCGGATTCCCACGCGATGATCGATCCGCCGCGGATGACGTAGAACTTCGCCGACGGTGTGCTCACCGCCGCCGGCCACGCCTCCTCCTCGAACAGCCTTGTGTATCCGGCATTCTCGAGTTCACGGGCGACGGTCGCGCACACGTGGAACGGGGACGGCGAGGCGTCGATGAAGGCGCCCAGCCCGGACGCGGACGCGCTGGTCGGGATCTTCGGACCGGTCATGGGATCTGATCTACACCGAGGCGAGGACCGAGTCGATCACCGAGTAGAACAGGCCGAGGCCGTCGTCGCTGGGACCGGTGAGCGCCTCGGTCGCGTGCTCCGGGTGCGGCATGAGGCCGACGACGCGGCCGTTCTCACTGCAGATGCCGGCGATGTCGAGGGCCGACCCGTTCGGGTTGCGCTCCGGGTAGGTGAAGACGATCCGGCCCTCACCCTCGAGCACCTCGAGCACCTCCTGCGACGCCACGTAACGACCCTCGCCCGACTTCAGCGGGATGAGGATCTCGGCGCCGCGCTCGTAGCGGGTGGTCCAGGCGGTGGTGTTGTTCTCCACGCGCAGCCACTCGTCGCGGCAGATGAAGTGCAGTCCCTCGTTGCGGGTGAGCGCGCCGGGAAGCAGGCCCGCCTCGCACAACACCTGGAAGCCGTTGCAGATACCCAGGACCGGCATGCCCTTGGAGGCCGCGTCGACGACCGAACCCATGACGGGCGCGAACCGGGCGATGGCACCGGCGCGCAGGTAGTCGCCGTAGGAGAAGCCGCCGGGGACGATGACCGCGTCGACGCCCTTCAGGTCGGCGTCGCCGTGCCACAGGCCGACGGGCTCGGCGCCGGCCAGACGGACCGCACGCGCGGCGTCGACGTCGTCGAGGGTTCCGGGGAAGGTGATGACACCGATTCGAGCGGTCATGGCCTCTTACTCCGCAACCCGGGTGACGTTGTAGTTCTCGATCACGGTGTTGGTCAACAACTCCTCCGCGATCCGCTCCAGGGTTGCGTCATCGACCGTGTCGTCGACCTCGAGCTCGAAGCGCTTGCCCTGACGGACGTCGACGATCCCGGTGAACCCGAGACGGCCGAGCGCGCCGACGATGGCCTGCCCCTGCGGATCGAGAATCTCGGCCTTGGGCATCACGTCGACCACCACTCGCGCCATGGCACCGCTCCTCAATGTCTGATGATCAGTTCTCGCCTGGTCAGCTTACCGGGTGCCCCAAATCGCCACCGCGCGCCCCGAGGCACGCCGACTTCGCTTGCGCCACGGCGTCACAGCACCGATTCGATCGCGCTGACGACCACCGGATCGGTGGGCTCGGTGCGCGGACGGAATCGGTTGACGACCTCTCCGTCGGCGTTGACGAGGAACTTCTCGAAGTTCCATTGGATGTCGCCGGACTCGCCGTCGGCGTCGGGGTACCGGGTCAGCTCGGCGTACAGCGGATGGCGGGCGTCGCCGTTGACGTCCGTCTTCTCCAGCAACGGGAAGGTGACGCCGTAGGTGGTCGAGCAGAAGGTGGCGATCTCCTCGGGGGTGCCCGGCTCCTGGCCCATGAACTGGTTGCACGGGACGCCGACCACGGTGAGGCCCTTCTCACCGTAGGTCTTGGCGAGCTGTTCGAGGCCCTCGTACTGCGGCGTGAGGCCACACTTGCTGGCGACGTTGACGATCAGCAACGGACCGGGGAAGTCCTTCAGCGAGATGTCGGAGCCGTCGAGTGCCTTGACCGGGATGTCCTTGATGTTGCCCATGTCACGACAGTAGACGCTGCGGGATCCACGTTGCGGGAGGCACAGGGCGCATCGATCCTGAGATCGGCGTCACAAGACCCGGCCGATATGCGCGATGTCACCGGATATTGCGTTTTCGCAATAGTTGCATCCGGTTTAGTATTCTCCTCGTGTCCGAGGAGAGCACCACCTGCGCCGCCACCGGCTCGATCGACGATCCGTCGATCGAGTCCGCCTCTGCGGCTCTCGAGGCGTTCCTCGACCGTCTCCTCGAACTCGGCCGACCCGAGACCATGGAGAGCCTCGCCGCCACCGACATCACGTTCTCGCAGCTGCGGGTGCTGTGCACGCTCGGCTGCCACGACGGCCCGATGCCGGTGAACGCCATCGCCGAACAGGTGCAGCTCTCCCTCGCCGCGGCCGGTCGCACGGTCGACAAGCTGGTGTGCGGCGGGTTCGTCGACCGGCGTGAGGACCCGGACGACCGCCGGATCAAGCGCATCTCGATCACCGAACAGGGCACCCGGTACCTGGAGACCCACCTCGCGTTGCAGCACGAGACCGTACGGCGCTTCGTCGCCGGGCTACCCGCCGACCTGCGCGACAACCTGCGTGACGCGCTGCAGCCCATCGTCTACGGGCCGGTCGACCACTTCGCCCTCGACGACGCCGTACCCCGGCAAGAGGCCTCGTGACCGCCGGCTCCTGCACCGATCCCATCCGGCATCGAGTCCCATCCGAATGAAGTAGATCGCCGAACGCATGTCATCAGCGTTCGCGACCGACCCGATAGGAAACACCGCATGACATCCTCCACCGGAGGCCATCTCCACGACGGTCCGCCAGACACCAAGCTCGACAAGAACGTCCTGCTGGTCGCCGGTGTGGTCGTGCTCGGCGCGATCATGTCGATCCTCGACGTCACCGTCGTCGGCGTCGCGCAGAACACCTTCCAGCAGGAGTTCAACACCGACGCCGCGGGCGCCGCGTGGACGGCGACCGGCTACACGCTGGCCCTCGCCGCGGTCATCCCGCTGTCGAGTTGGGCGGCCGCGCGCTTCGGCACCAAGAAGGTCTATCTGCTCTCGCTGGTGCTGTTCACCCTCGGTTCGGCGCTGTGCGCGCTGGCCTCGAGCATCGGCATGCTGGTGGCGTTTCGCGTGATCCAGGGCCTCGGCGGCGGCCTGCTGATGCCCATCGGCATGATGATGCTGACCAAGGCCGCGGGCCCCGAGCGTGTCGGTTCGGTCATGGCGGTCCTCGGCATCCCGATGCTGCTCGGCCCGATCTCCGGTCCGATCCTCGGTGGCGTGCTCATCGAGAACCTGAGCTGGCACTGGATCTTCCTGATCAACGTGCCGATCGGCGTCATCGCCTTCGTCTACGCCTTCGTCGTCCTGCGCGACGACGCCGAGACCGCCCCGGCATCCATCGACTGGATCGGGCTGCTCCTGCTGTCGCCGGGTCTCGCGCTGTTCCTCTACGGCATCTCGACCAGTGCCGAGCACCGCACCTTCATGACCGGCAAGGTGCTGATCCCCGCCGCCATCGGCCTGCTGCTGATCATCGCCTTCGTCGTCCACGCACTGCGCGCGAAGAAGCCGCTGCTCGACCTGCGCCTGTTCAAGAACCGGACGCTGTCCATCGCCGTCTGCACGATGGTGCTGTTCATGGTGGCGTTCTTCGGTGCGGCGCTGCTGTTCCCGCAGTACTTCATCGGCGTGCGCGGCGAGTCCACGCTGACCGCCGGTCTGCTGCTCGCCCCGCAGGGCCTCGGCGCCATGCTGACCATGCCGATCGCCGGTCGCCTCACCGACAAGATCGGCCCGGGCAAGTTCGTCCTCAGCGGCATCGTGCTGATCGTCATCGGGCTGTCGACCTTCACCATGCTGGGCGCGAACACCTCGTACTGGCTGATCTGCGGCTCGCTGTTCGTCCAGGGTCTGGGTATGGGCATGACGATGATGCCGATCATGTCCGCCGCCCTCGCGACGCTGTCGAACGCTCAGGTGCCCGACGGCTCGACACTCATGAACGTCATCCAGCAGTCGGCCACCTCGGTCGGCACCGCGGTGATCTCGGTGGTCCTCGCGAGCAGCCTGGCCGGCAAGCCGGAGGCGGGGCTGGCGATCATGGCCAACAGCTCCGATGCCCCGCTGCCCCCCGGTGTCCCGAACCCGCTGCCGGAATCGTTCTTCCAGACCGCCGCGGACGTGTTCTCCAACACCTTCACGATCTCCGTCGTGCTGATCGCGCTGACGCTCATCCCCGCGTTCTTCCTGCCGCGGAAGAAGATCGCCTCGCCACTCGTCGAGGAGGATCTGGAGCGCGGACCGATCATCATGCACTGATCGCCCCACGCGAGACGACACAGCCCCACCGGCCCTCGGGTCGGTGGGGCTGTTCCTTGGGGGACCGGGCTCAGCTGTCGAGCGCGCCCGACTGCTGCAGGATCCAGGCGATCTCGAACGAGACCTCCTCCCATTGCTTGTACCGGCCGCTGACGCCGCCGTGTCCGGCCGACATCTCCGTCTTGAGCAGGATCGGGTTGTCCGACGTCGACTTCTCCTGCAGTCGGGCAACCCATTTCGCCGCCTCGACGTATAGCACTCGGGTGTCGTTGAGCGAGGTGAGCGCGAGGATCGGCGGATACGGTTTGGCCTCGACGTTCTCGTACGGCGTGTACGACTTCATGTACTCGTAGACCTTCGGGTCGTGCAGGGGGTCGCCCCACTCGTCCCACTCGATGACCGTCAGCGGCAGCGACGGGTCGAGGATCGAGTTCAGCGCGTCGACGAAGGGCACCGACGCCAGGATGCCGTTGAACAGCTCCGGCGCGAGGTTGGCGACCGCACCCATCAGCAGGCCACCGGCCGAACCGCCCTCGGCGACCATCTGCTGTGGCGTCGTCCAGCCGGTCTCCACGAGATACCGCCCGGCCGCGACGAAGTCGGTGAAGGTGTTCTTCTTGTTCAGTTCCTTGCCGTCCTCGTACCAGTAGCGCCCCATCTCGCCGCCGCCGCGGATGTGGGCGAGGACGAACACCATGCCGCGGTCGAGCATGGACAGTCGCGCCACCGAGAAGTACGGGTCGATGCTCGCCTCGTACGAGCCGTAGCCGTAGAGCAGCAGCGGGGCGGGCCTCTTCTCGTCGGTGCCCTTGCGGCGCACGATCGACAGCGGGATCCGGGTGCCGTCCTCGGCGATCGCCCACTCACGGGACTGGACGTAGTCGGCCGGATCGTAACCGCCGAGCACCGCCTGCCGCTTCAACAGGGTGCGCTCGCCGGTCGCGACGTCGAGTTCGAACAGCTCGGCCGGTTCGATGAAGCTGCCGTAGCCGATCCGCAGGTTCGGCGCGTTCCACTCGGGGTTGGCCGCGAGTCCGGCCGAGGCGAGTTCCTGACCGAACTCGACCTCGCGGAAGTCCGACTCGGCGGGGATGCCGTCGATCTGCCGGAGGTCGGCGATGGACAGACGCGGCAACGCATCCCGACGGTAGGACAGCACCAGATAGTCGGCGAACGCGTCGAGGTCCTCGATCCGGCGGGCCGGATCGTGCGCGATCAGCGGGCGACGGTCGGCGGGGTTGCTCACCGGGGCGATGTCGACGGCGAAGTTCTCCGCCTTCTGTCCGTCGACCACGGCGTTGTGCACGATGACGAAGTAGTCCTCGCCGCCGATGACGGCGTGCTCGACGCTGTACTCGACCCCGTCGACCCTGGGTGCGACGCTGCGGAACTCCCCGGTCGGGTCGTCGGCCTCGAGAATGTAGCTCTCCGAGGTGATCTTGGATCCGACCCCGATGACGAGGTACTTGTCGCTGCGGGTGGTCCCCATGCCGACCCAGAACCGCTCGTCGGGTTCGTGGAAGACCTTCACGTCCTCGGTGCCCGCGCCGATGTCGTGGCGCCACACCGTGTCCGGGCGCCACGCGGCGTCCACGGTCGTGTAGAAGACGTGCTTGGCGTCGGCCGACCACACCGCGCTCCCCGAGGTGTCGGTGACCACGTCGCCGAGCAGCTCACCGGTGCGGAGATCCTTGATGCGCAACGTGTATCGCTCGTCGCCGACGACGTCGGTGCTGTAGGCGAGCCAGTTGCCATCGTCGCTGACCGTCAGCGCGCCGAGGCTGAAGAAGTCATGGCCCTCGGCCTCGACGTTGCTGTCGAGCAGGATCTCCTCGCCCGGCAGCTCGACGCCGTCGTCGACCGTCGGCGGGGTCCAGTCGTCCTCGGAGCGGATCGGACAGCGGCACGAGATCGAGTACTGCTTGCCCTCCTGGGTACGGGCGTAGTACCAGTAGCGGCCGCGCCGGGTGGGCACCGACATGTCGGTTTCCTTGGTGCGGCCCTTGATCTCATCGAAGATCTTCTTGCGCAGGTCGGCAAGGTGGGCGGTGTGCGCCTCGGTGTAGGCGTTCTGCGCTTCCAGCCAGGCGATCACCTCCGGGTCGTCCTTGTCGCGCAACCATTCGTAGTCGTCGACGAAGGTGTCGCCGTGGTGGGTCCGCTCCTTGGGGATCTTCTTGGCGACCGGCGGGGTCACGTCGAGACGGTCGGAGGTCACGCCACCACCTCCGCGCCCGGCCAGTCGTCGAAGGACTTCTGCGTGATCCACTCGTACGCCTCGATGTAGCGCTGCCGGGTGCGCTCGACGACGTCGTCGGGCAGCGCCGGCGGCGGCGTGTCGGAGGCCTTGTCCCAACCGGATTCGGGGCTGGTGAGCCAGTTCCGCACGATCTGCTTGTCGAAGCTGGGCTGAACCCTGCCGGGCTCGTAGATGGCGGCCTCCCAGTAGCGCGACGAGTCGGGCGTCAGCACCTCGTCGGCGAGGACGAGCTCGCCATCGTCGCCGAGACCGAACTCGAACTTGGTGTCGGCGAGGATGATCCCGCGCTCGGCGGCGAGTGCCGCACCGCGGCTGTAGATGTCGAGGGTCGCCGCGCGCAGCGCCTCGGCGCGCTCGGCGCCCTCCTGCTCGACGACCCGCTCGAAGCTGATGTTCTCGTCGTGATCGCCCTGGGCGGCCTTGGTGGCCGGGGTGAAGATCGGTTCGGGCAGCTTCGACGCCTCGGTCAACCCCGGCGGCAAGTGCACGCCGCACACCGAGCCGGTGGCCTGGTAATCGAGGAGGCCCGAGCCGGTCAGGTAGCCGCGGGCGACGCACTCGACCTGAACCATCGGCAGTTTGCGCACGACCATCGAGCGGCCGACGACCTCGGCCGGGATGCGCTCGTCGGTCGGACCGCCCGCGAGGTGGTTGGGCACGCCGAGCACGTCGAACCAGAAGAAGCTCATCGCCGTGAGGATGCGGCCCTTGTCGCCGATCGCGGGGCTCAGGATGTGGTCGTAGGCGGAGATCCGGTCGGTGGCGACCAGCAGCAGGGTGTCGGCGTCGATCTCATAGATCTCACGGACCTTGCCCGACGCCAGATGCCGGTAGGACTGCAGTTCAGGACGCATGCACACGACCCTAGAGGTTCTGACCTCGGCGCGGGACGGCAGGGATGCGGGATCCGCGGGGATCGGTGCGCCCCGGACGAGGACGACCCGCGGATCTGAGATCCTGGGTCGCATGTCAGTCACGTCCGAGCGCACTCCCGGCCCGCACGTCACCATCACCTACTGCACGCAGTGCAACTGGTTGCTGCGCGCGTCGTGGATGGCGTCGGAACTGCTCAACACCTTCGGCGCCGAACTCGGCTCGGTCACCCTGGTCCCCGGCACCGGCGGGGTGTTCCACATCGACGTCGACGGCACCCGGATCTGGGAGCGCACGCGCGACGGCGGGTTCCCCGACGCGCCCGAGCTCAAGCGGCGGGTGCGCGACGTCGCACTGCCGGACTGGAAGCTCGGCCACGCGGACAAGACGGCACCGGAGTGACCGCCTACAGGATCGGCGCAGGCGTGTAGGCCGCGGCCTCCGGGTACTGCTCGATGATCTTCTCGGCGGCCGCGATGACGTCCGCGACCTGTTGCTCGGCGGCGCCGATGAACACCGACTTGTCGGCGAGCAGTTCGTCGAGCTGGGCCCGGTCGAGCGGGATGCGGTCGTCGGCGGCGAGCCGGTCGAGCAGGTCAGGCTCCTTGCCCTCCTCGCGCATGGCGAGCGCGACGGCGACGGCGTTCTCCTTGATCGCCTCGTGCGCGGTCTCGCGACCCACGCCCGCACGCACCGACGCCATCAACACCTTGGTGGTCGCCAGGAAGGGCAGGTAGCGGTCGAGCTCGTTGGCGATGACCGCGGGGTACGCGCCGAACTCGGCGAGCACGGTCAGGAAGGTCTCCATCAGGCCGTCGATGGCGAAGAACGCGTCGGGCAGCGCGACCCGGCGGACCACCGAGCAGAAGACGTCACCCTCGTTCCACTGCGCGCCGGCGAGTTCGGCGGCCATCGAGCCGTAGCCGCGCAGGACCACGGCGAGGCCGTTGACGCGCTCGCAACTGCGGGTGTTCATCTTGTGCGGCATCGCCGAGCTGCCGACCTGACCGGGCTGGAAGCCCTCGGTGACCAGCTCGTGGCCGGCCATCAGGCGGATGGTGGTGGCCAGCGACGACGGCGCGGCCGCGACCTGGACGAGCGCCGAGATGACGTCGTGGTCGAGCGAACGCGGGTAGATCTGGCCGACCGAGGTGAACGAACGGGCGAAGCCGAGGTGATCGGCCACGCGCGCCTCGAGTTCGGCGAGCTTGGTTGCGTCGCCGCCGAGGAGGTCGAGCATGTCCTGCGAGGTACCCATCGGGCCCTTGATGCCGCGCAGCGGGTAGCGGTCGATCAGTTCGCGCAGGCGGGTCAGTGCGATCATCAGCTCGTCGGCGGCCGAGGCGAAGCGCTTGCCGAGGGTCGTGGCCTGTGCGGCGACGTTGTGGCTGCGGCCGGCCATGACCAGCGACGAGTACTGCGCGGCGCGCTCGACGATGCGGGCCAGGACCGCGACACCGTGGGCGTGCACGTGCTCCAGCGAACGGAGGATCTGCAACTGTTCGACGTTCTCGGTCAGGTCCCGGCTGGTCATGCCCTTGTGGATCTGCTCGTGACCGGCGAGGGCGTTGAACTCCTCGATCCGCGCCTTCACGTCGTGGCGGGTGACCCGCTCGCGCTCGGCGATCGACTCCAGGTCGACCTGGTCGACGACCCGCTCGTAGTCGGCGATGGCCTCGTCCGGCACCTCGATGCCCAGGTCGCGCTGCGCCTTCAGGACGGCGATCCACAGACTCCGCTCGAGCTCGATCTTGTGGGTGGGCGACCACAACCGGGCGAGGTCGGCGGAGGCATAGCGGCTGGCCAGGACATTGGAGATGGCGGGCTTCGACACCCGCTCAGTGTAGGTCGCGCCCGCGCCGATCCCGAATCCCCCGTTGTCCCGGGCCGGCGGATCAGAACGCGATGCACGCCCCGTCGGAGCCGTATCCCTGGCGCACGCGCACCAGCGTCGGCTTCGACGCCTGGCCGTTCTGCACCGCGACGAGGTACTTGTCGCCGATCCGCCGCGGTACCCAGGTGACCGAGGCCAGCGCCCCCGACGGGAGGTCCCGGCCGATGAAGCGGGGCGGGAGGCCCGGCTTGATCTCGTAGAACTCGACCCATCCGGAGGAGTTGACCGGAACGGTCACCGGATAGGTGCAGTTGGTTCCGTAGAACGCCGACGACAACGGCACCCCGGCGTCGACCCGGCCCGCGGGCGCGGCGTGTGCGGCCGGTGCGATCGACGCCGACACCGCGAACGTCAGCACCGCCGCGAGACCCGCCGTCGCGGTCACACCCACTGCACGAGATCTGCGCATCCTGCCTCCCCCGAACATCCGATCCTCTTTCCGCGTCACTCCCTGGGCGCCAACACGTCGACGACGTCGAGCAGGGCGTCGTGCACCGCGTCGATCGGCCGGACCGCGGTCTGCCCGAGCGCCCCGACGATGGCACCGTCCTCGATGCCGATCAGCTGGGCGATGTGGGCGGGGTCGGCGACGCGGCCGGACTTGGTCAGCACGTCGATGTGGCACCCCGTCAGCGAGCGCCACCGCTGCGTCACGACCTCCCGGAGCTGCGGGTACCGCGCCGAGAGCGCGATCATCTCGTAACGCGCGGACAACTGCTGGATGGTCGTGTCCTCCCCGACGAAGACCTCGGCGAGCGCCGTCGCGGTGGCGTTGGTGCCACGACGGCGACGCGGAAGAGCCTTGGCGCGCTCGGCGATTGCGGCCTCGTCGTGCTCGCACACGCTGGCCGCCGCCTCGGCCATCAGGTCGTCGAGGGACTCGAAATAATAGGTCGTCGACGCCAGCGGGAGCTGGGCCCGCTCGGCGACCGCGCGATGCCGCACGGCGTCGAAACCGCCCTCGAGCAGCAACTCGCCGGCAGCCTCGATCAACCGAGACCGCCGTCGCGCGCCCTTGGGAGTCGCCGCCGACGTCATCATGTGGTTCATGCTGCCAAAGCCGTCCGTGGCGGCGTACTGCTTTTGGCCAAAGCCGTACACTCCCAGACGCTTTCATGCACGAACGGGTGCCACACCCCGTCGGGACCGGTCGCCGGGACGGCGTCAGTCGGTCATCGGACAAGGCGTCTGCCTGCGCCTTTTCCGCATTTACCGTGGATTCCATGCAGTTCGACGGCCTTCACGCTGTCGCCGACTACGCGGCGCTCTACACCGCCCTGAGGCAGGCCGCGCTCGTCGATTTCCTCTGCGCGAGGCTGGGATCGTTCGACGTGCGTTGCGACTCCGACCGGCGGACCGTCGTGTTCTCGTCGACCCGCCCGGATCGCCGCGACCGCGTCATCCGGTCGAAGGCCGCGCTGGTCGCCGTCGTCGCACCCCACGACGTGGTGTGGGGCTGGAGCCTGACCGGCGACGGCGAGGCCGGTCCGACGTCCGCCCTGCGCGACACTGTCGCCCGTCTCGGCCTGGACGAAACCGGCGCTGTCCGAGCCGACCTCCCGTCCGGCGTCGCGACCAGCCGGGGCACGGACGACGCCGAGGACCCGGACGGGGTCGTCGACCTCATCGCCGCGGCCGCCGTCGAGAGCACCGGCATCAGTCCGCATTGCACGGTTCCGCTCGACGGCCACGCCCGCGCCCTGTTCCTCCTCGAGGGCCTGCCCGTGCCCGAACCGAGCTTCGCCGACTTCGCGACGAGACTGCCGATGGTGCTGGATTCTCTTGCGGTGCGCGATCATCGGGTCGCGATCCACGGGATGGCCGCCCGCCGCGGCTGGCACATCAGCTGGCGCACCGGCAGCGACCGCGGACGTTCACCGATCTGTGACGTGACCGACGGTCGATCCGTGGCCCACGTGGACTTCGATCGACGTGGGCGGCCGGTCGGCTACCGGTGCCGGCTGGCCGCGGCGGACTGAGCGCCCAATATACCCCTGGGGGTATATTGGGTCGCACACGGAGTGCACGAGAGGAAGCCATGGAACTCGGATATCGCACCACGCTGCAGACCACCTTCGACGACGCGGTCGCGCGTACGAGAGAGGCGCTGGGCGCGGTGGGGTTCGGCGTACTCACCGAGATCGACGTCACGTCGACGTTGAAGAAGAAGCTCGACGAGGACATGGAGAACTACCTGATCCTCGGTGCGTGCAATCCGCAGTTCGCCCATCGCGCGCTCGGCATCGAACGGCAGATCGGCCTGCTCCTCCCCTGCAACGTCGTCGTGCGCGACGACCCGGAGAAGGAGGGATCGGTCATCGTCGAGGCGATGAACCCCGACATCATGGTCGCGGTGACCGATGCGCCCGGCCTCCCCGAGGTGGCGGCGGGTGCCGGCGAGCTGCTACGAAAGGCGATCTCCTCGCTGGGCGACTGACCGGCCCGTCGTAAGCGGCCGTCAAGAGGGAGACAGATTTCTCACAACGTCGGCGAGTCTGCGTACGCGGCGTTGCGCCGTGGCCCGGGTTCACCATTACCCTGTTGACTCGATGAACCGCGTGCGTTCCCACCTCCCCGACTCCGCCGACCGCGATCTCCCGCGTGTGGGGCGTCGTGCTGTGCTCGCCGCCGGACTCGGTGCGGCCGCCCTCGGCGTCGCCGCATGTTCCGACACCTCGCCGTCGACGTCGTCGGTCGAGCCGCGCAACCTCGAGGGCCGGGTCGCCGACGACGAACTGCCCGTCGAGGCGTCACCGCCCCCGGTCACCAGCGGCCCGCCGCTCATCACCGGCAGCTTCAGATCGGCACGGATGGGCGGCCGCGACACGCGCTGGGCGGTCGCGCGCCCCAACGGCGTGACGGGCAAGCTGCCCGTCGTCCTGGTGTTGCATGCGCTGAACACCAACGAGAAGACGATCTTCTCGCCGAAGCTCGAGATGCAGACGGTGCTGCAGCAGTACGTCGACAACGGCAACCCGCCGTTCGCGCTGGCCGCCGCCGACGTGGGCCGCAACTACTACCACCGGCGTCTCGACGGCACCGACGGCGGCGCGATGATCCTCGACGAGTTCCTGCCGATGCTCGCGAGCAACCCGGAGCTGAACCTGTCGACCGAGCGCTTCGGCCTGTTCGGCTGGTCGATGGGCGGCTACGGCGCGCTGCGCCTCGCGGCGCTGGTCGGCGCGCCGCGCGTCGCGGCGGTCGCCGTGAGCTCACCCGCACTGTGGGCCGATCCGCGCAACTTCCCGCCCCGCGCGTTCGACAGTCTCGCCGACTACCAGGAGAACTCGCTGTTCGGCGCGCAGCCGTCGTTCGCGAAGATCCCGATCCTGATCAACATCGGATCGAGCGATCAGTTCTACACCTACACCCGGCAGTGGGCCGCGGGCCTGCGCCCGCCGGCCGCGTTCGGGACCGCCGCGGGCGGCCACACCAACCGCTACTGGCGCAGCGTGCTGCCGGAGCAGGTGGAGTTCCTGGGTCGGAATCTCGCCGTCTGATCCCGCGCGATCCGATCCCTCACAGACCGGATCTCGGGGTCCGATTCCCACGGTCTGGTCCCGCCCCGCGACGGGCTCGACTCAGATGCCGATCTGACCCTCGAGCGCCTTGCGGCCGATGTCGGAACGGTAGTGGGAACCGGGCAGCTTGATCTTCTCGATGCGGGCGTACGCCTGCGCGCGGGCCTCGGCGAGATCGGCGCCGGTGCCGACGACCGCGAGCACGCGACCGCCGGCGGACACGATCTGGCCGTCGGCGTTGCGGGCGGTGCCGGCGTGCAGGACGCCCTCGTACTCGGCGCCGGTGATGACGTCGCCGGTGCGCGGCGTGCCCGGGTAGTTCTCGGCGGCGACGACCACGGTGACCGCGGCGCCGTCCTGCCACTCGAGCGGGGGCAGGTCTGCGAGCTTGCCCGTCGCGGTGGCGTTCAGCGCCCGGCCGAGCGGCGATTTCAGCAGTGCGAGCACCGCCTGGGTCTCGGGATCGCCGAAGCGGCAGTTGAACTCGACGACGGCCGGGCCGTCCTTGCCGATCGCGAGTCCGGCGTACAGCAGGCCCGAGAACGGGATGCCGCGCTTGACCAGTTCGGCGGCGACGGGCTTGACGATCTCGTCGACGATGCGCTCGGTCATGCCCTCCGGCAGCCACGGCAGCGGGGTGTAGGCGCCCATGCCGCCGGTGTTGGGTCCGGCGTCGTTGTCGCCGACGCGTTTGTGGTCCTGCGCGGGCAGCAGCGGGACCACGGTCTCGCCGTCGACGAGGCAGAACAGGGAGACCTCGGGGCCGTCGAGGAAGCTCTCGAGCAGCACCGGGTGACCGGCCTCGAGGCATTCGGCGGCATGGTCGCGCGCGACGGCGCGGTCGGTGGTGACGACGACGCCCTTGCCCGCGGCGAGACCGTCGTCCTTGACGACCCAGGTCGGTCCGAAGCGATCCAGCGCGGCGTCGAGGTGGGCCGGGTTGTCGACGACCTCGGCGTGGGCGGTGCGGACACCGGCGGCGGCCATGACGTCCTTGGCGAAGGCCTTGGAGCCCTCGATCTGGGCGGCCTTCGCGCTCGGGCCGAAGGTGGCGATGCCCGCCTCGCGCAGGGCGTCGGCGACACCGGCGACCAGCGGGACCTCCGGACCGATCACGACCAGGTCGACGTCGAGTTTCTTGGCGAGCGCGACCACGGCCTCACCGGAGACGATGTCGACGGCGTGGTTGGTGGCGATGGCCGACGTGCCCGCATTGCCCGGGGCCACATGCAGGTCGGTGACCGACGGATCGTTCTTCAGGCCGATGAGAAGGGCATGTTCGCGGCCGCCCGAGCCGATCACGAGTACGCGCACGAACACAGACTCTAATCGACCCGGCCCCGCGTGGCGTCAGGCGGTGAGAGCCGCCGGCGCCCGCTCGCGACGCCCGGCGCCGGCCAGCTCGTCGACGGCGACCATCACCACCGGGGCCAGCGACGCGATGACGAGCGAGACGATCACCGACGCCCCGGCCGCGCAGGCGATCATCGACGCCGCGAGCACCGCGATCACGAGGGCTGCCTGGACGAGGGTGACGGGATCGAAGCCCACGAGGTACCGGTCCATGAGCAGGATGCCGAGGCAGAACACGGCCAGCGGGACCGAGAAGCTCGCGACCACGGTCTCGTCGACGATCTCGGCGTGATGCTCGAGAAACAGGGCCGCCACGTGGAGCCCGACGCCCACACCGACCGCGGCCATGAACAGCGCGATGTGCCCGTATCCCCACGGGAAGCACTTGTCGCGGCGGGCGTGCAGCACCTCGCCGACGGGCACCGCGGCGTAGGCCCACCACATCGCGAAGGTCGTGGTCATCGCGAAGAAACCGAGGACCGCGGTGCCGAACGTCCAGCCGTCGACGGCGACCTGCGCGCTCAGCAGCGCGACCACGCCGACGACACCCTCACCGAGGGTGATGATCGTCAGCAGCGAATAGCGTTCGGCGATGTGATGGGCGTGCCACGGTGTGCCGCCGGCGCGGGTCTCGGCGATGACCGGACCCGACAGCTCGATCAGCCCGGCGACCAGCATCGCCACGATCGTCGGCACCAGCGGCAGGTGCGCGATCGCGATGGCGACCCAGGCGATCTGCGCGACGACGGTCGCGACGGCGTAGGTCAGGCAGGCGCGACGGCACCGCTCACTCTCCGCGGCCGCCCGCAGCCACTGGATGATCATGCCGGCGCGCATCACCACGTAGCCGAGGATCATCACCCGGTTGTCGATGTCGCCGCCGTGCGCCACCGAGGTGAACACCGAAGGGATGCCGACCGCGATGATCGCGACGCCGACCATCTGCACGAGGGTGACGACCCGGAACACCCAGTCGTCGGTGTCGAACGCGGACGCGAACCAGGAGAAGTTGATCCAGGCCCAGATCGTCGCGAAGGTGCACAGGACGAACCCGACGATCGCCGCGGTGTAGTGGGCCTCGGCCAGTTGGTGTCCCGCCGAGCTCGTCGCGACGGAGAAGCCGACGACGAAGACGAGGTCGTAGAAGAGTTCGAGACCGGTTGCCACCCGCCCTTCCTCGTGCGGGTCGCGACCGGTCATCCGGATCAGTCGTGAGCGCGTATGCGCGGTCGGCTGCGCCGACGCCTGTGTGGTGTCCTCCCCCGGTTTCACAGCCTGAACTCTAGATCGCGACGACCGCATCCACCAGGGGAAGCGCGAGGCCGCCCCGGTGAATGCGTCGTTCAGTTCTTCGGTCGGGTCAGGTCGTACTCGGTCACCCCGTCGACCGCGACCGCGGTGAAGTTCTCCTGAACCCAGGCGCTGATCTGCCACGCCGGACGCCCGGAGCCGATACCCATGCCGTCGGCTTCCATGCCGGGTCCGCCACTGCCGCCGAGGAACCAGTGGATCTTCTTCTCGCGACCAGCTTCTGGAACTGCACCAGCGTCGGCGACGGGTCGCTGCCGTCGGAGCCGCCGATCGGACGAGTACCCGGTCTCCAGCTCCGACTACCAGCACCGCGTAGCGCAGCCACGGCACGAAACCCGGGGTCCGGTCGAGCAGGACGAAGCCCAGATCGCCGCGATCCACACCGACGCGCCGAGCGCGAGCCGCACCCACAGCCGGCCGCGGTGCGACCAGCAGACCGTCGCGCCGCCGGCGACGAGTGCGGCGACCGCCGGGGGCGAGAGCCGCGGTGTAGTACTGGTGGAAGATCCCCGCCATGAAGCTGAAGGCACCCATGGTGACCAGCAGCCACAGACCCCAGACCACGAGGAATGCGCGGCGGGTGTCGGTACGTCGGGCCTCGCCGATGAGCGCCATCGCGACGACGGCGGCCACAGCTCGACGGCGAGAATCCACCAGCCGGCGCTGACGATCATCGCACCGAGCGCCGCGAACAGTTGGCCGAGGCGATGCAGCCAACCGCCGGGCCCGAAGGCCAGGTACATCAGCGCCTCGGGCACCGGGATCGACCACGAGTTCACGCCGAAGATCCGCGCGGACAATCCCGGAATCCAGAGGGAGGCAGGTGGTTTGTCGACGGTGATGGAGGCGGCCATGTCGCTCCACCCGAACAACCACGCCTTCCACGACTCCGATCCGGCCTGGATGCCCGCGGAGTAGAACGAGTTGGCCCATCCGTTGATCGAGAGGTTCCACAGGTAGATGACGCCGGTCCCGGTCGGCAGCGCAGCCAGCGAGAAATGCTCCCACAGATGGGTTTTCGGCGCCACCGCGTGCAGGAGCGCCAGCGATGCGGCGGTGAGTACCCAGTCGACGACGAACACGCCCAGGCCGACCAGCTGGTGCCGCAAGCGCGTTGTCCCGGCCGCGGACGCCGAAGCTGAAACGGCGGTTGGCCGCGGTGTTGAGCACCGCGTGATCGCCAGCGCGACGAAGTTCGACACCTGCGCACCCAGGAACGAGTGCCGGGCGAGAAACAGGACCGCGAAGGCGATCGTCGACGCCGCCCCGACCACGCAGACGACCACGGTGCACCCCGAGGCTCCCGCCGGTCTGGCTCTCCGCTGCGAGGTTCCTGCGAACGGTTCCGGCCGGTCACGGGCGCACTGTGCGCGGCGCGAGCTGCGGTGTCGGCGTCCGCCTCTACATTGGGGCCCATGGCCGTCACCCTGACCCCGGACCAGCTGTCCGCCGCGAACCGCGTCATCACCAGCCTGGCGGGTGAGGGCGCCCGGCTCCGGGAGGACCAGCTGCGCGCGGTGACCGCACTGGCCGGCGGCGAACCCGGAGCGCCCGGGGCCCGCGTGCTGGTGGTCCAGGCGACGGGCTGGGGCAAGTCGGCGGTGTACTGGTCGGCGACCGCGATCATCCGCTCCGGCGGGGGCGGGCCGACGCTCATCGTGTCCCCGCTGCTGTCGCTCATGCGCGATCAGGTGGCCGCCGCCGAGCGCGGCGGGCTGTCCGCGGCGACGCTGAACTCGTCGAACGTCGAGGAGTGGTCGGCCATCGAGGCGCGGCTGGCGGCGGGCGACCTCGACGTGTTGCTCGTGTCGCCGGAGCGCCTGGCCAACCCCGGGTTCGGCCGGCGAGTGCTCGACGCGCTGGCCGGGAATCTCGGCCTGCTGGTGATCGACGAGGCGCACGCCGTGTCGGACTGGGGGCACGACTTCCGGCCCGACTACCGGCGCGTCGCCGACGTGCTGCGGTCGGTCAACCCGACCACCCCGGTTCTCGCCACCACGGCGACCGCCAACGCGCGCGTCACCGAGGACGTCGCCGCCCAGCTCGACTCCGGCTCCGACGCCCCGACACTCGTCCTGCGCGGGCCACTCGCCCGGAAGTCGTTGCACCTCAACGTCCTCGACGGGCTCTCCCCGGTTCAGCGGTACGGCTGGGTGGCGCAGGCACTCCCCCACCTGCCGGGTTCGGGCATCGTGTACGTGCTCACCGTCGCCGACGCCGACCGCCTCGTCGAGGCCATCCGCGCCGTCCACGGCGACGAGCTGCCCGTGGCCGCCTACACCGGCCAGCTCGACGCCGACCGGCGCCATGAACTCGAAGATGCGTTGCTGCGCGACGAGGTCAAGGCGCTCGTCGCGACGTCGGCGCTCGGCATGGGATACGACAAGCCCGACCTCGGCTTCGTCGTGCACGTCGGCTCGCCGCCGTCGCCGGTGTCCTACTACCAGCAGGTGGGCCGTGCCGGCCGCGCACTCGACGACGCGGTGGTGATGCTGCTGGCGTCACAGACCGACGACCGCATCTGGGAGCACTTCGCGACGGCGACCATCCCCGACCCGGGCAAGATGCGCGATCTCCTCGCCGCACTCGAGGAGGCCGGCGAACCGCAGTCCGTCGTCCAGCTCGAGGCCGCGACCCGGTTCCGGCGCACGCGAATCGAGTTGATGCTCAAGCAACTCGCCGTCGACGGCGCCACCGACCGCACCCCCGACGGCTGGATCGCCACCGGCAAGCCCTGGGCCTACGACGCCGCTCACTACGAGGGCGTCCTCGCCGTCCGGCGCCGCGAGGCCGACATCATGCGGGACTACATCGCCGGACGCACCTGTCTGATGCGGCTGCTCACCGAGTCCCTCGACGACCCGGAGGCCGCCGACTGCGGACGCTGCTCGGTCTGCCGCGGACGGCTCAGCGAGGGCCTCCCCGACTCCGTCGACGCCGAGGTGGTCCGCACGATCACCGCGACGCTGCGACGCAAGGCCCAGATCCTGGAACCGCGCAAGATGTGGCCGGGCGGCGAGTTCGGCCGTCGCGGACGGATCCCCGCCGGTCAGCTGGCCGAAACCGGACGAGTGCTGGCCCATGCCGACGCACCCGAATGGGTCGAGGTGCTCGCCGCGGCGCGCGGCGCCGACGAGCGCGCACTCGCCGAGCTCGGCGACGCGGCCGTCGCGACCCTGTCCGCATGGGTGCGCGAGACCGGCATCCGGGCCGACGTCATCGTGTCCCTACGGCTGACCGGCACCACCTTGGCGGAGACGCTCGCCGAGCATCTGCGCGCGGTCGGAAAACGCGGTGGCGGAACCTATCCCGTGCGTCCGGGCGATCCGCCCGCCGATGCCACCGGCGCGGTCGAGGCCACCTACTGGCGTGATCATCTCGGCGATCCGCCCGACGTGACGGGCCAGAACGTGCTGCTCGTGGTCGACGCCAGCTCGTCGGGCTGGCCGATCACGCTCGCCGCCGCCGCGCTTCGCGAGGCCGGTGCGGCGGCGGTGCTGCCGTTGCTGATCCACCGAACCGTCTGACCCTCGCCGTCAGTCCGCGACGTGCTCGCCGAAGCCGAGTTCGCGCAGGCTCGCGCGGATCTTCTCGGCGGCGGCGTCGAGTTCCTCGGGCTTGGCGTTCTTGTTCGCGTTGGCGAGATCGAAGGTCTCGAGCGAGAGGCCCTGGAAGACGTGGATGTGCACGTGCGGGACCTCGAGACCGGCGATCAGCAGACCGATGCGTGGCGCGTCGAAGGCGTGCCGGACCGCCTGGCCGACCTTCTGCGCGACCCCGCTGAGGTGCGCGAACAGCGCGGGGTCGATCTGCTCCCAGTGGTCGACCTCCGCACGCGGGACCACCAGCACGTGGCCGGGTGTGACGGGTTCGATGGTGAGGAACGCGACGGCCTGCTCGTCCTTCCAGACGAACCGTCCCGGGAGATCGCCGTTGATGATCATGCTGAAGACCGATGCCATGGACACGAGTCTAGTGTTCTGGCGCACCTCGGCCGTGTATGTGCGCCGGGCTGTCGGGGGTCCATGACATCCTTTGCGGTGTGAGTGGCCAGGAATCATCCCGACCGGGACGCGCAATCGGATCCAGCGATGTTCTGGCCCGCGCGCAACGGTTCCCCCGCCTGCGGTACATGGGGTCCAAGTACCGCCTGCTCCCCCATCTCGAGCGCGTGTTCGCCGAGATCGGCGGCACGACCGCCGTCGACGCCTTCTCCGGCTCCGGCGTGGTGTCCTATCTGCTCAAGGCGCAGGGTTTCGAGGTCCTCAGCAACGACTTCCTGCACTTCCCGCACGTCATCACGCGCGCGTCGGTGGCCAATTCGAGCGTCCGCCTCGAACCCGATCTCGTCGAGCGGATCTGCGGGCCCGCCGCCGACGATCGCGATTACATCTCGCGAACCTTCGACGGGCTGTACTTCACCCCGGAGGACCGCGCGTTCCTGGACTCGGCGTGGTCGCACATCGACACGCTCCGCGGTTACCGGCGCGACCTCGCCATCGCCGCCCTGGTCCTGTCGGCGGCGCGCAAGCAGCCGCGCGGGGTCTTCACGTTCACCGATTCCACCCGCTACGCCGACGGCCGCCGCGACCTCACCATGTCGCTGCGCGACCACTTCCGGCTGCGCGCCGCGGCCGACTACAACGCCACGGTCTTCAGCAACGGCTGCTCCAACCGCAGTGTCCAGGGTGACATCTTCGACCTCGAACTCCCGTGGTCGGCGCCCCCGGACCTGGTCTACCTCGACCCGCCGTACGCGCCGCCCACCGACGACAACGACTACATCAAGCGCTATCACTTCCTCGAGGGCCTGTCCGCGTACTGGCGCGGCATGACGATCATGGAGAACACCAAGACCAAGAAGCTGCCCAAGCGGTTCACGCCGTTCGCCTACAAGCGGACCATCGAGGACGCCCTGCTGCGCACCTTCGAGCACTTCGAGGACGCCGGCGCCATCGTGTTGTCCTACTCGTCGAACGCATTGCCCGGCAAGGAGCGCATCATCGACCTGCTGGGCAAGGTGAAGCCCTCGGTGGAGGTCATCGCGATCGACCACAAGTACAGTTTCGGTACGCACGCCGCGGCCACCCGCCGCGACGTCAGCGAGTATCTGTTCATCGGCCGGGACTGACGAGAGCGAATGAGTGACGCACCTGACTTCGACGATTACCTGAAGTCGTTGGGGCGGTTGACCTCTCACGTCGACCCCACTGCTTCGACCCCGGAGGCCGAACGCATCCACGAGGCTACCGCCCGACTCGGCGAACTCCTCGACACGGACATCACCGGGCTGGCAGCGTGGGTCCGCGACAACCCCAACGACGTCCCGGTGCTCGGGCTCGCCGTCGGGCTGTCGCAGGAGAAGCTGAAGAACGCGCTGCGCGACCGCTTCGACACGAGCGGTTGGCACGGCCTGGCCCGCACCCAGCCGGTCGCCCTGATCACCTGGCTCGACTCCGAGTTCGACCTCGTCCGCACGCTGCGCGCGCAGATGGACCGCACCTACACCTTCGCCGACATCCTCGTGGCCCGCGCCGGCACCCGCGCCACCGCCACCCGCGCCGGCGCGTCGGGCCGCCGAATCGAGGACGAGATCGAGGACATCGCACGCGATCTCGGCCTCACCTACACCCCGCGGTCCCGGTTCACCGGCCGCAACGGCCGCACCGCTCCCGCCGACCTCATCGTCGGCGATCCGGCCTCGGCCGAGATCGTGGTCGCCGCAAAGGGATTCGACTCGACCGGCTCCAAGCTCACCGACGCGGTGCGCGAGATCGAGGAGATGGCCGAGGTGCGGCTGCCGACCCAGCTGGTGCTCGCGGTGATCGACGGGATCGGTTGGAAGTCTCGCCAATCCGATCTCCGGCGCATCCACCAGCTCTGGGTGAACCGTCAGATCGACGGCATGTACACACTCGTGACGCTCGACCGATTCCGCACGGACGTCGAGGAATTCGCGCGGTTGCGGCGGTTGATCTAGTCCCTCGGCACGCCCCCTCCGCCAGTTCCGGGGCTACTCCGGGTTCAGGTGGAGCGGCAGCCGCACCCAGAACGTCGCGCCCTTCCCGGGAGCCGTGTCGACACCGACCCGCCCGCCATGCGCCTCGACGAGCGCGGCGACGATCGACAGGCCCAGGCCGCTGCCGCCGCCGGAACCCCGGTGCCGCGACCGGTCGCCACGGTAGAACCGCTCGAAGACGTGCGCCGCCTCCTCGGGGGTCAGCCCCTGCCCGGTGTCGGCGACGGTGAGCACGGCCTCCGGGCGCCCGGCCACGCTGTCGTCGACCGCGACGCCGACGGTGACTGACGCCTCCGGCGGGGTGTGGTCGATCGCGTTGGAGACGAGGTTGCGCAGCACCTGCATCAGTCGCGGAGCGTCACCGGCGACGACCGGTGGATGGTCGCCGGACCTCACCTCCAGCCGGATGTCGCGATCGGGAGCAGAGATCCGCGCGGAGGACACCGCATCGGTCGCCAGCGTCAACAGGTCGACGGGCTCGGTGTCGACGGGCCGCTGCACACCGAGCCGGGCGAGCATCAGCAGGTCCTCGACGAGCAGGTTCATCCGGCCCGCCTCCTCGTCGATGCGTCGCATCGCATCGGTGACGTCGGGGACGCCGCCCTGCGAATAGAGCTCGGCGAACCCCTTGATCGAGGTGAGCGGCGTGCGCAGCTCGTGACTGGCGTCGGCGATGAAGCGCCGCATCTCCTCCTCGGAGGCGCGGGCCTGCCGCTCGGAGGCGGCCGTGGTCGCGAACGCCTGCTGGATCTGCCCGATCATCGTGTTCAGCGACTCCGACAGGCTGCCGACCTCGGTGTTCGGGGCGGCCGGCGGAACCCGTTGCGTGAGATCACCTTCCGCGACCGCGTGGGCCGTCTCCTCGACCCGGCGCAGCGGACGGAGACTGGTGCGGACCAGCAGGTAGCTGAGCACGGCGATGAGCAGTACGACGACGGCGCCGATCGCGAACTGCAACCAGATCAACCGGCTGATCGTGGCGTCGATGTCGGACATCGGGGTCGCGACGGTCACCGAACCGAATCTGTTGGTCCGCTTGATGACCCGCCATTCGGGTCCGTTGCTCTCGATCGACCGCACGGTGACCGGACCGATATCGGCCTCGCCCTCCAGCGCGGACAGGTCGGGCGAGTGACCGAACTGGTTGTAGATGTTGATCGACATCGGTCCGCCCGGACCGAACGGGACCGCCTCGACGTAGTAGGGCGACGGCGGCCGTCGCGGGCCCGGCGGACCGGACCGCGGCTCGTCGAGCGGGCCGCGCGGCTCGGCCCAGGTGCGGGTCGCGTTGATCAGGCCGTCGTCGGCGCGCGAGATCAGGTCCTGCCGCATCGACGAGGTGACCGCGACCCCGGAGGCGAGCAGCCCGACCACCACCAGCGCGACGGTCAGGGCGACCAGGGAGACCCGCAGCGGAACCCCCCGACGGCGCCCGGAGGGCTGCGGGGAGTGTCGGGTTCCGCACGGGACCTGCGGGATGGGGGCCGTCATCTACTCGCGCGGCTCACGCATCACGTATCCGACGCCGCGCAGGGTGTGGATGAGGCGCTTCTCGCCGTTGTCGAGCTTGCGGCGCAGGTAGGAGACATAGGACTCGACGACGTTGACGTCTCCGCCGAAGTCGTAGTTCCACACGTGGTCGAGGATGCGGGGTTTGGAGAGCACCGTGCCCGCGTTGACCATGAAGTAACGGAGCAGGGTGAACTCGGTCGGCGACAGCTGCACCGGCTTGCCCGCCTTGAAGACCTCGTGGGTCTCGTCGTCGAGTTCGATGTCGGCGAAGGTGATCCTCGACGACGTCTTCTCCTCCTCCCCGAAGCCGCTGCGGCGCAACAGCACCTGCAATCGTGCGACGACCTCCTCGAGGCTGAACGGTTTGGTGACGTAGTCGTCGCCGCCGATGGTCAGGCCGTTGACCTTGTCGGCGACCGAGTCGCGTGCGGAGAGGAACAGCGCCGGCGCCTCGATCCCGTCGGCGCGCAACCGCCGCAGCAGGCCGAAGCCGTCCATGCCGGGCATCATCACGTCGAGGATCAGGATGTCGGGCTTGCGGGTGCGGCACTTGTCGATGGCGCTCGGGCCGTCGGCCGCGGTGTCCACCTGGTATCCCTGGAATCTCAGCGACACCGACAGTAGTTCGCGGATGTTCTCCTCGTCGTCGACGACGAGGACCTTCGCCCCGCGCGGGGCGTCGTCACGGTCGGGTCCACTCACGCCCACCCACTCTTCCAGACGACCCCGCGACCTTCCTGGAAGGCGCCTGGGAGATCCCTGTGAACCCTGACCTGCTTTTTCGGCCGGGGCTACGCGTCCGGATCCCCGTACGCCGCGGCGATCGCGTCCGAGTCACGCCAGCGGCCGTAGGTCGGGCCCTGGGGCCAGCCCGCGGGCGAATCCTGCCACTCCTCCTGACGCCCCCACGGCAGCACGTCGATCAGCGCGAACGTGTGGGCGAGCTGTTCGACGCCGCGACCCGAGGTGTGCCAGGTCCGGTAGACGGTGTCGCCATCGCGGAGGAAGACGTTGACCGCGAACCCCTCGCCGGGTCCGGCACCGACGTCGGCGGAGAAGGTGGTGCCGGCGGAGGAGTACCAGTCCATCCGGTTGCCGACGCGCTTCTTGTAGGCGAGCGCCTCGTCGATGGGTCCGTGCGTGATGATCACGAACCGGGCGTCGTAGTCGCCGAGAAACCCGAGCCGGTCGAATTGCGCGGTGAAGCCGGTGCAACCCGAGCACTGCCATTTCTCGCCAGGGAACCACATGTGGTTGTAGACGATGAGCTGCGACCTGCCGTCGAAGACGTCGACGAGCCGGACCGGTCCGTCGGGTCCGGTGAGGACGTGATCGGGCATCTCGACCATCGGCAGCCGGCGTCGCTGCGCGGCGATCGCGTCGAGTTCCCGGGTGGCGGCCTTCTCCCGGACGCGCAGTTCGGCGAGTGCCGCGGCCCAGGTGTCGTGGTCGACGACGGGTGGGAGTGGAGTGTTCATCACGGGGTCCTCTCGCAGAAGGGATGTCTCTCGACGGACAGACCCGACGGGTGCCCTCGACTCATCGGTCGCACTCAGCGGGTGCCGATCAGCTTCGTGTACGGCGCCGCGTACCCGGTCTTCGGCGTGGCGTCGCCGAGCCACTCTGTCAGCTCGTCGGCGCGGGCGTCGAGTGCCCGGCGCGCGGCCCGCGGCAGTGGCTCGAGCGGGTGGATCGCGATCCGCCCGTCCGCGCGCCGATACCAGCCGCCGACGATCCGGCCGTCCCACCACGCGGTCTGCCCGCCGTTGCCCGCGGTGTCGAAGACCATCGGCGCGTGGTCGCCGAGGTAGAAGTCCCGCCGCTTGAACGCCATCGTCGTCGGGTCGAGTTCGGGCAGCAGGACCGCGTGCGGGGCGAGCGGTGCGTCGTCGTCGGTGTCGCCGGGGAGGTCGTCGGGCAGGACGTGGCCGATGTCCCCGTTCTCGAGTTCGACCTCGACGGTCTCGAGGTCGGCGAGCGCGGCACGGACCGCGGTCTTGGTGGAGCCGAGCCACCAGACCAGGTCGGTCTCGGTGCCGGGCCCGTACGTCCGCAGCCAGCGTTCGATCAGCGCCCGGTGCCCGTCGTGCACGCTCGGGATCTCCGGGCGCTCACCCAGCCAGCGTTCCATCGACGTCCACGCCGGGCGCGACAGATGCCAGTCGAGCCGGTTGGGTCCGCGGACGACCTCGCCCGCCGCGTCGAGCATGTTGAGCACCCGCGGTCCGAAGTGACTCCGGCCCGCCCACGACCTGCCCTCGCCGTGGTCGATGGATCCGGCCAGCGCCGGCAGGCGTTCCCGCAGCTCGGTGGACGTCAGGGATTCGCCGGACGCGAGCTCGGCGAGGATCGCCTCGCGGGCGCGCTCGATCCAGGCCTCGGGATCGTCGATGTCCGGGGAGCGACGCAGGTCCCGGAGCAGGTTGGTGCGTTCGGAGGCCGTGATCCGGGGCCCGAGGGCGCCGATCGCCTCGGCCAGCAGCTCGCGCGGGAAGACGAACAGCGTCCGGCGCATCGCGAGGTGTTTGACGAGGGTCCGCTCCTCGTAGAGGGCGGTGTCGAGATCCGCGCGCGTGAAGCCCGCACCGTCGGCGACGCGCGCCCACGCGGACAGATAGACGGTCGACGGGGTGGTGGCGTGCAACCCGACGACGGAGCGGGCGGCCTCCACGGCGTCGGCGGCGCGAGAATCCGGGGCGAGCCGACTGCGCCGGGCCAGGCGGGTGCGACGCTGTGCGTCGGTGATGCGGGGACGTGGGGTCACCATGCAGCGATGGTAGGGAGCGAAAACGGATGGGGAGCGCAGTCGAGAGAAGGAAGCGGGTGCCGCAAGCCGGCCGACCCCCATCGACCCGGCTTCCGGCACCCGCCCGGTTACGTGGACCGAACGACACACAGCCCCCGACGGGCAGTGCCTGAGAACACCTCCGTGTGTCCTGCGACCAACGCATCCTCACGCTCCCGACCCCCGTCAGGAAACGCACGTACAGGAGACCCCATCCGCACCCCCGAAGCCAGCGCCGATCCGGATCCGGATGAGAATGTGCAGGTCACACGTGAAATGGACTATCCGGTCCGGACACCGATGAACCCGGTTCCGGACCGGATCAGGTCAGATGACCTGATGGCCGTCGCCGGTGGGAGTGGCCGTCGCCACTTTCGATCCCGGGCTCTGGAAACCCGGGTCGGGGTCAGACATGATGGACCGGTCGATCGGAAGTCTGAAGGCGCGGAGTCGGGTGAGTGGATTTTGGTGAAGCGCTTGCGCTCCTGTTCGTGCAGGCCGGTCGCCCCACTCTGCGCACCGCGGCGTCCCGCGCGAAGGTGTCCGCCCAGCGCATCAGCGACTGGCGCAACGGACGCCACCTCCCACGCGACTTCGCGACCGTCGAACCCCTCCTCGTCTGGCTGACCTCCCGTGCGGTGTCCGCGGGGGTCGCCGACGTCCTGACCATCCCGCAGTGGCGTGAACTGTGGGAGCGTCATCTCTCCCAGGAGTCCGCGGAGGCCCACGCGCCGCCGGTGCGATTCACCCGCCCGTACGCGGGCCTGGCCACACTGACCGCCGACGACAGCGAGCTGTTCTTCGGGCGGGACGACCTGATCGCCGGCCTCGCCGACACCATCCTCTCGGCCCGGAACGCGCCGGCGCCGTGTCCCCCGGCGTCGCGGCTGGTCGTGGTGACCGGTGTGTCCGGTTCCGGCAAGTCCTCGCTGCTGCGCGCCGGACTGGCCCGCGACGAGCGGCTGTCCCGGCCGCGGTACGGCGAGATCACGTCGGACGGACTCCGGATCAGCGCGCCGGACTGCACGTGCGCAGAGGACCGGACGCCGTACGGGGGCGTGGTGACCTGCGACTGCGATCCCGATGCCGATTCGGTCATCGTCATCGACCAGTTCGAGAACGTCTTCTCCCTCGACGACGAACCGCGGCAGCGAGTTCTCGACGAGGTCGAGAAACTCGCCGCCGACACCGTGGTCGTGCTCGGGGTGCGCGCCGACTTCTTCAGCCAGTGCGTCGAGTACCCGTTCCTCGCCGACGCCTGGCAGCACCGCTGTGTGATCGTCTCCGAGATGACCCGCGCACAGCTCCGGGAGGTCATCACCGCGCCGGTGCGGCTGGCCGGCGGCCGCATCGAGAGCGGCCTGGCCGACGTGATGATCACCGACCTCTACGAGGCGTCGACCGTCGGCGATCGCGCCGGACGGCTCCCGCTGCTGGCACATGTGCTGCAGGCGACCTGGGCCCGGCGCTCCGGGAACCGGATGACGCTGTCCGGTTACCGGGCGACCGGCGGCATCGCCCGCGCCGTCGCCGACACCGCCGAATCCGCGTGGGAGGCGATCAGTCCCGAACACCGCGACCTCGCCCGTGCCCTGTTGCTCGCCCTGGTGCACGTCGGCCCGGCCGGCATCGCGCTGCGGGTGCCGCTGTCGACCACGACGATCGGCAACCGCTTCCCGCCCGAGGTCTCGACCGTCATCGACGAGTTCGCACAGGCCCGGCTGCTGACCGTCTCGGCCGACTCGGTGATGTTGGTCCACGACGTCGTGCTGACCGCGTGGCCGCGTCTCGCGGAGTGGATCGCCGACGACTCCGACACCCACGTGTGGTGGCAGCAACTCGACGCCGACACCCAGGCGTGGCTGGCCAACGGCCGCAGCCGCTCTTTCCTCTACACCGGGTCACGACTGGAGGACGCCACCCGGCACCGCCAGTCCCTGCGCAGCAACTACCTGCACCTGCTGAGCAAGGAGAACGACGAGTTCCTCGACTCCGCGGTCGCGATGGAACACCGGCGCCGGCTCCTGCAACTCGGGGCGGTCTCGGTGATCGTCGTCCTCGCGATCGCTGCGTCCATCGCGGCCGTGATCGGGTTCCGGCAGGCCCACGACCTGCGCAATCAACGCAACTTCGCCGAACGGCAGGCGCTGCTGTCCCACATCGACAACATGCAGCGGTCCAATCCGTCGGTCGCCGCGCGTCTGCTGTTGGTCGCGCACCAGCTCTACCCCGACGACCCGACGGTCGTCGCGGCCGTGCGCGGCGCCGCGACGAGTCCACTCGCCACCCAGGTGACGGGACACACCGGACCGGTCTACGACCTGGCCTTCGACCGCACCGGCAGGTTCCTCGCCTCGGCGAGCGGCGACCGGACGGTGCGGCTGTGGCAACGCACCGACCATCACCCCGGCTACCGGGAGGCGGGGACGCTCTCCGGGTTCGGCAACTACGTGACCTCGACCTCGTTCCATCCGGCTCTCCCGCTGCTGGCGGCCGGTAGCGGCGACGGCACCGTCCGCGTCTGGGATCTCGCCGACCCGGCCCGGCCCGCGCTGCGGTCGACCGCGACGCCCGGGCGCGGCACCGTCTACATGGCACGGTTCTCCGCCGACGGACGCACCCTCGCCGCGTCGTCGGACGACGGGTCGATCACCGTCTACGCGGTAGCCCCGAACGGCTCGCTGCGGCAGACCGCCGAGCTGCGCGGGCACACCGCCGCGGCCCGGACCCTGTCCTTCAGCCCCGACGGGCGGCTGCTGGCCAGCGGCGGCGACGACCGCACGGTGCGTCTGTGGAGCACCGGAGAACGACCGCAGCCCGCCGGCGAGCCGATCACCGGCTTCCCCAGCATCACCCACGCGGTGGCGTTCGGCCCCGACGGCCGGACGCTGGCGATCACCGGTGACAGTCCGAACGCCCAGCTCTGGGATGTCTCCGACCCCGCGTCACCGCACCCGCTGAGCACCTCGCTGCCCAATGCCACGGCCGGGTCGTGGTCGATCGGCTTCGACCCGGGCGGCGCTCGGCTCGCCTCCGCCCGCGCCGACGGCACGGTCCGGGTGTGGAACACCGCCAACCGTGGGTCGCCGACCATGCAGTGGGCGTTGCAGACCGCCTCCGAACAGGGCTCGGTGCGGACCTTCTCCACCGCCTTCGACCCGAGCGGCGACCGCCTGGTCTCGGGCCGCTCCGACGGGACGATCGACGTGTGGTCGCTGCCCGACCGCACCGTCCCCGACCGCGGCGGCACCATCAGCGGCGTCGCCACCGACCCGGCGCAACGCGTCCTCGCGACCGTCGGGTCGGACACCACCCTCAATCTGTGGACCCTTGCCGGCGAGCAGTTGACGCTGCGGTCGCGCATCCCGGTCCAGCGGAAGGTCAACGACCACCCTCGGGTGTCGGTGAACGCGCGCGGCACCCTCGCGGCGACGGCCAACAACAACGGCGGTCTCGTGGAGCTGTGGGACATCGCCGACCCGGCGGCCCCGCGTGCCGCGGCGAAACTGCCGCTCGACACCCGGTACTCGTTCCCGGTCACCTTCTCGCCGACCGGGAACACGCTCGCGACCGGAGACACCGACACGACGGTCGCACTCTGGGACACCTCGGACCCGTCGGCGCCCCGGCGGGTCGGCGAGCCGCTCGAGGGGCCCACGGACCTCATCCGCGGCATCGCGTTCAGCCGTGACGCCAAACGGCTCGCGGTGACCTCCGACGACAAGCGCGTCTATTTGTACGACCTGGCCTCCGGGGACACCGAACCGTACGCGGTGATCACCGACGACGCCCCGGTCACGCAGGCCGCCTTCGACGACAGCGGCGAGATCCTGGTCGTCGCGGCCCGGGCACTGTCGACGTGGCGGCTCCCGGCGCCGGGTTCGGGCGCCGGCCCCGAGCGCATCGACCGGCACGAGGAGCTCTACCCGGACACGCTGTCGATGTCGCCGAACCGGGTCGCCGTGGGCACCGCCACCCACGAACTGATCAGCTTCGCGCTCGGCGACCACGGGGAGCTCACCGACCGGCAGTCGGTCGGGACCCTGCTGTCGACCACCGACACGACCACCACCTGGCAGCTCCCGGTGCGCATGCCCGCCGACGACGAACTGCTCGCCGGCGGCGACACCACCGGCAACGTGTACGTGCACAGCCTGGACGTGAACGCCGCCCGCGGCTGGGTCTGCGCCAGCACCTCACCCCTGACGCCGGCACAGCGCAAGGCGTACCTCCCGCACGCGGACCTCAAGGGAGACTGCGACGGCCATCCCCGTCGCGGCCGCCTCAACGGAAACTGAGCGGCTCCTCGCCCCACGCCTCCCACAGATCGCCGTCGAGGTTGGCGACCACGCGGTCCTCGGCATCGATGCGCAGCACCGGCCGGTGGCCGCTGTCGTAGGTCGGCCAGTCGTCGCCCGCATCGGGTTCGTTCCCGTGCGCGAACTGCGTCCAGCGCCGGATCATCCTCTGCGACACCGCCTCTCCGTGCTTGCGTCCGCCGAGCAGAAAGGTGATGTCGCGCGGGGTGGACCCGAGATTGCCCCACACATACGGGACCTCGGTGGCGTGTGCGGCGCCGAGACCGAGGAGCTTGAACATCCGCGGGCACCAGTCGTACCGGTAGACATGGGTCGGGGCGCGGTGCGCGTGGGCGTCGGCGAGCCACAACGTCGGCATCCGGAACGCGACGTCGCGGGCGACCCCGAGCCCGGTCACCTTCGGCTTGAGTCCCGAGTAGGCCGAGAGCACCTGTGCGCGTTCGGGTAACACCACATCGGGATACTCGGCGGCCATCGAGGCGAACATCCGCTCGATCTCCTCGGTGGTGATCGGCATGAGCGGGGACTTCATGTACTTGAACAGACTCGCCTCGTCCCGGTTGGTCCCGATGATCAGCGGCACCGGCAGCGCCCGCCCGGCCCGGTAGACGTCGAGCGGATACTCGGGCAGCAGATCGCCGTCGACGACCGGGGCGAAGGCGATGGTGCCGGGCCAGTCGGTGGGCACCCGGGCGAACAGCTCGCTGGTGAGTCCGGAACACCGTGCGGCGTCGAGGTTTTCGATCGCGTCGACCGCGGCGACGGTGTCCGCCTCGTCGAGTCCCGATGCCTCCAGCAGGAGCCGCGCGACGCGGGCCGCGCGCTCGGCGCCGTACATCGAGGTCACCGGCGAACTCTGGGCGATCGCCCGGTCGAACAGCCCGTCCGCGGCGGGCATCGTGAGAAGCGCGGTCACCAGCCCGGCGCCGGCGGATTCCCCGAACACGGTGACGCGCTCGGGATCCCCACCGAATGCGGCGATGTGGTCGCGGACCCAGCGGAGTGCGGCGAGCACGTCACTGAGTCCGACGTTGGACTCGAATCGCGGGTCGATCGACGACAGATCGGCGAAGCCGTGCAGTCCGAGGCGGTAGTTGAGCGTCACGACCACCACGTCGCCGGCGGCGGCGAGGTTGGAGCCCTCGTAATACGGCTGGCTACCCGAACCCAGGACATAGGCCCCGCCGTGCAGCCACACCATGACCGGGAGCCCCCTGCCGGCGCGGGTCGATGCCCCGGGCGGGGTCCACACGTTGAGGTACAGGCAGTCCTCGTCGAACACGACGTCGGGGCCGAGCCGGACGGCGGGGTTGGGTTCCTGCGGGTTGACCGCGCCGAACGTGCGGGCCCCGATGATCGCGTCGGGGTCCCCGGTGGCGGAGAGTGGGACCGCGCGCCGCCAGCGCAGGTCCCCGACCGGGGGCTCGGCGTAGCGGATGCCCCGCCAGATGTCGGCGCGCTCACCGGCGACCCCGCGGTAGGTGCCCAGCGCGGTCCGCGCGAGTGGGGCGGCCCGTCCCGTGGAGGCCGAGGCCTCGCCGTCGACAGTCGTGGTACCGGATTCGTCGTACTCCATGCGTCCATCGTGCCCCGTGGGGCCAACGCGCGGAGGGCGGAACGACGAGGACGGCCCGGCGACGACGGCTGGGTACAGTGCAGGCATGGAAATACTACGCAACGTCGTAATCTTCGTGCACCTCATCGGTTTCGCCGTGACCTTCGGCGCGTTGGTCGCCCAGGCGGCGAGCCGGGAGTTCCGGTTCACCCGCGTGATGGAGTACGGCGTCCTGCTGTCGTTCATCACCGGCCTGGCGCTCGCGGCCCCGTGGCCGGAGGGCATCGACCTCAACTACCCGAAGATCGGCATCAAGCTGGTGATCCTGCTGGCGCTGGGCGCGATCCTGGGGATCGGCAACGCCCGGCAGCGGCGCACGGGCGAGCCCGTGCCGCGCGGACTGTTCTGGGCCGCCGCGGTGCTGCCCCTGATCGCGGCGGGTCTCGCCGTCATCTGGTGACCGATCACCGTGCGACCTCGAAACGGTGGACACACATCTCCGGTTCGGGGCGCACGGTCACCCGGTCGTGGGGGGGGGGGGGGGGGGGGGGGCGGGGGCGGGGGC